>JADMII010000038.1 GCA_015478665.1 Dehalococcoidia bacterium
TACGGGTTGTCGTTCCAGAAGTACTGCGCCGCCCACATCTGGTGCTGGCCGACGCCGGTCGCGTAGTACGCATGCGGACCCGACAGCTCGTAGATCTTCTTGATCACGTACTGCGGCAGGATCCGGTCGGTCTCGGGGATGGCGATCGACGGGTGGTCCCGGCGCAGCTGTGCCAGCCGCTGGCGCCAGGCGTCGTGACGCGCCGGCTGCAGGTGCTGCAGCAGCTGCCCCAGCACGTTCTTCACGTCGCCGACGATCGGCACCATCGTCTTCACGTTCTTGCCGATCTCCGCCGGGTCGATGTCGATGTGCAGGATCTTCGCGTTCGGCGCGAAGTCCTTCAGCGCGCCTGTCACCCGGTCATCGAACCGCATGCCGGCGGCGATGATCAGGTCCGCTTCCTGGATGGCGATGTTGTTCCAGTACATACCGTGCATACCCGGCATGCCCTGGTACAGCTCGTGCGTGCCCGGGAAGCCGCCGATGCCCAGCAGCGTCGTGATCACCGGGATCTGTGCCCTCTCCGCCACCTCGCGCAGCACTTCCGCCGCGCGCGCGATGACGACGCCGTGCCCGGCGAGGACCAGCGGCCGCTCCGACTCGGCGATGAGCTGCGCCGCCTTCTTCACCTGCTGCCCATGCCCGACGACCGTCGGCTGGTAGCCCGCCAGCTCGACCTTCTCCGGATACGCGAACTCACAGATCGCCTGCTGCACGTCGCGCGGGATGTCGACGAGCACCGGCCCGGGCCGCCCCGTCGTCGCGATGTGGAACGCCTCGGCGATCGCCGGCGCGATATCCTCGACATCGAGCACCAGCGTATTGTGCTTCACGATCGGGATGGTGATGCCGGTAATGTCCGCTTCCTGGAAGCCGTCGCGGCCGAGCAGCCACGACACCACCTGGCCCGTGATGCAGACCAGTGGCACCGAATCCATCCAGGCATTCGCGATGCCCGTCACGAGGTTCGTCGCGCCCGGCCCGGACGTCGCCCAGACGATGCCGGGCTTGCCGCTGACGCGGGCGTAGGCGTCGGCGGCGTGCGCCGCGCCCTGCTCGTGCCGCGCCAGCACGTGGCGGATGTCCGGATACTTGTGCAGCGCGTCGTACATCGGCAGGTTGGCGCCGCCGGGATAGCCGAAGATGATCTCCACCCCCTCCTTGCGGAGGCACTCCATGATGATCTCTGCGCCCTTCAGTCGTGTCATATCGATGCTCCTCTGCCCGTCACGCGGGCGATGTCGTCGGCCGGTAAGGGCGTCCCTCGTGCCCGCCGGGAAGTGGCGAGCGGGGACGCTAGGTAAGGAGGAGCGCGCCGGGGAGCCGGCCGGCGAGGGCCGACGAGGCGCGCGGTGACGGCGGTACATCGCGGCCGCAGCGCAGCCACGCGACGGGGCGCGCTGAGGCCGGAGTGACCTCCACGGGAGCGGAAGCGATGACGGTGTACGGACGACGCATCGTTGCCTTCGGCGCCGGGGATCAAAAAAACCCGCCCACAAAGGGACGGGTCCTCGCCCGCGGTGCCACCCTTCTTCGTCCGCCAACGCGGACGCTCTCGGAGCGTGGTAACGGTCGCGACCCGGCCGGGGATACTCGATCTTCCCCCCGGCGGCTCAGCGCTGAGTTCGGTCCGTGCGCCCGCCGGTCTCGCACCTTCACCGGCTCGCTAGGCGACGCTCGCGGACGTATTATCGCGCGTCAACGCCTCTATGTGCCGGGTAGTATATGGCGGGGTTGCGATTCTGTCAAACGCGGTTGACGCCCGGCCAGCCGCCTCACGACGTCCCCCTCAACAGTCCCTGGACGCCCGCCACTACCTTCCCGAACAGATCCGCCCTCCACCGTCACATGCGGTCGACGGCCGCGCCCAGCTTCCATCCACCCTCCGGCGCCCCATCGCAGCGACGGCGGTGACCCGCCGAATCTCACACGCGCTCCCCGCGCTGCCATACGCCCACCAGCTCCGCCGCCACTCCCGCCTGCGACAGCAGCACCAGGTCCGCGGCCAGCCCCGGCGCGATCCGCCCGCGCGTCGTCTCCAGCCCGCAGACCTCCGCGGCCGATGACGTCCACATCGCCAGCGCCTCAGCGAAGCCGACGGCCTGCGCCGGCGCCACGCGCGCGCCGTCGCGCGTGCGACGCGTCATCGCCGCACGCACGCCGGCCAGCGGCTCGAGCGGCCCCACGGGCGCGTCGCTGCTCGCCGCCACCCGCACGCGGGCGCGCAGCAGGTCGCCGAGCGCGTACAACGCGTCGTGCTCGGGCGACGGCACGTCGCGCAGGTAGCGGTCGCCATGCTCGAAGACGAACGCCGGCTGCGTGACGACGCTGATCCCCAGCGACGCCATGCGCACCGCCGCGCCCGCCGGCAGCAGCGCCGCATGCTCGATGCGATGCCGGTGCGCGCGCGGGCGCTCGGCGACGGCCGCCGCGATCGCATCGACCGCCGCCCGCACCGCCCGCTCCTCGACCGCGTGCACGGCGGCGTCGCGGCCGCGCCCATGCAGCTCGCGCACGATGTTTGTCAGCTCATGCTCGTCCGGCACGAGCGACCCGCCCAGCTCACGCAGCATGATCTTCACATGCCGCCAGCGAGACTCCGACGCCCGGGCGTCGGCCCGCGCCACAGCGAACGCGGCTTCGCCCGTGGGCGCGCCGTCCTCGCTCGGCGCGTCGCCCGCTTCGGGCCGGAGTGCGTCTTCCGTCCGTCCACGAAGGCCCGTCGCCCCGGCCGCTCTCCCCTCGTGGGAGAGCGGCCGGGGCTGAGGGCCAGCGCTCGACGATCCACCTTCCCCGCTCGCCCCCCGACCGCCGTGGAAAGCTGCCAGTGCTGAGGACGCCCCTTCCATCAGCGTCACATCGAGCGGCAACCGCCCCTCGCGCTGCAGTCGCGCGAACAGCTGCCGATCCGCCTCGTCGTTCGTGTGCGTCGCATCGCAGATGGCCGTCACGCCGGCGGCCAGGTACCGATGCGCCACCGCCTCGACGGCCGTTGCGAGCTCGTCGTACGGCAGCGCCGGCACGAAGGCATCGACGAGCTCGTTCATCTCGAGCAGCAGGCCCGAAGGCTCGCCGTCGTCGGCGAAGCGGTCGATGACGCCGCCCGGCGGCGCCGGCGTCGCCGCGGTGATTCCCGCGGCCGCGAGCGCCCCGGTGTTGAGGACGACCGCATGCCCGCTGCGATGCAGCAGCCGCACAGGATGCTGCGACGCCGCCGCATCGAGGTCCCGCCGCGTCGGATGCCGCCGCTCGGCAAGGCGCGATTCGTCGTAGCCGGCGGCACGGATCCAGGCGCCG
The DNA here is from genome assembly GCA_015478665.1 of Dehalococcoidia bacterium. Classification (GTDB taxonomy): domain Bacteria; phylum Chloroflexota; class Dehalococcoidia; order DSTF01; family JACRBR01; genus JADMII01. The sequence continues at coordinate 3,298 of JADMII010000038.1, forward strand.
GCCTTCGCGCGCGACGCCGCCTCCCGCAGGCGGCCCTGGATCTCCGTGATCGAGGACACTGCCGCGGGCGAGCAGTCGACCGAGAGCGTGCGCGCCGCCGTCGCCAGGAGATGGCAGTGCGCGTCGATGAACGCCGGCGCGAGGACGCCGCCCTGGCAATCGACCACGCGGAGATCGCCTGGCGCGCCCGCCTGCAGCCGGCGAACATCGCCGACCGCGGCGATGATCCCATTGACGACGAGCACGGCCTCGGTGCGCGGGCGGCCGGCGTTCATTGTCAGGACGTGCGCGTTGTGGAACAGCGTCGCCTTCATACGCTCAAGGATGACAGGCATCGGTGCGCTCCGGACGCCAGCCAGCTTCCGGCCATGGTCGTGGCGCCGCAGAGATTCGTCGCCCGCGATTCAGGATGACAGGCATCGCTGCGCTCCGGGTGGCCGGTATCTTCGGGGCATGGTCGTGATCCCGGGGAGATCCTGCGCGTCGCTCTCAGAATGACGCCCGGCGACGAGGTTCTTCGCGCGACCACGCGCCCAAGCGAAGCTTCCCTCTCCGCCTCTGGGAGAGAGGGATCGGGCGGTTGAGGGCCTTCGCTCACCGATCCCACCCTGCCCTCACTGCTTGCCGCCGCCGGCTCCTTCTGCACTCTGGAGAGAGTCCTCGGGCAGAGTTCCTCGCGCGCGGCTCAACGCGCTCCTGGTCCGCGCGCAGTTCCGTCATCTGCGCTTCGCCACCCCTCGCACACAACAAAATACGGCCGCCTCGCAGCGACCGTACCGTCGTCTCCTGTCCTGGCGCGCTCAGTCGGCGGACGGGAGCACTTTCGGCTGCTGCAGCTCCATCGCGACGCCGCAGCACTCCACCTGTCCTTCGCCCGGCTTGATGCAGAGCACCTCGGTGCCGCACGTCGCGCACTGGAACCGCTTCCCCAACTGATTCGGCATCCCGACGCCTCCCCCTCTAGCTCTTCTGCTGCATCGGCTGGCCGCAGCAGCCGAGCGCGCCATTGCCCGCCTTGGTGACGATCATCTCGGAGCTGCACTTCGCGCATTGATATCGCTTGCCCACCTGGTTCGCCATCGCAACTCCTCCTCGCTTCCGTCGCAGATGCCGCAGGACGCGGAAGCCGCGTCCTGCGATCGATTCTAGATTCGCTGATTTGCGCGCGTCAAGGCGAGCGCAACACGCGCGGCGTGTGTCGCGTGCCGCCGCGCCGGCCGATGGTCACTTCACCGTCAGGATGCCGTTCATCGAGTCCGGATGGACGTCGCACTGGTAGTAATACGTGCCCGGCTTGAGCGTCCCCAGGTTCAGCGTCTGGGTCTTCGGCCCTGCCGCGACGTCGGTCGCCGCGACGCTCTTGCCCGATGCGCTGGAGCCCTCGAAGAAGTGAATGTTGTGGTCCACGCTCGCGTCTTTGTTCTCGAACGTGATCGTGATCGGCGCGCCGGCGTTCGCCGTGATGGCTGTCTTGTCGAACGTCACGTTCTCGCCGACGATGGTGATCGTCTGCGCGTTCGCTGCCGGAGTCGGCGCGGCCGTGGGCGTGCCGGCGGGGCCGCTGGGGGTGGGCTGCACGACGGGCGCCGTCTGCCCGCAGGCGGGGCCGGTGATCGAGGCCTTCGCCGGGTCGATGATCGGCGGCTCGATCAAGACACTGGCGCCGGCCTTGTGCGCCGCCGCCGTGGTGTTGCCCTGGCCGCGATCGACGGTGACAGTGCCGGCGCCCTTGTCCACCGTATTGACCTTGAGCAGCTCATCGTCGATCTGCAGGTAGGTGTCCTTGCCGAGCGGGTCGACGAGGCTGACGGACACGGTCTTGCCCGAAGCGTCGAGCGGCTTCGTCAGCCGGATGCGGCTCGAATCGGACAGTTCGCGCGCGTATTCGGCGGCGGTGCCCCACGCGTTGCCCTGTGTGATGAAGACGGAGAGGTCCTTGATCTGCTCCGGATTCAGCGGGCCGCCCTGCGAGTCCCCCCACGTGGGCATGGCCTTGCCGATGCGGCCGCAGGTGATGGTGTTGAAGACGAACCTGTAGGCGCTGTCCTTGTTCGCCTTGTCGACGGGACCATTGGCGGTCTTGCGGCCCTGCAGGTCCGGGCGGTTGAGTGGCGGCGCCAGCGCCAGGCGGTTGCCCTTCACGCCCCCCTGACCGCTGTTGCCGTGGCAAGTGCGGCAGTTCTGCGCGAAGAGATAGGCGCCGCGGTTCGTCGTCTTCGTCAGCTGGACGGCTTTTGCGTTGTTGGCGCGGGAGGGGTCCCACACCGTGTACGCACCGGCGGCGATCAGCGCGGCGAAGATCAAGATGACCATGATCCGGATCTGCTTGCTCGTGTTCATGGCCTGCCCTTCGCGCTCACATCATCCATCGAATCCACGCGTCTTCCCGCAATCTCTTCGCCGTTGTCGCCATCGCGCGCCGCCGCGGCGACGCTCGCCTATCCGGGGTTGATCGCGCGCGTCGGATTCGTCGTGGCGCCGAGCGTGATCTTCGACGTGTCGACCACCATGCGCCCGCCCGTAATCGTCAGCGCGAACGTGTCCATCGAGCGTGGCGCCGGACCGAAGACGCGGACGCCGGCATCGCTGTAGGTCGAGCCGTGGCACGGGCAGAGGAACCAACCCGCGTACGTCTTGCTGTTCCGCGGGTCTTCGCGGCTGAAGTCCGGCCGCCACGGCACCGTGCAGCCCAGGTGCGGGCACTTGTGATAGAGCGCGATGATCATGCCCGCCTTGGCGGGCGGGTTGTTCGCCGCCTGCGCCTCATCGAAGCGCACGAGCCATGCCCGCGCATCCAGATTGTGGATCTTCTGGCCCGCCTCCAACTGGTCGAGGGTGCCGACCGGGATGACGCCACCGAACGGACTCACCTCGCTCGTGCCGATGCGCTGCTGCCCGCCGTTGGCCGGCGCCCGACGCGGGTAGAGCGCGTAGATGATCGTCGTGCCGATCGTCGCGAGCATCACGCCGAGGCCGGCCCAGAATCCCACCTTCAGCACGCCGCGCCGTGACACCTGCGGCAGCGCCGGGCCCAGCGGCGCCGGCTGGGCGATCACCACCGCGTGCCCCGCGGCGACGGCGCCGACGCCGGCACCGTCGGCGGCGCGCGCCGGTACCGCGCGCTTCGCCGCGGGCGGCTTCCCGGCACTGCTCTCTTCGCTCTTGCCTGTCTCGTTCGTCTCTTCGTCAGCCATAGATTCCACTTCCCGGGGTACGCGCATCCACGACAACGAACTGCGAGGGCGACAGCGGCACCTGCCGCTGGATCGCCGGGTCATCGTTGAGGTTTGGCACACGATACGGCGGCACCAACTGCTGGCCCTTGCCGCGGAACGCCGCGCCGACGATCGTCAGCGCGAAGTACACGACGATGAAGCCCGTGAACAACGCGATGATCGCGTCGCGCATCGTGTGCGCCCAGCCGATCTTCCGGAGGATGATGATCATCAGCGCCGGCAGACCGAGCATCGCCAGGATCGGCACGGCCCATTCGGCGGTGATCGCCGGCAGGCTGAAGGTCGACTTGTACCAGTAGACATGCAGCATCCAGCCGGGCATCCAGCCGGGCTGGGCCCAATGCCAGAGCCACGTGCCGTTGAGTGGCAGGGGGATGCGCGTGAAGTCTTGCGGCCAGTCGAGGCGGCCGTCGTGGGGGCCGGACCCGGGCTGGAACGGCACCGGCAGGCTCCAGCTCCACGTGTCGCGGATCGCCAGCCGGTTGCGCAGGAAGATGAAGTCCCAGATCGGCTTCAAGGCGCCCTCGACGGGCCAGCCGGCGAATGGATTCTTGTCGCCGAGCCACTGCAGCCGCGTGTTGCTGCCCCAGAGCTGCGGCAGGTGCTGGTACACCAGCACGTGGCTCCCGTTGTCCCAGAGGATCAGCCAGGAGATCCAGATGCTCGACCAGAAGAAGCTGAAGACGGTGATGCGGACGGAGTTGATCGTCCCGAACCAGGAGCCCTGCCCCTCGTTGTCGCGGTCGACATAGGGGATCGCCATCAGGCCGATGAGCAGGATCGTCGGCACGATGACGCCGGCGAGGCCCTTGTCCATGTGCAGGAGGAGCTCCTGCAGGTTCATGAAGTACCAGGGCGCCTTCGACGGGTTCGGGGTGACGTTCGGGTTCGCCTTGTTCAGCAGCGGCGCGTCGAAGAACGTCGCGAGCACGACGAACGTGATCGTGAAGAGCACGGCGCAGATGAACTCGACGAAGACGAGATCCGGCCAGACCAGCAGCTCCTGATCGCGCTCTCGCTTCTGGCGGACGGTCTCTCGCGCGCGCGCGGCTGGTGCTGCTACCGCCATGCTTCGCTCCCTCCGCTAGAGCGGCCGCGCCAGGCCGCCGTCGCGGCGGATGCGCCAGAAGTGCACCGACATGAAGATCGCCGCCAGCAACGGCAGGGCGATCACATGCAGCGTGTAGAACCGCAGCAGCGCGTTCGGGCCGACGTCGAAGCCGCCGATCAGCACGAACCGCGACTGGCCGCCGAGGATGGGCGCCGCGCCGGCGATGTTCGTGCCGACGGTGATCGCCCAGAGCGCGAGCTGGTCCCACGGCAGCAGGTAGCCGGTGAACGAGAGCAGCAGCGTCAGCACCAGCAGGATCACGCCGACGACCCAGTTGAACTCGCGCGGCGGCTTGTAGGCGCCGGTGTAAAACACGCGCATCATGTGGAGCAGAACCGTCAGCACCATCGCGTGCGCCATCCAGCGGTGCAGGTTGCGGATCAGCATGCCGAAGCGCACGTTCGTCTCCAGCGACTGCACGTCGGTGAAGGCGCGGTTGACGTCCGGCACGTAGTAGAACATCAGCATCACGCCGGTGACCGTCAGCCCCAGGAACATGAAGAAACTCAGCCCGCCGAGGCAGTAGGTGTGGGTGATCTTGACGTGCGTCTTGTGGATGCGCGTCGGGTGCAGGTGCAGGAAGACGTTGGTCGCGATCGCCAGCATCTGGTTGCGCGGCGTGCTCGGGTATCCCGACCGGAACACCGAACTCCAGATGTAGTTGTGGAAGAGCTTGTCGTAGAGCCAGTCGCCGAGTCCCGGGCCCTTGGGCTGCTCCGTCATCGCCATCGCGAAACCTCCCCCGGCCCTAGCGGGACCACCAGGCGCCGAACGCTACCATCAGCCCGAGCGAAACGAGGATCGTGGCGAGCACGTATGCGAGTTCCAGCGCGTCGGGTGCCCACGGCACGGGCAGCGTCCAGAGGATGTCCATTCGGTGCTCCTGCCGCGCCTCCCGGTGACCGCCGCCCGGCCGTCGCAGGGTGCGTCGACGCTCCGCCGTTTGTGAATCCCGTATCAATCGGGAATCTAGCATCGGCCTTTCCTAGTGTCAAGGATTCCGCGCACCGTCTGTTGAAGTTCTGAGACTTTGACCGCTAAGTGTTCCGAGACTTTGTCCGCTGCA
>JADMII010000039.1 GCA_015478665.1 Dehalococcoidia bacterium
TCGTCGCCGTCGGCTGCGCCGTGTTCGTCGCCGTCGGCTGCGCCGTGTTCGTCGCAGTCGGCTGCGCCGTGTTCGTCGCCGTCGGCTGCGCCGTGTTCGTCGCCGTCGGCATCGCGGTGTTCGTCGCCGTCGGCATCGCCGTGTTCGTCGCCGTCGGCTGCGCCGTGTTCGTCGCCTCGGCGGTCTCGGTCGCCTCCACGGTCTGCGTCGCGCCCACGGTCTGGGTCGCGCCGGCGGTCTTGGTCGGATGCACGCTGGTCTGCGTCGCGCCCACGGTCTTCGTCGCGCCGGCGGTCTTGCTCGGATTCGCCGTCGCCGTGCCGTGCACGCCCGTCGGACTCGCCTCCGGTGTCGCCGTCGCCGGCGGCTGGCCACCTTCGCACGGCGGGATGCTGATGCTCTTGGCGTCACTGAGCGTCGTCTGGACGCGCAGTGTGTTGGCGTCGGGGCGCGCTGACGACGCGTCCAGCGAGAACGACACCGTCGACTGGTTCGACGCGGGCGTCACGTCCTGGAACGCGCCGAGCGCGGTCAGCGGCAAAAAGTCGCTCTCACCCGGCACGTGGTCGGTCAGGTAGATGACGAACTCCGGGCTGCCCGCCGCGAAGTGGACCGTGCCGGTGACCATCATCGTGCCAGGCTCGCAGCCGACGTCATGGATCACGACCTCGGTGCGCTCGTCCGGCGACGCCGATGCGCCCGATATCATCGAGATCGCGGCCATCGTCGCACCGGCGATGAGCGCGAGCGCGAGCGCGGCGCCGACGAGCGTCCTTCCAGACTGATTCCTGAGCAAGTTCTTCAACATGTCCTCCCTGTTCCGCCTGCGGCCCCTCGGGCCTCCCTGCGCCTGACGGCCGCGATCATACCGCCGCGGGACGCCTCTGGATATGCCTCTTGGTGAAAACAACGGGCGTTTCGCGTTGCTGTTGCGCGTGGACGTCAAGCTGTCGCAGATCGACCATCACCAATCCGTACAGACGTTCTGGTATACTACTCGCATGCCGCAGACGCCGCGCAGCAAGCCGCCGCCCTGGTTGAGCACATCGGGATCGACGCGCGGCCGCTCGGGCGCCGGCCGTCCCGCGCGCCGGAAGCCGCAGGCGAGCCGGCCGCAGCCGCAACCGAAGACGGCACCGGCGATGGACGGAGCGCGAGCGCCATCGCGTCCGCGGACGCGCGCGACGGCGCCCGCCGACGGGCGACCGGCGGCGCTGAGTGACAACGGCCGCCTGGTCCTCGAACGACGCTATCTCGCGCGCGACGAGCGCGGCGAGCTGGCCGAAACACCCGACGAACTCTTCCGTCGCGTCGCCCACGACATCGCGCAGGCGGAATCGCCGTTCGCCGCCAACGGCGCCGCTGCCGTCGCCGCTGCCGAAGCGCGTTTCTACGAGCTGATCGCCTCGCTGCAATTTCTGCCGAACTCCCCGACGCTCGGCAATGCCGGCCGTCCGCTGCAGCAGCTCTCCGCCTGCTTCGTGCTGCCCGTCGACGACTCCATGGAAGCGATCTTCGCGTCGTTGAAGGACACGGCGCTCATCCACCAGAGCGGCGGCGGCACCGGCTTCGCCTTCAGCCGCCTGCGCCCCGCCGGCGACCGCGTCTCGACGACCGGCGGCATCGCCAGCGGGCCGGTCTCGTTCATGCGCGTCTTCGACGCCGCTACCGAATCGATCAAGCAGGGCGGCACCCGCCGCGGCGCCAACATGGCGATCCTCGCCGTCGACCACCCGGACATCGAGACCTTCATCGACGTCAAATCGGACATGACGTCGCTGCAGAACTTCAACATCAGCGTCGCCGTCAACGAGCGCTTCATGCAGGCCGTCGAGCGCGACGAGCCGTACGAGCTGGTGAACCCGCGCACGCGGCAGGTCGCCGGCACCCGCCCGGCACGGCGCATCTTCCGGTCGATCGTCGAGAACGCCTGGCGGAACGGCGATCCCGGCCTCGTCTTCCTCGACCGCATCAATCGCGACCACCCGACGCCTCGCCTCGGCCTGATCGAGGCGACAAACCCGTGCGGCGAGCAACCGCTCCTCCCGTACGAATCCTGCAACCTCGGCTCGCTCAACCTCTCGAAGTTCGTCCTCGCGCCCGGCGACGCCCCACAGCGCGCGAATCGCTCCGCGCCGCACCGCCGCATCGACTGGCCGGCGCTCGCCGACGCGGTCGCGCTCGCCGTGCGCTTCCTGGACGACGTCATCGACCGCAACCGCTATCCGATCCCGCAGATCGACAGCATGACGAAGCAGACGCGGAAGATCGGCCTCGGGGTGATGGGTTGGGCCGACGTACTCTTCGTCCTCCGCATCGCCTACGACTCAGACGCCGCACTGGAGCTGGCGGCGCGCGTCATGTCGTTCGTACAGGAGCACGCCGACCGCGCATCGGCGCAGCTCGCCGTCGAACGCGGCGTCTTCCCGGCGTGGCACGGCTCCGTCTACGACGACGCCTCCGGCGGCCCGCCGGGCGGACGGCGCTTCCGCAACTCCACGCGCACGACGGTGGCGCCCACCGGCACGCTGAGCATCATCGCCGACTGTTCCGGCGGCATCGAGCCGGCGTTCGCGCTCGCGTTCATGCGGCAGCACTACCTTGACCGCGCGGACCCGACGACGCCCACGATGCTGCCCGAGGTCAACACGACCTTCCGCAGCATCGCCGAGCGCGAGGGCTTCTACAGCGACAGGCTCGTGCGCCACCTCGCCGAGGGTGGCAGCCTGCGCGATCGCAGCGACGTGCCGGCGTGGGCGAAGCGCGTCTTCGTCACGTCGCACGAGATCGACCCCGAGTGGCATGTGAAGATGCAGGCGACCTTCCAGCAGCACACCGACAACGCGGTCAGCAAGACGATCAACTTCCGTCACGACGCCACGGTCGATGACGTCGAGCGGTCGTACATGATGGCCTATCGCGCCGGCTGCAAGGGCATCACTGTGTACCGCGACGGCGCGCGCGAACGTCAGGTGCTCTCGCATGCGACCGCGCGCGGGCCCGAACAGGCGGAGGCCGCCGCGGCGGAGGTTGCGCTCGGCTTCGGCGAGATGCTGGACCGGCAGGCGGCGCCGGCTGCGTCGACGGCGGCGCGGCCGACCGGCTCGCCGTACCGCCGGCACCTGCCGGACGAGCGGCAGTCGCTGACGCACAAGTTCCGTGTCGGCGAGCAGGAGGGGTACATCACCGTCGGCCTCTATGACGACGGCCAGCCGGGAGAGATCTTCGTCAGCATTTCGAAGGAGGGCTCGACCATCCGAGGCCTGATGGACTGCGTCGCCGTGCTCACCTCCGTCGCGTTGCAGTACGGCGTCCCGCTCGAGAGCCTCGTCGCCAAGTTCCGCGGCGTCCACTTCGAACCGAACGGGCTCACCTCGAACCCGGCGATCCCGACGGCGTCGTCGCTCGTCGACTACATCTTCCGCTGGCTCGCGCTGCGCTTCCTGACGCCGGCCGCCGCGCCAGCGAGCTCCGCGCGGCGCCCGCAAGCAGGCGGCAGCGCACGGACGAAGCGCGCCGGGCCGGCGACGCCAGACGCCCGCACGTCCACGTCGCCGACGACGGCGACGTCGCCGCGCGCCTCAAACGCCCGCCCATCGAAGGCGCGTTCGAGAGCCGAATCGCAGGCGGCGTCAACGCCCGGAGCACGCAGAACCGCGTCCACCCGCGCCTCGACGCCAGTCGCCCGCACCCCGGGCGCCGCGCCGGGACGCAGCGGCACCGCGAGGCCGTACGCCCGTACCGCCACAGCCGCCTCGCGCGCCGGCACGGCGACGCCCGCGCCAGATGCGACGGCCGCGAGCGCCGCGGGCGATGCCGCACGCCACGACCGCCCGTCGCCGACGCGAGCCCGCCCGTCGGGTCGCGTGCACGCCACCAGCACCGGCCTCGCCTGTCCGGACTGCGGCGCCATTCTTATCTTCTCCGAAGGCTGCCTCGCCTGCCGCTCCTGCGGCTACACCCGCTGCTGACGACCGCGCGGGCGATGACAGCGCCCTAACGCCAACCCAGTTTTCCGGTAACGAATTCACCGATCCCCGCCGCCAGCGGCAGCCGCCAGCCGCCACCTCCCAGTAGCCGGTAACCAGCCACCAGTCACGCGCCTGTTACACGATGCGTCGCGGCGCCTGACCTCGGCGCAACGGTCGTGCGAGTAAGATCGAAGTACGAGGGATCGGCGGCGGCGCTCTGCTTGGAAGGAGTTCGACCGATCCGTCGTCGGTGCAGGGTCGCCGGGCTGAGCTGGGAGGCTCTACATGTCATGGGCCGTCTGGACGTGGGTGGGGCTGATTATCGTCGTATTTCTCTTCGTGCTCGGGTTCCGCTACTGGGGCCCGCCGCGCCCGTACTACTGGCGGCGCCGGCACGGACAGCAGCACGGCAGTGACAGCATCATCCGCTGGGGATGGTGGGCCGACATCGCCTGGCTGGCGTTCTTCGCACTGATCGCGCTGATCATCGTCGCCTACATCCGCTGACGACAACCGCACACGACAGCGACTGAGCAGGCGAGCGCTGACGCCGCGTGGCCCAGGCAACGCCAGCGCGCCGACGTACGATGTGCCGGCCTGCGGGTGGAGCGCGATACACTGGCGGCGACTATGCGCATCATCCTCTACACCGGGAAGGGCGGCGTCGGGAAGACGAGCGTTGCGGCGGCGATGGCGCTGCGGGCGGCGCAGCTTGGGCACAAGACGCTCGTGATGTCGACGGACCCGGCGCACAGCCTCGGCGATTCGCTCGATCTGGCGCTGGGTGGCGCGCCGAAGGAGGTGCGGCCGCGGCTCTGGGCGCAGGAGCTCGACGTCTTCCGCGAGATCGACGTGCACTGGGGGAAGCTGCAGGAGTGGCTGCGCATCCTCATGGCATGGCGCGGCCTCGACGAGATCGTCGCCGAGGAGATGGCGGTCCTGCCGGGGATGGAGGAGCTGTCGGGGCTGCTCTACCTGCTCACGTATCACGACGAGCAGGCGTACGACACGGTGATCGTCGACTGCGCGCCGACGGGCGAGACACTGCGGCTGCTGAGCTTCCCGGAAGTGATGTCGTGGTGGCTGCAGCACATCTTCCCGATCCAGCGCGCGGCAACGCGCATCGCCCGCCCGATCCTGCGGCGCGTGACCGACCTGCCGGTGCCGGGCGACGAGGTGTTCGACGCGGCGCACGACATCCTGCTCAAGCTGGAGCGGATGCGCGACATCCTGACCGACTCGAAGCAGTCGAGCGTGCGGCTGGTGATGAACCCGGAGAAGATGGTGATCAAGGAGGCGCAGCGCACGTACACGTACCTCAACCTGTACGGCTACTTCACGGACCTCGTCGTCGTCAACCGCATCCTGCCGAACGATGGCACCGGCGCCTACTTCACGCACTGGCGCGACAGCCAGGCGAAGTACATCGAGCTCGTCAAGCAGGGGTTCGCGCCGCTGCCGATCCTGCCGGCGACGCTGATGCCCGATGAGGTCGTCGGCTTCGACCGCCTGGAGGAGTTCGGACGCGAGATCTATGGCGACGCCGACCCGACGCCGGTGATGTACGAGGGCACGGCGCAGGACATCCGCCAGGACGGGGACCAGTACGTGCTCTCGCTCGCGCTGCCGTTCGTCTCGAAGGACGAGATCGAGCTGACACGCATGGGCGACGAGCTGCTGGTGCGCGTCGGCAACCAGAAGCGGAACCTGATCCTGCCGCGGGCGCTGGTGGGCGCCGAGCAGGCGAGCGCGAAGATGGAGGGCGACCGGCTCGAGGTGCGCTTCCGGAAATCCGCGTAGCGCCGGCGACGAACCGCCTCCACGCAGGTGAGCTGCATCGCACGCCGACCGGGAGAGGCTGCCCGGGCGCGAGCGCGTGACCACTGGCGACGGGCGCGCACGATCGCTCCATCGCTGCGGATTATCGTGCTCAGGGCGGCGACGGCGTGGTACGCTGGCAGCGAATCCATCGTGGGAGGCGGGTCCTCATGCAGTGTAAGTACTTCGACGCCGAACACACCGACGAAGGCGACTACGTCTTCCGGGTCCACGCCCCGCGGATCCTCAGCGACGAGGCGCGCGGCCACCTGCTGGACGCGCGCAAGGATGCGCTGATGGCGATGCGGCATGTGATCGATGCGGCGTTGAGCGCAACGGAGCGTCGCGAGGACGACGGCCCCGGCCGCCGGCAGAAGGTCGACATCGAGTAGCGCGGCATCGGCTGAGCCACGACGCGCAGGCTGACGGCGCGGGCGACGACGGCGCCTCATGCCGGCGTGGCGTCGCGTCGGCCGTTGGCGGCCGCGCGACCAGCCCAGCCCCGGACGCGAGCACGGAAGCCGGCGGCCGGGATGGCACGTCGCAGCTTCCGCGCCAGCGGGCGCCGCAGCTCAACCCTTGAACGTGATCACGCGGCCGTTGACGTACACCGTCTCGCCGTAGGCGACGACCGCCAGCTCCTCGCCGGCGTCGTCGTAGAGGTGGACGCCGTCGTCTTGCGGCTCCATCCGCCGCACGCCGAGGAACGAGCGGCCGCCGCTGCCGACGGGGCGCAAGGCATCGGACTGCTGCATGGCCTGATCGTACGCACGATGTCGCGCGCGGACAATCCTCGTTCAGAGAGCGAACGCGTCGATGCGCGCGTCGGGCGCGCCGGTTCGAGGCCGTCGCCGCCGCGGCCGGTCCGCGACGCGCTGCGATCTGCGGCAGCCGGCGCTACCATGGTCGGGAACCGCCGGAGGCCGGCGCGCAGCGACGAAAGGACGGCCCGCGATGCCCGCAGAATCGGCGAAGCCCGCGCTGGAACAGATCTCGTATGGGCTCTATATCATCGGCTCGAAGGACGGCGACGAGGTGAACGGGATGACGGCGAACTGGCTGACGCAGTGCTCCTTCGAGCCGCGGATGGTGGCGCTCGCCGTGGAAGCGGAATCGCACACGATGACGAACATCCGCGCGTCGCGGGTCTTCAGCGTGAACCTCGTCGCTGAAGCGGACACACGGCTGATCGAGCAGTTCGTCGAGCCGCAGGCGCGCGCCGGCAACAAGCTCGGCGGCATCGACTTCCGCACGGCGACGACGGGCTCCCCGATCCTGGAGCAGGCGCTGGCGTGGCTCGAGTGCGAGGTCGTACAGACGGTGATGACGGGGGACCACGAACTGGTGGTCGGCCGCGTCGTCGCCGGCGGCGAGAACCGCGAGGGCGAGCCGCTGACGCTGAAGGCGATGGGCTGGAGCTACGGCGAATAGTGAGCCGGGGCTGGCCGGCCGCCGCGGACAAGACCGTCGCGACTGGTTACCTGGTGACGGGTTACCGGGGACCAGGAACTGGCGCTGGTTACTGTGCGCTGCCTGCTGCGCGCCCGGAACGCTGACTCTCTTGCATCGACGGTTCGAGGCGGTAGGTGCGCTTGACGGCCACCGGGCGAAAGCCGAGGCGCGCGTACCACGTCTTCGGCCAGTCATGCGGGTTGCACGTGAGCGCGACGGCGCTCGCGCCGTGCCGACGTGCATCGGCGACGCAGGCATGCATGAGCGCCGTGGCGATGCCGCCGCGCCGCATCGCCTCGCGGACGCTGAGGTTCTCGACGACGCCGACGCCGCCGACGCCCTGCCATGACGAGAAGAAGCCCGCCGGTCGTCCTTCGCTCCTTGCGATGAAGTAGCGCAGCGGCGGGCACTTCGCGCGGCGACTGGCGCTCAGCCGCGTCGCCTGCGCCGCATCGGCGCCGACGCCCGGCCGGACGGGATAGCCGCGGTTGTCGGCATCGCTCAGCGCCTGCCACGCCTGCCAGTCGCGTTCAGACTCGACGAGGCGGACATCGCAGCGTGCCGGCGCACCCACGAGCGGGCCGTCGAGCAGCATCACGAGGCTGTCCCGGTGATCGAGCCCTTCGAGCAGCAGGCGCGCCTCGAATGGAGGCGGCGTGCGCCCATCGACCGCGAACGTGCGCGATCCGCCCTCGGCGGCGGCGCGCCAGACATCGGACAGGAGCGCGTCGATCTCGTCCGGGGAGGACGCGATGATGTGTGAGACGCGCTGTGTGCCGGGGACGTCGGCGAACGCCGGGTGATCGACGAAGCGCGCCGATGCGCCGTCACGCACGAGGCCGCCGAGGGCGGTCCACGCCTCGCAGGCATCGAGCGCGCGGGCGGTCGGTGTGGGGATGGTGATCACGCCGCAGTATAGGTGCCGCGGCCGCGCGCACGGAGGGCGCCGGAGGCGAGACGCACGGACGGCGGACGTAACCGGACCCGTGATGTGCAGGGAAGGGCGGGGCGCGAACGATGCGCCCCGCCCTTCCCTGGTGATCGGCGCGGCCGCCGAGTTACGGCGTGGCGGTCGGTGTGGGCGTGTTCGTCGCGGTCGGCGTGTCGGTCGCTGTCGGCACGGCGGTGCTGGTCGCTGTCGGCGTGTCGGTGGCCGTCGGCACGGCGGTGCTGGTCGCTGTCGGCGTAGGCGTCGGCGTGTCGGTCGGCACCACCGTGGGTGTCGGCGTGCTGGTCGCTGTCGGCGTGAACGTCGGCGTGTCGGTCGGCAGCGACGTGTTTGTCGCGGTGGGCAGCGAGGTGTTCGTCGCCGT
>JADMII010000011.1 GCA_015478665.1 Dehalococcoidia bacterium
GCAGCGGACAAAGTCTCGGAACACTTAGCGGTCAAAGTCTCAGAACTTCAACAGGTTAGATGTCGGCGCGCGCGTGGCGTCGAGGAGCGACGAACGTCCTCGCAGCTACGGCCAGCCTCCAGGCGGACGTCGTCCGCGGCCGATGCCGGGGCGCGGCACGCCGAGCACGAAGACGTTCACGAGCACGATGCCGGCGATGAAGCCGCCGATATGCGCGAAATAGGCGACGCCGGCGCCCGCGCCGACGGCGTTGACGCCGAGCGACGAGAAGCCGCTGAAGACCTGCGCCACGAACCAGAAGCCGATCAGCACGAACGCGGGCAGCGGGAACGGGAAGATGAAGATGAGCGCCGTCACCGTCGCCCGCGGATACAGCACGATGTAGGCGCCCATGACGCCGGCGATGGCGCCACTGGCGCCGATCGTCGGGGTGAGGCTGCCGCTGCTCACGGCGGAGTAGGTAAACGCGGCGATGACGCCCATCAGCAGGTAGAAGACGGCGTAGCGCAGGTGTCCCATCGCATCTTCGACGTTGTCGCCGAAGATGAACAGGAAGAGCATGTTGCCGAGGATGTGCAGCCAGCCGCCGTGGATGAACATCGCGCTGAAGACCGTGAAGACCGATTCCGGCTGGTCCGTGCAGATGTGCGTCGCCTGCGGGCTCAGGTCCTGATTCCGTCCCAGCGCGTCGAACAGGCACGCCGGGATACTTCCCCAACGAAAGATGAAGCGGTCGAGCTCCGTCACGCCGGCGGCGATCTGGGTGTGGCTGAGCGACACCTCGTAGAAGAAGACGACGAAGTTGATCGCGATGATCGTGATGTTCACCCACGGCAGGCGGCGGCCGCGGACGTTGTCGTAGATCGGGATCATGCGGGCGCCGGCGGCCGAACGGCCGGCGCGCTTCCGAGGCTGAGCGTCATGCGCAACATCGTACCGACTGCGGGCGGGCTGGCGGGGAGTCGTGAGAGCGCGGCCGTCGGACGGATCAGAACTCGATGCCCGGCTGCGCCTTGATGCCCTGCTGGAACGGGTGCTTGATCTCCCGCATCTCGGTCACGAGGTCGGCGTAGTCGATGAGCTCCTGCGGCGCGTCGCGGCCGGTGATGATGATGTGCGTGCGCCTGGGGCGGCTCTTCAGGAAGTCGATCACCTCGCTCACCGGCAGCCAGCCGTAGGCCAGCACGTACGTGAACTCATCGAGCGCGACGACGTCGTAGTCGCCCGAGCCGATCTTCGTCTTGCACTGCTCCCACAGCTCGCGCGCCAGCCCCTTGTCCTTCTCGATGTCCTTGGACAGCCAGGTGAAGCCGCCGCCCAGCGCGATGATCTCGATGCCCATCTTGTCGGCGGCGCGGTTCTCGCCGTAGTGCGAGGTCGTGCTCTTGATGAACTGCAGCATGCAGACGTGCAGCCCGCGGCCCCAGGCGCGGAAGAGCACGCCGAGCGCCGCCGTCGTCTTCCCCTTGCCGTTGCCCGTATTGACGACGACGAGCGCCTTCCGCGGCTCCTTCGCCGGCGCCTCGGACTCGGGCTCGCCCGGCGAGGTCATCGCAGAGCCTCCCCGGCGCGCTCGCCCGCGCCCGGCGCCTCGGGGACGACGACCGGCCGTCCGCTGACCGGGTGGGGCAGCACGCGCACGCTCACACCGTACACCGCTTCGATGCGCTCCGCCCGCAGCACCTCCGCCGGTGTGCCCGTGGCGACGTTCCGGCCGTCGGCGAGAAGCGCGATGCGGTCGCCGAACAACGCGGCGAGCGTGAGGTCGTGCACGACGGCGACGACGGCGAGCCCGTCGCCGGCGCAGAGGTCGCGCATCAGCCGAAACGTCTCGACCTGGTGTTGCACATCGAGGTGCGACGTCGGCTCGTCGAGCAGGAGCAGCGCCGGCTGCTGCGCCAGCGCGCGGGCGATGATCACGCGCTGCCGTTCGCCGCCGGAGAGCTCGTCGACGAGGCGGTCGCGCAGGCTCCAGCAGCCGGCGCGTTGCATCGCCGACCGCACGATGCGGCCGTCGCGGCGGCCCTCCCACTGCAGCAGGCGCAGGTGCGGCGAGCGGCCCATCATCACGACGTCGGACGCCGTGAAGCGCGGCGGCAGCGCGCTGGCCTGCGCGACGACGGCGACGCGCCGCGCCAGCACCTCCGCGCGCATCGTGCGGATGTCGTCGCCATCGAGCGCGATCGTGCCGCCTCCGAACGGCAGGACGCCGCTGATCGCGCGCAGGAGCGTCGTCTTGCCGCAGCCGTTCGGGCCGATGAGCGCCAGCACCTCGCCGCGGTCGACGTGGAGGTCGACCGCCGCGAGAACCGGACGGCCGGGATAGCCGGCGGAGAGCGCGCGCACGTCGAGCATCAGATCATCCCCGGGCCGCCGCGCTGGTACCGGCGCAGCAGGTAGAGGAAGAATGGCGCGCCGATGAACGCCGTGACGACGCCGATCGGCACTTCGCGGCCGCCGTCGAGGCTGCGCGCGGCGGTGTCCGCCAGGATCAGGAACGACGCGCCGAAGAACGCCGACATCGGCAGCACGCGGCGATAGTCCGGCCCGAAGAGCATGCGCACGGCGTGCGGGACGATCAGACCGACGAAGCCGATGAGGCCGCTCACGGCGACGGCGGCGGCGGTCGCCAGCGACGCGAACGCCAGCACGATCAGCTGCACGCGCTCGACATCGATGCCGAGGTGGCGCGCCTCGTCGTCGTCGAGCTGCAGGACGTTGAGCACGCGCGCGAACGGCAGCACGAGCGCCATGCTGACTGCGACATACGGCAGCGCGATGAGCGTCTTCGTCCAGCTGGCGGTGTTGAAGCCGCCGAGGATCCAGCCGAGGATGGCGATCGTGCGCTCGCTGTACGTGAGCATCAGGTAGGTCACCAGCGACGTGCCGATCGACGACACGGCGACGCCGCTGAGGATCAGCGCCGTCACCGGCACCCGCCCGCCCGCCCGCGCCAGCCCGTAGGCGAGCGCGACGGCGACGAGCGCGCCGCCGAACGCCGCCGGCGGCAGCGGGCTGAAGATGCCCGCCGTCACGTAGAGCGGCGATACGAGGATCAGCGTCGCGCCGAGGCTGGCGCCCGCGGCGACGCCGACGAGGTAGGGCTCGGCGAGCGGGTTGCGGAAGACGCCCTGGTAGGCGGCGCCGGCGAATCCCAGCGTCGCGCCGACGACGCCGGCGAGCACGACGCGCGGCAGCCGCACGTCCCAGATGATCGCCTCCGCGGTGCGGTCGTGGACGCCGGTCGAGACGAAGGGCAGGTGGCCGACGAGGATCGCGACGGTCGTCTGCGGCGCGATGTGCACCGTCCCCCAGCCGACGGCGAAGAGGGCGACGGCGAGCGTCGAGAGCGCCGCCAGTCCGTATCCGGGCAGCATGCCGCGCAGGGTGAGCAGCCGCGGCAACGCCGCATCGTCGTCGAGCGCCGCCGTCGTCGCCTGCGGACGGGGATATGCGAGGCGCATCGCTAGGAGAACCTCTGCGGGTAGATATCCTTCGCCAGCTGCTCGAGCGCGTCGATGATCCGCGGGCCGGCGCGGCTGACGATGCTCGGGTCGATGGCGAAGATCGCACTGCGCTTCACGGCATCGATGCCCTGCCAGCCCGGCCGCGCCTTCACCGAATCGACCGTCGTGCCGAACGCCTCATCGGCGAGCACGATCACCTGCGGGTTGGCGGCGATGATCTTCTCCGACGTGAGCTGCGGATACGGTGAGCCGCCGCCGTCGCCGGCGATGTTCTTCGCCTTGAGGAGCTTGTAGAGGCTGCCGATGAAGCTGGCGTCCGAGGCCGTGTAGTAGGTGTTGTCGACCTCGTGGTAGACGGCGGGCGCCTGTGTCGCCGGGACGTCGCGGATGGCGTCGATGACCTTCTTCTCACGCGCTCGCATCGCGGATACGAGCGACTCCGCCTGGGCATTCTTGCCGGTGGCCTGCCCGACCAGACTGATCTGCGTCAGCACGTCGTCGAACGTCTTCACAGAATTCAGGTCGCTGAAGAGCACCGGGATGCCGAGACGGTCGAGCGCGGCGACGAGGCCGCTGCTGTCGCTGGCCACGAAGACGAGATCGGGCTTGATCGCGGCGATCGCCTCGACGTTCGGCTGGAAGGCGTCGAGCCTGGTGGGGAAGGCCTTCGCTGCGGGCGGGTAGTCGGCGTCCCTGTCGACGGCCGCGAGCTCTCCCTCGGCGCCGAGCGCGTAGATGATCTCCGTCGCGCCGGGGGAGAGCGAGACGAGGCGCTTCGGCGCTGCATCGAGCGTCAGCGGCTTGCCGTCGCTCCGCTGCAGCGTCAGCGGGAAGGCGGCGCCGGTCGCCGTGCTGCCGGCGCCAGGTGCGCCGCCGCCCGAGCTCGTGGCCGCCGCGGCGCTACCGTTCGCGGGCGACGCCGGATTCGAGCTGCCGCCGCCGCAGCCAGCGACGAGCGCCGCGCTCACCGCAAGCAGAAGCAGAGCGACGATTGCGGCCACGATGCGCCCTGCGGCGCCGTTGCCGGTCGCGGTGTGCCGCGCACTGTCGCCCGCGAACATGCGCGTCGCCCGGCTGTCCCGGGCACGCGCGAACGGCGATCCTGTGCGTCTGCTCTTCGCGGTCCGCTGTGCGCCGTCGCGGCGCCCCGCGCCGGACCGCTCTCCGCCCTCCGCCGCCGGTCGTCTGCCGTCATCGTCCCCACCGGGCCAACCACGACGACCCGCACGCCGCTTGACGCTCGCTCGAATCACCACGCCGTCCTCCTGCGACTGACCTCGCGCCACGCGAGGGATCCCGGCCGGATCGCGTCGCAAAACGAAGACCCCTGCCAGGAAGGACAGGGGCCGGACGTGCGCCAAGCGCGTGCCCGCACCTTTTCCTCGAAGGCTTGCGACATGTGGGGGCGGTCGGCCTGGCTCCCCGCTGCGGCAGACGTGCCGAAGCGGGATACAGTTGCGGGACAGCGCCGGCTTCGCACCGGCTTCGCCGCATCCCCACGCGATCTTCAGTTGTTGGGGGGAGGATACGCAGGCGGGCGGCAGGAGGTCAAGCGCCGCTCCCACGTGCGTCGTCAACCGCTGCTGCACCCGCTGCAGCTGCTCGCTCCTCTGCGCACGCGGCGTCGAAGCAGGCGATCGTCGTGCTGCTCGACAGCCTCAACCGCCACATGCCCGGCGCTTACGGCGGTGGCGAGTTCGCGACGGCATCTCGCACGCACGGGCAGTCGCCGCGGCAGCCGTTTCGTGGAGCGCGAGCTGCTGCCGTACTCGCCGAACGGCCGTTCAGCGGCAACCACCTGTCCGACGTCGCCGACGATTCCTTCGGAGGAGCAGAACCGCGCCGCTGGACATCGACGAGCGCGAGGCCGCCGACAAGCTCCGCGAGGCGCCTTGCAGGGTCGAAGCGCGGCGCGGCGGGTTCGAGCGCCTGGAGTTGGCGTGAGGAGCCAGGCGCGAGCACCTGACGGCGACGGCTGCGAGCGCGGACGCCTCACGTCCTACTTGTCACGGCCCGCTTCCGGACGCCTCACGTCTCCGTGAGCCGCGCCACTACCGCGCCCATCGCCTCCCAGGCGCCGCCGGAGATAACCACGTACGAGAAGCCGTACTCCTCGCGCCGGCGCTCCAGGTCGTCGCAGATCTCGTCGACGCTGCCGACGAGCACGTGCGGCACTTCCAGCACCTCCTCCGGCGTGCTCGCGAAGCCCTGCGCGAGGCGCTCCGCCATCGCCGGTCGGTCGTCCGTGACGACCGATGCGAACACCGTCACGTTGAGCTCGATCTCGTCGATGCGGTCGCCGGCAGCCTCGCGGATCCAGGCGATCTTCTGGCGCGTCGCCTCCGCCGTGCCGGTCTCCATCGTGGCGCGGTTCACCTTGCCTTCGACGAGGTTGAAGTTGATGCCGATGATGTCCGCCTCGCGTGCGGCGTACGAGAGCACCCGCCGGCCGCCGCCGCCGATGAGTATCGGCGGGTGCGGCTGCTGCACCGGCTTCGGCGTGCCGGTCGCATGGACGTGATAGAACTCGCCATCGAAGTCCATGGGAGCGCCGGAGAAGAGGCCCTTGATGATGCCGACCGCTTCCTTCATCCGCCGGATCCGGGTGCCGGGGCTGTCGTAGGGGATTCCCGACTGCAGGTAGTCCGTCTCCATCCAGCCGGCGCCGATGCCGAGCTCGACGCGGCCGCCGGAGATGACGTCGAGCGTGGCCGCTTCCTTGGCGAGGATCAGCGGGTGCTTGTAGTCGTTGTCGAAGACGAGGCTGCCGACGCGCAGCGTGGTGGTGGCCGCGGCGGCAGCGGCGAGGGCGGGCATCGGCGCCAGCTGGTCGTCGAAATGGTCGGGCATGAAGAGGGTCGAGTAGCCGAGATCCTCGCATTTGCGCGCTGTCTCGATCCAGCCCTCGCGGGAGCGCGAGATCTGCGCACCGAAGCGGAATTTGCGTGGCATCAGCCCCTCCTCCGTGTGTCTCGCGCCGCGCGCGCCGGCCGTGCGAAGAGGCTACAGCAATCGAACCGCAGCGGACAGGCGGCGCGATGCCGGCCATCAAGCGCATCGCGCTCGGCTCCCGGTACGAGAAGGAGCACACGATGACGACGTGGTACGCGCGGCGGCAGGAGCGAGGCGGACATCCACCTCGCCGTCGACGGTGTGCTTGGCCCGGCCGGGCGTCTTGTTCAAGGCCGCCAGCGGCCTCCGCCGGCTGCCGTGCACCTTCGACTCCGCGCTCGGACGAGCGATGCGGGCGCTGATCGAGCGCGCGGGCAGGCGCCGCTGCCCGGCAGGCGGCGAGGGGCCGCGGTCCCGCGCGCGCCGACGACGGTTGGCGGCCGGCCGATCCGGCCGCGATGCTCGCACATACGGCCGGCGCTCGTTTCCGGGGAATTTCCCCAGGTTTTTACACGGCGCATACGGGCGCGTCCCCGCCGCCTGCGACGATACTGATGGGGACTCGTCGCCCGGCCGGAGGGGAATTGATGACCGCAGCCAAGATCGTCGTCGTCGACGACGACGAGAGCATCCGCGAGCTGGCGTCGCTCTACCTGGGCAAGGAGGGCTTCAGCGTCGAGTGCGCGGTGGATGGCAGCAGCGCCGTCGAGGCCGTGCGTCGCGCTGCGCCCGCGCTCGTGGTGCTCGACCTGATGTTGCCGGGGAAGAGCGGCTACGACGTCTGCAGGGAGGTTCGCCAGGAGAGCGACGTGCCGATCATCATGCTCACCGCGCGAGACGAGGACGTCGACAAGATCGTCGGGCTGGAGTTGGGCGCCGACGATTACCTGACGAAGCCATTCAACCCGCGCGAGCTGGTCGCGCGCGTCAAGGCGATCTTGCGGCGCTCGGAGACGACGCAGGGACGCAAGGCCGCCGGCGTCACGCGCATCGGCGCCCTGAGCGTCGACAAGCAGCGGCGCGAGGTGAAGGTGGATGGCCGCGAGTTGGCGCTGCGCACGAAGGAGTTCGACCTGCTGGCGGCGCTGGCGGAGAACGCCGGCATCGTGTTGACGCGCGAGCAGCTGTTGGACCGGGTCTGGGGCTACAATTTCTACGGCGAGACGCGCACCGTCGATGTCCACGTGCAGCATGTGCGGGCGCGGCTGGCGGGCAGCGGCCTCAGCATCGCCACGGTCCGCGGCGTCGGGTACAAGCTGGTCGAAGAAGTGCGGTAGCCGCGTGTTGAAGAGCCTCCGCTCGCGCGTCATCGTCTCGTTCGTGCTGATCGTCTGCATCACGCTGGCGACGGCCGGCGCCGCGCTCATCGCGCGCTTCGGCGGCTATCGCGACCAGCTGACGGCGAGCACGCTGCGCGAGGTGGCCGCGCCGATCTACTACAACCTGACGCTGTTCAACGCAGCCGACGCCACGGCCGGCGGCCGCGCGCGCCTGCGCAACGACCTTACGGCGTACCTGAGGGCGCAGCAGCGCGGCTCCAGGGTCGATGTGCTGCTGATCGATGCGCAAGGCAGCGTGCTGCCGGAGAGCAGCGGCAGCGCGGATCTCCTCGACGAGCGGTTCGACGTCGAGGCGCCGCCGGCGCGCGGGCCGGACTTCGGCCAGTTGCCGGAGCAGAAGCGCACGACGAGCGACGGCCAGCGCATCCTCTACGTCACGGTGCCGATGCCACGCTCGATCCGTCTGACGAACGCCGGCGTCAGCGAGATCATCGTCGCCGCGCCGGAAGCGACGCCGCGGGCGGTAGTCCGCGACGTCGCGCCGCGCCTGCTGTTCGCCGGCGCCATCGGGCTCGGCGCGGCGCTGATCGCCGGGGCGGTCCTCTGGGCATCGCTGTACCGGCCGATGGGACGGGTGACGCGCGGCATCCGCGCCGTCGCCGGCGGCCGCTACCAGGAGCGCGTGCCGGTCTCCGGGCCGACGGAAGTGCGGGCGCTGGCCGAGGATGTCAACGCCATGGCGGATTCGGTGCAGGCCTCGCAGGCGACGCTGCGCCAGTTCCTCGCCAACGTCTCCCACGAGCTGAAGACGCCGCTGACCTCGATCCGCGGCTTCGCGCAGGCGATGACCGACGGCACGCTCGAGACGCCGGACGAGCGCGCGCGCGCCGTGCGCGTGATCGACGCCGAATCGCGCCGCGTCCTGCACATGGTCGAAGAGCTGCTCGACCTGACGCGCATCGAAGCCGGGCAGCAGCGCATGGAGCTGGCCGCCGTCGACGCCGCCGACCTGGTCGGGCAGATCCGCGACGTCTTCGCGATGCGCGCGACGGAGCAGGCGATCACGCTCGACATCGACCTGCCCGGCCAGCCGGCTGTCGTGCAGGCGGACTTCGACCGCATCGAGCAGGTGCTGGGGAACCTCGTCGACAACGCCTTCCGCCACACGCCGGCCGGCGGCCGCATCGTCGTCGGCGCGCGCCCCGCGGCTGGGTCGATGGTTGAGCTCTTCGTCACGGATACCGGCGGCGGCATCGCCCCCGATGACGTGCAGCACGTCTTCGAGCGCTTCTATCGCAGCGCCGATGAGGCGTCCGGCTCCGGCAGCGGGCTGGGGCTCGCGATCGCCCGAGAGATCGTGCGTGCGCACGGCGGCGAGATGCGTGTGACGTCCACGCCGGGGGCCGGCACGACGTTCGCCTTCACGCTCGCCGCCGTGCCCGGTCCGCGGAGTGCCCACTCGCGCCCGCCGGTCGCTTCCGGCGATGATGCGTCGCCCCTGCGCATGCACGAGCAGCCGCGATAGCGCGCTGGCGCGAGTCGGCTCAGGCAGCCGCTCGCCACGGCTGCTTGAGACGGTTCGCAAAGCCAGCTGCACTGAAGCTGAGGAGCCGCGGGGGCGCCCCCACTCAGCGACCGGCGGCCGGGATCAGGTAACCGCGGAACGTCAGCTCGCCGCCGCGGCGGCCCTCCGTGAGCTTGCCGCCGGGGTACTGCGCCGTCACGGTGTCGGCGTCGCCGAGGTAGGCGTCGAGGAAGACGAAGGCGACCGGGCGCTGAGGGTCGCGGCTGAAGTCCAGCGCTTCGCCCTTCGCCACGCCGCCGAACTCGCGCGAGCGGTCGATGCCCGTCGCCCTGGGCGCGAGGAACCGCCGTGTCTCGTAGTCGAAGCTCCAGCGGTCGCTGTAGAAGTAGACCATCGCGCCGGCGGGCAAGCTGGCGATGTAGCGCGAGGCGGCGTCGTCTTCATACGGGTAGACGAGGCGCATCGTCGCGCTGTCCTGCGCCGGGCCGAAGTAGCCGTACACGTTGGCGACCGCCGGATAGGCGACGAGCATGCCGGCGAGCGCGATCGCGACGCCGCCGCGCAGATCACGCCGTGGCGCGGCGCGCTCCCAGAGCCACGCCAACGGCAGCGCGGCGAGCAGCGCGACGAACGGCGCCATGCCGAACGTGCGGCGAAACAGGCCATCGCCGAGCGTGGCGAGCGCACCGGCCGGCGCGACGACGACCACCGCCAGCACGAAGGCGTAGGCGCTCTGTCGCCAGCGCCAGACAGCGACGCCGAGCCCGATCAGCGCCAGAGCCAGCGTCACGGGGTCGACAACCGGCTGGCCGGCGGACGCCAGGCCGTCGCCGAGATCCGGCCGGCCGCCGGCCGCCAGCCCGCGCGCCCACTCGTCGAAGCGGTGCCGCAGGATGTCCGCCTTGCCGCCGATGCCCGCATCCTGCCAGGGCTGCGACTGCGTCACGCTGAGCGTCTGCTGATGCGAACGGTACGTCTGCAGATGGCCGGCGATGTACACGATCATCGGCGTTGCGACGACGAGCCCGGCGACGGCGAGCGTGACGCCGCCCGTCGCCAGCCGGCGGCCGTCGCGCCGGGTGCCGGCGGCGGCGATCGCCCAGACGACGGCGACGGCGACGGCCGGCACGAAGAGCAGGTAGGCGTTGTAAGTGTAGATCCCGGCGCCGGTGAGCGCCCCCGCGACCGTCAGCAGCGCGACGCTCCGGCGGCGGATGCCGGCGAAGAGCGCCCAGGCGACCGCCATCTCGATGAACGGCCAGGCGCCGATCATGAAGCCGGTGCGGGTCAGTTGCAGATGCCACGTCATGACGGCCAGCAGCAGCGCGGCGAAGGCGCCGACGCTGGCGGTGAACATCGTCCGGAAGGCGGCGTAGGCGAGCGGGATCGTGGCGATGCCGAAGAGCGCCATGGAGAAGCGAAGCGTGTACGTCGTCTGCGGCAGCAGCTTGAACAGCGCGGCGGTCAGGTAGAGCGGGCCCGTCGGCTGGCCCAGCGCGCTCTGGACGTAAGGCGCGATCCAGCCATCGCGAAGCACGCGGCGCGCGTCGATGCCGGTCCAGGCCTCGTCGCCGTGCAGCCCCAGCGGCACCGTGCCGAGGTGCCACAGCCGCAGCGCCGCCGCCAGCGCCGTCAGCGAGACGACGACCGCGAGGTCCACGCGATGTGCCACCAGCCATGCCCGCGAAGACGCAAGCGACCGGCCTGAGGGGACAGCTGGCGCGTGGGAGGCGGTCGTCAGTTCCGGGGTCTCGGGCGTACCGGTGTCGTTCACGTCACCGCGCGGCGGGGCGCTGGGATCATGCGGGCATACTAGCGAGGCAGGCGGCGCAAGCGCACACCACCGGTCGCCCGATGTCGCGCCGCCACGACCTCGGTTAGCATGAGACGGCGATTGCGAAGGATGGATGCATGAACAACCGAAGCCTCCAGACGCTGCGCGTGCCGGTGAAGCTCCTGCGCCGCGAGTGCAATCCATTGGCGTTCAAGTTCCAGACCACCGACGACCTGCGCACGCTGGAGGGCACCGTCGGCCAGGACCGCGCGACGAGCGCGATGGACTTCGCGCTCAGCATCGAGGCGGAGGGCTACAACCTGTACATCGCCGGCCCGAGCGGCACCGGGCGCTCGACCGAGCTCAAGACGCAGCTCGAGCGCATCGCCGCGAAGCGGACGCCGGCGCGCGACTGGTGCTACGTCTTCAACTTCCGCGAGCCGGCGCGGCCATGCGCGCTCAGCCTGCCCGCCGGCTTGGGCCACAAGCTCGGCCACGACGTCGACGACCTCATCGCCCACGTCCGGCGCGAGGTGCCGAAGGCGTTCGAGAGCGACGAGTACGCGCAGCGCCGCGACCAGATCAACCGGGAGATGCAGCAGCAGCGCGAACGCTTCTTCGAGACGCTGCAGCGCGAGGCGCAGGGCCGCGAGCTCGCCGTCAACGCGACGCCGATGGGCATCAACACCGTGCCGCTGCTCGACGGCAAGCCGGCGACGAAGGAGCAGTACGACGCGCTGCCGGACGACCAGAAGCACGCGATCACCGGGCGGACGGCGGAGCTCGACTCGATCATCGCCCAGATGGCGCCGCAGCTGCGCCGGCTCGACCGCACGGCGGCCCAGCTCCAGGCGGAGCTCGATACGCAGGTCGTGAAGCTCATCGCCACACCGCTGCTCGAGGAGATGAAGCGCGACTACGGCGCCGAGCCGCGCGTCGTCGCCTACATCGACGAGGTCGGCGCCGACATGATCGAGCACATCGACGCCTTTCGCGCCGGCGAGGAGAACGAGCCGCAGCAGGGAATGGTGCCGATGCTCGCGGCGGCGCAGCGCGAGGGGGCGTTCGACCGTTATCAGGTCAACGTCATCGTCACGCACGACGGCGCCCACGGCGCGCCGGTCGTCTTCGAAGAGAACCCGTCGTACTACCACCTCTTCGGCCGCGTCGACTATCGCTCGAGCCTTGGTTCAATGGTGACGGACCACACGATGATCAAGCCCGGCGCGCTTCATCGCGCGAACGGCGGCTTCCTCGCCGTCGATGCCCTCGATGCGCTGACCCAGCCGCTCGTCTGGCAGACGCTGAAGCGGGCGCTGCGGACCAGGCAGGTGCGCATCGAGAACATGGGCGAGCAGCTGAGCATCCTGCCGACGGCGACGCTCACGCCGGAGCCGATCCCGCTCGACGTCAAGGTGACGATGATCGGCACCACGCGCGTCTTCCAGCTGCTGCAGATGTCCGACGACGACTTTCGCAAGCTGTTCAAGGTGAAGGCGGATTTCGCGACGGACGTCGAGCGGATCAACGGCCACGTCGAGATCTACGCGCGCTTCATCGCCCGGCAGGTGCGCGAGAAGGGCATGCGCCCGTTCGACCGCGGCGGCGTCGCGCGCGTCGTCGAGCACAGCTCGCGCATGGTGGCGGACCAGGACAAGCTCTCGTTGCGCATGATCGACGTCGTCGACCTGCTCGTCGAAGCCGACTACTGGGCGTGCCTCGAGGGCAGCAAGACGGTGACGGCCGCGCACGTCGAGAAGGCGATCGAGGAGAAGGTCTACCGGTCGAGCCTGCTTGAGGAGCGTATCCAGGAGTATATTGCCAACGGCACGATCAAGGTCGACGTCTCCGGCGAGGTCGTCGGCCAGGTGAACGGGCTCTCGGTGTACGACCTCGGTGACTATGCCTTCGGGCGGCCGTCGCGGATCACGGCGCGCGTCAGCCTCGGGCGCGGCCAGGTGGTCAACCTCGAGCGCGAGATCGCCCGCAGCGGGCCGTCGCACAGCAAGGGCTTCCTCATCCTCACCGGCTACATCAATGGCAAGTTCGCGCACCGGCAGCCGTTGTCGTTCGCCGCGAGCCTCACGTTCGAGCAGGTGTACGACGAGGTCGACGGCGACAGCGCCTCATCGAGCGAGCTATACGCGCTCCTGAGCGCCATCGCCGACGTGCCGCTGCGGCAGAACTTCGCCGTCACCGGCTCGGTGAACCAGCTGGGCGAGGTGCAGGCGATCGGCGGCGTGAACGAGAAGATCGAGGGCTTCTACGCCGTCTGCAAGGCGCGCGGACTCACCGGCGACCAAGGCGTGATCATCCCGAAGGACAACATCCACAATCTGATGCTGAAGCCGGAGGTCGTCGACGCCATCCGCGACGGCAGCTTCACCGTGTACGCGGTGTCGAAGGTCGAGCAGGGCATCGAGCTGCTGACGGGCATGCCGGCGGGCAACCTGCGCAAGGACGGCACGTACACGCGGGGCACGTTCTTCCGCAAGGTCACGGATTGCCTCGAGGCGATGACGCGGCGCGCGATCGAGGTCAACCGCGCGGCGCAGAAGGAACTCGTCGCGCCGACGACGACGAACGCCGACAACGGCCGCCGCAAGCGGGACGGGCGAAATGGAAAATGAGGCAGACGCCATCGATGCGCGCCTGTCATCCTGAAGCGAAGCGAAGGGTTGCTCCGGCCCGACGACGCTGGACGCGGCGGAGGGCGACCCACAGATGCACAGAGATGGACAGGTATGGGGATGATGGACGCCGGAGGCCGTGCGCAGGCGGGCGAACGGTAGATGATGCAGATGAACGGACCTGACGGCCGCGGCCCGGCGTCGGGCCGCTCGGGCGTGTGCTGACGCGGACCGAGACGTCGGCGGGCGGCGTGGTCTTCCGGCTTGCGGAGACCGGTGGCGGCTTCGACGTCGCGCTGATCCGCACGCACGAGGGCCGCTGGCAGCTGCCGAAGGGCTGGATCGAAGCCGGCGAGTCGCCGGAGCAGGCCGCCGCGCGCGAGGTGCACGAGGAGGCCGGCGTCGATGCCGAGGTCGTCGGGCCGCTCGGGATGATCGAGTACTGGTACAACTCGACGTACGAACCGGAGCCGGCGCGCGTGCACAAGTTCGTGCACGTCTTCCTCCTGCGCTACCTCTCCGGCTCGACGGACGACCACGACGACGAGGTCCTGGAGGCACGCTGGGTGGCGCTGGACGATGCCGAGCGCACGCTCTCGTTCAGGGACGAGCGTCGCATGATGGCGAAGGCGCGGGAGGCGCTGGCGACGGTCACGTGACGGCCGTGATCCGCGATGCCTGCAGACGCCGCCGGCCGATGCCCGGAACGCGAGGGCAGGACGATTGGACGGCGGTCGAGGGTCTCGCGGGCGACCGCCGACCTCCGATGTTCCCAGCTTCATCGATCGAAAAGGCCCCCGCGAGCGCGAGGGCCTCTTCGGCAGTTTGAAGCGTCGCTCAGGCGACGGCGCGGACGTTGATGGCGCGGCTCCGCCGCGGGTCGCGCTCGTCGGCGGCCTTGTCGAACTCGACCGTCTGGCCTTCGTTCAGGTCGTCGAACGAGCCGCCCTGCACGGCTGAAGTGTGGAAGAAGATGTCCTCACTCGCGCCGTCGGGGCGGATGAAGCCGAAGCCTCGGTCGCGCGCCATTCGCTTAATCTGTCCTTGCACTGCGGTACCTCCTGCACGCCGCTCCTCTGTCGTTGGCCCCGCCACCATGCGGGCGACTCGCGGCGTCTTCCACTGTGACTCACCACGCGCGTGGCGACCTCGTCTGCGTCGTCGTGTGCGTTCGGTGGAACCGTGGCGTACAGGAGACTGCGACTGTGAGGATTTACAGCATCAGCCTACCAGACGCCGCCAAGGCTGGCAACGCGCCTACCACGTTCGGTTGCGCCCGATCGTGGTCTGCCGGCGCGGGTGCAGTGTTGTTACGATGTGTGCGTCGCACCCTACGGAAAGGTTGCTCGATGGCTGAGCGCGCGCGCTTCCACTTCTCGCCTCGCCCGAACCGGGCGGCCGAGATCGGCTGGCACGATTGGGGGGCGCCGGCCTTCGAGCGCGCGCGGCGCGAGGACAAGCCGGTGCTACTCGGCATCTCCGCCGTCTGGTGCCACTGGTGCCATGTGATGGACGAGACGTCGTACAGCGACCCGGCGATCATCGCGCTGATCAACGAGCGCTTCGTGCCGGTCCGCGTCGACAACGACCAGCGCCCGGACGTCAACGCCCGCTACAACATGGGCGGCTGGCCGACGACGGCTTTCCTCACGCCGGGCGGCGAAGTGATGGCCGGCATGACCTACGTGCCGCCCGACCAGATGCGCGACGTCCTCACCCAGGTCAGCGGCTACTATCGCGACAACAAGGCGCAGATCGAGGAGAAGATCGCCGAGATCACGGCCAACCGTGAGCGGGCGGAAGCGGCGACCGTCGACGCCGACGAAGAGCTGACGGACCAGGTCTTCCGCGACGCCCTGCACTCGACGGAGGACGCCTACGACCCCGTCTACGGGGGCTTCGGCAACGAGCCGAAGTTCCCCCACACCGACGCCATCGACCTGCTGCTGCGCGCCTACCTGCGCGACGGCGACCGCGACGCCCTGCACATGGCGCGCAAGACGCTCGAGCAGATGTGCGCCGGCGGCACTTACGACCAGCAGTGGGGCGGCTTCTATCGCTATTCGACGAAGCGCGACTGGAGCGTGCCGCACTACGAGAAGATGCTCGAAGACAACGCCGGCCTGCTGCGCAACCTGCTCACGCTGTACCGCACGAGCGACGACGCCGGGCACCGGCGCTACATCGAATTCACCATCGCCTACATCGATGCCTGGCTGAGCGACGCCACGACAGGCGCATTCCACGGCTCCCAGGACGCCGACGAGGAGTTCTACCCGCTGCCCGCGGAAGAGCGGAAGCTGCGGCCGGCGCCGTACGTCGACCGCACGGTGTACACGAGCTGGAACGCGATGATGATCGTCGCCTACCTCGATGCCTCGTCGACGCTCGGCAAGCCGCACCTGCAGGAGCGGGCGCTGAAGGCGCTCGACTTCCTGTGGGACACGCTGCACGCCGACGACGACGGCATGTACCGCTACCTGGGGCCGCAGGGTCGCGAGATCGCCGGCCTGCTCGGCGACCAGGCTTGGACCGCCGCGGCGCTGCTCGACGCCTACGAGACTGCGGGCCGCCCGCAGGACTTCGCGCGCGCACAGGCGCTCGCCCGCTGGATGGTCGAGCATCTCAGCGACGAGGGCGACGGCTTCTTCGACACGCCGCGCGGCCATGGCAGCCTCGGCCGTCTCGCATCGCGCCAGAAGCCGGTGAAGGAAAACGCGGTTGCCGCCGAGGTCTTCATCCGGCTCGGTCGTCTGACCCACGACCCGGCGTACGCGGAGGTCGCCCGGCGCACGCTGCTGCAGTTCACCGAGATCATCGACGCGCAGGGGTACTTCGCCGCGGCGTACGCGGTGGCGGTCGACCGCTTCCTGCACACCGGCGCCGACGTCAAGATCGTCGGCGATGCGGCCGCGCCCGGGACGGCGGTCCTCCGCGCCGCCGCGCTCACGCTGCAGGTAGCGGACCGCAGCGTGCGCGTCATCGACCCGGTGGACGCGGCCGCGCTCGCGGCCGAGGCGTTGCCGGCGCAGCCGTCGCCCGCGGCCTACGTCTGCTACGGCACGCTCTGCTCGGCGCCGGTGACGACGCCCGGCGACCTCATCGAGGCGGTGGCGCGCACGCGGCAGGCGTACGAGGCGACGCGGCACGGCGAGCCGCTGGCGGGGCCGCGCGGCGGCGGCATGTCGGGCGACTGACCGATAGTGAGATCAGGGGGTCAGATGCAAGGGAAGGCGCACGAATCGCGGGCGTATCTGTCGGAGCAGCCGGAGGGCAGCACTTGGTCCCGGATCAAGTTGGTGATCGGGCTGGTTGCGCTGGGGGCGCTGATCCTCTTCCTGCTGCAGAACTTCCAGGGGGCGGAAGTGAACTTCCTCTGGTTCACCTGGCGCACGCGCGTCGTCTGGGCGCTGCTCGGCGCCGCCATCGCCGGCGCCATCGCGACGATCCTCTGGGGGACGCTGCAGGCGCGCGGCCGGCGCGCCAGGTAGACGGGGTCGAGGCGATCAGCGGGCGCCGCGCAGCGCCGGGCGGTGCATCTGCCGCTGCGGTACCAGCCGGCTCCGACCAGGGAAGGATACGGTAGCGCACCGGAGTGGGCTCCGACGCTCCCCTTGCCGCCCCACCGATGACTTCGAGCAGGCGCGTGCACGCGGGCGCGACGCCAGTCGTCCGCGAGCGATCGGGCTATGCGCCGGCCGCCGCAGGCCTCTCCAGCAGCCGGCCACCGTCGTAGAGCTTGAGCACGCGCACGGCGCCCGCCGGCCCCACTTCGAGGCAGAGTCCGCAGAGGATGCACTCGTCGAGGTTCGAGTCGACGATGCGGACGCGGCCCGAGTCATCGGCGTAGATGTCCACCGGGCAGACACTCGCGAGCTGCTTCGCGATCGCCGCGTCGGACGCCGCCGGCTCGTCGACCTCACAGCGGATGAACATGCCGGAGCCGCTCGCTGCCATCAGGCGCCCTTTCCATTCAGGCGCGAGCGGACGATCTCCGGGATGTCCTGGATCGCCTCAGCGACGGAGATCCCGGCGTCCTGCATGCGCGCGATCTTCTCCGCCGCGGTGTCAGCGCGGCCCTCGACGATGGTACCGGCGTGCCCGAAGCGCATGCCGGGCATCGCGTCCATGAACTTCCCGGCCATGAAGGCGACGACCGGCAGGCGGCTCTTCGTCGCCCTCACGTACTCGGCCAGCTGCGCCTCCATCGGCCCGCCCGGCTCGCTGTAGATGACGATCGCCTCTGTCTCGGGGTCGGCCTCGAACAGCGGCATCAGCTCGGCGTACGTCGAGCCGATGATCGCATCGCCGCCGATGCTGACGGCGGTGCTCTGGCCGAAGCCCGCGGCCGTCAGCGTGTTCGAGATCTCCGTCGTCATGCCGCCGGACCGCGACATGACGCCGATGTGCCCCGGGGTGTAGGCGCGCTTCACCGCCGCGCCGCCGATGCCCCCCATCTTCGACTTGCCGGGCGAGATCAGCCCCAGGCAGTTGGGGCCGATGAGCCGCGCGCCGTGCATGCGCGCGTGCTCGCACACCTGCGCGACCTCGCCGCGCGGGATCCGCTCGGTGACGATCACCAGCAGCTTGATGCCGTTCTCGATCGCCTCGAACGCGGCGTCGCGGACGAAGGCCGGCGGCACGGTGAGGACGGAGCCGTCGACGCGCTGCTGCGATGTGATCTCCTTCACGGTGTCGTACACCGGCACGCCATGCACCCCGCGGCCGCCGCGGCCGGGCGTCACGCCACCGACGAGCTTCGAGCCGTAATCGAGGCACTCGCGCGTCATGCTCACCGCCTCGCGGCCGGTGATCCCCTGGATGATGAACGTCGTGCGCTCGTCGATCAGGATCGACACCTACGCCACCACCTCCGGCTCGCCCTTCGCCTTGCGCATCTTCTCGACGGCGCGGCGCGCGGCCTCCGACATCGGCACGCTGCGGTCGCAGTATTCGACGCCGTACTTCTCGAGAATCTTGAACCCTTCGTCCTCCCACGAGCCGGGGATGCGGAAGATGGCGATCTTCTCCGCCGGGTCGTAGCCCGCCTCGATGACGCCCTTCACGACGCCGCGCGCGACGATATCGACGCGCGTGTTGCTGACGACGTTCATGATCACGCAGATCTTTCCGACCCCCGGCTTGCTGAGGATGAGCTTCGTCAGCTCGGCCGCCTTCTTCACGCTCGGGTTGCCGCCGATCTCGCAGTAGTTGGCCGGGTCGCCGCCGAACTTGCGGATGGCGTCGAAGATCGTCAGCGAGCCGCCGCCGGCGCCGATGACGCATCCGAGCGTGCCGTCGAACTCGACGACGCGGCCGGCGACGCCGCGGTGGTCGGAGGCATCGACCTCGGCGCCGCGGATCTCGAACGGCGTCGGCGGCCTCGCGAGCCGCGTCTCCTCGCGGCCGATGCCGAGCCGGGCGAGCAGCGCCGCCTGGCCGTCGCGCGCCTCCTCCTCCATATCCAGATGGGAGTCGAGCGCGATGATGCTGCCGTCGTCGAGCTGCGCGAGTGGGTTGATCTCGGCGAGGGTCAGGCCGTAGCGCAGGAACGCCTGCGCCAGCTGCGACATGATGCGCGTGAGCGCGTTCAGCTCGCCGCCGCTGATGCCGAGCGATGCCACGAGCTCTTTCATCTTGAATTCGGGGAAGGGCGAGAACGTCGAGAAGTGGACGCGCGCGACGTGGCCGGGGTGCGTCTCCGCCACCTGCTCGATGTCGATGCCGCCCAGATCGCTGAAGATGGCGACCGGCAGCTTCGCCAGCGCGTCGTAGATGACGCCGGCGTAGTACTCCTTCTTCACCGGCTGCTTCGACTCGACGAGCACGCAGCGCGGCCGCTGGCCGCCGATCTCGAGCGCCAGGATCTGCTCCGCTGCCGTGCGCGCTTCTTCCGCCGCCGACGCGAACTTGATGCCGCCCGCCTTCATACGCCCGCCCGACAGCACCTGCGACTTCAGCACGACGTCGCCACCGACCTCGCCGGCGATGCGCGCGGCGTCATCCGCCGTGAGCGCCGTGCCGCCCTTCGAGACGGGCACGCCTGACATGCCGAGCAGCGTCTTCGCTTCGAACTCGTAGAACCTCATCCATCATCCCCGCTGTCATCGATGACGAGCCGTCGTCGCATTCCGTCGTGGGTGGCGACGACCGCTCACGCAAACCGCATGTTTCGCGACCGCCGTGAAAGTATGGACGACTGTCCGACAGTCGCAAGGTCAGCGGCGAGCCTGATCGGCCAGCACATGACCGCATTCGCCCTGCGCGCGGTCGCACCCTACAATCCCCGCATGGAGCGCACTTCGCTGCGCCCGCAGCTCGAACGCGACGGCTGGCTGTCGCTCGACGGCGCCTGGCAGTTCGCCTTCGACGACGCCGGCTGCTGGCGCCAGCCCGGCGACGTCACGTGGACGCGCGAGATCGTCGTGCCCTACGCGCCGGAGACGCCGGCCAGCGGCATCGGCGATCCGTCGTTCCACCTCGTCTGCTGGTATCGCCGCCGCTTCGACGCGCCGGAGCGGGCGCCGGGCGAGCGTGTCATCCTGCACTTCGGCGCCGTCGATTACGCGGCGACGGTCGGGGTGAACGGACACGCCGTCGCCCGCCACGAAGGCGGCTACACGCCGTTCAGCGCTGATATCACCCACGTGCTCGCGTCAGGGCAGCAGACCCTCGTCGTGCGCGCGGTCGATGACCCGCACGATCTGGCGGCGCCGCGCGGCAAGCAGGACTGGCAGCTCGAGCCGCACCAGATCTGGTATCCGCGCACGAGCGGCATCTGGCAGACCGTCTGGATCGAGAAGCTGCCCGCGGCGGCGATCGCCGGCCTGCGCTGGACGCCGAGCGTCGAGCGCTGGGAGATCGGGCTCGATGCGGCGGTCGATGGCGACGCCGACGGCCTGCGCCTGCGCGTCGAGCTGCACGCGCGCGGCCAGCTGCTCGCCGATGACGTCTATGCCGTGCTGGAGGGCGAGCTGACGCGTCGCATCGCGCTCTTCGACCCTGGCATCGGCGATGGTCGCAACGAGCTGCTCTGGACCCCTTCGCACCCGACGCTGATCGATGCCCGCCTGCAACTGCTCGACGCGTCCGGCGCCGTCGTCGACGACGTCCGCAGCTACACGGCCCTCCGCTCGGTCAGCGCCGACGCCGGCGCCTTCCTGCTCAACGGCCGCCCGTACACGCTGCGCATGGTGCTCGACCAGGGATACTGGCCGCAGTCCGGGCTGACAGCGCCATCCGATGAGGCGCTCGTCCGCGACGTCGGGCTGGCGAAGGCGATGGGTTTCAACGGCGTCCGCAAGCACCAGAAGATCGAGGACCCACGCTACCTGTACTGGGCCGACCGCCTGGGGCTGCTGGTGTGGGAGGAGATGCCGAGCGCCTACCGCTTCACGCGCCGCTCGATCGGGCGGCTGACGCGCGAGTGGGCGGACGCCGTCGAGCGCGACTGCAGCCATCCCTGTATTGTCGCCTGGGTGCCGTTCAACGAATCGTGGGGCGTGCCCGACCTGCCGACGGCCGCCGCGCAGCGCCACTACATCGCGGCGATGTACGAGCTCACGAAGACGCTCGACCCGACGCGGCCGGTGATCGGCAACGACGGCTGGGAGCACACCGTGACGGACATTCTGACGATCCACGACTACGAGAGCGACCTCTCGATCATCGAACGCCGGTACGCGTCGCCCGAGGGGCTGCCCGGATTGCGTCCGCACGGGCGGCGCGTGGCGCTCGAAGGGTACGCGCAGGACGGGCGCCCGGTGATGCTGAGCGAGTTCGGCGGCATCGCCTGCGCCGCCGATGCGGAGCGCACGTGGGGATATGTGCGCGCCGACTCGGCAGACGACCTCGGCGACCGGTACGAGCGGCTGCTGCAGACGGTGCATGCGTCGCCGGTGTTCTCCGGCTTCTGCTACACGCAGTTCGCCGACACCTACCAGGAGACCAATGGTCTGCTCTTCGCCGACCGCACGCCGAAGTTCCCGCTGGAGCGCATGCGCGCGGCGACGCGCGGTCGCCGACACTAGCAGGGATGCCCGTCGCGGCACGCCGCCGTCCCGCGAGCGTCCCGCTATCCTGCCTCGCGGGTTTGCCGCCGTGCGCTGCGGCCGGATGGTTCTGAGCCGCCGCGCCGCGATGCAACGCTGCGAACGTGCGCACTCCCCATGTCCGCGACGGCGTCGCGATTCGAACGCTATCGGCCGCGCGCGCCGGCGCCGTCGCGTTCGGCGCGACGCGCCAGGCGCCGGACGCCGAATGCCGTCGCGCCCGCGACGCCGGCGGCGGCGACGGCCGTCGGCAGGGGGTGCATCGCCGCCCAGAGCTCAGGCGCCGACTCGTGTGCGCGGTCGTCGAAGGCGCCGTGCGCGCCGCGGTCGCCGGCCACCGGCTGCCAGAGGTTCGACGGGCGCTCCGGATCCTCGGGCTCCGAAGTCTGCTGCGATGTGTAGCCGGTGCGGCCGAGGTAGTGGTCGAGCAGGCCCGACGCGAACTTGTTGGCCAACACCGTGAGCAAGGTCGACATGCCGACGTTGATCTCGCGACGCCGGTGGTGCGCCGCCCAGTACACGGCGCGCGCGGCGACCTCCGGCTGGTAGATCGGCGGCACCGGCTGCGCCTTGCGCGGCATCTTGCTCTTCACCCAGCCGAACTGCGGCGTGTTCAGCGCCGGCATCTGCACCATCGTCACCCAGACCTTGCTCTTGTCGTGGTACAGCTCGCAGCGCAGCGACTCCGTGAACCCCTGGATCGCGTGCTTCGAGCCGCAGTAGGCCGCCTGCAGGGGGATGCCGCGATACGCCAGCGCCGAGCCCACCTGCACGATCGTGCCGTGGTCTCGCGGGAGCATCCGCCGCAGCGCCGCCATCGTGCCGTACACGTAGCCGAGGTACGTGACCTCGGTCACGCGGCGAAACTCGTCCGGCGTCATCTCCTTCACCGGCGAGAAGACCGACGTCATGGCGTCGTTCACCCAGATGTCGATGGGCCCAAACTGCCGCTCGATCTCCTGCGCCGCCGCCTCGACGTGCTGCGGATCCGAGACATCGGCAGCGTATGCCAGCGCCTCGCCGCCGCAGCTCTCGACGTCACGGCAGGCGCCCTCGAGCCCGTCGCGGCCGCGGGCGATCAGTCCGACGCGCGCGCCGTGCTCGCCGAAGAGCCGCGCCACCGCGCGCCCGACCCCCGCCGAGGCGCCGGTGACGACGACGACCTCGCGCTGCCGCTGCGGCGACCGTCCGTCGCCCGCGCGCGGCCGCGTCTGCGCGAAGCTCGGCGTGGGCGTCGTGCGGGTGGCCTGTCCGTTCGAATTCGCTGCGAGATGTGTGGATCGCGGTCCGTCCATGCGCCTGCTCATGCTTCGTAGCGTTGCACATGCCCGCGCGGGTGCGGTATCGCCCGAACGGCCGCTCGTCTCCGTCCGCCTCCACCGTGCAGCCCTCGTTCACGTAGCCAAGGTCCGGATCAGGCGCTACATCCCTACCCGGTACGGGTGCGGCCCGAACTCCGCTTCGTAGAACGGCGCCACCGACTGCCCGCGCCGCGCGAAGCGGTCGATCTGCTTCCGGTCGTCGTCCGTGATGGCGACATCGAAGGCGCCCATGTTGTCCTCGAACTGCTCCATCGTCCGCGGGCCGATGATCGGACTGGTGACGCCCGGCTGCTGCATGCACCAGGCGAGCGCCAGCTGCGACATCGTCACGCCTTTCGCGTCGGCCATCTCGCGCAGCCCGTCGACGACGTCGTAGATGCGGTCGTTCAGCCGCCGCCGGTACAGCGGGTTCGTGGCGTCGGCGAAGCGCGCGCCCTCCGGCGGCTCCTCGCCGCGCTTGTACTTGCCGCTGAGCAGGCCGCCACCGAGCGGGCTCCATGGGATGACGGCGAAGCCGTACGTCCGCGCCATCGGCAGCAGCTCGCGCTCGATGCGCCGGTCGAGGAGGTTGTAGGGAGGCTGTTCGCAGATGAAGCGGTTCAGCCCGAGCTCCTTCGATACCCAGAGCGACTCGACGAGCTGCCAGGCGGCATAGGTGCTGCTGCCGATGTACCGCACCTTGCCGGCGCGGATCAGGTCGTCGAGTGCCCGCAGCGTCTCGTCGATCGGGATCTCCGGCTGCGGCCGGTGGATCTGGTAGAGGTCGATGTAGTCGGTCTGGAGGCGGCGCAGGCTCGCCTCGCACTGTTCGACGATGTGGCGGCGCGTGTTGCCCATCTGGTTCGGGCCTTCGCCCATCTGCCCGTGCACCTTCGTCGCCAGCACGATCACCGCGCGCTTGCCGTTGCGCTTCAGCGCCTCGCCTGTCACTTCCTCGCTGCGGCCGATGCTGTACACGTTCGCCGTGTCGATGAAGTTGATGCCGGCGTCCAGCGCCCGGTCGATGATCGCGTACGAGTCGTCGGGCCCGGTCTTGCCGCCGAACATCATGCAGCCCAGACAGAGCGCGCTCACCTTCACGCCTGTGCGGCCCAGCGGTCGATACTCCATGTCCTCGTGCTCCTCTCGTCCGATCCCTGCGTCCGACGCGACGGCTCGCGCGCATTGAGGGCGCGATCTCGATCATATGCCGGTTCGCGCTCAACGACCAGCGCCCGATGGGCGAGACTCGATGTTGAGTGGCGGATGTTCGACCTTGCCACGCGGGCGAGGGACAAGACTGGTATTCGTCGCCCTCGTCGGTAAAGGCGGGCAGCGAGACGACGACGCCGACCTGCCGCCCACAGGCGGCCATGCGTCGACGCCGAGCTGCGGCCGGCGTCCCCGGAGCGCCGCCGCCGCTTCGTTGTATCCGGGCTTGACGCCGCAGGCATCCCTCGTGCAGATGGCGACGCCGAGTGCGTCGACCAACGTGTGTGGTCACGGGCGTGGACAACCGCCGCGGCTCGATCGCTGGGCGGGCGGCGTGCGGTACTGCCGGGGGCTCGTGATCGCGTACGAGCGTCAGAGCGTCCGTCGCCGGTGCGCAGCAGCGACGCAATCGTCGCGCGCGGCGATCCCCCGATTTCGATCGTACACTCGTCGCCGTCGCCTGCGATGAACGCGGCGTGCCCGTAGCGTTGGAGGGCGCGTCTGGTTGACGCATGCCGTCGTTCGCCGGCGTCAGCCGGCGCGCGCGTGGTCGGCCATACGGTCGGCGATGCGGGCGGCGAGCGCCATGATCGTCAGGGCGGGGTTGGCGCTGCCCTGCGTCGGCAGGATGCTGCCATCGGTGATGTAGAGGTTGGGGACAGCGAAGGCGCGGCCGTCCGCGTCGACGACGCCGTGGCGCTCGTCGGCGGCCATGCGCGCGCCGCCGACGAGGTGGGCGTAGCGTTTGATCGTGATCACTTCTTCGGCGCCGGCGGCGCGCTGGAGGCGCTCCATCACGTCCTGCGCGGCGGCCATCAGCTGGCGGTCGTTGTCGCACTGGGAGTAGGCGAAGTGGGCGACGCGTAGCCCGTTGCGGTCGCGCTCGTCGGACAGCGTGACGCGATTTTCGGGCTGCGGCAGGAACTCGCAGAGCGCGCCCGTGCAGGTCCAGTGCACGTAGTCGCGCAGGTAGGCGCGGAGTGCCTGGCCCCAGTATCCCTGCGCGCAGACGTGCTCGGCCCAGGTGATCGGCAGCGGCGAGACGGTCTGTACCGAAAAGCCGCGCTTGTACGGCTTCGCCGGGTCGGTCTCGTAGAACTGCTCGCTGCTGACTTCGGGCGGCGGCGCCTTGTACATGCGGATCTCCGCCGGGAAGCGGCCGGCCGTCTGGGGCGCGCCCTGCACCATCAGGTAGCGCCCGACGAGGTCGAAGTCATTGCAGAGGCCCGCGGGGAAGCGCCTCGACGTGGAGAGGAGCAGCAGGCGCGGCGTCTCG
Organism: Dehalococcoidia bacterium; assembly: GCA_015478665.1. GTDB lineage: Bacteria > Chloroflexota > Dehalococcoidia > DSTF01 > JACRBR01 > JADMII01. Next base: position 25,409 of record JADMII010000011.1, read on the forward strand.
ATCGAATAGCCGGCGACGGCCACGGCGCGCGCGCGCTGCACGTGCGAGATGCCGCCGCGCACGTACTCGACGCCGGTGGCGCGTCCGCTGCGCTCGTCGATGTGGATGCGTGTGACCATGCTGTTCGGCCGGACCTCGGCGCCGTGGGCGAGGGCGTCGGGGACGTGCGTGATCAGCGGCGAGGCCTTGGCGTTGACCTTGCAGCCCTGCAGGCAAAAGCCGCGATAGATGCAGTGGGCGCGGTTGCCAAAGCGCCCGTTCGAGATGCCCACCGGCCCCACCTTCGCCAGGATCCCGAGCTTCAAGGCGCCGCGCAGGAAGACCTCGCCGTTGCCGCCGACGGGATGCGGACGCTGCGGATAGCCGTGCGGGTCGCCCCACGGCCAGTAGTCGCCGGCGACGGGCAGTTCCTCTTCGATATCGCGATAGTAGGGGCGGAGGTCGTCGTACGAGATCGGCCAGTCGGCGCCGACGCCGTCATTGGTCCAGGTGCGGAAGTCGCTGGGGTGAAAGCGGGGAGTGTAGCCGGCGAAGTGGACCATCGAGCCGCCGACGCCGCGGCCGGAGTTGTTCGAGCCGAGCGGTACGGGGTCGCTGCCGCTGATCACGCGCGGCTCCGTCCAGTAGAGGTGGTGCGAGCCACCCTCGTCGCTGACCCAGTCCGCCTCCGGGTCCCAGAACGGGCCGGCGTCGAGCGCGACGACGCGCCAGCCGCGCCGCGCGAGCCGCTGCAGCAGCGTGCCGCCGCCGGCGCCGCAGCCGACGATCGCCAGGTCGACCTCGTCGCTGTCGTCGAAGCGGCGCATGTCGTCGCGCAGCCGGTGGTCGCTGCGGCTGCCCTCGGCGGGCAGGAGCCACGCCGAGGCATTGCGCTCGCGCACGCCGCTCATCGGCGCCTCGCCGCGGGGTCGTCGTCCGGCCGGCGGTCGCGCACTTCGAACGGCTCGCGGGCGTTGACGCCGGCGTGCTTGTAGCCGCGCGGGTAGGCAGGGCCGGGGAAGCCGATCTCGTTCCAGGCCCAAGGATGCGAGTAGAACGCCGTGCAGGCGTAGCGCGTCCAGAGGCTCCAGACGCGCTCCGCGTTGAGCCCGTGCCAGGCGCCGGAGCCGAGCGAAAGGATCGACTGCAGCAGCGCCGCCTGCTCGCGTCGGCCGCAGGCGGCGAATGGCAGCGCATGCGCCGCCATCGCGTCGGCGTCGAGGGCGGCGAGGGTGTCGCGCCAGACCTGCCCGTCCTCGGGCATGTCGTCGTAGTGCCAGCCGTCCGTCTCCTGCTCGGCCAGGCGCGCGTCGACCATGTTGACGATGGGCACGCGCGGCTCTTCGCGCTGGTCGAGCAGCTGGTCGAAGAGGGCGCGTGCAGCGGCCTCTTCGGTCGGCGTGAAGAAGCGGACATCGGGCGGCATGCCGATGCGCTTCATGACGACGCCGACCGTGACGTCATCCCAAGCGCCGGTCTGGGCGAGGACGTTGAAGCCGGGGAAGCGCTCGTTGCGGCTACGTCCGGGCGTAGCGTCGGCCTCGCTCACGTCTCGCGCCGGAGGATGGCGGCGAGCAGGCCCATGCCGCCGACGAGGGTGACGAGGAGCGGCGCCAGCAGCGGCGGCCCCATCTCCATGTTGTAGCGGAAGTTCGACCAGCCGCCCGGCTTCTGGGCGATGCCGCGCGCGTGCAGGTAGGTGCCCTGCAGGCCGTTGGCGACGATCGTCGCCGAGGCGATGGGCAGCACCGTCTTCGCCATGCGCTTGTCGAGGAAGCCCGCGACACCGGCGGCGGCGCCGACTGGCCCGAGGATAACCGGCAGCCACATCATCGTGTTCCCGAAGCTCGCCTTGTCGTGCTCGAAAAAGATCTCCGCGGCCGTGACGACGGAGCCGACCGCCGTCAGCGCCGAGAGGCTGCGCTCGAAGCGCCCGGTCTCGATGTTGCGCAGCATCCGGTCGATGCCGTACTCGCCCTCGGCGGCGGCCTCGCGCGCCCGCGCGGCGATCTGCCCGGCGATGCGCTCGGCGCCGGCGGCCGGGCCGTCGGGCGCGTATGCGGAAGCGAGCTCGCGAGCGTCGCCGCCGATGCGGCGTAGGAGCGCGGGGGGCATGCCTTATTCCCTTTCGCTGGGCGCGCGCCGGACGGCGCTGCCGCCGCGCACATCGATCCGATGCTACAGCGACGCGCCTCATCGTTCGATACTCCGAGGCGGTGAGTGTCGGCCGGGCAGCGCCGGAGACGCCGCCTGGACGCCCCCGATCGTCGCTCCTGGGTGGTAAGGCGACCGCTACACCGCTTCGAGGATCGTCGAGATGCCCATGCCGGCGCCGATGCACTGCGTGGCCAGCGCGTAGCGCGTGCCGGAGCGGCGCAACTCGTGGGCGACGGTCGAGACGAGGCGCGCGCCCGTCGCGCCCAGCGGGTGGCCGATGGCGATCGAGCCGCCGTTGACGTTGACCCTGTCGAGCGGGATGCCGAGTTCCCTGCACGAGGGGATGACCTGCGCCGCGAAGGCCTCGTTGAACTCGACGCGGTCGATCTGGTCGGCGTCGATGCCGGCGTGGCGCAGCGCCTTCTTCGTCGAGGGCACAGGGCCGAGGCCCATCACCTGCGGTTTCACGCCGGCGACCCCCATGCCGATGATGCGCGCCAGTGGCTCGAGCTTGAGCTCGCGCGCCCGGTCCTCGCTCATCAGCAGCGCGGCGGTGATGCCGTCGTTCGTCGGGCAGGAGTTGCCGGCGGTGATGACGAGCTCCTTGTTGCCGTAGCTCTGGATGCCGCCGACGGGCTTCAGTGCGGAGAGGCCTTCCATGTTCGTGCCGCGGCGCAGCCCCTCGTCGACCTCGAAGACGACGCTCTTCCCGTGCTCGTCGGGGAGCCAGTTGCCCTCGGCGTCGAAGACCGGCGTCTCGAGCTCGAGCGGAATGATCTCGTCCTGGTAGATCCCCCTGTCGTACGCCTCGGCCGTGCGGCGGTGGCTCTCGACGGCGTACTCGTCCATCTCCTCGCGCGAGAGGCCGTAGACCTCGGCGACGTTCTGCGCCGTCTGGGTCATCGACATGACGGGTGGTGCATCGAGGATGTAGTCCGGGAAGGGGACGGAGAAGTTGGCGGCGTGGTCGGGCGCCACGTTGCGCTGCTCCGGCGTCGACTCGAAGCGCTTCTTGTTGAACTCGGTGACGCGGTTGCGCTCACCGCGGGCGCCGCCGCCGCCGCCGAGCGAACGCCCCATGCGCTCAATGCCGAGCGCGATGGCGCAGTCCGTGGCGCCGACCATGATCGACTGGGCGACGCGGTGCAGCGTCTCCATGCTCGAGCCGCACTGGCGGTTGGTGTCGAAGGAGCAGACCTCGGCCGGCAAACCGGCGAGCCGCGAGACGTTATTGGCGCCGATGCCGGCGAGCTCCGGCGCGCCCATCACGTTGCCGAGGCCGATGTCCTCGATCATCCACGGGCTGACCTTCTTGTTGCGGTCGAGCAGCGCGCGCAGGACGAGTGCGGCGTTGTCATCGAGCCGATTCCCGACCATGACGCCGCGGCCGCCGCGGGCGAAGGCGGAACGGACACCATCGACGAGGACGACGTTTCTGAGTTCCATGGAAGCCTCCTTTGGCTCGATCATACGGCGGGCGCGGCGTTCATGGTAGCAGGCCGGAGCGCGGCGGCCGAAGGAGATCCAGGGACGCGGATTGCCGAGATCTTCTGCGATGACCGCGTGCCACCGGCCGGTCTAGACCACCAGCCACTGATAGAACAGGTACACCAGCGCGAAGGCGAACAACTGCGAGTCCAGACGGTCGAGGACGCCGCCGTGCCCCGGGATGAGCTCGCTCGCGTCCTTGATGCGCATCGCGCGCTTCAGCGCCGACTCGGCGAGGTCGCCGGCGGTCGCGAACGGCGGCAGCAGCAGCGCCAGCACGGCGATCTGCCAGCCCGTGATCCGAAGGCCGAGGAGGTAGTTGAGCAGCACGACGGCCGCGAACCCCGCCGCGTAGCCGCCGACGAATCCCTCGACCGTCTTCGCCGCGCTGATGCGCGGCGCCAGCCGGCGACGACCCAGCGCGCGTCCGCAGAAGTACGCTGCCGTATCGGTGGCAAACGTCGCGAACACCGTCAGGTACACCCAGTCGCGGCCGTCCGGCAGGTCGCGGACGAGCACGACGAAGCTTCCCAGGACGCCGACGTACAGGAGCGCCCCGGTCGTCCACGACCAGTCGATGGGCGCCGTGTCGACATCGAACCGGGCGACGAGCATGACCAGCGACGCGAGGACGGCGGCGGCTGTGGCCCAGAGCACCCAGTTGTATCCGGCGTGCGCACCGCCGGCCATCGCCGCCGCTGCCGTCGCTGCGAGCAGGCTCATCGGCGAGAGCCAGCCGAAGCGCGGCCGCTGGAACTCGAGCGCAGCGACAGCGAGCGCCGCCGCCACCGCAGCCGCGTACCAGTCGCCGCCGACGAGGATGAGGACGAAGATCAGCGGCACGCCCGCCGCCGCGACGAGCACGCGCTGCGCCAGCGCCGACGGGCTAGCGGCCGTTGCCCGCGGCGTGCCCGGCGTCCTGGCCGCCGTCGTCGCTGACGCCGCCGAAGCGCCGGTCGCGCCGCGCGTAGGCGGCGAGGGCGCGGTCGACCTCCGCGGTGTCGAAGTCCGGCCAGAAGGTGGACGTGGCATAGAGCTCCGCGTACGACGACTGCCAGAGCAGGAAGTTCGAGAGCCGCACCTCGCCGGCGGTGCGGATCACGAGGTCCGGGTCCGGCAGTCCCGCAGTGTACAGGTACGACGAGAACAGCTGCTCGTCGACGCGCTCCGGCGGCACCCCGTCCGCCATCAGCCGCTTCACCGCGCCGATGATCTCCGCGCGGCTGCCGTAGTTGAAGGCGACGGCCACCGTCATCCGGTCGTTGTCCTTCGTCAGGGCGATCGCCTGCTCGACCTTCTTCCGGATCTCCGGCTCCAGCGGCTGCAGGTCGCCGATGTGCACGAGCCGCACGCCGTTCCGGTGCAGCTCCTTCACCTCACGGTTGATGACGCGGCCGATGAGCCGCATGAGCGCGTTCACCTCGCGCCGCGGCCGGGTCCAGTTCTCGGTCGAAAACGCGTACAGGGTCAGCACCTCGACGCCGCGCTCCCCGAACGTCCGGATGATGTTGCGGATGTTCTCCGTCCCGGCCCGGTGGCCGGCGTTGCGCGAGAGGCCGCGCTGCTCCGCCCAGCGGCCGTTGCCGTCCATGATGATGGCGACGTGCCGGGGTACGCGCGGACGATGACCGTTGAGGTCGGTGAGGGTCGGTGCCGGTTCAGCGATCACGTTGCGTCCAGTACTCTCTGCCGCATCGATGTCAGACCTCGAGCAGCTCCTGCTCTTTCGCATGGCCGTGGCGGTCGATCTCGGCGACGAAGTGATCCGTCAGCCTCTGCAACTGCTCCTGCGCCCGCCGTCCTTCGTCGTCGGAGATCGTTTTGTCGTGCTGCAGCTTGCGCAGCTCGTCGAGGCTATCGCGGCGGACGTTGCGGACGGCCACGCGTCCTTCCTCGACCTTCTTGTGCACGACCTTCACCAAGTCCTTGCGTCGGTCCTCCGTCAGCGCCGGCACGACGAGGCGGATGATGTTGCCGTCGTTCGTCGGGTTCAGGCCGAGGTCCGACTTCTGGATCGCCTTCTCAATCGTGCCCAACTGACTCCTGTCCCAGGGAGCGATGGTGATCAGGCGCGGCTCCGGGGAGTGGATCGTCGCCAGCTGGTTGAGCGGCGTCGGCGAGCCGTAGTACTCCACCTTCAGCCCCTCGACGAGCGCCGGCCGCGCGCGTCCGGTGCGCACGGTCTCGAGGTCGCGGTCGAGCGCGACGACGGCGCTCTGCATGCGATGCTCGGCGTCGCTCAACGTCTCGGCGATCATCGAATCCGACCCCTCCCCGCGGCTGCCCGGCGCCTGCCGGCATGGTACATCACCCCGCTCGGGCGGCGATGCGCCGCTCGCATCACGATGGCGTCGTCAGCGCCGGCGCCAGCGTCGTCTTGCCGCTCGCCACGCGCGTGCCGATCGTCTCGCCGCGCACGGCCCGCACGATGGCATCGGGCGAGGCGACGTCGAAGACGAGGATGGGCAGGTCGTTGTCCATGCAGAGCGAGAGCGCGGTGCTGTCCATCACCTCGAGCCGGCGGCTGATCGCGTCCATGTACGTCAGCTCGCTGAAGCGCCGGGCCTGCGGGTGCTTCACCGGATCCGCGTCGTAGACGCCGTCGACGCGGTTCTTCGACATCAGCAGCACCTGCGCCTCGATCTCGATCGCGCGCAGGGCCGCCGCCGTGTCGGTCGTCATGTAGGGGTTGCCGGTGCCCGCCGCAAAGATGACGACGCGGCCCTTCTCCAGGTGCCGCACGGCGCGTCGCCGGATGTAGGGCTCGGCGACCTGCGGCACCGGGATCGCCGTCTGCGTCCGCACCTCGGCGCCCACCTGCTCGATGGCGTCCTGGAGCGCCAACGCGTTGATCACCGTCGCGAGCATGCCCGCGTAGTCCGCCGTCGCCCGGTCCATCCCGGTCTGGCTCGCCGTTGCCCCGCGCCAGATGTTGCCGCCGCCGACGACGACCGCCATCTCGACGCCGAACTCCTTCACGGCGCTCGTGATCTGCACCGCGATGCGGTTGAGCGTCACCGGGTCAATGCCTGAAGACAGGCCGCCCATGAGCGCCTCGCCGCTCACCTTGAGCAGCACGCGCGAGTAGGTCGCCTCGGGCATCGTGCACCCCCGGGTTGTCTACTGGCCGAGCTCGTATCGGGCGAAGCGCCGCACGCGGATGTTCTCGCCGGTCTGCGCGATCGCTTCCTTCACCAGCTGCTCGATCGTGCGGGAGCCATCGCGGATGAACGGCTGCTTCAGCAGCACGGTCTCCTCCGGGCTGCCCTCGGCGTCCGCCGGCAGCTCCTCTTCGCTGACGACGAGCGTGCCCGGCACCCCGGCGATCTGCATCGCGATATCGTGGGCGAGCGTCTTGAAGGTGTCCGTCCGCGCGACGAAGTCCGTCTCACAGTTCACTTCGACGAGCACGCCGATGCGGCCACCCGCGTGGATGTACGACTCGACCAGCCCCTGCGACGTCTCGCGTCCGGCGCGCTTCTCGGCGCCGGCGATGCCCTTCTCCCGCAGGATCTGCACCGCCTGCTCGACGCTGCCGTTGGCCTCGTCGAGCGCGCGCTTGCAGTCCATCACACCGGCGCCGGTCTGCTCGCGCAGGCTCCTCACGTCTTCTGCTGTCGCCAACGTCCGTGTCCTCTCTCGAACTCAAGCCTGCGGCCCGGCAGCTGCGCCCTCCTGCGCCGCCGCGGCGGCCTGCGGCGACTCATCGTCGGGCGATGCCGAGAACGTGCCGGAGGCGATCGATGCCGGATCGAGCCCCTCGCTGTCGTCCGCTTCGCTCGCGTAGTTCTCGATCGTCCGCCCCTCGATGATCGCGTCGGCGATCCGGCTCGCCATCAGCCGCACGGCGCGGATCGCGTCGTCGTTCGAAGGGATCGGATAGTCCACTTCGTCCGGGTTTGAGTTCGTATCACACATCGCGATGATCGGGATGCGCATGCGCAGCCCCTCGGTGACCGCGATGCGCTCCATCGGCGGGTCGACGATGAACAGCGCGCCCGGCAGCCGGCGCATGCTCTTGATGCCGCCGAAGTAGCGGTTCATCTTCTCGATCTCTTCGTTGAGCTTGCCCGCCTCCTTCTTCAGCAGGATGCTGAATTCGCCGCGGTCGCGCCGGTCTTCGAGCCGCAGCAGATGGTCGATGCGCCGCTCCATCGTCTGGAAGTTCGTCAACGTGCCGCCGAGCCAGCGGTTGGTGACGTACGGCATGCCGCAGCGCGTCGCCTCCTGCTCGATCGACTCCTGGGCCTGCTTCTTCGTCCCGACGAACAGCACCGTCTGTCCGCGCGCCGACACGCTGCGCGCGAATTCCATCGCCTGCTGCAAGAGCGGTACCGTCTGCTGCAGGTCGATGATGTGGATGCCGTTGCGCTCGGTGAAGATGAACGGCTTCATGCGTGGGTCCCAACGGCGCGTCTGGTGGCCGAAGTGGACGCCGGCTTCGAGCAGCGACTTCATCGATACGGGCGCGGCGGCTGCGGCTGCGGTGGTCATGGCGCTCATCCTCCCGGACATAAATTTGAGGCCGCAGTTGGCCCCAGGTCCGGTTCGTCCGTGGTCAGTTCCGGCGAAAGTATATCAGCGGCCGCCCCGGTCCGGCAATCGAGGCTGCTTGCGGGTAGTGATGGAAGACCTCACCCCCGGCCCCTCTCCCACGAGGGGAGGGGGCGGCCCGAGCGCTGGGGCGGTGGCCCGCTCTCGCCGACATCTGCCCGCAGCTGAGGGCTCCGATCACCGACGCGACCACCGGCGAGAACGAGGGATGCGTGCCAACCTGACGCTCGACGACGTGCGCGGCATGCCGCCGAACTGCCCGCGCCAGCCCGTACCGGCGGCGCGAGAACGCACGGCGCGACGTCGTGCTCCGCTCCGGCTGAGTTGTCCGCGCGCCGCGCGAGGCCACATACTGACGGCTGATGATGCGCTTCAACCGGGAGCTCCCGAACGGCAACCCGCAAGCCCTCGTACTCGCCATCCCTGGTGAGGGGCCGCTGCACGGCTACGAGGTCGCGAAGGAGCTCGGGCGGCGAGGCGACGACGCCCTCCGCCTTGTCCACAGTCTCCCGTACCCCACCCTCGATCGCCTCGAAGCGCAGGGACTGATCGCCGGCGAGTGGGAGCAGATGACGGGCACGCCGACTCGCACGCGCGATGTCATCACGGAGCGCGGCCGCGACGAGCTGCGCGCGTACATCGAAGCCGAAGCGCGCCAGCAGCCTGGCCGCGAGCCGCGCGCCTCGCGGAGCACGCCGGCGCGCCGCCGGCCGCCCGGGCAGCCGGCCGGCGCCGTGCTCGCGGAGCACCGGCGCGCAGGCGACCTGCCGGACGTCCGGCTGGCGCAGGCGCGCGCCGCGTCGCCGCTCGTCGGCACCGTCACGCCGATGGACCTGGGGCCGACGTGACGCCGCCCGCACTGTGCTGGCGAAAGACAGAGCTGCGCGAGCGATTCTACGCACCGGAGTTCCGCGGCATGTACGACCGCTTCGCCGACGTCATCCACGACTACGTCCGGCGCGACGACGTGATGCTCGACGCGGGCTGCGGCAGCGGACGGGTCTTCCAGTACCAGTTCGACGCACGCCAGCGGCCGGCGCGCATCGTCGGCGTTGACGTGACCGGGGAGCCGGCGGGCAACCGCAACATCGACAGCGCCGCCCGCGCCGACCTGGCCGCGCTGCCGTTCCGGGAGGGCGCGTTTGACATCGCGATCTCGAGCCACGTCGCCGAGCACCTGACGCAGCCCGAGCGAGTGTTCGGCGAGCTGGCACGCGTCGTGCGGCCGGGCGGACGCCTCCTCGTCCTTACGCCCAACCGCTGGCACTACGTCACGATCAGCGCGGCGCTGCTGCCGCACGACCTCCACCTGCGCTTCAATCGCTCGCGCGGCGTCGATGCGCACGACATCTTCCCGACGGTCTACCGGGCGAACACGGAGCGGCGACTTCGCGCGCTGTACGAGGACGCCGGCTTCGAGGTCGAACACCTGTACCAGTTCGAGACTGAGCCGGAGTATCTGGCCTTCAGCCTCCCGACCTACGCCGCCGGTGTCGGCTTCGAGCGCATTGTGAACCGCTTCGAGGCGCTGCGGCACCTGCGCGTCAACCTGCTCGCCGTCGGCCGCCGGCGCTGAGCGCCCGCCACGTCTACGAGCGGTCGGGCGGCCGCAGCCGACGCTCCGGGATCGGGTCTGCGAGCCCGATGGCGCTCGGCTCGACACGGCTCGTCTGCCAGTCGTCGACGGCCTGCGCCGCCGGCAGCCAGCCCGGCAGCGGCATCAGCAGGTAGCGCGACAGCGCGCCGATGTACGGCTCGTACGTCGTGCGCAGGCCGGCGAGCTCGTTGGCGCGGGCGGCGCTGTAGACGAGGCGCGGGTCGGCTTCGATGAGCCGCCGCATCGCCTCCTCTCCGTTCGCATCGAGCCGCTCGTCCGGAAGGATGCTCGGAGCACGCTCGAAGACGTCGCTCAGGTCGACGGCGGCGTGCCGGGCGATCGCGAACGTCAGCTCGGCGCCCCTCGCATCGCGCCCGCTGCTGAACGCCAGCACGAGCGACGCCGTGTCGAGGATCGCCGCCAGGGCGGCCACCCACGACTGCCGTTCGTGCTGCGAGCGGAAGAACATCAGCACCGGATACGACAGATGGCTCTCAAGCAGCTCCGCGGCCCATCGCTCCCAGTCGCGAAGCATCGCCTGCAGCTCGTCGGGGTCATCGGCGGAGCGGCGCAGCAACTCGGCCGCGGTCGGCGGCGAGCCCGCGCGCGCGTCGAGCAGCGAGATCGCGGCTTCGCGGCGCGAGAACGACTGGTAGAACACGGGCAGGTAGCCGACGACGAGCGCCAGGAAGGCGAAGCCGTTCGCGCCTTCGACCACCGTTGTCGCGTGGGCGCCGCCGTTTTGCGGGCTGATATCGCCCAGGCCGAGCGTGAAGAACGTCGTCCCGCTGAAGTAGAGATCCGTGCCGTAGCCCGGGTGCTGCCCCGGCGCCGGCCCGACGTCGCCGGTCGCCCAGTAGATCAGCGAATAGGCCAAGACCAACCCGGTCGCCCAGAGGGCGATCAGCATCAAGAGCGACAGCGGCCCGAAGAAGCCGAGCACGCTGTCGCGCGTGTCGCCGTCGCCGATGCGCCCCGCGCACCACGACCAGAGCCGCCAGCTCGCGCGATAGAAGTACCGGGCGGGCCGCGCCGACCGCTGCACGCGCCGCGGCAGCACGATCACCTCGAAGACGTCCCAGAGCACGATGGCGATCAGCAGCGCGCCCGGGATGGCGGCGAAGATCATCGCCGTGGGAGCGCGTGTCGCCCGCGCCGCGGTGCGCGGTGCACCGGGCGACGACGGCCGGCAGGCGCCTGCATCGGCGTCAAGACAGCCACTTGCGCGCCATCCGCTCGACGGATGCGACGTCGGCGTAGACGCGCTGGCGCATGCCCTCGCGCTGGTCTTCGGGCACCGGCGCTTCCGGCGACGCGACCATCGCGCCGAAGAGGAAACCGACGATCTGCCAGATCGCCACGGCGACGATCTCGAACCCCTTGTACCACTCCGCGCGGTCGATGCCGTGCCCGAGCCCGCGCTCGAGCTCGTCGAGATAGTGCTCGAGCAGCTCCGGCACGTTCGGCGGGTTCTGATAGGTGAGGAAGCGCCCGACGTCCGCTGACGCGAGGCCGACGCCGACGATCTCCCAGTCGATGACGACGGTCTGCGGGCCGTCCGGGCCGTGCCGGAAGCCCAGGTTGCGATTGTCGAAGTCGTAGTGGCAGAGCGTCAGCGGCATGCCGTCGATCGCACGCAGCAGGCGGTCGGGCTCGCGGAAGAGGCCCTCGATGAGCCGACGCGTCTCCGGTTCCAGCGAACCGAGCAGGTTCGTGATGCCGTCGGCCAGCCACGGCCACTGCGCGTGCATGTAGCGCGTCGCCTCCGCAGGCTCCGGCACGTTGTCGATCGTCTCGACGATCAGCCGGTACCAGGAGTCGACGGGTGTGCGCAGGCTCATGAGCCACGGTTGCGACAGCACGTCGTCCCGCTGCCAGAATCGCGCGTGGAACGCCGCCAGATGCGAGAGGATCAGCCGGATCGTCTCGTCCGGCAGTGCCTCGACGATGCCGAGACGCGCCATATCGGCGCTGACGTCCTCGAGGAAGGCCCAGTACTGACCATGGGCGGCGTCGTGAATCACGTCGAGGTACGGATGATGGAACGTCGCCGGCAGCTGGTCGAGGAGTCCGGTCTTGAACGCGAGCAGCTCGCGATGCTGCGTGTCGCCGATGAGCGTCGACACGGCATCGCGCGGCGCCCGCCGGCGCAGGATCATGCGGGACGAGCCGCTGCCGCGGCTGCACTCGTAGTCGAACTCGATGACGTCGAAGCTCTTGTTGCCGAACTTCGGATAGGCGAACGGCTCCGACTGCCCCAGGCGCAGCGAGCTGACGCGGGCCCGCTCGTCGCCGAGTAGCCGCCGCGCCGCCGTGTTCAGGTATTCGGGCGTGATCTCTTCGGGGGTACGGGGGATGATGTTCGTCGCCATGAGCGCCTCCTCTGTGCGCCGCAGTGTATCCCGCGCCGCCTGCCAGGCCACCGCCGCGCCTCCACAGCTCACAGCGAGCAGCGCGCAGGCGCCAAACCGAACCGGCAACCGACGATCCGTTACCATGCACCATGCTCACAAAGCGGATCATCCCCTGCTTCGACGTCGACGACGGGCGCGTCGTGAAGGGCATCTCGTTCGTCGAGCTGCGCGACGCGGGCGACCCGGCGGAGCTGGCGAAGGCGTACGACGCGCAGGGGGCGGATGAGCTGGTCTTTCTCGACATAACAGCCAGTTCGGACGACCGCTCGACAACCTACGACATGGTGGCGCGCACGGCCGACGAAGTCTTCATCCCGTTCACCGTCGGCGGCGGCGTGCGCAGCGACGTTGATGTGCGCGTGCTGCTCGAACTCGGCGCCGACAAGGTCTCGCTGAACAGCGCCGCCGTCGCGGACCCGCGCCTGATCGCCGTCGCGTCTGAGCGCTTCGGCTCCCAGTGCATCGTCGTCGCCATCGACGCGCGCGCCGTCGGTGAGGGCGCGTGGGAGGTCTACACGCACGGCGGCCGCACGGCGGCCGGGCTCGACGCCGTCGCCTGGGCGAAGCGCGCCGTCGAGCTCGGCGCCGGCGAGCTCCTTGTCACGAGCATGGATGCCGACGGCCACAAGGACGGCTACGACATCCCGCTCACCCGCACGATCAGCGAGAGCGTCGACGTGCCCGTGATCGCCAGCGGCGGCTGCGGACATCCGCGGCACATGGTCGATGTCATCGTCGATGGCCGCGCCGACGCGGTACTGGCGGCGAGCATCTTTCACTTCGGCCAGTACTCGATCGCGGAGACGAAGCGCTATCTGGCGGCCCATGGCGTGCCGGTCCGCCTGCAATGAGGCGAGCGCCGGCGACCAGCGCCCGCGACTACAGGCGCGACGGCTGCGCGTGGCGGATGCTGCGCCGGTCGCCCGTCGCACGGGCCGATCTTCGGCCGGCGCCCGCGCCTCTGTCGTGCGGGGGCGCCAGCGCGTGATGGGGCATTGGCAGGGCAACGAGCGCGGAGTTGCATCGTCCCCTCCGGCGCAGCGGAGAGGGACACGAAGAGGGAAGCCATGACGCTCAACTACAACCCGCAGGGACTGATCCCGGCGGTCATCCAGGACGACGAGACGAACGCTGTGCTCATGCTCGGCTACATGAATCCCGAGACGCTGCGGCTCACCCGGGAGTGCGGTCAGGTCGTCTTCTGGAGCCGCAGCCGCCAGGAGATCTGGCACAAGGGCGCCACCAGCGGCGATTATCTGGAGGTCCGCTCGATGAAGGCGGACTGCGAGAACAACTCCCTGCTGATCCGGATCCGGCTGGTCGGCAACGCGACCTGCCACACCGGCGCCTACTCCTGCTTCTTCAACGACGTCGATCCCGCCGACGGGACGCCGTAGCTCGCCGCCTCTGCGCGGTCACTCCGTCGGCGAGCGCGCCGCGCTCACCTGGTGCGTTCCTCCGCCGCGTCGATCAGCCCCAGCTTCTCCATCCGCATGCGGATCGAGCCCGGCTGCCGCTGGAGCTTCCGCGCGATCTGCTCCGGGCCGTCGCCCACACCCGCGTACCGTTGCACGAGCGTATCCTCTTCGTCGCTCCAGCGCTCGTACGCGCGCGCGTGCTCGCGGCGCACCTCCAGCTGAGACGCCGTGAACTTGACCGGGCGCCGGCCGTTCCGAGCGTCCATCGCCGCCAGCGTCGGCTCGACGGTTGCCGGCGGGCCGTCGTCCGACGTCTCCTCGTTCGCCGGGGCGTCGATCGGCGTTCGCGCGGCAGGCGCGGCTACCTCGGCGAGCACGGCATCGCCGTAGCGTTCGAGCTTCGCCGGCCCGACGCCGCCCACCGCGAGCAGCGCCTCCGGCGTCGTCGGCCGCGCGTCGGCGATGCCGCGCAGCGCCGCGTCGGTGAGCACGACGTACGCCGGCACGCCGTCCGCCGCCGCGCGTTGCATGCGCCACGCCTTCAGGCGCGCGAACAACGCCGCACCGTCGCCGTCGAGCCCGGCGGCGGGCCCGACGACGCCCGGCCGTGAGCCCGGCCGATGCCCTCCGCTCGCCGCTTCCGCCGGCAGCCGCAGCTGGCTCGGGCGCGCGCCGGAGATGACGTCGGCCGCACGGCGGGTGATCTGCAGCGTCGCCCGCTCGGTGCCGACGGCGAGCATGCCGGCGGCCACCAGCCGCCGCAGGAGATGCCGCAGCCACATCTCGCGGCGCTCGCGCAGCAGGCCGAAGCCGGCGCGGCGCTGCCAGTCGTACGCGCGCACCTGCCGGCTCTCCTCGCCCATCAGGTAGCTGACGATGACGTTCGCGCCGACGGCGAAGGGCAGCGCGCGGACGGCGGCGAGCGCCGCGCGCACCGTCTCGGCCGACGCCGCCTCGTCTGGTTCTGGCGGCCGCTCGTCGGCCGCCGATGCGCGGCAATTGTCGCAGTGCCCGCAGCCGCCCAACTCCTCCGCCTCGTCCTCGAAGTAGCGCAGGATCGCGTCGTGGCGGCACTCCGCCGTCTCGGCGTAGGCGATCATCGCCCGCAACAGCTCGCGGCGATGCAGCGCCTGCTCCGGCGCCGGCTCTCCGTCCGAGGCGATGAGCCGGAAACGCCGCTGGATGTCCGTGTCCGAGACGAGCAGCACCCCGGCCGCCGGCATGCCGTCGCGACCGGCGCGGCCGACCTCCTGGTAGTACGCCTCGACCGACTGCGGCACGGCGTGGTGCATGACGAGGCGGATGTCCGGCCGGTCGATACCCATGCCGAATGCGTTCGTCGCCGCCACGACATCGAGCGCGCCGGCCTGGAACCGCTGCTGCACGGCGGTGCGCTCTTCGCCGCTCATGCCGGCGTGATAGTGATCGGCGCGCCAGCCAGGCCCGCGCAGCGCCGCCGCTACGCTCTCGGCGTTCGAGCGCGTGGCGGTGTACACCAGCGCCGTGCCGCGTCCGCCGCGCGGCTTGCCGATGGCGCGACGGAGCTCCGTCGCGATCAGCTGCTCCTTCGCTCTGGCGCCCGCCGCCTCGACGACCGACAGCTCGAGGTTGTGGCGGGCGAACCCCCGCAGCACCTGCACGGCAGCCGGCATGTGCAGCCGCTCGACGATCTCGCGTCGAACCGCCGGCGTCGCCGTCGCCGTGCAGGCGATGAGCCGCGGCGGCCGCAACCGCTCGACGAGCGCGCCGAGCTGTAGGTAGTCGGGGCGGAAGTCGTGGCCCCAGTGGCTGATGCAGTGCGCCTCATCGACAGCCAGCAGCGAGATCGGCAGCCGCGCCAGCACCTCTTCGACGAAGCGCTCCGATGCCAGCCGCTCCGGCGCCACGTACAGCAGCTTGACGCCGCCGGCCAGCGTCAGCTCCGTCCGGCTGCGCACGTCGTGCGGCTCCAGGTTTGATGCCAGGTACGTCGCAGGGATGTTGCGCGCGTGGAGCGACGCCACCTGGTCCGCCATCAGCGCGACCAGCGGAGTCACCACCAGTGCCATGCCGTCGAGGTCGACGGCGGGCTGCTGGAAACACATGCTCTTGCCGCCGCCGGTCGGCGCCACGACCAGCACCTGTCCGGGCCCATGCTCCAGCGCGTCGATCGCCTCGCGCTGCCAGTCGTACAGTTCCACCTACACCTCGCCGCCGTTGGCCTCGACCGGCGTCCAGCGCCGCTTGCCGTCGGGCGTCTCGCTCAGGCGGCCGAGCCCGGGGTACGGGCAGTGCACGGCGACGACGAGCTCGCGCTCATCGATCGCCCGCCGCACGACGGCCTTCTTCGTCTCCATCGCCTGCAGCGGGAAGACGTCGAACGACGACACCCACGCCGTCCGCTCCAGCTGCACCGAATGCTGCACCATGTCGCCGATGTAGATCGCCCGCTCGCCCGCCGATGCCAGCAGCACGCTGGCGTGGTCCGCCGTGTGCCCGGGCGTGTCGACGACGATCACCTCGTCCGTGATCTTCGTCTCCCCGTCGATCAGCTCGAGCTGCCCGGCCGCCTCGAGCGGCAGGATGTTTTCCGGCAGGTAGGTCGCCCGCGTGCGCTCGTTCGGATGCGTCGCCGCCTCCCACTCGCCGCGGCGGATCAGATAGCGCGCGCGACGGAACGTCGGCACGAAGCTGCCGGCGTCGTCGGCGCGCGTGTTCCAGCCGCAGTGGTCGGCGTGCAGGTGTGAGTTGACGACGACGTCGACGTCCTCGGGCCTCACGCCGACGGCGCGCAGGCCATCGAGCAGCGTCCCCTCGCTCGCCGGCGACGACTGCGCCCGGACGCGCTCCTTATCGCCCACGCCGGTCTCGATGAGGATCGTCTTCCCGGCGGACCGGACGAGCAGCGAGTTCAGCCCGAGCGCCATCTGATAGCGCTCGTTGAGCGGGATCGCCAGCCGCTCCCACATGATGCGCGGCACGACGCCGAAGACGGCGCCGGCGTCCTGGTAGTACGTGCCATCGCTCAGCACCAACAGGTCGAGATTCCCCAGCCGGTGTCGTGCGGCCATGTGTTGATCCTCGCCTCAGGGTCGACCGCGTGGCGTCGCTGCGCGTCGACGGCGCGGCGTTCCGGAGCGCGGCGCTCGGTCGCAGGGTTCGTCGACGCTGGCGCAACATCGTCAGCATTCTAGAACGTCTGTGCGAGTACGATAGGCCGATCGAGCGCCTGCGTCAACTGCTCCGGGCGCCATCCGCAGAGTGGGACTGGCGCGCCCGGCATCCGGTCGCCGCTGCCTACAGATGCGCAGCTGCGATGCTGATGCCGTACCCGACGAGCAGCAGCACGCCCACCATCGCGTGCAGCTGGACGTTCTT
The DNA here is from genome assembly GCA_015478665.1 of Dehalococcoidia bacterium. Taxonomy (GTDB): domain Bacteria; phylum Chloroflexota; class Dehalococcoidia; order DSTF01; family JACRBR01; genus JADMII01. Next base: position 42,373 of record JADMII010000011.1, read on the forward strand.
GCCCAGCGTTGCCATCAGCTCGTACGGGGCGCCGTACTGCTCCCGAATGCCGCGATAGATCTGGAACACCAGCGGCAGCGCCAGCAGCGCCAGCAGCGTCGGCAGCGGGATGACGCCGCTCACCGCGGAGACGGCGATCGCCGCGAACGCGGCGAGCGCCGCGACCAGGAAGGCCTTCGTCACGATGTCAGCGCTCCAGCGTACGGGGAGCGTCCGCTTGCCGACGAGCGCGTCGCTCCGCCGGTCGGGGATCTCGTTGAGGTAGAGGATGAGCGCGATCAGGATCGCCACCGGGATCGACGCGACGAACGGCTCGGCGGACCACTGCTTCGTCTGCACCAGGTACGCGCCGACCACCATGATCGGCCCGAATCCGAGCGCCGTCGTCACTTCGCCCAGCCCGCGATGCACGAGCTTGAGCGGCGGCGCCGTATAGAAGACGCTCAGCAGCACGCCGATGACGCCGACGATGAGCAGCGGCAGCGAGCCTCGGTATACGACGAGGAAGAGCCCGATGGCGATGCCGACGGCGTATGCGCCGAGGCACAGCGCCCCCATCTGGCGCAGGGTCACGAGTCCGCGCTGGACGACGCGCGAGCCGCCGCTGAACTGCGTCGGGTTGACGTTCGCCGCATCGGCGCCGGAGAGCGTATCGAACACATCGTTCGCGACGTTCAGCCCGATATGGATGGCGGCGCCGCCGATCAGCGTCAGCAGCGCCAGCCACCAGTTGAAGTGGTCGTGCTTGGCGGCGACGGCGATGCCGAGCAGCACCGGCACGATCGTCGCCGTCAGGAACGGCAGGCGCGTCGCCAGCAGGAACGTCCAGAAGCGCGAGAGCCGCGGCTTCACCTGCCGTCCCTGCTCCGCCGACACCTGCGCCAGGTACTTCCGCGCCTGCTCGTTCGAGCGCTCGGAGTACTCGAAGAACGGCGTCTCCTTCTCGTCCCAGCCCCAGGCGCGCGCCGGCGCCAGGATGCGCGCGCCGCCGCGCGCCTGCAGCCGGCCCCACAGCTCGATGTAGCGTCGCTGGTCGTAGCCCGTCCCCGGCTGCGGCCGGATGTGGCTGACCGTGACGTTCACCTCGCTCTCCACGGGCAAGGCGATGCCGCTGGCCGCGAGCACGAGCTCGCCGCGCCCGGCGTCGACCTCGAACAGCGCCGGGGTCTGCAGCGGGTAGCCGTCGTCGTCGGTCCAACTCACGATCGCGTGGGGATACGTCGCGAGCTTGTCGAAGAGCCTGCGGTCGATCTTCATCGCGCCGCCTCCGCCGCCGCGAGCGTCGCCGTCCGGGGCGGCTTCGAGGGGTCGCCGTCGTCCCACCAGTAGACGCGCCGCGGCGTCACTTCGATAATCGACCGCTCGAAGAACAGGGGCAGCGCGAACCGCTTGCCGAGGAATTGGTCGATCGCCGGCTCCTTCGCCCGCCAGAGCGGCAGCACCTGCTCCCACGTCTCGTGCGGGTCGTCCTCGACCACGCGCGCATCGCCCTGGATGCTGCAGCGCGCCGTCAGTCCACCGGTGGCGACCGGGTCGGTGATCGAGAGGCTGACGCGGCCGTCGCGCTTGATGTGCTCGAGCTTCCTCGAGAAGAGGATGCTCGAGGTCATGTACACACGCTCGCCGTCCCATAGCGGGATCAGCGGGTGGACCACCAGGCGACCGTCGGCGCCGATGACGGCCAGCTCGCACACCAACGCCCGCTGTAACAGCTCATCGACCAGCTTCGGCATCTCACGCATCAGACTCGGCTCCCGTCCTCCGGCATCGGCCTGCTCCGTCGCGTTCCCGCGCGTGATTGGATGCGACGTGGCATCCACCCGAAGCGTACCGCGTCCGCCGGATGATGCATGCCGCCGCTAATCAGCGCTCATGCACCGGCCAGATAACACATGCGGAGCAAGCGCGAGCGGGTGGGGGCACGCCGCGCCATCGCCCAGCCGGCGCCGTCGCGCTGCAGTCAGGCCGCCGGCGCCGCGCGCACGCGTCACCGCCGGTCGCTCGCCCGTCGATCTCGACATCGTGCGGACTCGCGTGTACGATAGGCGCCTGAACGAGAACAGAGACGGAGGCCCGGCCATGGCCACTACCGCGTACCTCACCGATGCCGCGTCCATCTCGACCGGCGCGACGCGACGGCTCGCGCTCGTCACCGGCGCCTCGTCCGGCATCGGGCGCGGCTTCGCAGAGCAGTTGGCGCGGACAGGATACGACGTCGTCGTCGTCGCCCGCCGCCGCGATGTGCTCGATACCCTCGCATCGGACCTGCAGTCCGCGCATGGCGCGCAGGTGGAGGTGCTCGAGGCCGATCTCGCGACCGACGCCGGCGTGACGGCGGTCGAGGAGCGTCTCGCGCGCGGCGACATCGATCTTCTCATCAACAACGCCGGCTTCGGCACGCGCGGGGAGTTCGCCGAACTGCCGGTCGCTCGCGAGCTGCAGGAGATCGATCTCAATGTGCGCGCGCTCGTGCGGCTCTGCCATGCGGCGCTTCCCTCGATGTGCGCGCGAAGCGCCGGCGGCATCATCAACGTCGCCTCGACCGGCGGCTTTCAGCCGGTGCCGTTCATGGCGACCTACGCGGCGACGAAGGCGTTCGTCCTGCACTTCAGCGAGGCGTTACACGAAGAGGTGGCGCCGCACGGCGTGACGATCACGTGCCTCTGCCCCGGGCCGGTGAAGACCGCGTTCCAGGAGACGGCCGGCATCGATCGGTCGGCGATGCCGTCGATCGCCTACGTCTCGGTCGAGGGCGTCGTGAGCGCCGCGCTCGCCGCGCTGCAGCGCGGGCGCGCGATCGCGATCCCCGGCGCGCTCAACCGCGCGACGGCCCAGGGCGCGATGCTGATGCCGCGCGTCGTCACCCGCAAGATCGCCGGCTCGATGTTCCGGCACGCCGGCTCGAAGCGCCGGGGATAGCGCTCGATCGATCGACGACGAGCAGGTGGCGATCGGCGTCACCGCGTTCCGGCGCGTGACGAGCGGCACCCGTACCTGCGCGAGGTGCTCAACCCGGCCTGCTCGAGGACTCGACCACCCTACCGCTGGAGCGCGCTGCTTGCGGTGCGCGCCGACGCTGGTTGAGGAACGCGGAAACCGCGGCGTTCGGCGCGCATTGCCCACGCCGGGGCGCGTTGGCCGGGCGTGGCGGTCGCGGCGGTGGTTCAGCCGAAGTTGTGAGACGTCGGCGCGCGCAGGCGCTCGGCTGCTCTGCGGGCTTGCGGTACGGGCAGCGCCTCGAAGCGCTCCGCCAGCAGGTTGACGGTGCCTTCCTTCCGCTGCAGCGTCCCCGCGACGATCACGAACGGTTCGCCGCGCACGAGCGCCCGCTGCCGCTCGTGCAGCCACGGCGGCACGATGATGTTGAGCATCCCGAACTCATCCTCCATCAGCAGGAAGACGAAGCCCTTCGCCGTTCCCGGCTGCTGGCGGCAGACCACCATCCCCGGCACGCGCACCCGCTCGCCGTCCGGCATGCGCAGCAGGTGCCGCAGCGACGGCATCGCTTCGCCGATCGCCGGCCGCATCAGCGCCATCGGGTGGTGCCCCGGCGACAACGAGAGCAGGTTGTAGTCCGCGGCCATCTGCTCCCACGTCGTCATGTCTTCGAGCCGCACGCTGTCCTGCGCGATGGGCAGCGGCAGCGTCAGCTGCACGTGTGGCGGCCGGTAGAGCAGGCCCAGCTGCCACAGCATCTCTCTCCGGTTCAGCCCGAACGCATCGAAGGCGCCGGTCTGGATCAGGTTCTCGATAGCTTCCTCGGACACGGCGTGTGGTGCGCCATGCGGCAGCGCCGGAGCACGCTTGTGATGTTGGATGGCATCGGCGGCCACCGCTCCGGCCAGCCGCCGCCAGCCGCCAGCCTCCGTCCGGGCGTGCGCGATCGGCGTGATGCAGATCCGCCGCACGAAGTCCGCCAGCGAGGCGAACGGCCCCCCGCGCGCGCGCTCGTCGACGATCGCCTGGGCCGGGCCGGCGCCGATGCCGCGGACGTAGCCGAAGCCCACGCGCACGGCATCGTGCTCGACGCTGCAGGTCGCGGCGCCGGCGTTGATATCCGGCGGCAGCACGGTCACGCCGTGGCGCCTGGCGTCGTGCACGAGCACGTGCGGCGGGTAGAAGCCCATCGGCTGGGCGTTCAGCAGCGAGCAGAGGAACTCCACCGGATAGTAGCGGCGCAGCCACGCGGACTGGAACGCGAGGAAGGCGAAGGCCGCCGAGTGGCTCTTCGGGAAGCCGAACTCGGCGAAGGCGACGATCTTCTCGAACACCGTCTTCGCCACCTCGTCGCTGACGCCGCGGGCCCGTGCGCCATCGCGGAAGAGCGCGTAGAACCGCGCCATGTTGTCGCGCGAGCGCTTGCGGCTCATCGCCCGCCGCAGCGCTTCCGCCTGCCCCTCGGTGAAGCCGGCGACGGCGACGGCCGCCTGCAGCACCTGCTCCTGGTACAGGATCACCCCGAGCGTCTCGCTCAACACCGGCTCCAGGCTCGGATGGTCGTACGGCGGACGGAAGCCGGGGTCGGCGAGCTGCGCCTGGCGGTGCCGCACGTACGGGTTGACGGCGCCGCCGACGATCGGCCCCGGCCGGATGATCGCCACCTGCACCGTCAGGTCTTCGATCGACCGCGGCCGCGTGCGTGGCAGCATCTGCATTTGCGCCCGGCTCTCGATCTGGAAGACGCCGACCGTATCCGCTGCACAGATCAGGTCGTACACCTCCGGGTCGCCGAAGTCGATCCGGCTCAGGTCTTCGATGCGGCCGTGCTGCTCCGCGATGAGGTCCGCGCACTCTTCGACGAGCGAGAGCATGCCGAGCGCAAGGAAGTCGATCTTGATGAAGCGCGCATCATCGACAGAATCCTTGTCCCACTGGCAGATGTAGCGGCCGGCCATCGCCGCCTGCTCCACCGGCACCAGCTCGACGATCGGCTTGGTCGAGATCACCATGCCGCCGACGTGCTGGCTGAGGTGGCGCGGGAAGCCGGAGATCTGCTGCGCGAGTGCGATCAGGTCACGCCAGATCGGCGCGTCGATCTTGCCGGCGTACTCGTCGTACAGGGACATCTCGTGGGCGATGTCGCCGGCCGATCCCCAGCCGGCGCGCTTCGCCAGCCGGTCGAGCTCGCTCTCGGCGATGCCCAGCGCCTTGCCGACGTCGCGGATCGCGCTGCGCAGCTTGTACGTCGGGAAGCTCGCGACGAGCGCCGCATGCTCGCGGCCGAAGTGCTCGTACACTCGCAGGATCAGCTGCTCGCGGATGTCGCGCGGGAAGTCGAGATCGATGTCCGGGACGGAGGCGATCTCGTCGTTCAGGAAGCGGCCGAGGTAGAGGTTGTGCTTGATCGGGTCGACGTGTGACAGGCCGATGAGGTAGCAGAGGATCGACCCGACGGACGAGCCGCGGCCGCGACCCGGCGGCAGGCCGGAGCGGCTGCGCGCGGTGTGGCCGCCGCGGACCTCTGCCGCCACCTCGCGGCTCAGCTCGAGGAGCTCGCGGTAGATCAGGAAGAAGCCCGAGAGGCCGTGCTTGCGCACCAGCCGCAACTCCTCCTGCAGCCGCCGCTTGACGCGCTCCGGGATGCGCCCCGCCACGCTGCCGTAGCGTTCGCGCGCCGCCTGCCGGCACACCGTCTCCAGGTACGCATCGGCGTCGGAGCCGTCCGGCGGCGTATAGTCGGGGAAGCGATACTCAAGGTCCCGCGTGAGGTCGAAGGTGCAGCGTTCGGCGATGCGCGCGCCTTCGTCGAGCGCCTCCGGCCAGGCGGCGAAGAGCTCGGCCATCTCTTCCGGCGACTTCAGGTAGTACTCCGAGTTCTCACGCCGCTCGCGATGCGACGCCTCGAGCGTCGTCCGATGCCGGATCGCCACCATCACGTCCTGCAGGCGGTGGCGTGCGCGCTCGTGGTAATGCACGTCATTCGTCGCGACGTAGCGCAGCCCGTGCGCCTGCGCCAGCGCGACGAGACGCCGGCAGCGCTCCGTGTCGCCGTGCACCAGGTTCTGCTGCAGCTCGACGTAGAAGTTCTCCCGACCGAACAGCGCGATATAGCGCTCGACGGCAGCTTCCGCCGCCGCAGGCTCGCCCGCCGCGACGAGCGCCGGCACGAGGCCGCGCTTGCAGCCGGAGAGCGCGATGAGGCCGCGCGTGTGCTGCGCCAGCGCCGCGAGCGAGAGGCGTGGCTCCTTGCGGGCGCTCGTCAGGTGCGCGGTCGAGAGGAGACGGCAAAGGTTGCCGTACCCCTCGCTGTCCCTTGCCAGCAGAGTCAGGTGGTGGCCGTCCTCGAGCGTCACCTCGGCGCCCGTGATCGCGCGGATGCCGAAGGCGCGGGCGGCCTGCGCGAACTCCATGGAACCGTAGAGCCCGTCGTGGTCGGTGAGCGCCAGCGTCTCATAGCCCAGGTCGCGCGCGCGCAGGATCAACTCGTCGGGGCTGGAGGCGCCATCGAGCAGCGACCAGCAGGAGTGGAGGTGGAGCTCGGCGCGGTAGCGGTGGGCCGGGGCTGCCATATCAGGTATATTTTCCCGCGAATGTATCACCGGGAGGCGGATGATGGCCCGGCGCTAGTACCGCTGCAGCCACCATACTCCTCCTGCCTCCGCCCCCTCGCCCAGATCCCGGTACACCGTCAGCACCCGCCCACCCTCCAGCCGCAGCTCGTAGTACATTCGCGAGAGCGCCGCTTCCCGCCACCACTCGTCGTCGATGCGCCAGCGGTCCTGCACCGCCTCGACTTGCCGCCGCGCCCCCTCGAACACCAGCGAGCGCGGCATCCCCTGCGCGTCCGCTTCGACCTGCAGCCGTCGCGGCGCCCCTAGAGGTCGTAGTCGATGAGCGCGTACCGGCGTTCGGGGATCCGCGACCAAGGTTCCACCTCCACCACGCGCGCCACCTGCGGCTCGCCGCCGAAGCGCGCCTTCAGTTGATGCAGCGTCGCGATGAGTTGCGCCCGCCGCCGCGGCTGCTCGGCGAACAGCAGGCTGCGCTGCTTTCCCGTCTCCCCGCTCAGGTCGATGAACTCCAGCCCCATCTCCTCGACCGGCGCCGTCAGTTGCAGCGGCTCGATGAGCTTCTTCAGCACGAAGAGCAGCGCCTCTTCGTCCGCTGTCGGCTCCCGCAGCGTCAGCGTGTGCTCCCAGCTGCCGCCGCCCAGCAGCGCCAGCCGCAGCCGCAGCTGCCGCACCAGCCGATGGCGCATCGCCGGCCGCGTGGTCAGCCGGCCGATCAGTTGCTGCGCGGCGATCAGCAGCGCTGCGCTATTCACCGTCGCCGAGGGCATCGCCAGCGTCCCGCTGACCGGCTCGCTGCGCGCGCGCGGCACGAACGGCGCCGGGTCGATGCCGCGCGCCAGCTCCCACAGCTGGCGCCCCTCGCGCCCGAACTGCGCCTGCAGCGCCCCGATCTCGACCGCGGCGACCTCGCCGATCGTGCTCAGGGCATAGAGCGCGAGCTTGCGCTGCGTCGCGTACGACACCGGCAGAAACGAGGTGCCCAGCGGTCCGACGAATGCCTGCTCGCTGCCCGCCGGCACGAACGTCAGCTCCCCGGGCGCGCTCACCGTCGCCGCCGTCCAGGCGATGAACTTCCCCTCGCCGATGCCCACGCTCGCCTCCACGCCGGCGCCCGCTCGTACCGCCCGCAGCAGGCGCTCGCCCGCCCGTTGCTGCGCCTCCGCTTCGGCAGCTTGGTCGATCGCGGCGAAGACCGTGCCTTCGGCATCGTCGGCCGCCTCGACGCGCGGCTCCGTATCCTCGATGGCATCCAGCAGGGCGTCCGCCGCCCGGCGGTAGAAGACGGGATCCGGTGGCAGCACGACCAGATCGGGCGCCATCGTCCGCGCATCGCGGAGCGGCATCCCCCGCCGGATGCCGAGCGCCGCCGCTTCCGGGGAGCAGTCGATGATCGTGCGGTCCCCCGACAGCGCCTCGCCGATGGCGATCGCCTGCCGCCCGAGATCGGGAGCGCGCGCCCGTTCGAGCGCGATGCGGAAGTGGGGGATGGTGATACACGCCAGGCGCATGTGCCGGCTCCGTGAGAGGAGATTCGCCCTTCGAGGCAGCGCCTGCAGAGGGGTTGGCCGTAGTATAGAACGGATGTACTAGAATTTCAAGCAGGATCTTCTCATCGGCTGAGGTGCGGGTGATGCCGAACGGAACGGCCAGGCTGCTGCCAGCACGGCGAACGAACGGTTCTATGTGGCGGTCGTGAGATAGGCCTGGGAGGCGCGACGCCGCTTGCTGTGCGGATTCGCTCAACAGCGCGCCATTGCGGCCGAGAATCAAGGTGTGAGGAAGCTTGGCTTCGTGCTGCTGGGCGGCTGCGCCATCGGACTCGCCCTGGGTGGGGTCAGCGTCAGTCAGTCGTCCGACCGCCTGAACACTGATACGATCGTCAGCATCGCGCTGCTCGCGCTGGTCTCGGCGCTGGTCTGCGTGGCCTACTTCGCGGCGCGCCAGGAGTTCAACAGGACGAAGGGCGCCGTCAACGAGCTCAACGCCCAGCTCCTGCGCAAGGAGATCGAGCTCGACCATCTCGCCGCCGTCGATGAGCTCACCGGCCTCTACACGCGCCGCCAGTTCGACGACCAGGTGCGGCTCGAGTTCGAGCGCTCGCGACGCTACAAGCGGCCGCTCGCCCTGCTCCTGATCGAAGTCGACGACATGCAGGCGCTCGGCGAGCGCGTCGGCCGCCTCGGCCGCGGCTACCTGATGTCGCAGGTGAGCGAGATCCTGCGCAGCCGCCTGCGCGTCAACGACCTCGGCGGCCGCTACGCCCCGGAAACGATGGGACTGCTGCTGCCCGATTCGGCGGAGACGCAAGCCATCGCCGTCGCCGACAAGATTCGCGGGCAGGTGCAGGTCAACAGCTTCATGAGCGAGCCGTACGACAACCCGCTGCGCCTCACGCTCTCGATCGGCATCGCCCTCTTGCCGCACGACGAGATCACGTCCTACGGCGAACTGGAGAAGGCCGCCGAGCGGGCGCTTTCTTCGGCGAAGGCGGCGGGCTTCGATTCCCTCTGCGTGCACGGCTCGTCGCAGCCGGTCCGCACCGCCGGTGGGGGCGACATGTCGCTGGCCAGCTGACCGGCCCGCTGTAGGTCGCGCATCACCTCACCTATACTCGGGCCGTATGATCGAGCAGCAGCCGGGCATCCGGCCGATGGTCGCCATCGCGGCACCGCGCGTCGTCGCGCCGTCTGGCGCCGGGTGGTGGTCTGGTGGCGGCCCGGGGGCGGCGCGATGCCGGTAGCGCGGCTGCGCGGCGTCGTCGAAGAGGCCGGTGACGACTGGGTGATCGTCGGTGTCGGCGGCCTGGGCATGCTCGTCTCCGTGCCGGCCCCCGCCGCCGAGGCGCTGACCGCCGGTGCCCGTGCCGAGCTGTTCACTCACCTGCATGTGCGTGAAGACGCGCTGACACTGTACGGCTTCACGAGCGTCGAGGAGCTGCGACTCTTCGAGCAGCTGATCGGTGTCAGCGGCATCGGTCCCCGCGCGGCGCTGGCGCTCCTGTCATCGCTCGACTACGCGCAGCTCACGCTGGCGATCGTCGGCGGCCAGGTCGACGCGCTGCGGCGGGTGCCGGGCATCGGCCAGAAGACGGCGGAGCGGCTCGTGCTCGAACTGCGCGACAAGGTGACGCCGCCGGCCGCAGCCGAGGCCGCGCGGCCGGCCGCTATGCCCGAGCGCGATGGCGAGCTGATCGCCGCGCTGCTCGGGCTTGGCTACTCGCAGCCGGAGGCGACGGCAGCGGCCGGGCGTGTCGATGGCGCCGGGCTGCCGCTCGAGGACCGCGTGCGCGCCGCCCTGCAGTACTTCGCCGGCTAGCCTGTGCCGCGCGGCATGGGGCCGGAGCGACAATCCGGGGCGTGTCGCCGCCCGGCGACGCCTGCGCGCCGCGCTACCCCAGCGCGTCCTTGATCTTGCCCATGATGCCGCGATCCTCCTGCGGCTTGACGTCGGACCCCAGCGACTCCGCCAGCCGGCGCAGCAACTCCTTCTGCTCCTTCGACAGGTTCTTCGGCGTCACGACGTTGGCGCGCACGATCATGTCGCCGCGGCCGCCGCCGCGCAGGTGCGGTACGCCCTTCCCGCGCACGACGAACAGCTCGCCGGTCTGTGTGCCGGCGGGGATCCGCAGCTCGTACGGCTCGTTGTCCACCGTCGGCACCTCGACGGCGTCGCCGAGGCCCACCTGCGCGAAGTTCAGGTCGAGGTCGAGCAGGATGTCATCCTCGTCGCGGCGGAAGAACTCGTGCGGCCTGACGTTGAGCGAGAGGTAGAGATGACCGCGCGGGCCGCCCTGGCTGCCGACCTCACCTTCGTTGGCGAGCCGGATCTGCGAGCCGCTGTCCACCCCCCCCGGGATCGCCACCGAGAGCTTCCGTGTCCGCTTCTCGCGTCCGCTCCCCCGGCAGTGCTTGCAGGGCGTATTGACGACCCGCCCTTCCCCGCGGCAGCGGTCGCACATGGTCACGTTGACGAACTGCCCGAAGATGCTCTGCTGCGTCCGCCGCAACTCGCCGCTGCCGTTGCACTGCGGGCATCGTTCGGGCTGCGTGCCAGGCTCGGCGCGCAGTCCGTTGCAGGCGCTGCAGACCTCGCTGCCGACGAGTTCGAACTCCTTCTCGGTGCCGAAGACGGCCTCCTCGAACGAGATCGTCATCGATAGCCGGACGTCGGCGCCGCGCACGGGGCCGCGCTGCGTGCGGCCGTTGGCGCCACCGAAGAAGGCATCGAAGATGTCGCCGAGTCCGCCGAAGCCGAAGCCCTCGAAGCCGCGCGCGAACGGATTCTCGCCGCCCTGCGCCGCCGCGTGCCCGAAGCGGTCGTACATCGCCCGGCGCTCGGGGTCGGAGAGCACCTCGTAGGCCTCGTTGACCTCCTTGAAGCGCGCCTCGGCGCCGGCCTCCGCGTTGCGGTCCGGATGGTATCGCATCGCTAGGCGCCGGAACGCCTTCTTGAGCTCCTCCGGGGAGGCGTTGCGCGCCACCCCGAGGACGTCGTAGTAGTCCTGTTTTCTGTCTGTTGCCATGTTCCCCGTGGTCGTCTGGAACGCCGCGCTTCTGCATCGGCATTCCCATTGTAACGGGCGGCTGGATCGCGAGGGTAGCCGCGCCGGGCCGTGGGCCCGGGGTATGCGCGTTACCGGCAGGATGGGCGGGCGCGGCGGGTAGGAGGTCCGCGCCGCGTCCGCCCTGCGTCCTGCCTCCGCTGGAGCATCACGTGATCGCCCAGGTGATGCTGACGTTTACCGTCACGTCGAGCTCGCCGGGCTGGATCGGCGTCGCCGCCGTGGTCGCGCCCGGTGCGGCGGCGAACGCGGCCTTGTCGTAGACGATCGGCTGCACGCCGCCACCCTCGCTGATGGCGATCGCACTGCCGAGCCCGACGCCGCTCGCCGAAGCCAGCGTCTGCGCCTTCGCCTTCGCATCGGCGACCGCCGCCTCCCGCGCCTGGCGCTGGAGGTCGCCGGGCTTGTCGATTGTGAACGTGATGCCCTGAATCTGCGTGTCGTCGCCGCCGGCGTTCACCGCGTCATCGACGACCTTGCTCGTGGTGTTGATGTCGCGCACCTTCACGGTCGCCGTGTTCGTGACGCGGAAGCCCGTCAGCGTCTGCTTGCCATCGCTGTAGTTGTACTCGGGCGAAATCGTCAGGTCCGACGTCTGGATGTCCCTGTCGGCGATCCCGTCCGCCTTCATCGCGTTGTCGATCGCCGTCAACGAGGCGGCCGCCTGGTCGCGCGCGGCGGCGACCGTGGCGCGCAGCACCGAGACGCCGAGCGCGAGCTGCGCGATGTCCGGCTTCCCCTGCACCTTGCCTTCGCCCGAAACGGTAATGCCGCGCGCCTGCTCCGGCTCGGTCTGCTGCGTCTGCGGCGCCGTCGACGCCGGGCTTGTCGAGAAGGCCCCGCGCGCGGCGGCGCCGAACACCACGACCGCGACGGCGCCGGCCGCCGCTCCCATGACCAGCCTGCGATGCGTGATCATCTGCCTACCTCCTTCGCCGCCGCCATTGCCACACGCTTGCGCCGCCGGCGCCGATGGTGACCACGGCCGCCGCGGCTGCAGACCACTCCGCCCAGTCCCAGCCGGACGAAGGCGCGCCGGAGGCAGCCTGCCGGCGCCTGGACGCCGGCGTCGGCGCGGCCGCCGCGGTGGTGGTGGTCGGCGCGGCGGCGGCCGTTACGGGTGTGGACGCTGCAGCGGCCGAAGAGGTTCCCGTTTCCGGGCCCGCCGGTGCGTTGCCAGGTGCGGCGCCGGCGGGCGCCGGCGACGCCGCCCTGTCCGCCGGCGCGAAGGCCTGGGCTGCGGACGTCGCCGGCTGGGCGGCGGCCGCAGGGACGATCGACGTCGCCGGCGGCGTCGCGGCGGCAGCGAAGCGCGCGGTCGCCGCCTGGTCGCGCGCGCCGCCGTTCCCGCCGCCGAGTACGCTGACCGCGACGAGCGCGACGAAGGCAACCGCGGCGCCCGCGCTCAGCAGCGGCAGCAGTCGCGCCGAGAGCGCCGGCTGCCGCCGAGGCGCCGGCGCCTGGTCGGCGGCGCGCAGCCGGAACGAGCGCGGGGCCTCTTCCTGGGGAAGCGATGCGAGCACCGCACGCACGGACTGGAGGCCGGCGAGCTCGCGTGCGCAGGCGGCGCACGTCGCGACGTGCGCCGTGAGAGCGGCCGCCGCGTCGTCGGCGAGCGCGCCGTCGAGACAGGCGCTGAGCAAGCGCGTATCAGGCCGATGCTTCCGGCTGAGGATCGCGAACACCTGCTTCACCACGACCGTTGTCCTCCCGCCGCGTCCTCAGCCGGACGCATACGATCCTTGACGTTCATGCGTCGCCAGATGTTCCCGCCAGCGTGCGCCGCAGCTTCGCGCGCCCGCGCGCGATCCGCGACTTGACGGTGCCGAGCGACGCCTTCGTCGCCTCGGCGATCTCCTCGTACGAGAGTCCCTGCACGTCACGCAGGACCACCGCCAGCCGCTGGTCTTCGGGCAGCCGCAAGAGCGCCGCGGCGATAACTCGCCGCTGCTCGGAGCGGACGACCGCCGAATCAGGCCCGGGCGCCGGGTCCGGGACATCGAGCGGCGCCTCGTCGATCGGCTGCGGCGCGTCGAGTGAGATCGCCGGGCGGCGGTGACGACGTCGCAGCTCGTCGGTGCAGGCGTTCGCGGCGATGCGCAAGAGCCAAGGGCGGAAGCGGTCGCCTGTGCAGCCGGCGATGTGGCGCCAGGCAGAGAGAAACGCCTCCTGCGTCGCGTCTTCCGCGAGCGAGGTGCTGCCGAGCATGCGGCGACAGAGGTTGTAGACAAGGCGCTGGTGCAGGTCGACGAGCGCGTTGAAGGCGTCGAGATCGCCGGCACGCGCGCGATGCAGCAGTTCGGGTTCGTCCGCTGCGGCTCGCGCTGAGGGACCGGCGAAGAGGTTCATCGACGCCGGGCATTCTATCAGAGTGCCAATGCAACGGGCTGGCGCGTCCCTGCGTGCTACAATAGGCGGCTTATGTCAGACGATCCGCTGCGCCGGGAGCCGGAGCTTCCCGCTTCACCAGCCCCGGCGGCACCCGGCGCCCCGCCTGCCTCGCACGATGCACTCTTCCCCGGCGACCACGCCACCCGGGACGGTGGCGCTGCTTCCGACGGCGCCCGCCGCGACTGGTCGCCGGCGCCGCCGTCGCCGCACGTCGATCCGTACGCCGTCGCGTCGGCTGCCGCTCCGGACGCCTACGCCGACGTGCCGGCGGCGCTCGAGCTCTCGTACACGAACGCCGACATCGGCCTGAGCGAGCGCGCCTTCGAGCGCACCCTTCCGTACGAGGACCGTACGGTGCGCAAGCGACGCGTGGGCCGGGCGAAGGCGCGCCGCGTCGGACGCGAGCTGGTCGAGACGCTGCTGCTCGCGGTGCTGATCTTCTTCGCCGTCAAGGCGGTCGTGCAGAACTTCCGCGTCGAGGGCTCGAGCATGATGCCCTCGCTCACGAACAACCAGTATCTGCTGGTGAACAAGGCGCTCTACTACCGCATCGATACGCACACGCTGAACAAGTTCCTGCCGTTCATCCCCGACAGCGATGGCGAGCGGCACCTCTTCCGCGCTCCGCGCCGCGGCGACGTGATCGTGTTCAAGTTCCCGCTCGACACGAGCCGCGACTTCATCAAGCGGGTGATCGGCGTGCCGGGCGACACCGTCGAGGTGCGCGACGGCAAGGTGTTCATCAACGGCAGCCCGCTCGTGGAGCCGTACGAGCAGGCTGCGCCGAACTACACCTACGGCCCAAAGACGGTGCCGCCGGGCCAGTACTTCGTGCTCGGCGATAATCGCAACAACAGCTATGACTCGCACGCTTGGCGCCAGCAGTGCAGCGCGCAGCAGGAATGCGACTTCGTCCCCGAGGCCAATATCATCGGCCAGGCATGGATCACGTACTGGCCGTGGGGCGACCTGGGCCTGGTCAACAACACGAGCCTGAAGCCGCGGGCGCCCTGAGGCGCGTCGCTCACACGCGCTTGCCCGGTTCGCCGCCGGCAACAGCCGTTGATGCCCGCACGGCAGAGGCCGCCGCGTCGTTCGTGACACGGCGTGACGGGCTTCGGGGTTGCGGGTACGCTACCGATGCGCCGGAGAACCGCAGGGCGGCCCTTCGGCGCCGAGGGGTGGGTTCATTGCTACAGAATCCACAATTGTTCCGAGCGATCTGGCCCGTTGGACGCGTCCGCGAATGAGCGGCCGCCGTTCGTTCCCCGGGGCGCGTACCGGCAACCGGCCTCCGCTCACTTGTTCGCGGCGAACGCGGCGTACAGCGGCTGGTCCAGCGTCAGTTCCCGCACGCCTCGCAGGCCCGCCTCCGTCGCCAGCCGGCGGATCTCGTCGGCGCTGAAGAAGCCGACGCCGCGTCCGCCCTTCGCCAGCGCCTGGGGGATCTCGTAGAACAGGTCGATGTGCGCCAGCACGGTGCCGTAGTCGCCGGTGGCGTCCTCGATGCGCTCGGCGCCCCGGATCTCGGTGATCAGCAGGACGCCATCTTCCTTCAGCGCGCGTCCGGCATTCGTCAGCACGGTCAGCGCGTCGTCCATCTCGTGCAGCGAGATCTGGGTGTAGATGAAGTCGAAGGCGTCCTCGCTCGTCAAGTCCTCCGCCCGCATCTCCTCCGCGTGCACGTGCTCGTCGAGGCCGGCGGCGGCGATCCGCTCACGGGCGAGGGCGACCGAAGTCGGGTCGGGGTCGAGGCCTGTGACGGTGCAGGCGGGGAACGCGCGTGCCAGCGCGACGAGGCCGGCGCCGGCGCCGCAGCCCAGCTCGAGGATCGTGCCGCCGTCGGCGAGCTGGCGGCCGAGCTCGGGCAACTCCGGCAGCAGCACGCTGGGCAGGAACAGCTCGTACGCCGCCTTGCTGAAGGCGTGGATGGTCTCCACCATCTCGCGTCCGTAGTCGGCGAAGGGGATGCCCTCGCCGTCCTGCATGCAGGCCTCGACGTGGTCGGCGAGCCGCGATTCGACGGCGAAGTTCGTCACGAGGCCGGCCGCGTATTGGAAGTCGTCGGCGTCGAGGAGGAGCTCGTCCATGTGCGGCGCCATCCGCAGGCGGCCGTTCGATGCGTCGTACGTCAGCAGCTCGCCGGCGGCAGCAAGCTTCGCCCACGCCTGCAGGTAGCGCGGGTCGACGTCGCACTGGGCTTGAAGCTCATCGACCGTCAGCCCGCCGGGCGCTGCGGCGAGCGCGCGCAGCATGCCGAGCTTGAGGCCGTAGTAGGCGGCGCGCATGGTCGCGGCGCCGGCGGCCCAGGCGAAGATCTTCAGCGCCTGGTCGTCCTTGGTCGCGTAAAATTGCTCGATCATCCTCGCCCTCCACGGGTCGCCGGCAGTACGTCGCGGTCGTCGGTCGCGCGAGCCTTCGCGGCTCGTCGAGATCCGGCGGGGTGCGCGCGCGCGTCGTGCGTGCGGGGGCACCAACTATTACACCGGATCGACGGGTTTTGCGACAGGATCGTCGTCCCGGCCGCGCCGGGCCCACACGGCGTACAGCGGATCATGCGGCGGGCCGCCGCCGATACTCCGGTCTTCGGCCGCGACCTCGCCGAAGCCGCCCGCCTCGCGGAAGTAGGCTCGGATCAGCACCGCTCGCTCGCGGTCATCGAGCGCGCGCCAGATGGAGACGGCCTTCGTCGGAAACATCCGATTCGAATACGTGATGATGAGCGGCGCATCCGGCTTCAGCACGCGCCGCACTTCGCGGAAGGTGTCGACCGGTCGCGTCATGTACTGCACGGAGACGGTGACGACGGCGCCATCGAACGCGCGGTCGTCATACGGCAGGCGTGGGTCAGCGTTGAGGTCGTGCACGACGAAGTCCGTGAGCTGGTTGTTCTTGCGCATCTCGACTTCGTTGAGCCCGAGACCGGCCAGCCGGTGGAGGCACAGCTCCGGCGGCATGTGCGAGCGATAGCTGGACATCAGGTCGAGCACGTCGCCACCCTCGGGCAGCAGCTCGCGATAGAGGCGCCGGGCGGCCTCGATGGCGTCGTCGTCGATGTGCACGAGGAGGCGGGGCTGCTCGTAGAAGATCGGGTCGGCGCGTTCGTCGAGGCGCTCGAAGAAGCTGGGCTGGAAGGGCGATGCCGACATGGGAGCAGTCTACTCCGGCCGGCGACCCGCTCGTCGGAAGGCGGCTCGCGGGCGGCGCGCGGAGTGCCGTGCGGCGGGTAGACTGTCGGTAGCTGGACCAGCATCTGGAGGCAGAACAATGGCGACTCTGACAACCGACGAGGTCGACGCGCGGCTCGGCGAGCATGGCGGCTGGGCGCGGCGCGGCGATGAGATCTCCAAGCAGTACCGCTTCGACGACTTCCGCCGCGCGATGGCCTTCGTCAACCGCGTCGCGGATGAGGCGAACGCGCTCGACCACCACCCGGACATCACCATCCAGTACAACCGCGTGACGATGATGCTCTCGACGCACAGCGAGGGCGGCGTGACCGAGAAGGACTTCGCGTTGGCGACGAAGATCGATGCCGCAGCCGGACAGTGAGCCGCCGCTGACGACCGGGGCGCGGCAGCGCGCGCCGGGCGAGGAGAGCGCGGCGGCGGACTGGATCCAGCGCAACATGACGTGGCTGGTGTTGGTTGGTGCGCTGGTGCTGATCCTGCTGCCGCGCCTGTCGCCGTTCCAGGGGCTCAACGAGTACCTGAACGTCTTCCAGCGCCTGAGCGAGTGGATCCTCGGACGGCTCCAGGCACTGTTCAAGGACTATGGCTACTACGTCGTCTTCTTCGGCGTGCTCGCCGAGAACAGCGTGCTGCTCGGCCTGCTCGTCCCCGGCACGATCGTGCTGATCCTCGCCGGGCTCTCGGCGCAGAACGGCTCGATCAACCTGCCGCTGGTCATCGCGCTGGGCGTGGCGGCGGCGCTGCTCGGCGATACGATCAGCTACCAGATCGGCCGCATGGGCTGGACGCGCGTGCTCGACCGCTTCGGGATGAGCGAGATGATCGAGAAGGTGCGCGGGCCGATGGAGTCGAACCGGCGCTGGATCATCCTCGCCTATCACTTCGCGGGCTACTCGCGCGCCGTCGGGCCGATCGCCGCGGGCATCTTCAAGATCCCGTTCCGGAAGTGGGCGCCGTTCGACTACAGCGGCGCCACGGTCTGGGTGCTGGCGTACGTGATGATCGGCGTCGTGCTCGGCATCTCCGGCGTGAAGTTCGACGACACGAAGCGGATGGCGCGCCTGATCGAGATCTTCTTCACCGGCCTCCTCGTCGTCGCGCTCGTCGTCACCGTCTGGCGCTCGATCCGCGCTCAGGAGCGCGCCGCGCTCGTGCCGGCAGCGGAGGCCGAGCCGGCGGTCGAGGTCAGCTCCGACGAGCGTTGATCGACCGGCGTCGTGTGGCGCGTGGCGAGAGGGCTTCGGCCTTCGATTTGCTACCATCTCTGTACGAGCATCGATGTCCTCAGCCCAGGCACGAGACGTCTGACACGGTATGGCGAAGCGACTCCCGGATTACCTGCGTCCCGGCCTCGACCTCGTGGTCGTCGGCATCAACCCCGGCCTCAAGTCCGCGGCGACGGGCCATCATTACGCCGGCGCCGGCAATCACTTCTGGCCGCTGATGTTCGAATCCGGCCTGCTGCCCGTGAAACTGACGTACGAGGATGACGCGCGCGTGCTTGACTGCGGCATCGGCCTGACGAACATGGTGGACCGGGCCTCAGCGTCGGTGAGCGACCTCTCGCCGGCGGAGCTGCGCGCCGGCGCCGTCAGGCTGCGCGCGAAGCTGCTCCGCTCTGCGCCGGCGGTCGTCGCCTTCAATGGCAAGCGGATCTACGAAGTCTATGCCGGCCGGACCTGCGTCTTCGGCGTCCAGCCGGAGCGCATCGGCAGCGTCCTCGTCTTCGTCATGCCGTCGACGAGCGCGCGCACCGCGGCGTACCAGCGCGACGCCAAGCTGGCGTATTTCCGCGAACTCGCCGCCATCGTCGCGGCGCAACGCAGGTCGGCGGTGGCATCGTGAGCGGTCACGCAGAGAGCAGCTTGCCGATCTTCTCGCCGCGCCTCGACGAGCTGATGGCGAGCATGATCGCCGGTGAGGCGCCGAACGTGGGGCGCTTCTGCGGCTACTGCTATACGCCGGTCGGCAAGAAGGCCGACGTCTGCCCGCACTGCGCGCGCACGACCGCGCAGTACGCGCCCGTCGCGAAGATCCCCGGCGACTTCTTCGTCCTGTACCGCCGCATGCGGCGACGCGAGAGCATCGTCGTGAACTCGTTCGCCTTCGCCGGCCTCGGGATCGGCCTGCTGCTCTTCGTCGGCATCGTGGCGCTCGGCGTCTACCGATACAACGCATCGCTCTGGGTGATGGCAGCGTCGGTCGCCGTGCTGATCGTCGGCGGGCGCGTGTTCGCCGGCCTCCTCGGCGGCTGGGTGGGCGACCAGATCGGCTACGACATCGCCCAGCGCAAGCTCGCGGTCGAGTGGGAAGCGTACGAGCGCGATCGCGAGGCACGGCTCCGACCGACAGCCCGTTCGCGCGCCGATGCCGAACCGCTCCCGGCCGTCAGCGGCCCGGCCGGCGGCAACTGACCGGCGCCGGTGCGGTACATCGAGCTCTCCGTCGCCGTCGCGCACGACGAAGCCGAGGCTGCAGCCGATGCCCTCCGCATCGCGACCGGCGCCGGTATCGAGATCGACCGGCCGTTCACGCAGCCTGACCTCGAATCCGGCGCTGTGCCGCAGCGGGGAGGCGTCGCGCATGTGCGCGCCTACGTCGCGGCGTCAGCGGGCCGTGCGATGCGGCGCGCGGCCCAGGACGCGCTCGCCGCCGCCGGCATTGCCGCGGCTGTCGGCGCGCGCAGCGTGGACGAGGAGGACTGGGCGGAGGCGTGGAAGGAGCACTTCCACGTCGAGCGCTTCGGGCGCGTGGTGGTCGTGCCGTCGTGGCGCGCGTACGAGGCGACGGCGGACGACGTCGTGATCACGCTCGACCCCGGCATGGCCTTCGGGACGGGGCAGCACGAGACGACGCGCATGTGCCTGGAGGCGCTCGCAGGACAGCTCCGGCCCGGCGAGCGGGTGCTCGACGCCGGCTGCGGCTCCGGCATCCTCGCCGTCGCCGCGGCGAAGCTCGGCGCCGCGGACGTGCTCGCCGTCGACATCGACGCGGACTGCGTGCGCATCGCCGGCGAGAATGCCCGCGCGAACGGGGTCGACGCACGGGTGACGCCACGGCTCGTCGCGGCGGGCGACAGCGACTGGCCTGCGACGGGCTCCTTCGACCTCGTGGTCGCGAACATCATCGCCGCGACGATCATCGAGCTCGCGCCGGCGTTCGCCCGCGCGCTGGCTCCCGGCGGCCGACTGATCGCCTCCGGCATCATCGCCGCGCGCGAGCATGACGTCTCCGATGCGCTCACGTCCGCCGGATTCCCGGTCCTGGACGTGCGCGCGATGGCTGAGTGGCGTTGCGTCCAGGCGATCGCGGCCAGCCGATGACGCGCCGGTACTACGTCGAACCGCCCGCGCTCGCCGGCGAGCAGGTGATACTCGGCCGCGAGCTGGCGCACCGTGTCGCGACGGTGCTGCGCCTTCGTCCCGGTGACGAGATCGTGCTCTTCGAGGGCAGCGGCGAAGACGCGCGGGTGCGGATCGACGCAGTCAGCGACCGCGCCGGCAGTGCGACCGTCATCGCGCGCCAGCCCGGGCCGCCGGAGCCGCGCGTGCGCGTGAGCCTGTATCAGTCGATCACGAAGGGCGAGCGCTTCGAGTGGCTGCTCGAGAAGGGCACCGAGGCCGGCGTCTCGCGCTTCGTCCCGCTGCAGACGGCGCGCGCGGTCGTGCGGCCAGAGGCCGGCGGCGCGAAGGCCGGGCGCTGGCGGCGCATCGTCATCGAGGCGGCGGAGCAGTGCGAGCGGAGCGTCGTGCCCGCCGTCGCGCCGCCGCAACGCTTCGATGACGCGATCGCTGCGGCGCCGGGCATCGTCCTGCTGCCGTACGAGGAAGCCGGCGATCTGGCGCCGAACGTGCAGGCCGCGCTCGACCGCGAGATCGACGCGCTGTTCGCGCTCGGCGAGATCAGCATCTTCATCGGGCCGGAGGGCGGATACGAGCGCGCGGAGGTCGACCGGGCCGAGGCGGCGGGGGCGGCCATCGTGACGATGGGGCGGCGGGTGTTGCGTTCGGAGACGGCGGGCCTCGTCGCCGTCACGCTGGTGATGCAGGCGATCGGCGAGCTGGGCTGAGGTGCGGGAGGACGTGTGGACGGGACGGTGAGGGGCGGCCCGCCGGGCCGCCCCTCTCATCATCGTGCAGGCGGCGCGCTAGCCGGTGATCGAGTGCGACGCCTCGCTGTTGCCATTGATGTCGACGGCGCGATAGGTGATCGTGCTGCCGCTGCTGACCGTGACGGCGCCGATGTACTTCGTGTACGTGCCGCTGCCGATCTTGTACTCGATGCCGCGGACGCCGGCGTTGTCGGTCGCCGTGATCGTCACGTTGGTGCCGCCCGTCACGGCTGCCCTCGTCGCGCTGGACTCCGGCGCTGTCGTGTCGCCAAAGCTAAACGTCGCGCCCCAGGCGACGCTGGCGAGCAGGTTCTGGCCGGCCGTGTTTGGGTGGAAGTAGTCCCAGCCTGAGACGTCGCCCGACGGGAAGCTCGTGTTGAATACGGCGTTGTTGTCGAAGCGGCAGTGCACGTAGAGGGCGCACACCTGCTGCAGCTGCGTGTTGAAGTCGATGTTGCGCTGGCGGACGCGCGCACGCCGGTCGGTGTCCGCCTGCGCCGTGGAGGTCGGGTTCGCCAGCATCGACTGGCAGATGCTCGCCGTCCACCAGACGGAGCGTGCCCAGAAGTTGTCGTGCAGGATGCTCCAGAGCTGGTAGATGTTCGGGATGCTTACGACGTAGATCCGCGCGTCGGGCAGTCCTGCGGTGACCGTGGCCATCGCTGCCTGGAGCTGCGAGCGGAACGTCGAGACGCTCGTCATCGTCGATTCGCTCGATGTGCAGACGTCGTTCGCGCCCATGAGGATGGTCACGAATTGGGCGCCCTGGCTGACGGCCGTCTGGACCTGGCCGTTGAGGTCCGTCATCTTCGCGCCGGTCCTCGCGTCGTTCAGGTTGTTGCCGCTGATCGCGCTGTTCGTCGCGAGGATGCGACGATAGAAGCTGTTGACGGCGCTGTCGTTGCCCGTCGACCAGGAACGGGCGGGGTTATCCGTGAAGGGCAGAGTGCCGGTCTCGAACGCGCGCGTGATCGAGTCTCCCGTCGAGGCGATGGAGTTCGGTGGGCCCGTGCGCGCGGGATCGGCGGCCTTCGCCGGTGTGAGGAGGAGGACGGCGGCCGCCGCCGCCAGGATCAGAGCGATGATTCTCGTCTTCAGAGTGAGGCTCCTTCGTGACATAACGCGGGCGCCACCCGCGGACACGCCGGCACGCTCCCCGGCTTGGCGCCTATCGTACGTCGAGCAGCGCCGATGTCAACCGCTTATCGTCAAGCGGGTGAAGAAAACTTGAGCAGACGGCCGCACGCTCGCTCGATCCGCCGAATGCAGCCGCTCGCGGCGGAGCCGGCGTGAACGCGGTCGCGCACGCCGCCCGCCGCCCGTAGACTAAGCTCGATGCCGCCCGAACCGAACCCCTGGGTCCGCTCCCGAACGTTCTCGGGAGACGACTACGACGCCCGCTACGAGGCCCAGGCCGCGGCGGGCGAGGACGTGCACGGCGAGGCGAACTTCGTTGAGGCGTACGCGCCGCACTCCGTGCTCGATGCCGGCTGCGGCACGGGGCGCGTCGGCCGCGAGCTGGCGCGTCGCGGCATCGACGTCGTCGGCGTCGACCTCGATGCGGAGATGCTGGCGACGGCGCGCCGAAAGGCCGCCGGCGTCGACTGGCGCCTCGGCGACCTCGCCAGCATCGACCTCGGCCGCACGTTCGACCTCGCCGTGGCGGCCGGCAACGTGATGATCTTCCTGACCCCCGGCAGCGAAGCCGCCGTCATCGCCAACATCGCGCGGCACCTGACGCCCGCCGCCCTGCTCATCGCCGGCTTCCAGCTCGGCCGTTCGATGCCGCTCGGGCGCTACGACGAGCTCTGCAGCGCGGCCGGCCTCACGCTGCGCGAGCGCTTCGCCACCTGGGATCGCGACGCCTGGCGCGACGACGCCGACTACGCTGTTTCGGTGCATCGCCGTGCCGCCGGCGGCGACGAAGGCTGATGGCAGCCGCGCCGGTCCGCATCGCCGTCATCGGTCACGTCGAACACGTCGTCATCGCCCGCGTGCCGGCGCTGCCCGGCCCCGGCGCGATCGTGCACCTCGACGAGCCGCTCTGGATCCCGGGCGGCGGCGGCGGCATCACCTTCGCCCAGCTGACGCGCAGCCCGGCGGAGCTGCACCTCTTCACCGCGTTCGGCGACGACGACGCGGCGTCGGCCGTGCAGTCCGCCGTAGAGGCGACGAGCGCCAGCGTGCATGCGGCGCGTCGCGCTGCGGCGCAGACCCGCGACGTGGCGCTGCTGACGCCCGGCGGCGAGCGCACGATCCTCGTCGTCGGCCGGCCCCTGCACGCCACACTCGACGATGCGCTCGAGTGGGGCGTGCTCGACGGCTGCCGCGCCGTCTTCTTCAGCGCCGAAGACCCGCGCCTGCTCGCCCGCGCTCGCGCCGCCGAGCTGCTCGTCGTCACGGCGCGACGCCAGCGGGCGATCCGCGAGTCCGCTGTCGCGCCCGACGTGATCGTGGGGAGCGCCTTCGACCCGCTGGAGAAGAGCACGCTCGGAGATTACAGGCTGCCGCCGAAGGCGCTGGTGATGACGGAGGGCGCGCGGGGCGGCAGCATCGAGACGGCCGCCGGCGTGACGCGCTTTCCCGCGCCGCCGCCGCCAGCGACGGCCGGTGGGGCCTACGGCGCCGGCGACAGCTTCGTCGGCGCGCTGACGTGGTATCTGGCCTGCGGCCTCACGGTCGAGGATGCCTGCGTGCGCGCCGGCCCGCACGGCGCCGCCGTGCTCCGTGGCATCAACCCGCTGGAGAATCAGCTCGAGCTGGAAGACATCGGCGGCGCCTGACGAGAGCGGAGGTGCGCCCGGCCGAACGACGAGAGGTCGAGCGACGGCGCGAAGCGGGACGCTTCGTCCCGCCGATCGCCGCGCGTGGCCGGTCGCCGGCCCGCCGGGCAACCGGTGACCACCGGCCAGCCACCAGCGGCCATCGGCCAGCCACCGAGGCTCAATCCTTCCGCCGCTCGAGCAGCTCGCGGCAGCCGCCGTCGGCCACCTCGTAGACGCGGGTGGCGACGCGGTCGAGGATGCCCGGGTCGTGGCTGGCGCAGATGATCGTGCCCTCGTACGTCTCCAGCGCGTCGATGAGCTTCTTGCGCGTCGGCCGGTCGAGGTGGTTCGTCGGCTCGTCGAGCAACAGCACGTTCGACCGCTGGATGAGGAACTTCGCCAGCGCGACGCGGCTGCGCTCGCCGCCTGAAAGCACACCGACCGTCTTGAAGACGTCGTCGCCGCGAAAGAGGAACTGGCCGAGCACCGTGCGCAGCCGCACGTCCGGCTCGTCCTGCGCCACCGACCGCACCGCGCCCAGCACGGTGCTTTCGCTGTCCAGCACTTCGTCCTGGTGCTGGTCGTAGTACTGCGCCCGCGCCCGCTCGGCCCAGACGGTGGTCCCGTGCGTCGGCGCGATGATGCCGGCGGCGATCCGCAGCAGCGTGCTCTTGCCGCTGCCGTTCGGCCCGACGAGCACGACCTTCTGGCCGCGCTCGACGTGCAGCTCGACGTCGACCAGCACGACGTTGTCGTCGTAGGCGTGGCCGACGTGGTCGATCAGCAGCACGTCGCGTTCCGTGCGGCCGTCCGCCGTCAGCTGGAAATGCACTTCCGCATCCTTGCGCGTGTGCTCGATCCGCGCGACCTTCGCCAGCGCCTTCTCCCGGCTCTTCACCGCGGTCGCCTTGCTGGACTTGGCGCGGAAGCGCTCGATGAAGCGCTCCTGCTTCGCCAGCTCGCGCTCCTGGCGGGCCGCCGCCCGGTCCTGCAGCTGGAGGCGCATCGCCTTCGTCTGCTGGTACTCGCTGTAGTTGCCCGGGTAGCTCTCGACCCGACCGTCACGCAGCTCGAGAATGCGCGTCGCCACGCGGTCGAGGAACTCGGCGTCGTGCGTGACGATGAGGATGGTGCCCTTGTACTTCTGCAGGTCCTCTGCCAGCCACTCACGCGCCGCGCGATCGAGGTGGTTTGTCGGCTCGTCGAGCAGCACGTCCTCCGGCCGCCGGACGAGGATCTTCGCCAGCGCGATGCGCATCTGCCAGCCGCCGCTGAAGTCGCCGCAGCGCTTCGTCCGGTCGCCGGGCTCGAAGCCGAGTCCGTCGAGGACGCGGCCGATGCGGCTCTCGATGCGGTAGCCGTCGAGCGTCTCGAAGCGTTCGAACAGCGCACCCTGCTGCTCGATCAGGGCGTCGAGGTCGCCGTCGCCGCGCTCGATGCGCGCTGCCACCTCCTCGAGCTCGCGCTCGACCGCGCGGGCGTCCGGGAACGCCGTCCACAGCTCCTCGAACAGCGTGCGCTCCGCGTCGTGGCCGGCCTCCTGCTTGAGGTAGCCGAGGGCGCCGCCGCGATGGCCGCAGGCGCCATCGTCCGGCCGGTCTTCGCCGGCGATCAGGCGCAGCAGCGTCGACTTGCCGGCGCCGTTGGGCCCGACGAGGCCGCCGCGCTCCCCCTCTGCCAGAGAGAACGACACTTCTTCGAGCACGTCGACGCGGCCGAACGACTTCGCCACCTGCTCCGCGTACAGCACCGCGTCCGCCCCCGGCGCCGAAGCGCCGCCTCACAACAAAACAGCGCGGCCCAGGCGCGCGCTGCCACCTGCACTATAGCGTGCGCGCACCCGTCCGATATACTGACTCATCCACCGCCGCCACCAGGGATGCCCGTTTGCTGATTGACCTCCATACCCATACGCGCCCGCTCTCGTGGGACTCCTATCTCACCCCGGATGACCTCATCGAGCGGTCGAAGCAGGCGGGGCTCGATGGCGTCTGCCTCAGCGAGCACGACTACTTCTGGAAGCCGGCGGACGTCGCCGCGCTGGCGAAGCGCCACAACTTCCTCGTGCTGCCGGCCGGCGAGATCAACACCGACGACGGCCACATCCTCGTCTATGGCATCGACACGTACGTCTACGGCATGCACCGCTCGTCCGAGCTCGCGGCGCACGTCCGCGGGGCGCACGGCGCGATGGTCGCCGCGCACCCGTATCGGCGCCAGATGCCGTGGTACCAGGACAGCACGCAGGACTACGGCGACGCGCTCGCCCGCGCGGCGCGCAACCCGGCGTACCAGTACTGCGACGCGCTCGAGCGGATCAACGGCCGCGGCACGGTGAAGGAGAACCAGTTCTCCGCCGCCCTCTGCGACCACATGGGCATGCCCGGCACAGCCGGCACGGACTCGCATTCGCGCAGCGACATCGGCCGCTGCGCCACGCGCTTCGAGCGCGACGTCCACGACCTCGACGAGCTCATCAGCGAACTCAAGGCCGGGCGGTTCGCGCCCGAGGATCTCGCCGGCGCGCCGCACCGTCTCGACCTCACGGCGCTGTCGTCCGGCGAGCACCTGTAGAGAGCGAGCGCCCGCCATCGACCTGCAACCGATTGTGCCCGGGATCTACCCGCTGCCCGGGCTGAAGACAGGCCGGCAGCTACCTGCTCGAGGACGGCGACGGCCTCACGCTCATCGACACGAGCTCGCACAGCTGCGCTGCGAAGATCCTCGCGGCGGTGGAGTGCATCGGGCGTCGGCCGGAAGAGCTGCACACGATCGTCGCCACGCACTACCATCACGACCACACCGGGAACGTCGGCCGGCTACGCGACCAGACGCCGGCGCGGCTCTACGTCCACGCCGCCGACGCGCCGTTCGTCGATGGGCGCCGCCCCTGGCGCGAGTTCCACGGGCCGTTCGCCCGGCTCGCCAGGCGCCTCAGCCCGCAGCCGTATCACCTGCGCGTCGATGATGAGCTGCAGGAGGGCGACGTCGTGCGGAGCCTGGGTGGCCTCGCCGTCGTGCACCTGCCGGGGCATACGCCGGGGAACATCGGCCTCTGGTCCCGCCCGCTCGGCGTGATGTTCACCGGCGACGCGCTGATGAACGTGATGGGCCTGCGCCTGCCGCTCGCGGCCTCCTCGCACGACATGGCGCAGGCCAGGGACTCCCTGCGCAAGCTGGCGCGCTTCGGCTTCGAGCACGCCCTCCTCGGGCACGGCGCGCCCGTGCTCGGACGCGCCAGCGAGAAAATCGCCGCGCTCGCGTCGCGCTGGTAGGCCTGGCGCCAGGCTGGTCGAAGGCTGCTCGCGGGAACGGCGCCGCCCGGGCTCGCGCACGGCACGCACAGCGGAGCGCGCCTGACACTACAGCGCGCGCGCCTCCGCTCCGACCGCTTCCCGCTGCTCCGGATACCCGCGCGCCGCGATCGGCCAGACGCCGACGACATCATCGCCCTCGACGGCGTACAGCATGTCGTGCAGGTTGATCGTCGGGTCGATGTGCGACGGCCACAGCTCGATGCCGTCGCCGGGGCCTAGGTCGCAGTCCGGCGGCAGGGCGATCGTCGCGTGCTCGTCGCTGAGGAAGAGGACGGAGGCGCCTTCGATCCCCTTCACCGATGGGTTGCCGTGATCTTGCGAGCACGCCTTGTGGCCGTTGTCCGCGGCGCACTGCTCCGGCCGCGGACGGCTGAGGACCGTGCCGAGGACGCTGAACGCGAGCTCGAACGGTAGCCCGAGCCTGGCGTAGGCGGTGTCCATCAGCACGTAGGAACCGGCCTGGACCTCGGTGATGCCCTCCATGCGGCCGGTGATGTCGTACGTGCCGGTGCCGCCGCCGCTGACGATCGGGCACGGCAGCCCGGCCTCGCGCAGCATGCGCGCGGTCGACAGCAGGCGCTCCATCGCCGTCGCCGCGCGCGCCGCTCGCTCGTCGCGGCCTTCGATGCCGACGACATGGCCCTCGTACCCCATCAGCCCGCAGAGCCGGACGCCGGCTGTCGCGGCGACGCGGCGCGCCAGCGCCATCGCCGGCCCGCCGGGGGCGATGCCGCAGCGCGGCAGGCCGACGCCGACATCGATCAGCACGCTGATCTCGACGCCGGCCGCCGCGGCCGCCCGCGCGATGTCATCGAGCCCGGCGTCCGAGTCGACGGCGACCTTGATGTCGGCGACGGCACAGAGCCGCGCGACGCGGTCCGCCTTGCCGGCGCCAAGCACTTCGTTAGCGATGAGGATGTCGCCGGTGAGGCCTTCGCGGGCGACGACCTCAGCCTCGCCGATGGTGGCGCAGGTCAGGCCGGTGCAGCTGCCCGCCGCGAGCTGCCGGCGCGCGATCTCGGGCGTCTTGTGCGCCTTGAAGTGTGGCCGCAGCTTGCACGGGCCGGTGGCATAGTACGCCGCCATGCGCTCGATGTTCCGTTGCATCGCCGCCAAGTCGACGACCAGCGCCGGTGTGGGGATCTCGTGCTTCTTCATCAGCTGCTCCGCACGCGCAGGCGCGCGCGAATCGAATCTACCATGTGGCGGTGGCAGCGGCGACGAGTGGCGCGCGCGTCGCGCGGTTTGCCCGCGGCTCGCCGCTTCCGTAGGCTGCGAGTATGGACGAAGGACGGACGCCCCGTCGCAGGCGCGGCCGCCGCGGGCGGCGTGGCGACCAGCGCGACGAAGGCCGCGCGCAGCCGTCGGGGCCGGAGCCGCAGCGGCCCCCTGGTCCGCCCGGGCCGCCCGGCGCCGAGCCGCCGCGCGCTGTCGGTGATGAGCGCATCGCCCCGCGCCAGCGACAGGACACGCGGCGGAGCCGTGGCGGCGCATCGCCCGTGGGCGATGACGGCGCGGCCGCGAGCCGCATCCATCGTTCGCCGCCAGACGAGCGCGGCGCACGCGAGCCTCGCGCTGCCCGCGATGGCCGCCAGCAGCGCGAAGGCCGGCCGCAGCGCGAAGGCCGCGGACGCGAGCGTGATCGCGACGCCCGCCCGCGCAGCTTCGATCCGCCGGTGCCGCAGGACGAGCGGTCGGTCGAGCTTGGCGCGGCGTTTCGGGAGGCACAGGGGGCGCTGCGCGACGCGAGGAAGACGCTCGACAAGCGCAAGGTGGAGCAGGGCGACGAGCCGGAGTGGCTCGTGGCCGAGTACGCCGCCGCGGAGCAGCGCTTCGCCGACGCGGCCACCGCCTGGTCGGAGCACCTCGCGCAGACCGGCCGGCGTGTCGTCCGCCGGTAGCGGTCGCCTTCACAACCCACGGTCAGCATGCATCCGTCTCTGCTACCACGTCGCGGGCCACGCCTCGCATCTGGCCTCCCACCTCCCGCCCCTCCCTATTGAAGCCAGCACCCGGCTCTGCTAGCGTGGACTTCCAGCGAACGCGCCTGGAGGTCACCCATGTTCACCAGCCCGTGGCCCAGCCTCGAACCGTATGCGCCGATGAGCGTGCCCGAGATCATCGAGGCGACGGTGCGCCGCCTGCCCGACAAGCGGGCGCTGATCACCGCCGAGGGCGAGGCGCACACGTTCGCGGAGTTCTGGCGCGATGTGCGCGGGATGGCGCGCGCGCTGCAGGACCTCGGATTGCGGAAGGGCGACATGGTCGCGCTCTACGCCCCGAACTCGGTCGAGTACGCCGTCGTACTGCACGGCGCGCTGCTCGCCGGCGCCACCGTCACGACGCTGAACCCGCTCTATCGCGAGCGCGAGGTCGAACATCAGCTGCACGACTCCGGCGCCCGCTTCGTCTTCACGCTGGCGCCGCTCGTGCCGGTCGTCGATGCGGCGCGCGCGCAGTCGGACCATGTCGAGCGTGTTATCCCGCTCGACGAGGTGTTCCGGATGGCGCGCGCCGGCGGCGAACCGGCGCCCGTCGACATCGACCCGCTGAACGATATCGCCGTGCTGCCGTACTCGAGCGGCACGACCGGCCTGCCGAAGGGCGTCATGCTGACGCACCAGAACCTGACGGCGAATATCCGCCAGACGATGGCGCTGCAGATGACGACGGAAGACGCTGTCGTGCTCGATTTCCTGCCCTTCTATCACATCTACGGGATGATGGTGCTGCTGAACTGCGGACTCGTTGCCGGCGCGACGCAGGTCGTCCTGCCGCGCTTCGAGCCGGAGGCGGCGATGGCGCTGATCCAGCAGCATCGCGTCACGGACCTCTACTGCGTGCCACCGGTCGTGCTGGCGCTCGTCAATCAGCCGCGACTGGCGGAGTTCGACCTCTCGTCGCTGCGCTTCCTGATGTCGGGCGCGGCGCCGCTGCCGGCGGAAGTCGGACGGCAGGCCGCTGTCCAGCTCGGCTGCGTCGTGATGCAGGGCTACGGCATGACGGAGGCGAGCCCGATCACGCACGTCAATCCGATCGCTTCGCCGCGCGAGGGCAGCATCGGGCCTGCGGTCTCGGACACGCTGGCGAAGATCGTCAGCCTCGACAGCGGCGATGAGCTGCCGCCGGGCGAGGTCGGCGAGCTGCTCGTGTTCGGGCCGCAGGTGATGCGCGGCTACTGGAAGAACGACGCCGCGACCCGCGAGACGCTGACCGCCGACGGCTGGCTGCGCACCGGCGACATTGCCTCCGCCGACCCCGACGGCTACATGCGCATCCACGACCGCAAGAAGGAGATGATCAAGTACAAGGGCTACCAGGTCGCTCCGGCGGAGCTCGAGGCGGTGCTGATGGAGCACCCGGGCGTCCGCGACGCGGCTGTGATCCCGAAGGCCGACGCCGAGGCCGGCGAGGTGCCGAAGGCCTTCGTCGTGCCGCGCGAGCCCGGCCTCGACCTCGACGAGGTGGCGGCGTTCGTCGCCGCGCGCGTGGCGCCGTACAAGAAGATCCGGGAGATCGCGCTGATCGACGCGGTCCCCAAGAATCCGTCGGGGAAGATCTTGCGGCGGCAGCTGATCGAAGAGGAGCGCGCGCGCACGGCCGCCGCCGCCGGCTGACGTGAGCGCCTGGTCGGGCGGGTGAGGCGCGCGTGACTTCACGGGGATCTGTTCAAACGGAGGCAGCACCATGTCGGAAGACGTCCTGATCGACAAGCGAGACGATGGCATCGCGATGATCACGCTGAACCGCCCGGATAGCCTGAACGCGATGGGCGGCAAGCTGATGCCGATGCTCGCGCAGCACCTCGCCGACTGCGCCGCCGACCGCGCCGTGCGCTGCGTCGTGCTGACCGGCGCGGGACGCGCGTTCTGCGCCGGCGGCGACGTGAAGGGCATGGCCGCCGGCCGCGACGCTGTCGCCGGCGATGCCGACGGGTCGCAGCATTCACCGGCGAGCGCGCTCGCAGCGGGCGTCGAGGGCCTGCGCCGCTCGCAGCGCGACACGAGCTACATGCTGCACACGATGGGCAAGCCGACCGTGGCGATGGTGAACGGGCACGCCGTCGGCGCCGGGCTCAGCCTGGCGCTGTCGTGCGACCTGCGCATCGCCTCCGACCGCGCGAAGTTCGGCACGGCATTCCGCAACGTCGGCTTCAGCGGCGACTTCGGCGGCTCGTACTTCCTCCAGCGCCTCGTCGGCATGGGGAAGGCGCGCGAGCTGTACATGACGGGCGAGATCCTGGAGGCGGCCGAGGCGGCGCGCATCGGCATGGTGAACCGCGTCGTCGAGCACGAGCAACTGGAGGCGGAGACGCTGAAGCTGGCGACGCACCTGGCCAGCGGGCCGACGCTCGCCTACGCGCGGATGAAGGAGAACCTGAACCGGGCGGAGACGTGCGACCTGCCGACGCTGCTCGACCAGGAAGCGCTGAACATGCGGCTCTCCGGCATGACGAACGACCATCGTGAGGCCGCGCGCGCATTCGTCGAGAAGCGCCAGCCGACGTTCACCGGCAGCTGACGGCGCGCGACGGCTCGGCGCGACCACGGCGCCGGGACGATCCACCGTCGACGCGGCACGGTACCGCATCGCAGACGGCGCAAGCGGCCGGCCCTCGCCATCGTCGAGCTTCCGGAAAGATCCGTCGCTTTCGCCTCGGGACGACGCGACAGGCGCCACACGACCCGCGACCGACGTGCTTCCGGGCTTGCGCCGGCAACGAGCGCGCCCGCGTCGAGACGGCGCTGCGTGGGCGGCGACATCCGACGTGCGACCGGGCTTGCGCCGGCAACGCCTACGCCGTCTTGATCGCCTCGATGCGCACCTTGAACGTGCCGGCGGGCGCCTCGACCTCGACCTCTTCGCCGGCACGATGCTGGTAGATCGCCTTCCCGAGCGGCGAGGCGATGGATACCTTCCCCTGTCCCGAGCGCACCTCGTCCGAGTTGACGAGCATGTATGCCTTCTCGTTGCCGTTGCGCAGGTCGCGCACCGTCACGTGTGCGCCGATGCGCGCGATGTCGCCCGGCTCGTCGGCGCCGTTCTCGAGCACGACAGCGCGGCGAAGCGTGGCATCGAGCTCGCGGATCCGCGCCTCCAGGTGCCCCTGCTCGTTGCGCGCGGCGTCGAGGGGGGCGTTTTCGCGGAAGTCCTTGTCCGCCATCGCCCGCGCGAGGTCGGCCTGGATCACCGGCCGGCGCTCCTTGAGCTGCTCCATCTCGCGCACGAGGTCGTCGTGGCCCTCGCGCGTCAGATAGATCGGCTGCGTCTCGAGCGTGTGCGCGGTGCTGCTCGGCTTGTTCGCCTTGCGGACGCGCAGGTGGGTGCCGAGGTTGGTGTCGGTGACGCCCTTCTCCTTCGCCCACTTCAAAAACGCGCGGACGAAATCCGCGCGCTTCGCTGCATCTGAGACGGTGGGGGGGAAGTTCTCGGCGTACTGCGCCACCTCGTGCCCCAGCATCGCATGGAGGTCACGGCTGGGGCCGCACCATCGGACGAACTTGAGCACTTCCGGTTGCGCCACCTGGCGCTGCGTCTGCTTCAGCGATGCCAGGTAGTTGTGCGCCACGTCATCGAGCGTCATGTGCCCGTTCGCCACGTCTTCGGTCATCGATTGCATTCCTCCTGCCCTTCCATCGATTGTAGGCAACCGCACAAACCCGCGTCAAACATAAGATACGATCCGGCCATGCCATCGCCCCGCCTCCGCACGGAAGCCGCCACCTACGGCGTCGTCCTCAGCGACGAGCAGGTCGCGCAGTTCGACGCCTACGCGCGCCTGCTGGGACAGTGGTCTGAGCGCGTCAACCTCGTCTCCGACGCGAGCGAGGACGTCGTCGAGCGCCGCCACTTCCTGGAATCGATCGCGCTCGGAGCGGCGCTGCGGGAACGCGAGCTGCTTCGGCCGGACAGCGGCGTGATCGACGTCGGCAGCGGCGCCGGCTTCCCCGGCGTCGTGCTGAAGCTCGTCTGGTCGTCGCTGCGTCTGACGCTGCTGGAAGCGACGGGGAAGAAGACGGCCTTCCTGGACGCGCTCGTCGGTGCGCTGGGCCTGAGCGACGTGACGGTGCGCACGGGCCGCGCCGAGGAGCTGGCGCACGAGGCCGGCCTGCGCGGCGCCTTCGACCTGGCGGTCGCCCGGGCGGTGGCGCCGCTGCCGGCGCTGCTTGAGCTGACGCTGCCGTTCGTGCGCACCGGCGGCCGCGTCGCCGCAGTGAAGGGCTCGCGGGCAGCCGCCGAGCTGGCGGCGTCGCGTCTTGCGCTCGACGCGCTCGGCGCCCGCGCCCTGGCGATGCCGCTGCGAGTGCCCGGCCCGCCCCAGCGGATCATCGTCGCGGTGAAGCAGCGCGAGACGCCGTCCGAGTACCCGCGCCGGACGGGCGTGCCGCAGAAGCAGCCGTTGTGAGGCAGCGGAACCAAAGCGGCATGCTTCGGCGACCGGCGCGGAACGTCGCGCCGCGCCGGCCGCGGTCGCCGGCCGGGCCGGAGCGACGCCGAGGCTAGACAGCGGGAGCGCATATGCTGTATGAGGTAGGCAGATGAACCGTTGATGGCTGCACATCTTGCCGGATGGCAAGAGCGGCGGAGGGAGGATCCTCATGATGTCTCAGGCAGGCGGCATGAATGTCCAGGCACTTGTCGAGCGGCTGCGGCGTCTCGCCATGCTCGACACGTCCGTCTTCGACGAGGTGCGGGTCGACACCACGGCCACGATCCCGGCGATCGTCGTCGCCGCGGTGTCGATCCTGCTGTTCGGCTTCGGCGGCTGGTTCTGGTGGGTGCTCGCGGACATCGGCGGCACCGGCAAGGTGTTCTGGCAGTCGCTGATCCTCGGCAGCATCGTTGCCTTCCTGCTCTGGGGCATCTGGATCGGCATCACCTACGTGATCCTGACGCAGGTGTTCCACGCCCGCGCCGACCTCAACGAGCTGGCGCGCGTGATGGCGTTCGCGACGGTGCCGCTTGCGCTCGGCGTGCTGATGTTCATCCCCGGCCTTGATTACGGCATCGGCCTGACCGCGGTGGCGCTGCTCCTCGGGCTGACGGTGATCGCCGTGCAGACGGTGACCGATGCGCCTGCGGGACGCGTGCTGGCGGCGACGGGCGCCGGCTTCGTCGTCTGGGCCGTCGTGCTGGGTCTGCTCGTTTCGAATTCGCACATCTATGCGCCAGGCGTCTTCGTGTTCGATACCGGCACGGAATTCCTGAAGTCGCTGTCATCATCGTTCAGCAGCTTCTGACCTGAGGCGGCGGGTCGCAGGCGCGCGCCTACGTCTTGACAACGGCGGCGCCGCCTCACCTCGACGCCGATTCTGGTCACGCCCGGCGCTGGCTATACTCGCCGCATGGAGCTGCTGCCGCGTATCCGCGACGAGCTGGCGTTCGAAGGCAACATCCGGAAGTCGTACATCTACCGCTTCCTGATGAACTTCCAGCTGTGGTGGCCGATCTGGGTGATCTACCTGCTCCAGGAGCGCGGCCTGTCGTACACCCAGATCACGCTGCTCGACACGCCCTTCTTCGTCCTCATCGTGCTCGCCGAAGTGCCGACGGGCGCCATCGCCGACCACTTCGGGCGCAAGACCTCGCTGATGCTGGCGAGCACGCTCTTCGCCGTGGCGATCTTCGTCTTTGGCATCGCGCAAAACTACTTGCTGATCCTCGTGTCATACACGGCCTGGGGGCTCGCGCAGACGTTCCAGTCCGGCGCCGACACGGCCATCCTCTACGACAGCCTCAAGCAGATCGGCCGTGAAGACGACTTCCAGCAGATCAACGGCCGCCTCTGGGCGCTCACGTCGACCGCCGTCCTCATCGCGATGCTGATCGGCGCGCCGATCGCCGCCGCCACGAGCCTCTCGTTCCCGATCGTCCTCAGCGCCGGCGTCGCGCTCGTGGCGGTGCCGGTAGCGGCGTCGATGCACGAGCCGCGCCGCGAGCGCGGCGACGAGGCCGGCGAGTACGCACGGACGGTGATCGCCGGCATCCGCGACGTCTTCCGTACGCCGCCGTTGCGCTACATCATCCTCTTCAGCGCCATCCTCTTCATGTCGACGTTCGCGCCACTGATCTTCCTGCAGCCGTTCCTTGCGCATCACGGCGCGGGCATCGGCAGCCTCGGCCTCTGGCAGGCGCCGGTGCGCGGGGCCGGCATCGTCTCGGCGCTGCTCGCCGCGCGCTTCATCGCCCGGGCGGGCCAGCGCGCCGCGTTCCTGGCGATGCCGCTGGCGCTCGGCCTCTGCTACATCGCGCTCGCCGGCATCGACCAGGCGTGGGTGTACGTGGCATTCCTGCCCGTCGGCATGGTGGCGGGCATGCAGAACCCGGTGCTCGCGACCTACGTCAACCGCCGCATCCCGAGCGAGCGTCGGGCGACGATCCTCTCGGTGCAGAGCGTGCTCGGAAGCATGCTGCTGGCGGCGATGGAGCCGACGGGCGGCTTCGTTGCCGACCAGCTCGGCCTGCGCGCGCTCTTCCTGCTCTTCGGCGTCCTCGTGCTGGCGACGGCGCCGGCGGCCCTCTGGCTGTGGAGCCGCGTCGAATCCGGCGATCTCGCCGTGACGGCGGCGGCGTCGGAGCGCACGGCCGAGGCGGTGCCCGCGTCGTAGCGCCGCGGCGGCCGGATTCCGCCCGGTTCCCGGCCCGCCAGCGAGCGGCGACCTGCGAGCGGCCGCGTCAGCCGCCCTCGTACGCGCCGGCCAGGTCGCGCTTCCCTCGCGCGCTGGCGAGCGCGGCGTGGTTGAGGATGTTTCGTGACATCGACGACTCCTCGTCCTGCGCCCGCGCGGCGTAGATCGTCGCGCGGGTTCGATGCGCCTCGGCGGAGCCCGGCTCGGCGATCACGGCGAACTCGACGAGATGGCAGGCGAGGCGCGCGTTGCCTTCGGCAGCCAGCGCCGCCGCGCGCCCGAGCACGCGGTCGAGGCCGCCGGCCAGCGTCACCCACTCGCGCGCCTGCTCCGCCCGCGGCGCCGGCAAGAGGTTGTCCGGCTCGCCGTCGTACCAGCCGCCGTACAGCCGCCAGATGTTGCGCAGGATGAACTGCGGGTGGTCGTAGATCGGGCGCAGATACGGCTTGCCGAGGAGATGCTGCGGCATCTGCACCTCGTGCAGCACGCGGTCCAGCGTGGCGCCCGCGTTCATCAGCGCGAGCGTCTGCGATTCGAGCGTGTCGAGGAGGTCCGCGGTATCGGTGAGCGCGATGCGCACCCGGTCGGCGCCGAAGATCGGCATCCCGTGTCCGGGCAGCAGCGCGTCGGCGTCAAGCGAGGCCATCTCGCGCAGCGCCGCCGCCCACTCGCCGGCGAAGCGCTGCACCTTCTGCGGATTGCCGGCGTTCGGGGCCGCCCAGATGAACAGGTCGCCGGGGAAGAGCAGGCGTCGTTCCGGCACCCAGGTCCACGTCGCGTCGTCCGTCTCGCCGCGCCCGTGGTGCAGCTCGAATGTCAGCGCACCGCGCCGGAAGGTCATCCGCTCGCCGTACGTGACGTCCGGGTAGCGATACTCGTTGAACCAGCGGAAGCGTTCGATGGGCAGCGCGAACTGGCGGATGTTGATGGCGGCGTTCCAGCCCTGCGTCTTCTTATAGCGGTCGAAGTTCGGCCCGAGGCCCTCGTGCCCGTAGACGACCGGCCGCGGCCAGCGCCGCTCCTCCGCCTCCTCCTCGAAGGCACCCACGCCGAAGATGTGGTCGACGTGATGGTGCGAGAAGACCGCGGCGGCGAGCGGCGCATCGGCGCGCCACGCCCGCACCGCGTCGTGGAGCGGCTTCGCGTCGTTGATCGCGCCGGTGTCGAGCATCACGAGGCCGTCGCCGGTGTCGATCGTGTTCGCCGTCGCGAGGCCCTTGTAGAACAGCACGCCGTCGAGGATCTCGTCGCCCTCCGGGTAGCGCGCGTGCACCGGGTGCGCCTCGGCCGCTGCCGTCTCGCCACTCCACATGCGCTCGGCGACCTCACGGATCTTCGACATGCTTCCTTCTCCTCCCTATTCCCGGCGATCGCGGCGGTCGGCCGCGCGCGTCCTCGCATCCTCGGCGTCCCGGCCCTGGCCGAGCGCCACGCCGCGGTCTTCGAGGAGCGCGACGAACGCCGGCTCGTCGAGCACCTCCGTGCCCCACTGTTGCGCCTTTGCCAGCTTCGATCCGGGCTCCGACCCGACGACGAGGTAGGTCGTCTTCTTCGTCACGCTCGAACCGGCGGTGCCGCCGTTGCGCTTGATCAGCGCCTCGGCGGCATCGCGCGAGAGCCGCTCGAGGTGCCCCGTGATCACGAACGTCATGCCGCTCAGCGATCCCTCGCGCGCGCCGCCTGACTCCTCGCGGAGGTTGACGCCGGCAGCGCGCAGCTTCTCGATGATCCGGCGGTTCTCGTCGAGCGAGAAGAACGCGCGCACGCTCTCGGCGATCGTCATACCGACACCGCCGATCGCACTGATCTCCGCCGCCGAAGCATCCATCAGCGCCTGCATGCCGCCGAAGTGGTTCGCCAGCAGCGACGCCATCTCGCCGCCGACGTGGCGGATGCCGAGCGCGAAGACCACCTGCGCCAGCGGCCGCTGCTTGCTCGCCTCAATGGATGCGAGCAGGCGGTCGACGCTCTTCTGCGCCAGGCGCTCGAGCTGCAGGAGCTCGTCGCGATGTTCATGGAGACGATAGAGGTCGGCGCCGTCCCTCACCAGCCCGGCGCGCATGAGCTGATGGGCCAGCGATTCGCCGATGCCATCGATGTCCATGGCGCCGCGCCCGACGAAGTGTTCGAGCAGCCGGAAGCGCTGCGCCGGGCACTGGCGGTTCGGGCAATAGTACATCGCCTCGCCCTCGACGCGCGCGACGGGC
Source organism: Dehalococcoidia bacterium (assembly GCA_015478665.1). GTDB lineage: Bacteria > Chloroflexota > Dehalococcoidia > DSTF01 > JACRBR01 > JADMII01. The sequence goes on from JADMII010000011.1 coordinate 80,058, forward strand.
GTCTTGCAGGCGGGGCAGGTCTTCGGCATGCGGAACGTTCGCTCCTTGCCGGTGCGCTTGCTGAGCACCGGCCCGACGACCTGCGGGATGACGTCGCCGGCGCGCTGCACGATCACCGTGTCGCCGGCGCGGATGTCCTTGCGGCGGATGTCGTCTTCGTTGTGCAGCGTCGCCAGCGAGACCGTGGCGCCGGCGATCTTCACGGGCTCGAGCACGGCGAACGGGTTGAGCGAGCCGGTGCGGCCGACGTTGACGTCGATGCGCAGCAGCTTCGTCGTCGCCTGTGTCGGCGGGAACTTGTACGCGATCGCCCAGCGGGGCTCGCGGCCGACGGCGCCGAGCTGGCGCTGGTAGGCAAGCGCATCGACCTTGATGACGATGCCGTCGATCTCGTAGTCGAGTGTCTCGCGGCGCCCGGTCCAGCCTTCGCAGAACGCGACCACCTCGTCGATCGACTCGAAGCGGCGGATCTGGGGGTTGACGCGGAAGCCGAGCGCCGAGAGCCAGCCGAGCACCTCGTGGTGCGTGGCCGGCGTCGTACCGCCCTCCTGCCAGCCGAGCTGGTAGAGGAACGCGTCGAGCGGCCGCGACGCTGTCACCTTCGGGTCGAGCTGCCGCACGGAGCCGGCAGCGGAGTTGCGCGGGCTCGCGAAGAGCGGCAGTCCTGCCTCGCCGCGCTCGAAGTTGAGCTTCTCGAAGCCGCTCTTCGTCATGTAGATCTCGCCGCGCACCTCAAAGCGCGCCGGCAGTCTGGCTGCATCGAGCGCGCGCGGGACGGAGCGGATCGTGCGGACGTTCCGGGTGATGTTTTCGCCGCGCATGCCGTCGCCGCGCGTCGCCGCCGTCGTCAGCTTGCCGCCCTCATACACCAGGGCGACCGCGAGGCCGTCGATCTTCGGCTCGCAGACCATCGAAAACTGCTCGCGCTCCAGCAGGCCGCTCGTGCGGCGGTGCCACGCGCGCAGGTCATCGCCACTGAAGGCGTTCGCGAGCGACAGCAGCGGCACGCGGTGCTCGACGATGCCGAACGTCTCGACGGGCGTGCCGGAGACGCGCTGCGTCGGCGAGTCCGGCGTGATCAGCTCCGGGTGCGCCGCCTCGATCGCGCGCAGCTCCTGCATCAGCGCATCGAACTGCGCGTCGGAGATCTCCGGCTGGTCGAGCACGAAGTAGCGATGCTCGTGGTAGGCGATCTGGCTGCGCAACTCCTCGGCGCGCAGCTTGTCGCGCTGGTAGGCGCGGTTCTCCGTCTGCGTCGTCATACGGGAATTCTACCAGCGGCGAGGAAGCCGATACGCGTTCGTCTGCTCTTGTTACACTGCTCCCGATGAAGCCGAAGATCGTGATCATCGACTATGGCGCCGGGAATCTGCGCAGCGTCGCGCGCGCTGTCGCGCACGTCGGCTTCGAGCCGACCGTGACGGCCGACCCGCACGACGTGCAGGACGCCGCCGCCGTCATCCTCCCCGGCGTCGGCGCCGCCGCCGACACGATGCGCAACCTGCGCCTCCGCCGGATGGCGGAGCCGGTGAAGGAGTACATCGCCTCCGGCCGGCCGTTCTTCGGCGTCTGCATGGGGCAGCAGGCGCTGCTCTCCGTCAGCGAGGAGGGCGGCGAGCACGAGTGCCTCGGCGTCATCGAAGGACGCGTGCGCCGGCTGCCGGCGGGCCAGAAGGTGCCGCACATGGGCTGGAACCAGGTGCGGCAGACGTCGCCGCACCCGATCTTCGAGGGCATCCCGGACGACAGCTACTTCTACTTCGTCCACAGCTATGCGCCGGAGCCCGTCGACCACTCCGTCGTCATCGGCGAAACGGCGTACGGGCGCACATTCGCGTCGGTGCTGGCGCGCGACAACGTCATCGCCACGCAGTTCCACCCGGAGAAGTCGGCGGCGATGGGCCTGCGCATGTACGCGAATTTCCTCTCGCAGGTCGCCTAGACGGCGCAGGCCGCCCACCCTCGCTTGCCTGCGCCGCGAGTCGGCACTACAGTCCCGACGACGGTTGCGTCGGAGGGAGCATCCACATGGACGTGCGAGGTAAGACGGCGATCGTCACCGGCTCCGCGGTCGGCGTCGGGCGCGCGACAGCGCTCGACCTCGCGCGGCGCGGCGCGAACGTCGTCGTCAACTACTCACGCTCCGGGGACGACGCCCGCGAGGCGCTGCGGCTCGTCGAAGAGACGGGCGCGCGCGGACTCCTCGTGAAATGCGACGTCTCGAAGGACGACGAGGTGCAGGCCATGGTGCGGCAGGCCGTCGACGCCTTCGGCGGGCTGCACGTGCTGGTGAACAACGCCGCCACCACCCACTTCGTCGCCTTCGAGGACCTCGACGGCATGAAGGAGGAGTACTGGGACGACATCTACGCCGTCAACGTCAAGGGCGTCTTCTTCTGCTGCCGGGCGGCGTCGAAGGCGATCCGGGCGTCGGGCGGCGGCGCCATCGTCAACATCGCCTCCGTCGCCGGCCTCCGCGCGTTCGGCAGCTCGATGGCGTACGCCGCCTCGAAGGCAGCCGTGATCAACATGACGATGGGCCTCGCGCGCGTGCTCGGCCCGGAGATCCGCGTCAACTGCGTCGCGCCCGGCTTCATCGACACGCGCTGGCTGCGGCGGGGGCTCGGCGAGCAGGCCTTCGAAGCGGGCAAGGCGCAGCAGGAGCGGCGCGCGCCGCTCCGGGCAGTCTGCACGCCGGAGACCGTCTCGCAGCTCGTGCTGAGCCTCGTCGAAGGCGCCGACCTCGTCACCGGCCAGACGGTTCTCATCGACGGCGGCATCTCGCTCGCCTGATGCGCGTTCGGGCGGCGGTTGGTCATCCCAACATCCTGCGTCGTCCGCGCGCTACGAAAACCTCAATCGCTCCACCGGATCAGGCCTCGCCGGATCTGCCACACTAGACGTGGCCCTGTCGCCGGGAGTCCGTGCGGCTGTCGTTCAGCGCCCATGTCAAGGAGAAGATCATGGACGCATGGCAGTACAAGGTCGTGTACGTGGATTTCAGGGGCAGGATTTCATCGGAGGGCGTGGAGTACATTCGCCAGAGCGGCGAGCATCGGACCGGGTTCGTGCGCAGCTTCCTCGACAAGCTCGGCGAGGACGGCTGGGAGCTGACCGGCGTACTCCCACTCCAAAGGCCGGAGAGCAGCTACTTCATGCTCAAGCGCGCCGCCGACAAGAAGGCGGCCGCCGGGGCGCCCGAAGGTTAGCGTAAGGCGGCGCTGAGACGCCGCCGGCACCGGCGCCAGGGCCGTGCGTGACGCCCAGCAGCGGAGGAGGCGCGCTGCGCCGCGCTCCACTCCATCCGCACGTCCGTGCGGCCGAAGTTGGTGTTGGATCGCCGCGAGCCGCTCCGCCGCCAGTACACCCGCTTCCATCACGCCCGGCCGCCGGGCTACCATGGATTCGTTATGGGTCAGCTCACCGACGCCGTGCCCGCGGAAGCAGAGGCGGAGCTCGAGTTCGACGAGGAAGCCGAAGAATTCCTCGCCGACGACGAGTCCGACGCGCTAAGCCCCGAGGAGGCGCCGGTCCGGCAGGTACCCGCGTACATCGCTATCATCCGCATCCTCGCGGTGCTCGGCATGGGCCTGAGCATCTCCTTCGGGCTCTTTATCATGCTCGTCGGCGTGAAGGGCATCATCGTCGGCGTCCCGATCCTCCTGCTTTCGATCCCGTGCTACTACGGCATGCAGCTCGCTGAGCGCCTCGTCGCGCGCCACGAAGAGGCGGTCGCCCGAGAGCAGGCGAGCTGACGCTTCGCTACGAACGTCTGCCCGCCGGATCGCGACGGCTCTGAGCCGAGGGAACGGGAGCGCCTCGTGTTCGCCATCTGGGGGCGGCGCGGCGCGGTGGCGGCGTCCGCCGGAGGCGTTCTCGCGCTCGGTGATGCTCGTGGCGGCCAGTTCGGGGTTGTTGCCGGCACGCGTGGCGTTTCGGGATGTCGTGCGTGCCCGCCATCGCCGCCATGTCGCCCTCGCCTCTCCCCTGGCTGTCAGACCTACGCCTCAGCCGCTCACTCGACCAGCTTGGTAAAATGGATGGAGGCCTTGGCGTCATACACGCCGGCGAGCGCGTTGACCGTCACATCGGACTTCACGTACGTCGCCTGGACGGTGCAGCTGTTGCCGGTCGTGCAGCCGCCGTTCGCGAACCCGTTGAGCCAGAACAGGGCGAAGCTCAGGATCGTGGCCTGGTTCGAGTTGCCGTTCGGGAAGCCATCGACCACCGGGATGATGATCACGCGCCTGCTGCACTGCTGCGGGTTGCTGAAGTTCACCGGCCGCGTGCAGGCGGCCGGCCCCTGCCACGGGTTGCAGTCCGGGTTCATCGTATAGACGGGGCCGGCCCCGGAGAATGCCTCGCCGAACGAGTCGCAGTTCGTGCTCGTGTTGTCGAGGAGGAACTGGATGCCCGTGCGCGTGCTGCCGACAAGGTTCCCCGTCTGCGGCGGACAGGTATCGTACGTCGCGCAGATGTTGCTCGTCGTCTGGCAGCCGCTCGCCGGCTGGGCGCAGACGATCGATGTGGCGCCCTGCTCGATCGTGCACTCGTAGAGGGCGGCGCCGTTGCCCGTGCAGCCGCCCTGGCTCTTGTCGAACTGCATCGAGCCGCAGTTGCCCGCGGCGAGCGACTGGCAGCCGCCGCCCGAGTCGAACTTCAGGTCGACGACCGTACCCGGCGCTGGCAGCGCGGTCACGCCAAACGGGGTGAGCCCGCTCATGCCGCCGGGGGACGTCTTGATCGCGCCGGCCTTCACGCCAACGCCCTTCGAGTTGATGCCGACGACCCGCATGAAGGCGAAGGCGTGGTTCCGGGCGATCGCGACGCGGGCGGTCGGGTTGCCGCTCGGCGTCACGGCAAGGTTATCGAACGAGAGCGTGACGTCGGCCCAGTCGATGTTGTTCTTCGCGGCGTAACTCTGCGCCGTCGCCGTCGCGTTCGTCGCGTTCGAGCAGTCCGCCGGGTCCGGCGTGCAGAGCCGCTGCGCAGCCGCGAGCGCGATGGCGTCCGCCGCGTTCTGCAGGTTGCGCTTGTCGTCGGCGTAGCTGCCGATATCGATCGCCAGGCCGGCCATCGCCAGCAGCATTGGCGCCATCAGGGCGAGCGCGATCAGTACCTGCCCGCGCTCGGGCCGAAAGAGACGACGGAACGGGCGCATACGATCCTCCTCGTGAAAACGAGAACGACCGGCGCCAACCACCCCTCCGGCACCGGAGCTTCATGTGTCGCTATGACTAACATCGAACGGCCGCACGCGATTCCGTAGGGCACGTCGGCCGAAGCCTGAGATTTCAGCAGAGAGGCGCGCCCGATGGGCGGGACGCCCTGGCGCTACTCCACCAGCTTCGCGTACTGGAGTGTCGAGCTCGGGTTGTAGACGCCGGCGAGCGAGCCGAAGTTGACATCCGCCTGGACGAAGCGGCCGCTGACGACGCCGCCGCTCGACCCTTCGAGGAAGAACATCGCGAAGCCGAGGATCGTCACTTCTTTTCGGCCGTTCGGCAGCTGGTCGATGATCGGGATGACGATGACGCGGCGGCTGCAGGGCGTCACGCCGTCGTCAGGCTTCGGGCAGGCGCCCGGGCCGGCCCACGGGTTGCAGTTCGGGTTGAGCGCGTACATGCCGCCGCTCGAGGGCGTAGACGGCGGCGTCGGCGTCGACGTCGGCTGTTTCGCATTGGGGGCGACCGCCGGCGAGAACAGGCGCCCGGCGGCCCTGCGGTACGCGCCAGCGAGTGCGAGCTCGGACGACTGGCTCTCGTTGGCGCTCGCACTTACCGGCGAGAAGGCGTCGCTGAAGCTGCTGCAGGCCGACGACGTGTTGGCGATGCGGTCGGCGACGCCGCTGTCCGTCGGACCGACGACGTTGCCTGGCTTCGTGTAGCACATGTCGACATCGGCCGGCGGGCACTGATCCGCAGTCGGCACGCAGTTCGCCGTGCCCTGGGAGCACACCGACCCCTGGCTGCCGCGCTCGATCGTGTCCTTGTAGACGCTCGCGCCCGTGCCGTCGTAGGCGATGATGCCGAAGTTCCCCGTCGTGCTGCTACCGGCGCCGTTCTTGATCGTCGTCAGGTCCCCGCTGCTCACCGCATCGATGGTGTCCTGGGTGACGCCCCACGGCATCAGCCCGGACAGGCTCCCCGGCGACACCTTCACGGCCGCCGCGGCGACGCCGACGTCGCGGCTGTTCACGCCGAAGATGCGCGCGAAGGCGAAGGTGTGCCCTTTCGACAGGGCGACGCGTACTTTGGGCGCGCTGTTGCCGCCGAGGAAGGTCAGGTCGTTCGTCGCATCGAACGCGACGCTGTTCTTGCTCGCATACGTGATCGCCGTCGCGCGCGCCGCCGTCGTGTTCGAGCAGTCGGCCGGGTTCGGCGTGCACATCTCGCTCGCCGCCGCGAGGGCGATGGCGTCGGCCGCGTTCTGGAGATTGCGCTTGTCGTCGGCGTAGGCGCCGATGTCGACGGCGAGCGCGGCCATGCCCAGCAGCACCGGGATCAGCAGCGCCGTGGCGATCAGGATCTGGCCGCCGTCGCGGCGCGCGAAGGGACGAGTCCGCGGCATCGAAACCTCTCCCGTATCCACCCCACACGGCAGACCCCACCGGTCTCACCGGTAACATCGGACGCCGGCGGGCCGGTCTGGATGGGTGTCGGGCGGTCGGAAGAGAAACATCTGCGCGAAGAACGCTCGTACGTCGAGCATGTGCGGTCACGGTGGCGGCGCCTGCCCGGTCCCGGCGGGCGCCGGCGGACGAGGGAGGAGACGGCCGAAGGCTCAGCCGAGCAGCGGGCCGCCGCGGTCGAGCACCTTGCCGTCGAGGGCGACGACGCTCGGTCGCTCCTCGCAGTAGGCGCCGAGCTCGCACTTCTCGAACCGGAAGGCGCCGTCGTCGCGGTTGAAGACGATCTGCCAGCTGCCGACGACGACCCCGTCCTGGCCCTGCGCCAGCTGCTGCTGGAGGACGGCGATCAGCGCTTCGAGTTCTTTGCGGCTCATAACTCCTCCCGGGAGCGCAACGTCAGGATGGCTGCGGCGCTGCGCCGCACTTCCACAGTAGCAGGCGCCGCCGCTTCAGCGGCGAGGCGGCCGACGCTATACTCGGCGACGATGCCGTCCCCATCCGCCGACGCCCTGCAGCTCTCCGTCGAACTGGCGTCCGGCAAGCACTCGCTCGTGCTGGCGAACCCGGTGATGGCCGCCTCCGGCACCTTCAGCTACGGCGTCGAGTACGCGAAGGTCTTCGACATCCAGCGCCTCGGTGCGATCGTCAGCAAGACGACGACGCTGCGGCCGCATGCCGGCAGCCCGCCCGGCCGCCGCATCGACGAGACGCCGGCCGGGATGCTGAACTCGATCGGGCTGCAGAATATCGGCATCGACAAGCTGCTGCGCGACCTGGCGCCCGCGTGGTCGCGCTGGCGCGTGCCCGTCGTCGTTAGCATCCTCGGCGCCGCCGTCGATGAGTACGGCGCCTGCGCCGCCCGGCTCGAAGGCGTCGCCGGCATCGCCGGGCTGGAGCTGAACATCAGCAGCCCGAACGCCCGGCGTGGCGGCATGGAGTTCGGGCAGGACGCGGCGACGGCGGCGGCAGTGACGGCGTCCGTCGTCCGGGCCTGCACGCTGCCCGTGATCGTCAAGCTGACGCCGAACGTCGGCGACATCGCCGCCATCGCGCGCGCCGTCGTCGATGCCGGCGCCGACGCCCTCTGCGTCGTCAACACCCTGCAGGCGATGTCCATCGACGCGCGGGCGCGGCGGCCGAACATCACCCGCACCTTCGCCGGGCTCTCGGGGCCGGCGATCAAGCCCGTGGCGCTGCGCATGGTGTGGCAGGTGGCGTCGGCGGTGAGCGTGCCGATCATCGGCTGCGGCGGCATCGTCGACGGCATCGATGCGGTCGAGTTCCTGCTGGCCGGCGCGACGGCGGTGCAGGTGGGGACGGCGACCTTCCGCAACCCGCGGGCGCCGCTCGACGTGCTGGAGGGCATCGAGGCCTACATGCGCGCGGAGGGGGTGGCGGACGTGCGGGAGTTGGTCGGCGCCGCGCGCGCATAGTTCAACGCGGCAGGCACGGCGCACGTGGTGGTCAGTCGGAGGATGTGTCCGTGACCCACAGCGGCCGGCGTCAGCTCGCCGCGTCCTCGGGCAGATGCCGGCTGCCGCACCGGTGACCGCCGAGGCGCCGACCAGCGACCATCACCCGCGCGGGGCGCGTTACAATGCCGCCTGACCCGCACCCGAGAAGGAGGCTCCCCCGCTGCTCCGTATCTTCAAGCGCACCAAAGAGACCGACGAAAAGACCGAGCGCGCCCTCGAACGCAGCCGCAAGGGGTGGTTCAGCGGCATCTCCGGCCTCTTCGATCGCGGCAAGATCGACGACGAGCTCTGGGACGAGCTGGAAGAGCTGCTGATCGGCGCCGACAGCGGCGTCTCGACGACGCAGAAGATCCTCGGCGAGGTGCAGAAGCGCGTCGAGAAGGAGCGCATCAAGGACGGCGAGGAGGTGCGCCAGTGCCTGAAGGATGTGCTCGTCGAAGTCCTGGAGACCGGGCGCGAGAAGGGGCGCATCTGGGGCGATGAAGAGCCGCCGCCGGCGGGGCGGCCTCAGGTAATCCTCGTCGTCGGTGTCAACGGCACCGGCAAGACGACGAGCATCGCCAAACTCGCGCAGTCGTATCGCGAGGACGACCAGAAGGTGGTGATCGCCGCCGGCGACACCTTCCGCGCCGCCGCCATCGAGCAGATCAAGAGTTGGGGCGATGTCGTCGGTGCCGAGGTCGTCGCACACAAGCAGGGCGCCGACCCCGGCGCGGTCGTGTTCGACGCGATGAGCGCCGCCGAGAGCCGGCAGGCGGACGTTGTGCTGATCGATACGGCGGGCCGCCTGCATACCAAGTTCAACCTGATGGAGGAGCTGGGGAAGATCCGCCGCATCATCGAGCGCAAGCTGCCCGAAGGGCCGGACGAAGTGCTGCTCGTGCTCGACGCCACGACCGGCCAGAACGCGCTCGTGCAGGCGAAGGCCTTCGCCGAGGTCGTGCCGATTACGGCGCTCTGCCTGACGAAGCTCGACGGCACGTCGAAGGGCGGCATCGTCTT
>JADMII010000040.1 GCA_015478665.1 Dehalococcoidia bacterium
GCAGCGGACAAAGTCTCGGAACACTTAGCGGTCAAAGTCTCAGAACTTCAACAGGGCGTCAGGAGATGGGTTCTACGCTCTTGAGTGTGGATACAGGGAAGGAGAGTGAACAGAAAGCACCTGGGGTTCCTGTAGCTTGGAGCTGATGAAAGACACGTCAGCGACAGGAAGGAGACCAGGTGCAAGATCAGGCTATCACGGTGCAGTTGCGGCTCCCAGGCTTGGCGGTCTGGGGCGTGCGCGAGAGCGACGCTGCGATCGAGGTGGTGGCGCAGTACGCCGCCACCGAGGCGATATGCCCACGATGCGATCAGTCGACATGGCAGGTCATCAGGTCCACCGCCAGTACAAGCGTGACGCGCAGCTCTGGGGGAAGCAGGTCTGGATTCTGCTCTGGAAACGACGGTTCACATGCCGTCGTTGTCGGTACGTCTTCACCGAGCCCGACCCGGCATGCGGACGACGACGACGCACGACGGGCCGGCTGCGTACGATGATCGGTGCCGAGGCGGAGGAGACGACCGTGCGCACGGTTGCCCAGCGGCACGGCGTCAGCGAGGGTCTCGTGCAGCGGAGCTGGCTGGAAGGTCACCTCTCGCCGGCTGTGCCACTCGCGCCCCACGTGCTCATCGGCCTGGATGGCTTCTGTGTGCGACGACCGGGCGCGATGTGGACCGGTCTCTGGGATCTCGAGACGCGCACGCCGATTGCGGTGATCGGCAGCGAGCGGAAGGCGGACGTCCAGCGCATGCTCGAGCGGCATGCCGACCGGGCGACGGTGCGGGCGGTGTGCATCGATCTCTCGGAGATGGAGCGGCAGGCGGTGCAGCTGGTACTGCCCGATGCCGCGATCGTCGCCGACAAATTTCACGTGATCGCACTCGCCGCGCGGGCGCTCCACGAAGTCCACGGCGAGACCCGACGTCAGGGCAACACCGCGTGGCTGCTCCAGCGCGGGGTCGAGCGATTGCACCGGGTCGAGCAACAGCAACTCGCCCGTGCGCTGCGGGCCGACGCACGCCTGGCAGCCGCCTGGAGGCTGAAGGAGGAGCTTCGCGGCATCTACCGTGCACCGACTGGCGCCGCCGCCGGCAGAGCGCTCGCCGCCTGGATCGAGGACGCGGCGTCGTGCGGTCTGGCGCCCTTCGAACGGACGGCGCGGACCCTGCGGCGCTGGCGCACCGAGACGCTGAACTACTGGCGCTACCCGATCACGAATGCGGTCGTCGAGGGCAAGCACAACCGGGTGAAGACGCTGAAGCGAAGGGGATACGGCTACCGGAACGACCGGACCTTTCAGTACAGGATCCTCAACCTAATCCACACATCATTGATGTAGAGCCGACAGCGCTCGTCCTCAACCGCGCCGATATGAATCCCCAATTTTGGCCGCGACCGCATACCGTGCTGTCGCCGGCAAGCCGCCGATGTAGACGGCGTCGAAATCGCGACCTTGGGCGCGCGGTGGCGGCTGAGACGAGCGCAGGACGCGCCGGCTTGGTACGGTGATCTTCGAGCGTGAGAAGGAGGCGGCCGATGTGCCGGAGCATCAAGACGCTGCGGGGCGACGAGCCGGCGACTGACCACGACGTGCGCGCCGCGGCGCTGCAGTTCGTGCGGAAGGTCAGCGGCTACCGCCAGCCGTCGCGGCGCAACACCGAGGCGTTCGATCGCGCCGTCGACGAGATCGCCGCGTCCTCCCGGAAGATGCTCGAGTCGCTGCAGGCCGGGCCGAAGGACCGCTAGTCGATGCAGGGCGTCTTCATGTAGGCCTCGCCCCACTGTTCGAGCGAGAGCAGCGCCGCGCCGAGCTGCGCGCCCTTCGGCGTCAGCTCGTACTCCACCCACGGCGGCATGACGGCGACGATCGTGCGCTCGACGATGTCGAGCTGCTCGAGGTTCTTCAGCCGATCGCGGAGCGTGCGCGAGTTGCAGCCACCGACGTTGTGGGCGAGCTCGTTGAAGCGCCGCTTGCCGCTCATCAGCTCGTGGATGATGTGCGGCACCCACTTCTGGCCGAGGAGCGCCAGCGTCGCGCGCACCGGGCAGTACAGGTCGTGGTCGTCCAGCACCAGCTTCCGTTCGAGGACCATGTGGTTGTGTTGTACTCGAAGCAGCCGCCGCGTGTCCACCGGCGCGCCGACGCGAGCGCTGGCCTTCGACCGAAGACCCGGCGCCCCGGGACGGACGCGCCGGCGTGTATCAGGGCGCTGGCGGCCTGCTCGTTGCTGCGTCGGCGACCAACGCCGCCACCAGCCCGGCGACGGTATGCGTCGCCGCCACCACCGCCGGTTCCAGGCCGGCATCGCGCACCGCCTGCGCCGTCACCGGGCCGATCGCCGCGATCCGCAGCCGGCGCAGCGGCGCCACATCGCCCTCGAGCATCTCAACGAGATTCCTCACGGACGACGAGCTGGCGAATGTGGCGATGTCGATCTCGCCGACGCGCAGGCGACGCAGGCCCTCGGCATCGGCGTCGCGTGGCACGGCGGAACGGTACAGCGTCAGCTCGTCGACGCCCGCGCCCATCCCGAAGAGCGCGCCGACGAGCGCCTCGCGCGCGTCCGCCGCGCGCGGCAGCAGCACGCGCTGGCCGCGCATCACGCGAGCGCCGAAGGCCTCGATCAGCCCCTCGGCGATGAATCGCTCCGGCACGACGTCCGCGCGCAGACCCTCGCGCGCCAGCGCATCCGCCGTCCCCGGCCCGATCGCGGCGATCTGCGCCCGTCCGAAGGCGCGCGCGTCGAGCGCGGCATCGCGCAGATGCCCGCAGAACAGCCCGACGGCGTTGGCGCTCGTGAACACGCACCAACCGTACGCCGACGTCCGCAAGCCGGCGATCGCCGCTTCGACCTCCGCCGGGTCGGCCTGCGCGATGATCTCGATCGTCGGCAGCTCGACCGCCTCCGCGCCCTCGCGCGCCAGCGCCCGCGAGAGGTCGCTCGCCTGCTGCCGCGTGCGCGTCACGAGCACGCGCGCGCCGGACAGCGGCCGCGTGTCGGACCAGCGCAGTTCCGGCCGCAACGCCGCAACCTCACCGACGACCGTCACCGCTGGCGACCCGATGCCCGCATCGCGCGCGACAGACGCGATGTCCTGCAGCCGGCCGGCGGCCACGCGCTGTCGCGGCAGCGTCCCCCACTCGATGACGGCGGCCGGCGTCGACGCCGCGCGGCCGTGCTCGACGAGCTGCTGCGCGATCTCCGCAAGCCGCGCTGTCCCCATCAGCAAGACGAGCGTGTCGACGCCCGTCGCCAGCTTCGCCCAGTCGATGCTGCTGTCGTCCTTCGTCGGATCTTCGTGCCCCGTGACCACCGCGAACGACGACGACAGCGCGCGGTGCGTCACCGGGATGCCCGCCCAGGCTGGCGCCGCGATCGCCGACGTCACGCCGGGGACGACGTCGAACGGCACCTGCGCCGCGACGAGCGCTTCGGCCTCCTCGCCGCCGCGCCCGAAGACGAACGGGTCCCCGCCCTTCAGCCGCACGACGCGCTTGCCCTCGCGCGCGCACTCGACGAGCAGCGCGTTGATCTCCTCCTGCCGCAGGGTGTGGCGATCCGGCATCTTGCCCACGTACACCATCTCGGCCGTCGCCGGCGCGAGCGCGAGCAGACGCGGGTTCGCCAGCCGGTCGTACACGACGACATCCGCCTCGGCGAGCCGCGCCGCGCCGCCGACCGTGATCAGCTCCGGGTCGCCCGGCCCGGCGCCGACGAGTGACACGCGCCCGCCCGCAGGTTGAGCGTCGCGCCTGTTATGCGTCGCCATCCGCCCGCCGCCGGACCTCGGCCATCCGCTCGCTCCCTCCCTGAACGCCGTCCGCTTCGCCCGTCCGCATTACGGCGCCGGCCGCCGCGGCCGGCCGCCGGCCTCGTTCGCCGCAGCCGCGACGTCGACGAACGCGCGCGCGCCGAGGGCCAGCAAGTCGTCCGCGAGCCGCGTGCCGAGCGCCTCCGGCTCGCCGATCGCGCCGCGCGCCTCTCCTTCGAAGAGCCGGGCCGGCGTCGCGTCCGGCGCATCGTCGGCCGCCGCGATCATGCCGCGCAACCGCAGCTCCCCTCGTTCGATGCAGGCGTGCGCCGCGACGGGAAGGCGGCAGCCGCCGCCCAGCCGCCGCAGGAACGCGCGCTCCGCCTCGACCGCCGCCCGCGTCCTGGCGTCGTCGATTCCGCCGACGAGCGCCCTGGCGCCGGCATCGTCCGCGCGCACCTCGACGCCCAACGCGCCCTGGCCGACCGCCGGCAGGATCGCCTCGACCGGGAAGATCTCGCTCGCGCGCGCGGTGAGGCTCAGGCGCGCCAACCCCGCCATGGCGAGCAGCACGCCATCGTACGCCCCCTCGTCGACCTTCCGGATCCGTGTGTCGACGTTCCCCCGCACCTCCGCCGGCTCGACTTCCGGCCGCAGCCGTCGTAGCTGCACCGCCCGCCGCCCGGCGCCCGTGCCGATGCGCGCGCCGGCTCGCAGCTCGGCGAGCGTCGCATCGCCGCGGCTCACCAGCGCATCGCGGACGTCTTCCCGCGGCGGCACGGCGGCGATCGCCAGCCCCGGCGCCAGCTCCGTCGGCAGGTCCTTCAGGCTGTGCACGGCGATGTCGATCTCGCCCGCCAGCAGCGCGTCCTCGATCGCCTTCGTGAATACGCCCAGGCCGCCGATGGCGCTCAGCGGCGCCGACGACCGGTCGCCTTCGGTCCGGATCTCGCGCACGACGATGTCGACGTCGGGCGCGAGGCGGCGCAGCGCCGCCTGCACCAGTTCCACCTGGCGCAGCGCCAGCCTGCTGCCGCGCGCGCCGATCACGTATCTGCGGCCAGTTCCCCCGATCGCGCCAGGGCCATCTGCGTTCACCGGCGACACCTGCGGTTCCCTGCCCATCTCCCCTTCTTCGCCACAGTGCGGAGGCCGGGGGGTGTTACTCGCCCGTCTCGTCGTCGAGACCGAACAGCGCCCGCGTCGCCTCGACGTAGCGTTCGCCTTCGCCCCCGGTCTTCAGCGTGGCGATCGGCCGGTGCAGCAGCTTCTTCACCAGCGCCGCCGTCATCGCCTCGACGCGCCTGCGATCCGCCGCGCTCATCTTCGTCTTCGGGAGCGTCCGCTCGAGCTCCGCCAGGCGCACCGCTTCCGCCTGCGCCCGCAGCGCCGACACCGTCGGCACGACCTCGAGCGTGTGCAGCCAGTCGCCGAACCGGGCGACGGCGTCCTCGACGATCGCCTCGACCTGCGCCAGTTCCTTCCGGCGCAGGTTCACGTTCGCCTGAGCGATGCCCTGCAGGCCATCGATGTCGTACAGGTGTACGCCCGCCACCTCCCGCACGGCCGGGTCGATGTCGCGCGGCACGGCGATGTCGATCAGCAGCAGCGGCCGGGTCCGGCGCGCCGCCATCAGCCGCGCGACCAGCGGCCGGTCGATCACGAACTGCGGCGACGCTGTCGACGTGATGACGATGTCCGCCCGCGCCACCTGCGCCTCGAGATCGTCGAACGGTACCGCCTCCGCCCCGAGGTCCGCCGCCAGCTCGCGCGCCCGCTCGGCGTTGCGGTTCGTCACCCGCATCGTCGCAACGCCGCTTTCTCGCAGGCTCCGCGCCGTCAGCTTCCCCGCCTCGCCGGCGCTCACGACGAGCACCACGGCGCCGTCGATCGCCCCCAGCGTGGCCCGCGCCAGCGAGACCGCCGTCGAGCTCACCGACACGGCGTAGCGGCCGATGTGTGTCTGGCTGCGCGCCCGCCGCCCCACCCGGATCGCGCTGTGGAACAGCTTCGAGAGCGCCACGCTCTGCGTCCCCGCGACCGTCGACGCCGCGAATGCCGCCCTCACCTGCCCGAGGATCTCCGATTCGCCGATCACCATCGATTCGATGCCGGCGGCGACGCGGAAGAGGTGCCGCGTCGCCTCCTTGCCGGACAGCGCGAAGAACGGCGCGCCTTCCACCGGCGGCTCACCCTTGATCTCGCTCAGCAGCGCCACCACCGCGCGCGGGTCGCCGATGCCGCGCGGGCCGGCGACGTACACCTCCGTCCGGTTGCAGGTCGAGAGCACAGCCGCGCCGGCGTAGCGTTCCCCCAGCCGCGCCAGCGCCAGTGGCAACTCCGCCGCGCCCAGCGCGAAGTGCTCGCGCACCGCCACCGGCGCCGTCTTGTGCGAGATGCCGACGAGCGAGATCTGCACGCCTACGCTCCGCTCTGCGCACGCACGGACGACTCGTCTTCCGTCGCGATCGGCGGCAGGTCGATGCCCAGCCGCTCGATGAGCCGTGCCCGCGCCTGGACGTACTTGCGCTGCGCCAGCAGCAGGCGCAGCGGCTCGTCGATCGCCGCCTGCCACGTGTCGCTCTCGACCCTGATGCGTCGCGCCCGCATCGCCTGCCGCACCTCGGCGAGCAGGTCCGCGAGCGCCGGCATGTCCTCGGTCAGGTAGGCGTCCAACTCTTCCCGCAGGCGCCGCGCCAGCGCCGGGCTCGTGCCGGACGTGGATGCGGCGAGCGTGATCTTCCCCTTGCGCACGACCGCGGGCAGGATGAAGTCGCAGTGCTTCGGGTCATCCGCCGCGTTCACCCAGATGCCCCGGCGCTTGCCCGCCGCCGCCACTTCCGCGTTGATCGCGCCGTCGTCGGTCGCCACCATGACGAATTCGTAGCCCCCGTCGAGGTCCGACTCCTCGTACGCCCGTGCGATGTGGCGGATGCGCCCGGCCGCGACGTGCTCGCGCAGCTCCGGCACCAGCTCGGGGCTGATGACGGTGATGTCCGCTTCGCCGGCCAGCAGCCCGCGCACCTTCTCCGCGCCGACGTGGCCGCCGCCGATGACGACGACGCGACGGCCCGCCGTTTCCACGAAGATCGGGTACAGCGCCATGATCCTCCTACGCCCGCGCGCGCCGCTGCGCCGCGCCGACGCTCCGTCGTGCCCGTTCCCGCTGCATCGCGTACTGCTGCTCCCGCTCGCTCAGGTAGGAGTCGGGCAGCTCCGCCGCCGGGTCGACCGCCCGCCGCGCCGGGTCCGCGGGACCGCGCCGCGGCATCAGCATGCCGCCGCCGATGAACGCAGCGCGCCACGTCAGCGACGTCGCCACGACGTCGAACAATCGCCAGGCGCCGATGCGCCCGTTGTGCGCCCCCCTGCGATCAGCCGTCATCCGCGCGTCCGTTCCGGTGCCGGTTCGCGTCGGCCGCCGGCAGCGCCGCGTCGTACGCGCAGGCGATGCCCAGCAGCACCTCATCCGCCAGCACCATGATCTGCTCGCAGACGTCGATGGAGGCGGCGGCAGGCGTGCCCGTTTTCGCCAGCGCCTGCTTGGCCGACTGGTCGAGGCTGCGACGGAAGAAGGTGAAGCCGCGCATCGCCTGCGTCAGCGAGATGCCCGCGCGCGCCAACTCCAGCCCGTACTCGGCGCCGGTCGTCCGCGCCTCTTCGAGCAGCGCCGCCCGCCGGCCGCGCCGCGCGACGTACGCCGCGACCAGCCCCATCAGCCGGCGTCCCAGCGGCCGCAGCTTCTCGCGCTGCGCCGGGTCGACGTGCGCGTACCAGTCCTCGTGCCCCCGCGTCAACTGGCGGCGGATGCGCTTCGTCGCGAGGTCGCCGACATCCGTGTACGGCGCCTGGCGCGAACGCCCGAGCATGATCTCCCGCACGTCGCCCTCGGCGAAGCGGCGATGGCCGCCCGGCGTGCGGAACGTGCGCACCTGGCCCGCGTCGGCCCAGCGGCGGAGCGTCGACTCGTCGACGTTGAGGAGCCGGCAGGCCTGCCCCAGCGTCAGCCAGCGGCCGCTGTCGAGGGGGGCGCTGGAGGCGCCGGAGACGTCGTGGGCTGTAAACGTGCGCAAATCTTGGTAATTCCACAGCAAGCCCGGCCGATGAGAGAATTCTAGACGCCGGAAGGATTAGTGTCAATCGTCACAAGCTCCGTGTGTTGGTGTTCCGAGATTCTGTCCTCACTAACTGTTCTGTGATTTTGTCCTCT
>JADMII010000060.1 GCA_015478665.1 Dehalococcoidia bacterium
GGTCATGTCCCGTCAAGTGGTGTAAGTGCGTAGCAGCATCCTCGCTGTAAGAGCCGCGATCTACACGGCGACGGGCAGTGGTTCGAGAGACTCCTCCTGTTCTGTTCCTTGAGGGTGGGTGGTGTCCGGTGCGGCGTGCGCGGGGATGAGGCGGAGCGACTCCTCCGCGAGGTAGCGGCGGCCCACGAGCCATTCGTCGTGCTGTTCGGCGAGCACGGCGCCGACGAGGCGCAGCGCGGCCGCACGGTTGGGGAAGATGCCAACGACATCGGTGCGGCGGCGGATCTCCATGTTGAGCCGTTCCTGCGGGTTGTTGGAGCGGATCTGCCGCCAGTGCGGCTGCGGGAAGCCGGTGAAGGCGAGGACCTCCGCGGCGGCATCGGCGAGCAGGCGGGCGGCGTCCGGGAAGCGCGGCGCGAGCTGCTCGACGACCCGCGCGTGCTGCAGGTGGACGTGCTCGGCGGACGGCTGGTCGAAGATGCTCCGGACCAGCGTCGCGACGAAGGGCTGCGCGCTCTTGGGCACGCGGGCGAGCAGGTTCCGCGCGAAGTGCGTGCGGCAGCGCTGCCAGGCGGCGCCGGTGAAGGCGGCGGCGATGGCGTCCCTGAGGCCCTGATGGGCGTCGGAGACGACGAGCTCCACGCCGGCGAGCCCGCGTGCCGCGAGCGCGCGCAGGAAGCTCAGCCAGAAGGCGCCGTCCTCGCTCGCGCCGCAGTCCAGGCCGAGCACTTCCCGCCGCCCCTGGCCGTTGACCGCCGTGGCGACGACGACGGCGACGTTCACGACGCGGCCGCCCTCGCGGACCTTCTGCGTGAGCGCATCGAGCCAGACGTACGGGTAGGGGCCCTGGTCGAGCGGGCGTTCCCGGAAGGCCTGCACCTGCGTGTCGAGCGCCGCGCAGATGCGGGAGACCTCGCTCTTGGAGATGCCGTCGCAACCGAGCGCTTGCACGAGGTCCTCGACCCGGCGCGTCGAGACGCCCTCGACGTAGGCTTGCTGGATGACGGCGAGCAGTGCTTGCTCGGAGCGTCGGCGGGGCTCCAGGAAGGCGGGCAGGTAGGAGCCCTGGCGCAGCTTGGGGATGCGCAGGTCGAGCGTGCCCACGCGCGTGTCCCAACGCCGCGGGCGGTAGCCGTTGCGGTAGGCCGTGCGCTCCGGCGTGTGCGCGTGCAAGTCGGCGCCGATCTGCCGGCTGACGTCGGCGTGCATGACGTCCTGCAAGAGCCGCTGCAGCGACGCCCGCAGGAAGTCGAGGTCGCCGTCCTCGATCCGGTTGCGGATGATGTCCAGAACGTCCATGGTGGGGGTGGTCACGGTCTTCCTCCTTGTGTGCTGCACTGATCTGTTTCACACGAGGATGACGCCGTGGCCAACTGCTATCCAGTTGACCGATTACTTACACCACGCCCTGGGACTCTACT
>JADMII010000012.1 GCA_015478665.1 Dehalococcoidia bacterium
CCATCGGGTTGGCGCCGGCGGCGACGTTCTTCATGCCCTCGCGGACCATCGCCTGACCGAGCACCGTCGCCGTCGTCGTGCCGTCGCCGGCGACGTCGTTGGTCTTCGTGGCGATCTCCTTCGCCAGCTGGGCGCCCATGTTCTCGAACGGGTCCTTGAGCTCGATCTCCTTGGCGATCGTGACGCCGTCGTCGACGACCGCCGGCGCGCCGAACTTCTTGTCGATCACCACCGTGCGGCCGCGCGGGCCGAGGGTCACCTTCACCGCGTCGGCGAGCGCGTCGACGCCGGCCTTCAGCGAGCGCCGCGCCTCTTCATCGAATACGAGTTGCTTAGCCATATCGACCTTTCTGGAATGCTGGGAGCTGGTACCGGAACCCGGCAGCGGCTACGCCGCGCGGCGCAGACCGCCGCCGCGCTAGACGACCTTCGCCAGGATGTCCTTCTCGTGCAGGACGATCACTTCTTCCTGGTCGATCTTGACTTCCTGACCGGTGTACTTGGCGAAGAGCACGCGGTCGCCGAGCTGGATGTCCATGGCGATGCGCTTGCCGTTCTCGTCGACGCGGCCGGGGCCGACGGCGATGACGTCGCCCTGCTGCGGCTTCTCCTTCGCCGTGTCCGGGATGACGATGCCGCTCGCCAGCACCTCTTCCTGGACGGTCGGGCGGATGACGATGCCGTCGAAGAGCGGGACGAGCTTGGTGCTCGCGGCGGACTTTGCGGCGCTGCTCCTGGGTGCGCTGGACTTGGCGACGCCATGCTTCTTCGCCGCCGGGCGGGACGGGGTTGCAGCCTTGGCCACGTGGAACCTCCTCTGTTGCTTCTGCGAGAAATCGTGAGTCGCAAGCATCTTAGCACTCTAATCGGGAGAGTGCCAAGGGCTGTGTGAAAGCTGGACGCTGGAGGCGCGAGGCTGGACGCCTCCCGCCTCCAGCCTCGAGCTTCCCGCCTCCATAGCCGCCGCCAGCCTCGACCGCCCGCCGTCCAGCCGCCAGCTTCCCGCCTCCACAGCTTCCAGCGCCCAGCCCCCGCCGTCCACCCTCCAGCCGCCGCCGCCAGCCTCGACCGCCCGCCATCCAACCTGAGCCTCAGCCTCGCGCCGCCGGCCCCTGACCTCCACCTCCAGCCTCGTCCGCAACGCACCCAACCCGCCTCGTTACCGATACCCTGTGCCCGACATGCTCGATCTCACGCGGTACGTGCGCGATATCCCCGACTTCCCCGTACCGGGCATCCTCTTCCGCGACATCACGCCGCTGCTCGGCGATGCGGCAGCGTTTCGCTGTGCGGTCGACGGCATCACCGACTACGTGTCGTCGCGCGGGCCGGACGCCGTGGTGGGCATCGAATCGCGCGGCTTCCTGTTCGGCGCGCCGGTCGCGGACCGGCTCGGGCTGCCCTTCGTGCCGGTGCGGAAGCCGGGCCGGCTGCCGGCGGCGCGCGTCAGCATCGACGTCACGCTTGAGTACGGCGCCGGGTCACTCGACATCCACGCCGACGCGCTGGCGCCGGGCGCGCGGGCGGTGATCATCGATGACCTGCTGGCGACGGGCGGCACGGCGACCGGCGCGTCGCGGCTCGTCGAGCTGCTCGGCGCGCGCGTCGCCGGGCTGGCGTTCGTCATCGAACTGGCGTCGCTCGGCGGGCGGGCGGCGCTGGCGTCGTACGACGTGCACGCGCTCGTGCGGTACGCGTGATGGTGGGCAGCGGAGCCGGCGGCCCGAAGGCGAAGAGAAGCGCGATTGCTTCAGGCTGGCATTCTGAAGGCGCTCCCGTCTGCCCACGCTGCCATCCCGGACAGCGCTGTCATTCTGCCGCGCCCTCGTTCTGCCCGCGCGGGCATTCTGACCACGCTGTCGTTCACCATGGCAATCCCATTCCCGACCGCTGTCCTACCGAGCGCACGCGAAGAATCCCTCCGCCGGCCGCGCGCTCGCCTCGTAACGAAGCTTCCACGCCCGCGGCGCAGCTCATCCTCTTGGGCGTCCCGGCGCGGCGCATGCCTTCCAGGCGCTCCCGGTGACACCATTCGCGTCTGCCGGGCGCCTCCGGACCTCATCGAGAGCCGCCGCGATCTGCGTCAGCAGCGATGAGCCGATAAGATCGACGGGATCGAGCGCCGCGACCGTACATGCAACGAAGGACCGCCCATGCCCGCCTTCACGAAGCCGCGCGACAAGCGCATGCTCATGGTGATCTCGCACACGCACTGGGACCGCGAGTGGTACCTGCCGTATCAGTCGTTCCGCGTGCGGCTGGTGGGGTTGATCGACGACCTCCTCCAGCTCTTCGAGGACGACCCGGAGTACAGGCATTTCATGCTCGACGGTCACACCATCCCGATCGAGGACTACCTGGAGGTGCGGCCGGATCGTTTCGATGACATCGAGCGCGTGGTGCGCGAGGGACGCCTGCTGATCGGGCCGTGGTACATCATTCCGGACGAGTTCCTGCCCGGCGGCGAGGCGCTGGTCCGCAACTTCCTGCGCGGACACCGCATCGGCCGCGCCTTCGGGCAGGTGATGAAGGTGGGCTACATCCCCGATCCGTTCGGGCAGATCGCCCATATGCCGGCGATCTTGCGCGGCTTTGGCATCGAGGACGCGACGATGTGGCGGGGCGCCGACGAATCGCTGCGGACCACGGAGTTCTGGTGGGAGGCGCCGGACGGCAGCGAGGTGCTCACCGTCCACAAGCCGAAGGGCTACGGCATCGGCGCCGTGCTGCCGAAGCAGACGAAGGCGCTGCTCACGCGCGTCGGCACGATCCGCGGCGACCTGGAGCCATTGGCGACGACGCCATACCTCGTCGTGATGAACGGGAGCGACCACCTCGGCGCGCAGCCGGAGCTGTCGTCGATGCTGCGCGCGGCGAATGAGCAACTCGACGACGCCTTCCTCAAGCACAGCTCGCTGCCTGAGGTGTTCGAGCGCATCCGCGAGTCGATGGGCGACCGCACCGGCGATTGGCCGCGGCACAAGGGCGAGTTCCGCAGCGGCGCCCGCGCCCACCTGCTGCCGGGCGTCCTCTCGGCGCGCATGTGGATCAAGCAGGAGAACCAGGCATGCGAGGACCTGCTCGCGCACTGGGCGGAGCCGTTCTCGACCTGGGCGGAGATCCTGCAGCGTGAGATGGGCGACGAATGGCGCATCCCGCTGCCGCCCACCACGGCGCACATGCCGTTTCCGACGGAAGAGGCGTCGATCACGGCGCTCATCGACCGGGCGTGGCGGCACCTGCTCGAGAACCAGCCGCACGATTCGATCTGCGGCTGCTCTGTCGATACGGTGCACGAGGAGATGCGGCAGCGCTACCGCTGGGTGCGCGAGATCGGCGAGGAGATCATCCGCCAGTCGCTGCGCACGATCGCGTCGCTCGGCCCGGACGACCCGCTCGGCACGATCGCCGTCTTCAACCCGACGCCGCAGCCGGCGACCGGGTACGTGACGGCGACGGTGCCGTGGGCGCCGGAGCAGCCGGTGGTCGCCGTGATCGGCCCGGATGGCGAACGGACCGATGCCGGCCAGGTCGGCGCGACGCAGGAGTTCGTGATCCCGGTGGGCGCGCGAACCGGCTTCGACCGGACGCGTGCCCAGATCGGCTTCGTGGCGAAGGACGTGCCGGGCTACGGCTACAACATCTATCGGCTCGACGAGGCCGACGGGCCGCCGCCGCCGCGTCCGCAGCCCGATGCGGCCGCCGGCATCGAGAACGAGTACTTCCATGTCACTGCCGATGCGAACGACGGCACGCTCACGGTCACCGACAAGCGCGACGGTCGCGTGCTGTCGGGACTGAACCGCTTCGTCGACGGCGGCGACCGCGGCGACGAGTACAACTACTGCATCCCGGAGCAGGAGCGGGTCATCGACCGGCCGGCGTCGCCGCCGAAGATCAGCGCGCACGCCGCTGCCGGCATGCGGGCGCTGACGATCGAGATGACGTACGAGGTTCCGGCGGGCCTGACGGCGGACCGCCGCGGGCGGAGCGACGCCACCTGCGCGGAGCGCATCGTCGCGACGGTGGCGCTGTCGGCGGGCGTGCCGCGGATCGATATCGAGACGTCGATCTTCAACGCCGCCGAGGACCACCGGCTGCGGGCGCACTTCCCGTCCGGCCTCCAGGCCGACGTGTCGAAGGCCGACGAGCACTTCGGCGTGATCGAGCGGCCGCTCGACCTGCCGTCGTGGGATCCGGCGGTCCAGATGGAGCAGCCGGTCGGCACCTACCCGCAGAAGGCGTTCGTCAGCGTCGACGACGGTGCGCGCGGGCTGACGATCGCCAACCGTGGTCTGCCCGAGTACGAGGTGCTGCGGGCGCCGGCCGGCGCCGAGATCGCGCTGACGCTCCTGCGCTCGGTCGGCTGGCTCTCACGCGATGACCTGACGTCGCGGCAGGGAGGCGCAGGACCGCAGCTGCGGACGCCGGGCGCGCAGTTGCATGGGAAGCACGTCGTCGCGTACAGCATCATCCCGCACGCCGGCGACTGGGCGCAGGCGGGGGCGCATGTGCAGGCCGTGCAGTTCGTGCGGCCGATGCGCGCGCGCTGGGACCGCCATGGGCTGGGGCGACTGGCGGCGAGCGGCTCGCTGCTGTCGGTGTCCTCGCCGGCGTTCCAGGTAAGCGCGATCAAGCGCGCGGAGGACGCCGACGGCGTGATCGTGCGGCTCTACAACACGCTCGACGGCCCCGCGGAAACTGCGGTGGACCTGACGCCGGTACACGGCGGCGTATCGATGGTGAACCTCAACGAGGAGCACATCGCCGAGGTGCCGCGGGTCGCGGGAGAAGTGCCGGTGGCGGCGCGCACAAACGAGATCGTGACGCTGAGGTTCCGGTACCAGGCGGGGCTTGCTGATGACCGGGTTCTGGTTGCTGGTGACTGGTGACTGGGTTTGCTGGTTCGTCGTGACTGGAAGCTCGTTGCCGGTGACTGGGAACTCGGTACCGGTGACTGGTTGCTGGTCGCTGGTCGCTGGTGCCTCGTGACGGGGTACGGGGTCTGGGTAGTGGTTGGTTGCTGAGGAGCGCTCGCTGGTTTGACAGGGCGCGCGCGTCGGGCCTACACTGGCCGCACGAATACAGGCGACGATCGGGAAAAGTACGTCTGGCAGCGGGCCGGGAAGAGAGCCGGGGCAGGTGAGAGCCGGCGGCGGCGCAGCAGGCGGAATGGACCCGGGAGCATCGGACCGAACCTCGTGATGCGGCGGCGCCGGACTGGCGCGGGGCATCGCGGGCAGTAGTCTCCGACGGGATGGGCGCCGTTATCATCGCCCACCGCATCCTCCGTGACGACGGGCGTGCGGGCTGAGATGCCGCGACGGTACGCCGCCGCGGCGAACGCAGGGTGGTACCGCGAGCACGCTCTCGCCCCTCGGATGGGGTGAGGGCGTTTTGTTTTGGGCGCGCGATTCGGGACGAGGCGTTCGACAATGACATCGAACAACAACAGACAACAGACGACAGACGACAGAGGCCACGCGCCCTCGTCTACCGAAACACGAACGAAATACCCGTTCCGTGAGCTCCTGGCCGGGAAGACGCCACAGGAACAGTCGCTTCGGATCCTGGACGTGGGGCGAGGGCTCCCGGTCGATCGAGCGAGCGTGGTTCACTGGCGACAACCGCTGCGCCCGGCGACGTCGACCGCCGCGAACGTAGCCGAAGGCCATCGAAGGTGCGCTGCGCGCGTGTGTCGGGATCATTGTTCGATCGCGCGCGGCTCGACCCACGAGACCCTGAGCCGGTCCGATCTGCTTCGACGCGCGGGCTACGAGCGCGTCGGCCAAGGATCGGAACTCGTCGCATCGTGCGATGATACCCTCCGCATGCTCGCCGCCCACCATGATCACGATCGACCGCCAGCCGATGTTCTCGATCGTCCGTCTCTGTTGTCTGTTGTCTGTTGTCCGTTGTCTCCCTGCGAACGCACGAGCCGCGGCGGACTCGCCACATGACCAGCCCCCGCAAGCGCATCCTCACCGGCATCCGGCCGACCGGCGCCCTGCACCTCGGGCATTACGCTGGCGCCCTCGAGAACTGGGTGCGGCTGCAGAAGGAGTACGAGTGCTTCTTCCTCATCGCCGACTACCAGGTGTCGGATTACGCCGATGACATCGACCGCGTGCGGGACTCGGTGTGGGAGGTGGCGCTCGACTGGTTGGCCGTCGGGCTCGACCCCGAGGGCAGCCACTACGTCATCGAGAGCATGGTGCCGCAGCACGCCGAGCTGATGGTGCACCTGAGCTGGTTCATACCGCTCGGCCGGCTGCAGCGCAACCCGACGCTCAAGGCGGAGATGGCAGACCTCGACATCGGCAAGAAGGGGACACCGGTGGGCTTCTTCATCTACCCCGTCATGCAGGTGGCGAACATCCTCATGCCGCGTGCGAACCTCGTCCCCGTCGGCGAGGATCAACTGCCACATATCGAGATGACGCGCGAGATCGCCCGCAAGTTCAACCGCGACTTCGGCGACGTCTTCCCGGAGCCGGAGCCGCTCGTCGGGCGGGTGCCGCGCCTCGTCGGCGTCGACGGGCAGGCGAAGATGAGCAAGTCGCTCGACAACGCGATCTACCTGAAGGACGACGCGGAGACGGTGCGCCGCAAGGTGATGGGCATGTACACCGACCCCACCCGACTGCGGGCGACGGACCCCGGGCACGTCGAGGGGAACCCGGTCTTCATGTACCACGACGCCTTCAACCCGGACACAGCAGAGGTCGACGACCTGAAGGAACGATACGTGCGCGGCGCCGTCGGCGACGTCGAGGTGAAGAAGAAGCTCGTCGTCGCCATCAACAACCTGCTCGAGCCGATCCGCGAGCGCCGCGCCCACGTCGAAGCGCGCCCGCAGCTCGTGAGGGAGGCGCTGGCCGCGGGCAGCCGGGCCGGCTACGCCGCCGCCGAAGCGACGATCATCGCCGTACGCAACGCGCTGCGCCTCGACTACCTCGAGCGCGGCATGCCGGAGGTGCGGCGATGAGGCGCGATCCGTGCCAGTTCCTCGCACTCGTGCCGTCCCGTCGCATGCACACAGACAAGAGCCAACGGGACGAGACGAGCGGCGTCGGGTTCAGGTTCGGTCCGGCGGCATCGAAGACGGCGCCGGTGTCGGTCGTCCGCTGTCTGTTGCCGAGCGTCGGCGCGCCGCGCCTGTTCCTGCGACGCCGACCGCATCGCGCGACGGAGGCCGCATGACGACGACATGCACGCCCACGATCGAGCAGGTGAAGGCGATGGCTGGGCGCGGCAACGTCGTGCCCGTGTTCCGTGACGTCATCGCCGACCTCGAGACGCCCGTCTCGGCCTACCTCAAGGTGGCGCGCGGTCCCTACTCCTTCCTGCTCGAGTCCGTCGAGGGCGGCGAGCGGCTGGCGCGCTACAGCTTCATCGGCACAGAGCCGTACCGGGTGATCGAGACGCGTGCCGGCGACGGCGACCCGCTGCTCGCCGTCGAAGCCGAGATGCGGCGCTTCGACCCTGTGCGGGTCGAAGGGCTGCCGCGCTTCCACGGCGGCGCCGTCGGCTTCATGGCGTACGAAGTGGCGCGCTACTACGAGCGGCTGCCGATGCCGGACGCCGACCCGCAGGGCTTCCCGGAATCGATCTTTCTCTTCACCGACACACTGCTCGTCTTCGACCACCTGCAGCGCACGATCAAGGTCGTCAGCCACGCGCGGCTCGACGGCGACGTCGACGCCGCGTACCGGCAGGCGACGTGGAAGATCGACGAGTTGGTGCAGCGGCTGGCGAAGCCGCTTACCGTGCTCCCGTACGCGACGGCGCCCGGTGGCGGCGCGCCGGCCGCCGGCGCCATGAGCGAGGCGGTGTCGAACACGACGCGCGAGCAGTTCGCCGAGCGCGTCGAGCGGGCGAAGGAGCACATCAAGCGCGGCGAGACGTACCAGATCCAGATCTCGCAGCGGCTGCAGCGAAACACCGATGCGCACCCGTTCGAGGTGTATCGGGCGCTGCGCACGGTGAACCCGTCGCCGTACATGTACTACCTGGAGCTGGGCGAGGTGCACGTCGTCGGCGCCTCACCGGAGATGCTGATCCGCGTGGAAGACAGCATCATTGAGACGCACCCGATCGCGGGCACGCGACGCCGCGGGCGCGATGCCGAGGATGAGCAGCGGATGACGGACGAGCTGCAGTCGTCGGAGAAGGAGCGTGCGGAGCACATCATGCTCGTCGACCTGGCGCGCAACGACCTCGGCCGCGTCTGCACGCCGGGCAGCGTGCGCGTGACGCAGCTGATGGCGGTCGAACGGTACTCGCACGTGATGCACATGGTGTCGCACGTCACCGGCACGCTGCGCGACGACGTCGCGGCGTACGACGCGCTGCGTGCGTACTTCCCCCACGGCACCGTCACCGGCGCGCCGAAGATCCGCACGATGGAGATCATCGCCGAGCTCGAGGGCGAGCGCCGCGGCGGCTACGGCGGCTGCATCGTCTACTTCGACATGTCAGGCAACTGCGATTCCGCGCTGGCGATCCGGACGATCTGGATGAAGCCCGGCGTGGCATACGTGCAGTCGGCGGGCGGCGTCGTCTACGACAGCACGGCCGAGGAGGAATACCTGGAGTCCGGCAACAAGGCGCGGGCGATGATGCGCGCGATCGACATCGCCGAACAGGGACGCGCCGAGCGCCCGAGCGGCTCGCTGGGGTACTGAGATGCCCGAGCTGCTTTCGGCGGCGCTGTTCGAACGCGACGGCTTGGTGCTGGCAGCGCGGCGGAAGCCCGGCCGGCCGCCATTCGCCGCCCGGTGGCTGCTGCCGCTGACGGTCGTGAGCGAGCATGAGGCGGCGGAGGAGGCGCTGCGCCGGCACGCGCGCGAGCAGTTTGGCATCGAGATCAGCGACGAAGCGTTCGTCGACACGGTGTACCTCGAAGACCCGGATGACGCGCTGCGGTACGTCGCCAACATCTTCCGCGCCGGCATGCACACGGGACCGATGCGCTTCAACGCCGACGGCGACTACGACGACGCGCGCTGGCTCGCCGCCGGCGAGATCGCCCAGGTATCGATGCCGCCGCCGCTTTGCGATGCGCTGCTCCGCATCCTCGAGGGCGGAGCGGCCGCGGAGACCGATTGGGACACAGCCGGGGCCGCCGGCGGCGGCGTCCCGCTCGCCGAGCGCCCGGAGGAGCACGGCCCGGCGCCGGCCGTCGCCGATGAGCCGCCGCCCGACAATCGCGCGTCGTGGGACGCCATCGCGCGCACGTACCAGGCGGAGAAGTACGGCGACCGGTACCCCGGCAGGTTCATGTGGTCGTGGGGCATCGCTGAAGACGACGTCCGCCTGCTCGACGATGTGCGCGCGCGTCGTGTGCTGGTGCTGGGATGCGGCGGCGGGCAGGACGTCGTCGCGCTGTCGCTGATGGGGGCGGTGGCCGTCGGCATCGACGAGTCGAAGGAGCAGCTGGCCTACGCGCGAGAGTATGCGACGCGCCACCACGTCGAGAACGCGGCGTTCGTCGAGGGCACGGCGGAGGATCTCTCGCGCTTCGACGATGCCAGCTTCCATGCGGTCGTCTCATCGCACGTGCTGAACTACGTCGAGCGGATCGAAGCGGCCGTCGCGGAGGCCGCGCGCGTGCTCAAGCCGGGCGGCGCCTTCGCGCTCTCCGTGCGGCACCCGTTCGACACGACGCTGTCGGAGGCGGCGCCGTACTGCGTCGAGGTGCCGTACTGGCAGGCGCAGCAGGACTGGACCTGGAGCCTGGGCGCCGAGGAGGGCGCGCGATTCCGCCAGCGGTTCTGGCCAATCGAGCGCTGGTTCGCCTTGCTCACGGACGCCGGGCTGATCGTCGAACGGCTGATCGAGCCGCGCGAGGAGATGCCGCTCCACGACGAATTGGACGCTGCGCGGGCGCGGCTGGTGCCGCACACGCTGCTGATGAAGGCGAGGAAGCGCTGATGCTGCTGCTGATCGACAACTACGACAGCTTCACGTACAACCTGTACCAGTACCTGGGCGAGCTCGGCGCTGAGGTCGCGGTCGTGCGCAACGACGCGCTGACACTCGCAGACATCGACGCGATGCAGCCGCAGCGGATCATCATCTCGCCCGGGCCGGGGAACCCGGACGACGCCGGGATCAGCAAGGACGCCATTCGGCGCTTCGCCGGCAGCGTGCCGATCCTCGGCGTCTGCCTGGGCCACCAGTGCATCGGCGAAGTGTATGGCGCCGTCGTCTCCGGCGCGGGCGAGATCCTGCACGGGAAGGTCTCGCAGATCAGGCACGACGGCCGCGGCGTCTTCGCCGGCCTGTCGTCGCCGATCGATGCGACGCGCTACCACTCGCTGGCGATCGAGCCGGACAGCGTGCCCGACGTGCTCGAAGTGACGGCGCGCAGCGAGAGCGGCGTGATCATGGGCGTACGCCACCGCAGCCTCGCGGTCGAGGGGGTGCAGTTCCACCCCGAGTCCATCCTGACGGGCGAGGGGAAGGCGCTCCTGCGGAACTTTCTGCTGATCTGATGTCGTGATATCACCGTATCGCGATGTCGGGGAGCGAGGGGATGGTGAAGCGATGTTGGTAAGCATGGACGATGAGCGCTACGAAGCTCTTCCGGCGCCTGGCCCTTGAACAGAATGCGCAGATGGCGCCTGCGGCACGCCGTCGAGAACGCGTTTGAGGGTGAGCTTGATCGATGTCAGTGGCGAGAGTTCGGTCTCGAGGAGCGCCTCAGTGATCGCAGTGGAGAACGGGTGAGGGAATGTATCGCGTGATGTCCAGCATCTTCGACAAGGACAGGACAGTGATCGTCGGAGCAATCGTCCAGAGGACCACGCAGAGGCATGACTGAGCAACCCTCGCCCGCGATCCGCGAAGCGCTGTCGCTCTTCGTCGAGCACCACGACCTGAGCGAAGAGCACGCCGCCGCCTGCATGACGGAGATGGCCGACGGGACGGCGACACCGGCCCAGATCGGCGCCTTCCTTTCCGCGCTGCGGCTCAAGGGCGAGACGGCCGACGAGCTCGCGGGCATGCTGCGCGTCATGCGCGAACGGGCGCTCCCCGTGCCAGTCGCAGGGCCGCTGCTCGACACCTGCGGCACCGGCGGCGACGGCAGCGGCTCCTTCAACGTCAGCACCTGCGCCGCGTTCATCGCCGCGGGCGCCGGCGCGCGGGTCGCCAAGCACGGCAACCGCGCGATGTCCTCGCAGTGCGGCAGCGCCGACGTGCTCGAGGCGTTGGGTGCGCGCATCGACCTCTCACCGGAATCGGTCGCGCGCTGCATCGAGCGCTCGGGCATCGGCTTCATGTTCGCGCCCGCCTTCCACCCGGCGATGAAGACGGTGGCCCCGGTGCGGCGTGAGATCGGGATGCGCACGGTGTTCAACCTGCTCGGTCCGCTGACCAATCCCGCGGGCGCCACGCGGCGCGTCGTCGGCGTCGCGCGGCGCGAGCAGGTGGCGCTCGTCGCCGAAGTCCTCGGACGCAGCGGCGCCGAGCACGTGCTCGCCGTGCACGGCGGCGACGGGTACGACGAAGTGAGCATCACGGCGCCGACCGACATCGCCGAGCTGGCAGAAGGCGCCGTCCGCGAGTACACGATCACGACGGGCGACGTCGGTCTGCCGGCGCACGAGATCTCGTATCTGCGCGGCGGCACGCCGCAGCAGAACGCGGCGGAGCTGCGCCTCGTGCTGGGCGGCGCGCCCGGCCCCCTGCGCGACTTCAGCCTGATCAACGCCGCCGCCGCGCTCGTCGCCTGGGGCGCTGCGCCGGACATCGCCGCCGCCGTGACTGTGGCAATGGAGAGCATCGATTCCGGCGGGGCGCTGGCGAAGCTCGATGCGTTCATCGCCGCGACGAACGAAGCCTGAACGGAGCATCGATGCCGGACGACATCATCGGTCGCATCGTCGCCGACAAGCGAGGCGAGGTAGAGGCGCGCAAGCTGCAGGAGCCGCTGGAGGCGCTCGCCCGCAGGCAGGCGCGCATCCCGACGGAGCAGTGGTCGCTGGTGCGGTCGATCCTCGAGGGGCCGCGCGGACCGAGCAGCGGCGGCCGCCGCATGCAGCTGATCGCCGAGATCAAGAAGGCGACGCCGTCGAAGGGTCGCCTCGTGCCGATCCTCGAGCATCGCGCGATGGCCCGTACCTACACGATCGGCGGCGCCGCCGGCATCTCGATCCTCACGGAGTCGAAGTACTTCCAGGGGTCGATCGACTTCCTCGCCGAGTGCCGTGTCAGCATCGATGGCTACTATCCCGGGGGCCGACCGGCGATGCTGCGCAAGGACTTCATCTTCGACCCGTACCAGGTCTATGAGTCGCGCGCGTACGGCGCCGACGCCGTCCTCCTCATCGTCTCGATCGTCACAGACGACGAGCTGCGCGCGCTCGTCGAGCTCGCGCACGAGCAGGGGCTCGAGTGTCTCGTCGAGGTGGCGAGCGAGCGCGAGGTCGAGCGGGCCCTGACCGTCGACAGCGACATCATCGGCATCAACAACCGTGACCTGCGGACGTTCGCGGTCGACTTGGCGGTCACCGAGCGGCTGCGCCCGGAGATCCCGCGGAACAAGGTTGTCGTGGCCCTCAGCGGCATCCACACCCGCGCCGACACCGAGCGCATGACGGAGGCGGGCGTGCACGCCGTGCTGGTGGGCGAGGCGCTGATGACGTCGAAGAACGTGCGGGAGAAGATGCGGGAGTTCCTGATCTGATGCTCGTGGTGCAGATGCACGGCGAACCCGGCAGCGGCAAGAGCACGCTCGCGCGGGCGCTTGCGCCGCGGATCGGCGCGATCGTGCTCGACAAGGACGTCATCAAGGCGGCGCTGCTGCGTTCTGGCATCGACGAGGGCGCAGCGGCGGCCGGCGCATATCAGGCGTACTTCAGCCTGGGGCGCGCACTCGTCGAGCAGGGGCACGCGCTGGTCCTCGATAACCCTGTCTTCTGGCCCCGCGTCGAAGCGCGGTGGCTGGCGCTTTCGGCGCTCGCCGGCTCGTCGCCGCTGCTCATCGAGTGCGTCTGCAGCGACCGCGACGAGCTGCGACGCCGGCTGCGCTCGCGCGACGCGCTGGCATCGCAGCCGCGAGAGCCGCTCGACCTGCTCGCGCATCCCGGCGCTGCCGCAACGAGCTTCGAACCCCGCCTCCGGCTCGATACCACAGGCGCGCTCGACGATCTCGCCGATGAGGCGGCGGCCTACATCGAACGCGCGCGATCGCGACGGGCGAGGGCGGTTCTGGCGGCGCCCGCCGGCGGCGCGCCATGACGCGCGTCAAGATCTGCGGCTGCATGCGCGCCGACGACGCCGTCGCGGCGGCGGAGGCGGGCGCGGACTTCATCGGCATCCTCTTCGCCGAGAGCCGCCGCCGGGTCTCTCGCGAGGAGGCGGCGCAGATCGTCGTCGCCGTCGGCGCCCCCATGCGCGAGGTCGAGCAGGAGGCGCCGCCGGCCGCGCGCGCGGGAGGGGCGTCGAGCGTCGCGGAGTGGTTCACCTCGGGCGCGAGGGCGCTCGACCGGCTGCTCGCGCGCAAGCGGCCGCTCGTCGTGGGCGTCTTCGAGGACCAGCCAATCGAGGAGGTGAACGAGATCGCCGACGATGTCGGCCTGGACCTCGTGCAGCTGAGCGGCAACGAATCCTGGGACGACTGCCTGCTGGCGAACCGCCAGGCGATCAAGGTCATCCGCCCGCGCGCGGCCGCCTACGGCGACGAGCCGATGCTGCTGATCGAGGGCGGTACCGCGATCGCCGTGATGCTCGACGGCAGCCGCGGCACCGGCGCCCACGCCGACCTGCGTACCGCCGAGGCGCTCGCCGCCCGCTTGCCGCTCTGGCTCGCCGGCGGACTGACGCCCGCGAACGTCGGCGCAGCGATCGCGCTGGTGCGGCCGTGGTGCGTCGACCTCTCGACGGGCGTCGAGACCGACGGCGCGAAGGACCCGGCGAAGATCGCGGCATTCATGCGCGCGGTGCGCGACAGTGGCGGCGCCTAGCGGTTCCCCTTGAAGTGCGATCCGGATTCAACGACGTCGTCGCCGGTGCGCGCCGCCGCCCCGGTGACCGCCGTCGTCAGCCGCATCTGCTGAAGGACTGCCTGCTCGCGTATCACGGCGCCGGCGGATCGATCAGCCTCTCGACCTGGCGCGCGCGTTACCCGGCGCCGTCCCGCAGCATCCGCGCCGTGGCGCGCAGGCGCGCGGTGCTGTCCGGCAGGCCGCCCGGCCGGTTGCGGGCAAGCCACAGCCGCTCGTACTCCGGGATCGCCGCATCGACGCGCTCCGCCGCGCGACGCAGCCCTGCGCGCACCGTGGCCCGCGAGCCGCCGTTCGCGCGCGCATACTTCGCCGCGCCGATCATCGCTCCGGCAGCGGCCAGCCCGGCGCCGCAGCGCAGCTCTTCGACGACGAGTTCAGCGTCGTCGCGCCGCATCGCCGCCGGGTCGAGGCGCGCCGCGAGCGCATGCAGCGCTTCCTCCGTGTCCTCGAAGCCGCCGGCGCGGACGCGATGCATCGGCCAGTCGTTCTCCAGAGGCAGGAAGTACATCTGGTGGAGCAGCGTCCCGTTGCGCGACTTCGCGCCGTTGATCTGGTACGCGTTGCCAAGGTCGAAGGCGACGCGGCCGCTGACGCCGCTCGGGTCGTCGAACGCATGCAGGCTCAGCGCGCCGGCGATGTCGATGTCCGCGCTCGCCTGTGTCGACCAGCCGAGGGCGGCGCCGTACAGGTATCCGAGCCAGGGGACAGGGGTGCTTTGCATGTGTCCGTTGTCACCCCACTCCGTATTCAGCAGGCCGGCTGCCCGGTACCGAAGGCCGTTGACCGCGGCGCTGCGCATGTTGGCGACGGCGTTCCCGCTGCGGCCGATGAACGAGTTCCAGCCGCCGGCGCCCGGGCAGACGGAGAATGACAGCCCCGCCTTCGCGAACGCCTTGCCATCGACGTCGAACGGGTGGTCGTGCTCGTAGCCCCACTCGAGCACCGTGGCATCGCGCGGGATCTCGTGAATCAGCTCCGGGTGTTGCGTGACGATGTCGCCCCAGAACTGCATGGTGCGGCCGTACTTCTCGCACAGCGCGTGGATCTTCAGCAGAAAGTCCAGGTACACGCGGCCCGCACCTCGCGCCGCGACGGCTGCGCGGCTCTTGCCGAGGCCGAGGTCGAACGTCTCGTCGCAGCCGACGTTGAAGCGCCTGCTGCGGAAGTGCGGCAGCAGCTCCGCGTACAGGCCGTCGATCAGCTCGAGCGAGCCCGGGTTCGCCGGGTCGAGCGTGAAGGGCGGCAGGCGCCCCCAGGGCAGGCGCGCGCCGCGCGGTGAGTCTGCCAGCGCGTTGTACCGCTTCTTCTCCAGCCAGCGCACCATGTGCCCGAAGCTGTTCTGATTCGGCACCAACTCGACGTGCCGCTCGGCGCAGTAGGCATCGAGCGCCAGGATCTCCTCGCCGGTGTACGGCGACGCGTCCTTCCAGACGCCGCGGTGACGCTCGTACGCGAACGTGTGCTCGATGTACAGCTGGAACTCGTTGACCTTCAACCCGGCGAGCATGTCGACGAGCGCGTACGTCGAAGCCATCGTCGGCACCTTGTCGCGGCTGACGTCGAGCATGACGCCGCGATGCGCGAAGTCCGGCCAGTCTTCGATGTGCAGCCGCGGCAGCCGCTTGCCAAACTGGCGGACCAGCTGTATCAGCGTCTGGAATGCGTAGAACATACCGGCAGCGTCGTGCGCCACGATCGCCATCCGCTCGTCACCGATGGTGAGGTGGTAACTTTCGCGCTTCGGTGAGGCTTTCGCGTCGATGACGGCGACCACGCCCTCGTGGTCCGGGATGCCGGAGGCGGCACGCACCTCCCATACGACGCCGGCATAGCGTTCGAGCGCCGACTGCAGGCCGTGCGCGCCTCGCCGCCCGTGCGCGACCGCCTCCGGCGCGAGGATGATCGTGCGCCGGCGGGCGAGCGAGAGCCAGCCGCCGCGCGGTTGGATGCGCTGCGGGACCGGCGCCAGAAGCAACTGCGTGCGCGGTGGCATGGCGCGATGATCGTACGCGGCGGCGGCGACGAGAGGAAGCAAGGCTGCTGCCCGGCGACGGGCGCGCCGCCGCGAGCGCGATTCACCCGCTGGCGCCGCGGCGTCCCGCGATGGTGCCGTATGCTGTACGCGGGAGCGATCCTGCGAGCGAAGGAGGTGGTCTCGTGCGACTGGGCGTGCTCACCGGCGGCGGCGACTGCCCCGGGCTCAACGCGGCGATCCGCGCCATCGCGCATCGCGCGTGGATGTTCGGCGATCAACTGTATGGCTTCCGCGAGGGCTGGGCGGGCCTGCTCGGCGACGGCAACGCCTCGCTCCTCGGCCAGGAGGAGATCGCCGGCATCCTCCACCTCGGCGGCACGATCCTCGGTTCGTCGCGCACGAACCCGGCGCGCAGCGAATCGGAGATGCGCCAGGTCGAAGAGAACCTGCGCCGGCGCGACATCGACGGCCTCGTGACGATCGGCGGCGATGACACGCTGAGCGTCTCCGCGCGCCTGTCCGCGCGCGGGTTCGCCGTCGTCGGCGTGCCGAAGACGATCGACAACGACGTCCCGCACACGGACTACTGCATCGGCTTCGACACGGCGACCGACATCGTCGGCGAGGCGCTCGACCGCCTGCACACGACCGCGGAGTCGCACCGCCGCGTCATGGTGGTCGAGGTGATGGGCCGCGATGCCGGCTGGCTGGCGATGGTCGGCGGCGTCGGCGGCGGCGCCGACCTGATCATCATCCCCGAGGAGCGCTCGACGCTCGACGGCGTCGTGCACCACGTGCAGCATCGCATGGAGTCGCGCCAGTTCAGCATCGTCGTCGTCGCAGAGGGCGCGCAGGTCGAAGGGATCGAGTCGACGACATCGAGCTCGGTCGACCAGTTCGGGCACGCCCTGCTGGCGACGCGCGGCATCGGCACGCGGCTGGCGGAGGCGATCGAATCGCGCCTGGGCGTCGAGGCCCGGGTGACGGTGCTGGGACACGTGCAGCGCGGCGGCTCGCCTTCGATGTTCGACCGCGTGCTGGCGACGCGCATGGGCGCGACGGCCGTCGACTACCTGCACGAGGGCCGCGTCGGCGTGATGACGGCGATCCAGGGCCTCGAGATCGTGCCCGTGGCGTTCGCCGACGTCACCGGGCACAACCGCACCGTCGACCGGCGCTTCTTCCGGCTCGTCGAGCAGTTCAACACGGTCGAAGAGAGCGCCGCCTCGCACTCGCACCACACGTAGCGGCGACGCAGTCTCGCCCGCTGCCGTTGCCGCGCACCCCGGACGTCGTCGCC
Organism: Dehalococcoidia bacterium; assembly: GCA_015478665.1. GTDB lineage: Bacteria > Chloroflexota > Dehalococcoidia > DSTF01 > JACRBR01 > JADMII01. Next base: position 17,291 of record JADMII010000012.1, read on the forward strand.
GCGCGCCGGCAGCGCGAACAGGCAGGTGCGTGCCGTAACCGAGACGCGTGCGGCGGTCCCCTTAGGTGCGATTTCGCCGCACCAACCGTTCTTGCCTGATACACATCATCGAGCTCCTGCGCACACACTCCCCCCACAGGAGCGAGCAGATGACCACGACATCGCGCACCCTCGTCGCGCAGATCGCGCTCAGCGCCGCCTTCGGTACCGCGCTGGCATGGAAGACCGCCCGCGCGCGCCGCACCGGCATGATCGCTGCCGGACGCGGCGCCAGCGCCACGGCCGAGGCGCCGGCGCCACTTGCCCGCACCGGCCTCAGGACCGCACCCGTCGCGTCGCCCGGCATCCAGGGGCGGAGCCTACCCGTGCGCACGGCCCACAAGGCCGGGCGGCGCCTACGAAGCACGTTCGCGCGACTGCCGGAGCCGGCGCGGCTCGCCATCGTCATCGTCGCCGCGGCGGTGATCCCGATCGTCGCCGGCATCGCCTACGCCGCAACCCGCGCAGACGGCACGCAGGCGCAGCGCAGCGGTCCGGCGGTCGTCGCGCCGGCAGCGACCGCGCCGGCGATTTCCATCGCCACGCCGACGCTCGCGGAACAGCTGCTCGATGCACGGCGTGCGCTGGACCTCAGGGCTGCGCTCGCCGCCGCCGACGCCTACGCCACGCTCTTCGGCGCCTACCCGTCCACGGAGGGCCGACCGGCGACGCTCTGCGCAAACCCGGGCGACGCTGGCTGCGCGATCGTCCAGCATGCGACGGCGCTGTCTGTTTCCGACGGTCAGTTCCCGTACTGGTACGCCTCCGACGGCCGCTCGGTGACCGTGCTTGCGCGTGTGGCGTCGTCGCCGGCGTCGCGCGAGTGTCCGGCCGACCTGCCATCGGCGCTGGCCGGCGTGCCGGTGCTCTGCCTGCGGTCGGCCGTTGGCGGCCGCTGAGCCGGCTGGCCGGTGGGCGACCTTCGGGCTGGCCCAGCCCGAATCCTGCAGCGCGCGAGGGCCATGGACCCGCTCGTGCGGGACGGGGCCGGCGGCCTGGCGCCGCTGCCGATCACGCGCCAGGAGCGGCCACGTCTGCGCCTCCAACTGCGCCGGTGACCCAGCCCACCACCTGCGGCACGAGCGTCTCCAGCATGCGTCGGCTCAGCACCAGCCCCCAGTGCGAGGCCCCATCCACGCTGAGGTGCTCGGTCGACAGCTGCAGGCCATCGTAGCGGCGCCGCGGCCGCTGCGCGTCGGCCGTGCTCGTGACGATGAGCAGCGGGCAGGGAAGCGACGCGACGACGACGCCGGCCGCGCGCTCGTCGCGGGCATAGCGCGATTCGCGGCACAGCGCCGCGAGCGCGGCCCGCCGCTCTTCGCCGTCGAGATCGTGCATCGCTGGCTGGTCATCCGGGTCCCGGCTGCCGATGCCGTACTCCTCCGGCCCGAACTCACCGGCGCGCAGCGGCAGCGACGGGTTTCGGGCGACGGCCGGCATGCTTGGCGCGAGGCCGACGCAGGCGACGGCGCCGCCGGCGGCCGCCGCCATCATCGACGCGAGCCCGCCCATGCTCCATCCGACGAGCACGACGGGGCGCGCGAGCGAACGCATCGCCTCGCGCACGTCGTCGGCGTAGTCCTGCATCGACGTGCGGGCGAGGTCGGCCGGCGGGCCGCCCGGGTGGCCCCGCAGCGCGACCGCGCGCGAGGTGACACGGCGTTCCGCGAGCGCGCGCTGCCAGTACGCCCAGACGGCGGCGGAGTTCGCGGCGCCGTGCACGAGCAGGAACGGCGGCAGGGCGGCGCTGTCAGGAGGACTGCCGGGATCGGTCTCGGTCGGCATGGTCAGCGGATGATGCATTGAGTCAAGGCCGGCGCCGGGGCGCCGCGCGCTCGTCGTGCACGCCCGCGTAGCAGCTGTGCCGGCGACGCGTGCGCATCGTTGTTGGCGCCCGCCGGGGTCGCGGCCCGCATGAGCCGGCGATGCGAGCGGGCTCGACGGTCAGCAGGGCAGCACTACCACCGCAGCTACACCGCCGGTGCCGGCGCGGTCGATGGCGCCTGGGCGCCCTCGGACTGGTACTTCGCGAAGAGCTGGCCCCACGGCGACTCGCGGCGCCAGCGCTCGTAGACCTTCTTCTCCTTCAGCGGCCAGTGGTAGTAGTCGTGGAAGATCTCGCTGAACATGATCGGCCCCGCCACCAGCGGCGGCCGCACGACGATGTTCTGGAGGAACTTCGTCGGCCCGAACCACGCCAGGTAGCCGAGGAAGCTGTGCAGGTGCGCGCCGACCTTGAAGCCCCACGACTCGCCCGACACGTCATCGCCCACGACCTCGATCTCGCGCGGGTCGCCGACTCCCAGCCCCTGCTCGTGGGCGATGCGGATGTAGTCCATCTTCATCGGGTCGAAGCCCATCATCTTCGCCGAGACAGCATCGATCGCCGTCTGATCGCCGGACGCGAGGATGACGTCCTTGCGCACGGGCTCCATGATGCGCGGGCCGGGGCCGTTGCCGGCGGTGGTGCCATCCATCGTCGCGAAGAGGCCGCTGTGGATCTCCTTCTGGATGGCCAGGAGGTCGACGAGCGTCTCGTGGATGTGGCTGTGGGTGTAGTGGCGGTTCGTGTTCAGCAGGCCGCCGAAGGCGTTCTTCATGGCGCCGGTGGTCGTGGTGTAGATGTGGCACTTCGCCGTCGGCAGGTGGACGATGTTCTTCCCATGGAAGTAGTCCGGGATCTTGATGCCGTCGGGGAAGATCTTGTCGAGGACCAGCATCGGCCGCTTCGGGCGGTACACCTCCCAGCCCATGTCCTCGTCCCGGAAGTTGAACTTCACCGGGATGTCATGGTGCCGGAAGACCGGCACGTATTTGTTGAGGTCTTCGCCCTTGAAGGCGTTGGTGACGACCGTCTTGTTCTGCACGCAGACCAGGTCGTTGTAACCGGCGTTCCGCAGCGCGACGATCGCCCCTTCGAGCTGCCACGGCGTCGAGTTCGCGGACGGGAACGGGAAGTGCCAGGAGATGTTGTCCTTGAGGATCGTGGTGGCCGAAGGGTCCAGGTGCTGACTGACGTCGGCGAGGTGCATCAGGCGTTCGTAGTCCGGCAGGACCTGCTCCGGCTTCGTGAACAGGACCGCCACCTTCGCTCGCGTGGACATCGCACCGCCTCCCGTCGCATCCGTCATTGGCCCCAACACCGGGCTCTCGATCCCTCATGATATCAAAACGCGAGCGGCGAAGACTCGGCAATTCGGGCCCTGCAGGAAATCCGGCGGCCGCATAGCGGCGTACTCACAGTGTCGACCGGAATCACGACGATGGAGGACACGTGAACGCACAGACGGCGCGCCGCCGGGCGCGGACGACGATCATCGGAGCGGCCGGGTTGGCCTTGCTGGCGGTCGCCGTCGCGGCCTGCGGCGGCGGCACGGGCAGCGGCGGCAAGACCGCGACGGCAGCCGCCCGTCAGCCGGCGGGGCAGAGCACGACTGCGCCGGCCACGACGGCCACTCCCCAGGCGAGCGAGACCGCATCGGGCGATACCGCGGGCCAGGCGGAGACGATCACGGCGAAGCCGGTGCCGGCGAGCGGGCTCAAGGGCGTCGACGGCGCATCGCTGACGCAGTACCTCACGGACGAGGACGGCAACACGCTCTACCTGTTCAAGAACGACGTCGCGAACAGCGGCAAGAGCGCAGTGCCCGCGACGATCGCGGCCAGCTGGCCGCCGGTAACGACGACGGGAGCGCCGGTCGCCGGCAGCGGCATCACCGCGTCGGCGCTGGGCACGTTCACGGGGCCGGACGGCAAGACCTGGGTGACGTACAACGGCCGCCCGCTGTACTACTTCGCCGGCGACACGGCGCCGGGCGACACGAAAGGCGACGGCCTCGGCGGCATCTGGTTCGCGGTGGCGCCGTAGGTCAGCCGGCAGGCGCGAAGATGGACGGCCGGCGGCGGCGGTCCGCCTGCGCGCGCCTCAGTCCGGCGTGAAGACGTTCGTCTCGACGGCGCCCGCCGATCGCACGTGGCCGTGCGCGCCGACGACCTCGGCCGCCGTCATCGCCTCGAGCAACGGACGCTCGGCCGGCGTATTGGCGATGAAGCGCCGGCCGTCGCGCAGGCGGCCGATGATGATCCCGCGCTCGGGCGCGCCATCGCGGTCGAAGAGCACCGTGTACGTTTCGACGGTAGCGTCGCCGTCCGGCGCCGCGGCGAACGATGGGTGCGGCTCGGCATCGACGGCGGCCTGGTCGACGGCCGGGTCCGCGCGTACGAACGGCCGGTCCGGCCGTCGCGTCGAGTAGACGCCGAAGGAGTGCTTCGTGACGTACCAGCCGTTGCCTGAGACGACGCCGATGTCGTCGCGGGCGTCGCGCAGCCTGCGCACCATCGCGGCGATGCTGTGGGTGACGTAGTCGTTCCCGGGGCCGCCGAAGTACGGCAGTCCGCCGGTGACCGTGAGCACGCGCGGATCATCCTGCGCGATGCCGAGCGCGTCGCGGCCGATCTGGACGGCCGACGGAAAGCAGCTGTAGAGGTCGATCTGCCCGACGTCATCGATGGTGATGCCGGCGCTCTCCAACGCCCGCCTGCCGGCGGCGCGGATCGCCGGTGAGCTGTGGTAGTCGACGCGCTCGGTGATGAACCAGTGATCCGTCGCCTCGCCGCAGCCCCAGAGGTAGACCCAGCGGTCTTCGGGCACGCCCAGCCGGCGGGCGGCGGCGACGCTCATCAGCAGCAGCGCCGCGCCCTGGTCGACGTCCATGATCGCGTTCATGTACTTCGGGTAGGGGAAGCCGATGTAGCGGTTGGTGGCATCGACCGTCGTGATCTCGTCGGCGGTTTTCGCTTCCGGGAACCAGGCGTACGGGTTCGCCGCGGCGACAGCCGAAAATGAAGCGCAGAGCTCGCCGAGCGCCGCGCGATGTTCATCGAGCGTGCGGCCGTAGTGCGCGCGCAGCGCGTTCTCGAACAGCGGGTAGATGTGCGTCGGGATCGAGGCGCCGTGCGCGCGTTCGATGTCGTTCGTGCCGTTGCGCGCGTCGCCCGCCTGCGGCACGGGCGTCCCGCGCGGCGACCAGCCGAGGTCGAGCGGCTGCTTCCGGGCGCGACGCAGCGAATACATGCAGTCGGCGCCGGCGATCAGCGTGATCTCAGAGCCGCCGAGCGCGATCTGCTCCCCCGCCTCGTTCACCTGCCACTGCGGCGTGTTCCCCCCGACGTGAGTGTAGACGGTGGTGCGCGGGGCCACGGCGAGCGCGCGCGAGAGGTCGGCCGGAGGATCCTTCGACGGCCAGGAGAGCACGTTGATCACACGCAACGCGTCGACGCTCTGCAGCAGCTCGGCGACGCCGGCGTCGGCCTCGGCCGCGCGCGATGCTTCGGCCATCAGCGCCAGCGGCTCGCGCGGGCGCTCGGCGCCCGGTCGCTGCGTCACCTGCCCGACGCCGACGATGATCGGCTGCCTCTCGTCCACGTGGATATTGTGCCCGTCGTCCGGCCTTCGACCAAGCAGCGCGGCGCTGCGAAACGCGCGCAGGCATCGGCGCGGCCGCTGGCTGCCTGGCGGTGCACAGCACGACCGCCGGCCGTCGAGGCGGCCGTCGGCCCGCCAGACAGCCGGTATACTGCGCGGCGGGGCGCCATCGTCTAGAGGCCCAGGACGCCGCCCTTTCAAGGCGGAGATCGCGGGTTCGAATCCCGCTGGCGCTACCAACTCACCAGCTCGCGGCGGGAGTGCGATCGCCGTCTGCGCCCGGCGCTGCTGCCCTGGTTCAACTTCGCCGTGCGATCAGGAGACGACGCAGGCGAACCCGCGGGCAGCGCTGCCGGTACACTGCGCCGATGTCCGACCACACCCTGCATCTGGTGCCGGCGGCCTACTTCCGCGACGGCGACCGGTCCGCGCCCTACGTGCCGGAGCGCTTCGATGATGACGGCTTCATCCACTGCACGGACGGCGCCGACGAGCTGGCCGCCACGGCCAGCCGCCGCTATCGCGACGACCGGCGCATGTACGTGGCGCTCGTCATCGACAAGCGCCGTGTGCGGGCGTCGATCCGCTACGAGGATGAGCGGCGCATCTACCCGCACATCCATGGCCCGCTCAACCGCGACGCGATCGTCGCGGTGATACCGGTGCTGCGGGCGGCGGACGGCGCATTCCTGGCGCCGGTGCTGGACCACACCGCGGATGGGTAACTCCGACGCGGACGCGCCGCGCCCTGCATGGTTATGTCACGTCGAAACTGATCAGCTGCACATACCAACCAGCAGTAAATCCGTGGCGATCCGGAGCGGCTGTGGTATCATCGCGCTGTGAGGACGAAGGCGGTTGGATTCCTTGTACGACGCGGCGACCGACCAGGGCGGGCACAGAGGCCCGCCCCTGGCGTGTTGTCGCGGTCGCGCCGGCTCAGCATGCCGGCAGCGCCCGCCGGCGACGCCGGTCCCTCGACGCGCACGCATCCCGCTCCCGGGTACCGGCGCCCGGCGCCCGCCAGCGGGATGACGGCGCGGCCATCGCTGCGGGCTCCATTTGCGGTCACCAACAGCCGCGCGGGCGGCGATGCGTTTGGACGAAGGACGTAGCATGGAAGCGGCGGACCCGCGTCGGGGGCTCGCGGTCATCGCGAAGCAGGTGGCAGGCTGCCACGACTGCCCGCTCTACAAGGGCGCGACGAATCCGGTGCCGGGCGAGGGCAGCGCGACGGCCGAGATCATGTTCGTCGGCGAGGGCCCCGGGTTCTACGAGGACAAGCAGGGGCGGCCCTTCGTCGGCGCTTCCGGGAAGTTCCTCGACGAGCTCCTTGCGTCGATCCGGCTCGACCGCAAGAGCGTCTTCATCACCAACGTCGTGAAGCACCGGCCGCCCAACAACCGCGACCCGCAGCCGGACGAGATCGCCGCCTGCAAGCAGTACCTCGACGCGCAGATCGAGCTCGTCGCGCCGGCCGTGGTCGTCACGCTCGGCCGCCACTCGATGCAGCGCTACTTCCCCGGCGAGGCGATCGGCCGCGTCCACGGACAGCCCCGGCGCAAGGACGACCTCATCGTCGTGCCGATGTACCACCCGGCCGCGGCGCTGCACCAGCAGACGCTGCGCCAGGTGATCGAAGCGGACTTCGCCAGGCTGCCGGACTTCCTGGCGAAGCTGCGCGGCGAGCCGGCCGCACGCACGGAGGTGCCGCCGCAGCTCCGCCGCGAGGCCGCAGCGGCGGCGCCCGATGCCGGCAGCGGCACAGCCGCAGCGACGGCGGCAGAGTCGGACGCACAGCAGATGCGTCTGCTGTGAAGGAGCACATGGCAGAGCAGCCGTTGCGCGTCATCCCCCTCGGCGGTCTCGGCGAGATCGGCAAGAATATGATGCTGTTCGAGTACGGCGAGGACGTCATCGCCGTCGACTGCGGGCTGATGTTCCCGTCCGAGGATATGCTCGGCATCGACCTCGTGATCCCCGACGTCGACTACATCATCGCCAACCGCAAGCACCTGCGGGCGATCTTCATCACCCACGGCCACGAGGACCATACCGGCGCGCTGCCCTACATCCTCAAGCAGATCAACGTACCCGTGTACTGCACGCCGCTCGCGCACGGACTGATCTCCGTGAAGCTGAAGGAGGCGCGCCTGCTCGCCAGTACGGACCTGCGCGAATTCAAGCCGGGCGACGTCGCCGAGGAAGGGCCGTTCACCGTCGAGCCGTTCCAGGTCGCCCACAGCATCCCGGACTCCGTCGGATACGCCATCCGCACGCCTGTCGGCACCTGCGTCCATACCGGTGACTTCAAGCTGGACCACACGCCCGTCATGGGGCAGTCGACCGACCTCGCGCGGCTCGCGCGGCTCGGCGAAGAGGGCGTGCTGCTACTGCTCGGCGACTCGACCTACGCGGAGATCGCCGGCTACACGCCGTCGGAGCAGTTGGTGGGCGAGTCCATCCTGCAGCTGATGTCGAAGGCCGAAGGGCGGGTGATCGTCACGACCTTCGCTTCGCTGATCGCCCGCGTGCAGCAGGTGTTCGATGCCGCCGAGCGCACGGGCCGGCGCGTCTTCATCACCGGCCGCAGCATGATCGACAACGTGCATATGGCGCTCGAACGCGGCTACCTGCGCGCGCCGGAGGGCATGCTGGTATCGGTGCGCGAGCTGCCGCACGTGCCACACGGGAAGCTGGCCATCATCACCACGGGCAGCCAGGGCGAGCCGACCTCGGCGCTGACGCGGATGGCGAACCAGGACCACCAGCACGTGAAGATCGTCGAGGGTGATACCGTGATCCTTTCGGCGTCGGCGGTGCCGGGCAACGAGGCGCTCGTGCACCGGACGGTCGATAACCTGTTCAAGCTCGGCGCGAACGTGCTCTACAACCGCATCGCCGACGTGCACGTGCGCGGGCACGCGGCGCAGGAGGAGCTGAAGATCGTGCAGTCGCTGGTGCGGCCGAAGTACTTCGTGCCTGTGCACGGTGAGTACCGCCACATGGTGCTGCACGCCCAGCTCGCGGAGTCGATGAACCAGGGCACCGAGAGCTTCATCCTCACCGACGGCGACGTGCTCGAGCTGACCGCCGACAGCGCGCGCTACGGCGAGCGCATCCCGGCAGACTATGTGTACGTCGACGGCCTCGGCGTCGGCGACATCGACCACGTCGTGCTGCGCGACCGCAAGCACCTGGCGTCCGACGGCATGGTGGTCGTCATCCTGGCGATGGACAAGCAGACGGGCCGCGTCGCCAGCCGGCCGGAGGTCGTGTCGCGCGGCTTCGTCGACATGGACGAGAGCGACTCGCTGCTCGAGCGCACGCGCGACGAGGTGCTGCGGACGCTCGAGGGCGCCGACCACATCGTCGAGTGGGCGGCGGTGAACGCGCAGGTGAAGGACTCGGTCGCGAAGTTCCTCTACGACGAGACGCGGCGGCGGCCGATGGTGCTGCCGGTCGCGGTGGAGGTCTAGACCGTGGCCGCAAGGACGCGCACGAAATCCGGCGCGCGCGGGCGCTCCGGCAAGGCGGCGGTGAAGGCGGTCGGCCGCCGCCGCTCCGGGCAGTCGGCGTACCAGACCGTGCACGATCTGCTGATCCGGCGCGAGAGTGTGGGCGTCGGGCTGTGGGTCATCGCGCTGCTGCTGATCCCGTGGGTGTCGCCGCTGCTACCGCCGCTCATCGACCTGCGCGACCGCGTCGTTTCGACCTTCGCGCTGCTCACGTTCGCCTGGATCGCGCTGCTCGCCTGGGCCGGCTGGCTCGTCGTCCGCGACGAGCAGGCGCGGCTCTGGTCGCGCTGGAAGCCATGGGCGGTCGGCGTGCTGGCGGCGTTGTTCCTGATGGGCTTCTTCGGCTTCTTCGCGCCGCGCTGGCACCTCGGCAACGTGCCGATGACCCGGCACAGCGCCGGCGGCGACATCGGCCGCGAGCTCGTGAGCAACCCGCTCGGCCTGCTGATCTGGCTCGCGGCCGGCATCGCCGCGTTCGCCTTGGCCGCGCCGGAGACAGCCGCGGCGGCGATGCGGGAGGCGCCGAACGCCGCCCGGACGGCGTGGGGCTGGCGCATCCCGCACCGCATCGGCCTGGCGACGAAGCGCGGCTTCGAGTTCATCTTCCCGACGCGCGCCACGCCAAAGGGCTCCGTGCAGGTGCCGCTCGAATCGGTGCTCTGGGCGCAGTCTTCGGGCGCCGCCACGGCGGACGAAGAGGACGCCAAGACCGACGAGGAAGCGGCGGTGCAGGCCTCACTCTTCCCGGAGCTCGACGCCGCGACGGAGGAAGAGGACGATGCCCCGAGCGTGACGGTCGACGCGAAGGGCAACCGGCGCTCGCGCGACGGCTGGCAGTTGCCGTCGATGGACGTACTGGCGGACAAGGCGCCCGTCGAGAACGGCCGCAGCGATAGCGCCGTCCGCGCCTCTGTCATCGAAGAGACGCTGGCGAGCTTCGGGGTCGATGCGAAGGTCGTGCAAGTGAACGAAGGGCCGACGGTCACGCAGTTCGGCATCGAACCGGGCTGGGACATCAAGACGCGCACGGTGATGGAGCGCGACCGCGACAACAAGCCGGTGCCTGACAAGGATGGCCGCCCGAAGACGCGTACCGAAGAAGTGTCACGCACGCGCGTCCGCGTCCAACAGATCACGTCGCTGGCGAACGACATCGCGCTGGCGATGGCGGCGCCATCGATCCGCATCGAGGCGCCGGTGCCGGGGAAGCCGGTGCTGGGCATCGAAGTGCCGAACACCACGCTGGGCCTCGTGACGCTGCGCAGCGTCGTGCAGAGCGCGCAGTTCCAGAAGCAATCGTCGAAGAGCAAGCTCACGATCGCGCTGGGGCAGAGCGTCGCCGGCGAGGCGGTTGTCGCCGACTTGGCGCGCATGCCGCACCTGCTGATCGCCGGCGCCACGGGCTCAGGCAAATCCGTCTGCATGAACGCGATCATCTCCTGCGTGCTGATGCACGCATCGCCGGCGGAGGTGCGCTTCGTGATGATCGACCCGAAGCGCGTCGAGCTGTCGGCGTTCAGGCCGATCCCCCATCTCGCGTTCTCGAACATCGTCGTCGAGATGGACCAGGTCGTCGGGACGCTGCAGGCGGTGATCCAGGAGATGGAGGCGCGCTACCGCAAGTTCGCGGCGATCGCCGTGCGCAACATCGAGGGCTACAACCGGAGCCCGCGCGCCGGCGACAAGCTGCCGTACTGGGTCGTCATCATCGACGAGCTGGCGGACCTGATGATGGCGGCGCCGTTCGAGGTCGAACGCCAGATCTGCCGGCTGGCCCAGCTCGCGCGGGCGACGGGCATCCACCTGGTCGTCGCGACGCAGCGGCCGTCGGTCGACGTGATCACCGGCCTGATCAAGGCGAACTTCCCAACGCGCATCGCCTTCGCCGTGAGCTCGATGGTCGACTCGCGGACGATCCTCGACATGGCCGGCGCCGAGAAGCTGCTGGGGCGCGGCGACATGCTCTACATGGCGCCGGACGCGGCGAAGCCGAAGCGCCTGCAGGGCGTGTACGTCTCCGACGAGGAGATCGAGCGGCTCGTCGGCTTCTGGACGCAGGAGCGCTTCGCGGACATCGAGCGGCCGGTCTTCGACTCGCTGCTCGACGAGGCGAAGGCCGCCCTCGAGGCCGAAGGAGCGAGCGACGACATGTTCGAGCGCGCCAAGGAACTCGCGCTCGAGCACAACCGCGTCTCGACCTCGCTGCTCCAGCGGCGGCTGCGCATCGGCTACCCGCGGGCGGCGCGGCTGATGGATCTGCTCGAAGAAGCGGGCGTCGTCGGCGCGGCCGAGGGCGGCGGCTCGCGCGAGGTGCGCCAGGCCGAAGCACGCACGCTGGATGTGCCCGAAGAGCTGCCGTTCTAGGCCCGCGAACCGCTGCGGGAGCGTGCGACCGGGCACGCCGGCCACGCGTGCGCCGGCAGACTGATCGACGAGGCGCATGACAGCCACCGAACGACCGGTCCTCGAAGCGACCTTGACGGAGCGGCTGCTGCCGGCCCACGACCCCGCACACGGCACGCCCGACCCCATGCTGCTGCGGACGCTGCGGCTGCGCATCGCGGGCGCGGAGGCGCGCTTCGAGCAGACGGACTACGGCCATCCCGGGCGCTTCAACGCCTGGGTGCCGCGCGGCATCGACGGCAGCCTGCAGGCGCGCGCGGCGGAGCTCCAGCGCGCGTGCGATGCTCTCTCCCGGTTGCTGCTCTGAGCATCGAGACTGCCATCCGCGTCCGACATCCGCTGGCGCCGTCATCCCCTGTCGACGCAGTGACGAGCGCCGGCGGAGGCCAGCTGTAGTTCCCACGAGGTGGTGGGCACAAAGAGCGTGCCCGAGTCGGTGGCGCGGCCCCTACCCCGGCGACGAACGGCAACGCGGTGCCGTCAACAAGCCCCCAGCGCGAGTGGGCGGACGCTTGATGCTTCCCGTGGGCATAAGACAGCGAATCACAAGCCCCCGGCGCGAGTGGGCGGATGTCCGGGTCTCCACGAGTAACGACGAACGGACGATCGCCCTCGATGACTCCTCGATGAGGACAATGCCAACCGCCCGCACACCGCACGTGGCGGCCTCACTCCGCTCGCGCGGATCCGTCAAGAACGTCTCCTGGAACTCCAGCCAGACCGCATCGTCTCCGACCGCTCGCCGCTGCTTACGGCTGCAGGTCGCTCGCGGCGGCCGGAATGCTGACCGTCAGCCGGTAGACGCGCGCGCTCGTCGGGTCGACGACGTACACCGCGCCGTCCCGCCCGACCGCTATGCCTGTCGGGTGCACGCCGGTGACGCCACCGCGGAACTGGTAGGCCCCGCGCTGCTTGCCGCTCCGGTCATAGACGAGGACACGCTGGTTCAACGGGTCGGTCACGAGCAGCAGCTTGCCGCTGATCGCGAGGTGCGGCACCTGCACGCCCGCGCCGCCGGCGCCGGCCGTCTTGCGCGACGTGGCGCCATCGGCGCTGATCACCAACTGGCGCTTCTCGAAGTCGTCCATGTACAGCGTGCCGTCGGCGGCGATGGCGATGTCGGACGGCTGCACCGCCTTCACGTCGATGCCGGCGGTCGAGATCGGCAGCGTCTCGACGCCGCCGCCGGCCAGCGGAACGCGATAGACCGTGCCGCCGCTGGGCGATGTGACGTAGGCGGAATCGCCGGCGACGCTCACACCCGACGCTGAGGCGAAGGCGCCATCGAACCGGCGCAGCACCTCGCCGGCTGTGCTGAGCACGAACAGCGACCGCGAGCCGGCATCGAGCACGACGATGCGACCGTCAGCCGTCGTGTCGATGTCAGCGATCCGGCTTGCCGGCGTCTTGAGTTTGCGCACGCCACCTGCCCGTGGGATGAGGAAGAGCGTGTCCCGCGCGCCCGTCACGATGGTCCCGTCCGTCAGCACGGCTATGCCGGCGGCTCCATCGGCTCCATCGACGAGCAAGCCGCCACCGGCCCACGTCGGGTCCGGCGCGAGGCTGACGAGCGCGGGCTGGACGTAGGCGGCGGCCGGCTCGAACTCGCTGCCGTCGGCGAGGCGCCAGGGACCACCGGGCGGCTGCAGGTAGAGCGCCCATGGCGCCGGCGACGCGTTCGCGTACTGGATGGAGACGACGTGCGGACCTCGCGCGAGCTCGACGCCGCCTTCGACGCGCCGCGGTGAGTGGCCGCCGCCGTTGTCTACGACCAGCGCATCATCGACGAACAGCTGCGCCGACGAGCCGCCATCGAGCGCGAAGCCGTAGGTGCCCGCGGCCGGCGCCGTGTAGGTGCCGCGATATTCGGCGCTCGCCGTGCCCGCTGGCAACGCGCCGACGGCGTACGGCACCCGCGCGATCTGTACCGGCGGCGTGCTGAAATCGGAGCTCGAGCGGAAGAGCGCCTGGAAGCCGCGCGTCCCGGCGCTCGTCGCGTAGAGGCTGTCGGCGGCATCGGTCACCACGCCGTCGATGTCGACCTGCGCCGACATCGCGCCGGCGGTCGCAGCGCCGGCGATGAGCCGGACGCGATGTTCGCCGAACGTGAGCGCCTGCGGGGGCGACACGACTCGCCCGCTGCCCTCGATCACGCGCCTGCCGTCGATCTCGATCGCGACGGGCCCGGGCGACGCGAGCGTGATCCTCGTGTCGCCGGGGAACGAGGGCACCCAGAGGTACCCATCCCAGACGCCCGTCGCCACGCCGCCGGCGCGCAGATCGCCGGCTGACCACGCCCGCGCCGGCAGCGCCCGCGACGTCGATTGAGGCGCCGCCGCGATGTCGCTGCTGCCGTAGAGCGCGAACGGCAGCGCACGCGCCGCGTCGAGGTCCGACGCCGGAATCGTGATGCTGGTGAAGTACGTGCGACCGTAGGGGTCGACGTCATCACGGCGCTGCAGCCCCGGGTAGAGGCGCGCCAGCGTCGGGATGATGCCGAAGTCGCGCTGGTCGATGATCAGGAACGCATCGCGCCTGCTGCGTGGAAGGACGATCTGCGTCGTCGGCGTGTAGACGCGCGTCGCCTTGCCGCGCGCCAGCACGCGGAACGCCGGCTGGGCGGCGAACTCCGCCGTCACGTAGACATCGTCTTGTGCTGCCTGCCTGGCGGCGAGTTGTCCGACGTCCGTGAACACCGGGATGAAGGCGTCGTACACGGCCTGCGACTCCGCCTGTCTGCCGAACAGCTGCTGGAAGTTGATGGCGGCGCTGCTGCCGACGAGCGCGACGGCGCCGACGGCGAAGAGCGCCGCGCCGGCGCGCGTCGGCGTCAGCGTGCGGTAGAGGAATGCCACGGCGAGCCCGACGAGGAGGTAGCCCGGCGGGATGGCACCCACCGTGCGGATGGCGCTGGGATTCTCAATGCTGATCGTGAGGACGCCGGGCACGAGCGAGAGCACGAACCAGACGGCCATCGACCCCCTCCGCCAGTTGCGCAGCGACCAGACGGCGACGGCCAGGCCGAGGACGAAGAGGGCGCCCGTGATCTCGTCGAGCATCGGCGCCTTGGGGAGGTTGTGGCGCCCGTTCCCATCGCCGCGCACGTTCATCATCTCGGCCGCCGCGCGGATGTTCGAGCGCAGCGGCTCGTACGTATCCTTCCGGTCGATCTCCCTGAAGACGCTGACGTCCCGCGTGCGCGCCAGGAACTTGTCCTGGTGGAGATACGCGAACTGCCCGAGCGGCGCGATGACGATGAGGAAGGCGACGCCATAGACGACGATCCCCGGGATGTTCCGGAGCACGAGGCGCCGCTCCGTGACGAGCACGTACGCCAGCATGAGCGCCATCACGATCGGCACCACCCGGAACGACGGGTACGAGTAGATGCCGGCGGCAAGTGAGCCGCCGGCAAGCGCGAAGAACAGCTTCCGTCCCGTCTCCATGCCGCGGACGAAGAAGTAGACGGCAAGCACCGAGAACAGCGGCACCAGCGAGGCGTCCCAGGAGATCCGACTGAACGTCGTCGCGAAGCGCGAGACGGCGAGGAGCGCGGTCGCCACAAGCGCCGGCACGGGCCCGAGCAGCCAGCGCGCGAGGAAGTAGAACGCCACGACCGTGGCGATCCCGGCGAGCGCCGGCACGATGCGGAAGGCGAAGACGGTGTACCCGAACGTCTTGAACGACAGCACCAACAGATAGGGGTACAGCGACGCGCGCCCGAAATTCGAGTCGCGCCACACCGTGAGGTGGTCCTTGTCGATGATCGACAGTGCGTCGGCGCCGATCACGCCCTCGTCGTACCACAGCCCCGGCGGGAAGTGGCTGAACCGGAAGAAGCGGAAGAAGAGCGCGACGCCGACGACGCCGGCGAGCAGCACCAGCTCCCAGCGCAGCGAGAGCGCGGGCGGCGCCGCGCGTGAGGGCGCCGTCGGCGTCGCTTGCGCCTGCGATGCCGGATGCGCGAGCGCGAACGCCGCCGCCGCGAACAGCACAACTGCCGGGACGAAGCCCCAGGCGGGGTGCGGCGCCGGCGAGCCGACGGTGATCCCGAACTGGGCCGCGAGCGCGACGAGCACGCCGAGCACCGCCAGGATCGGCGCCGCCTGCTGCCGCGCGATGCGCCGTGCCCGGCCGGGGCCAGTGCCGCCGCCCGCTGTCGTCGCTGTGATGGACGTCCCGACGGACGACGCCGTGAGCGTGGAGCTGCTCGCGGCGTCCGTCGTGGCGTCTTCGATGCCGGGATCCATGGCGCTCCGAACTGCGAATCTCGGGCAGAGTATACGGCAGGCGGACGCAGCCGCTGCGACCGCGGGTGCGATCAGGCGCCGGACGCAGCCGCCGGCGGCACGCTCGTCTCCGCCGGCGTGTCGCGCTGCTGGAGGAGCCAGAGGCGGAAGTAGCGGCCGCGCCGCGCGAGCAGCTCGTCGTGGGTGCCCGTTTCGACGATCTCGCCGTGGTGCAGCACGATGATCCTGTCGGCGTCGCGGATCGTCGCCAGCCGGTGGGCGATGATGATGCTCGTGCGCCGCGCGGTCAGCCGCTCGAGGCTCTCCTGGATCAGCGCCTCCGTCTCGGAGTCGATGCTGGCAGTCGCCTCGTCGAGCACGAGCATGACTTCCGGGTCGAAGGCGACCGAGCGCGCGAAGGCGAGCAGTTGCTTCTGGCCGGTGCTGAGGTTGGCGCCGCGCTCGACGAGCTGGTGCTGGTAGGTGTGCGGCAGCTCGTTGATGAAGCGATCGGCGCCGACGAGGCGGGCGGCGTCGCGCACCCGCTCCATCGGGATCGACTCGTCGCGCAGGCGGATGTTCTCTTCGATCGTGCCGGTGAAGATGAAGGGGTCCTGAAGCACGAGGCCGATGTGCTTGCGCACCTGGTGCTGGCGGGCATGCGCGATGTCGATGCCATCGAGCAGGATGCGGCCGTGCTGCACGTCGTAGAAGCGCAGCAGCAGGTTGATCATGCTCGACTTGCCGGCGCCCGTCGCGCCGACGAAGGCGATGCGCTCGCCGGGCTCGATGCGGAAGCTCACGTCCTTCAGCACCCAGGTGTCCGGCACATAGGCGAACGACACGTGCTCGAACTCGACGGCGCCGGCGATCTTCTCCGGCAGGTCGACGGCGTCGGGTATATCCTGCACGCCCTCCGGCTCGTCCATCAGCGTGAAGATGCGCTCGAGGGCGGCCATCGCCTGCTGCAGGATGTTGAAGCGGTCGGCGATCTCGCGCACGGGGTTGTAGTACATCGCGACGAGCAGGATGAAGGCATAGAGGCGGCCAATGGTCAGCTGGTCGTTGAGCACGAAGCGGCCGCCGACGACGATGATGATGCCGGTGGTGATCGCGCTGACCATCGCGACAACCGGCTCGAAGAGCGCGAACTGGTGCACGACTTCCAGGTTGGCGTCGAGCAGGCGCCTGTTGTGGACGGCGAACTCCTGCCGGTCGCGACGCTGGCGCCCGAAGAGCTGGACGAGCAGGATGCCGCCGATGTGCTCGGCGACGAAGCCGTTGAGCCGCGCGACGTGCAGCCGCTGCCTCCGGAACGCGTTTCGCATGGCGACGGCGAACCAGCGCATGAGCACCGCGAGCACCGGCACGATCGCCAGGGTGATCAGCGCAAGCTTCCAGTCGATCACGAGGAGGGCGATGGCGACGCCGACGATCATGAACAGGTCGGCGATGATCGTGATCGCGCCGGCCGTGAGCAAGGCATCGAGCGCGACGATGTCGTTCGTCAGCCGCGTCACCAGGCGGCCGACGGGATTCGCGTCGTAGAAGGCGATCGACATCCGCTGCAGATGGCGGAACAGCTTGAGGCGGATGTCGTTCATCACCTTCTGCGAGACCAGCACCATCTGCACCGACTGGACGTAGCGGAGGACAAACATGAGCACGAGGATCGCCAGGTACGCCGTGACGATCCACCAGAGATCCTTCGTCGTCCCTTTGGCGACGTCACGGTCGATCGCCTGCTGCACGAGCAGCGGCTGCGCGAGCTGGAGGGCGGTGGTGATCAGCAGCAGGCTGACGGCGAGGAACACGCGCAGCCGGTGGACGCGCATGTGCGACCAGAGCCGGCTCACCAGCCGCTGGTCGTACGCCTTGCCGATCGCATCGTCCTCTTCGTTGTAGCCGTGGATCGCCATCGCTACCTCAGTGCCTCGATGTTGTGGGCGTCGTCGTCGACGAGCTCCTGTTCGAGCCGCTGGCGGCGCGCGAGCCGCGCGTAGGCGCCGTCGCGCGCGACGAGCTCGTCGTGCGTGCCGCGCTCGACGATGCGCCCGTCCTCGAGCACGATGATCTGGTCCGCCCACTTCACCGCCGAGACGCGGTGCGCGATGACGACGGCCGTGCGGCCGGCGATGAACTCGCGCACGCCGGAGAGAATGCGCTCTTCGGTGTAGGCGTCGACGTGCGACAGGGCATCATCGAGCACGAGCACGGGCGCCGTGCGGGCGAGCGCGCGGGCGATCGAGGCGCGCTGCTTCTGGCCGCCGGAGAGCGAGACGCCGCGTTCGCCGACGAGCGTGTGTATGCCCTGTGGCATCTGCGGCAGGTCGTTCGACAGCTGGGCGAGTTGCACCGCCTGGTCGAGGTGCTGAAGGTCCACGTCGCCGCCCCAGGTCACGTTCTCTTCGAGCGTCGCGGAGAAGAGGAACGACTCCTGCGGCACGAAGGCGATCGCCCGGTGCAGTTGCGCGAGCGGGATGTCGCGCACGTCGTGGCCGTCGATCGCCACGCGGCCCGAGCGCACGTCATAGACGCGCGCGATCAGGTTCACCAGCGTCGTCTTGCCCGAGCCCGTCGGGCCGACGATCGCCAGCGTCGATCCGGCGGGCACGTCGATCGAGATATCGTGCAGGACGGGGCGGCTGAAGTAGCCGAAGTTCACGCGGTCGAAGGTGATGCTGCCGCGCAGCGCCTCCACCTCGCGCACGCCGGGCGCATCGACAACGACCGGCTTTCGGGCGAGCACTTCCTCGACGCGCGCCATCGATGCGGCGGCCTGCTGGTACATGTTCAGCGTCCAGCCGAGGTTGATCATCGGCACGGACAACAGCACGACGTAGCTGTTGAACTGCACGAACTGCCCGAGTGTGATGGCGCCCGTCGCTACCTCGCGCGCGCCCATCCAGAGGACGATGACCGTGCTGAGGCCGATGAGCACGGCGAGCATCGGCCAGAGCGCCATCGACAGACGCGCCCAAGCGACGTTCATGCGCTCGAACGCGACGGCCTGCTTCTCGAAGGCGGCCGCCTCGTTCTCCTCCTGGACGTAAGCCTTGACGACCCGCGCGCCGGAGAAGTTCTCTTGGACGAAGGTCGTCAAGCTGCCGAACTGCGTCTGAACCGCGTGGTAGCGCTTCTCGACCACCTGACCCACCCAGACGAAGATCAGCGTGATCAGCGGCAGCGGCAGCGCGGCGATGAGTCCGAGCTTCCAGTCGATGACGAGCATGAAGGCGAGGCCGTAGATGAACAGCAGGATCGACCGGACGAGGTCCATCAGGCCCGGGCCGAGGATCTCGCGGACGGTCGTGACGTCGTTGGAGACGCGGGCCATGAGGTCGCCCGTCTGGCTGTCCTGGAAAAACTTCTGGTCGAGGGACTGGATGTGCGCATACACATCGTCCCGGAGGTCGTACTCAATACGACGGGAGGAGCCGCTGACGTAGTGGCGGGTGACGAAGCGGAGGGCGCTATCGGCCGTCTGGATGGCAACCGTGAGCGCGGCGAAGAGGACCAGCTCGCGGACGGGCTTGCCCTGCCGCAGGGAGTCGACGGCGAGGCCGAGGATGTAGGGCGCGGTGATGCTGGCGCCCGCCGCCAGGGCGAGCGCAAGAAGGCCGATGGTCATCCTCAGCCGGTAGCGGAGGACGTACGGGAACAGGCGCGAGACGAAGACCACAGGGACGCCTTTGCGGATGGGTTACAGGTCCTAGTGTAGGGCACGACAAACGAGTTCGGGTAGAGTAGAATCATGGTGCTTACCCGAAGCCGGGATCGTGAGGATGACTTCACGTATCGCTTGACACAGACAGGTGTTTCAGCTTATTTGAATCCCACGTTGGAGTGGGATCGCACCGTTCGTTGAAGGGAGACAGCGAAGATGGCCGGAAGCTACTGGGACAAGTTCACGGCGCAACGGGTATCGCGCAGGCGCGTGCTGCAGGGTGCCGGTGTCGCCGGGGCGGCGGCCGGCGCTGTGTTGATCGTCGGCTGTGGCAGCGGCAAGAGCTCGAACAACAACGGCACGTCGACGGGTTCGACGCCGGCAGGCGGCGGCACGCCGGCCGCACCGACGGGCTTCAGGCTCCTCAACAACAGCGGCACGCCGAAGGCCGGCGGCAGCTACAACATCGGGACCTCCGTCGACTTCGACACCTTCGACCCGCATATCTCGATCGCCGGCGGCGTCGCCTACTTCCCGCGGCTGTACAACGCGGTCATCAACCGCTCGCCCGTGGACAACAACTTCAAGTTCGATGACTTGGCGAGCTCGCTCGAACAGCCTGACAGCACGACCTACATCTTCACGATGCGCGACAACGTGAAGATCGGCCCCAACAAGCTGGGCGTCCCCGAGCGCAACATGGACGCCGGCGACATCAAGGCCACCTTCGACCGCATCAAGAACCTGCCGCAGGCGAACGCCTACGCCTTCGTCGGGCCGAACATCGCCTCGGTCGACGCGTCGGCCGACGGCAAGACGACGACGATCAAGACGCCAAAGCCCTACGGCTACTTCTTCTTCCGCATCGGCAGCGCGATCAACCTCATCGTGCCGAAGGAGCTGATCCAGCAGGCCGACAAGATGAAGTCCGCTTCCGCTGGCGCCGGCCCCTACGTGCTCAACCCCGGCGACTACACCGAGGGTCAGAACGCGAAGCTGACGAAGAACCCGAGCTACTACCGCAAGGACGAGAACAACAACAACGCCTCGCTTCCCTACCTGGATCAGATGACGGTGAAGATCATCGCCGACCGCTCGGCGCTGCGCACCGCCTTCCAGTCGGGCCAGACGGAGCAGTACACGGCGCAGGACGTCAACGACGCGAACAGCCTCCAGCAGGGCGGCCCCAACTACACCGTCAACAGGGACACGACGAACACGTTCATCGCCTTCACGATGAACCCGCTGAACGCGCCCTGGAAGGATGACCGCATCCGCAAGGCGGCGAACTTCGCGCTCAACCGCCAGGAGTACGTCGACCGCGTCTACGCCGGCCAGGCGAAGCAGAACGGGCTGGTGCACTGGTCGCTGGGCGACTACGCCCTGCCGCCGAGCGAGCTGAAGACGCTGCAGCCGTTCGACCCGCAGCAGTCGAAGCAGCTGATCCAGGCGGCGACGGGCAACAGCACGATCGACATCACGGTGATGTGGCCGGACAACTCGATCATCGAGGAGCACAACCTGCACCTGCCGATCTGGCTGTCGCAGATGCAGAACGCCGGCTTCAACATCAAGAAGGACCCGCAGGCCTTCGCGACGTGGCTGACCAACTACACGAACAAGAAGTACGACGCGAGCCTGGCGCTGAACCAGGTGTACGAGACCGCCGAGTTCGAGATGGACTTCGAGAGCAAGGAGGGCCCGGCGGGCAGCAACATCTACTCGAACGGCCTCGGCGCCATCGACCCTGCGATCGAGAAGGCGATCATCGATTCCAAGGCGATCACCGACCCGGCGGCGCAGGCGAAGGCGGTGCAGGAGGCGCAGCGCATGATGTACGCCAAGGGCCCGATGTTCCTGCCGCTGGTGACGCCGTACGCGTTCACGCTGTTCCAGCCGTACGTGCACAACATCCCGAGCGGGATCGGCGCCGGTTCGGCGTTGTTCCTGAACACCATCTGGCTCGCGAAGTAGCGCGGGAGCGGGAAGAGGCCGGCTATGCAGACGTTCATTCTGCGCCGTCTGATGGTCGGGGTGGTGATCCTGATCTTCCTCTCCCTCGCAACGTTCGTGCTGCTGCACGTCGTCCCCGGCGATCCGGCGAAGTTGCGCTGCGGCCTGTCGTGCCAACCCGAGCAGGTCGCGGCGATCCGGCATCAGCTCGGGCTTGACAAGCCGCTCTTCCCGATCTCGTTCAGCGGAAGCCTGCCATTCATCGAATTCGGGCCGAGTCAGTATGGCGACTGGGTGAAGAGCCTGTTCAGCGGCGATCTCGGCGTGTCGCAGTACTACCAGCAGCCGGTGGCGACGGCGCTGCAGAACCGCTTCCCGGTTACCTTCGAGCTGATGGTGCTGACGCTGATCCTCACGGTACTCATCGGCGTGCCATTCGGCATCGTCTCGGCGGTCTTCCGCAACTCGGCGGTCGACTACCTGGTGCGGACGACGGCGATCCTCGGGCTCTCCGTGCCGAACTTCTGGCTCGGCACGCTGGTGCTGATCGTGCCGGTGGCGGTGTGGGGCTACTCGCCGCCACTCGGCCGCGTCATCTCGTTCAGCGCCGACCCCATCGGCAACCTGAAGCAGTTCGGACCACCGGCGGCGGTGCTCGCGCTCGCATCGGCTGCGGGGATCATGCGGCTGGCGCGCTCGTCGCTGCTGGAAGTGATGCGCCAGGACTACATGCGTACGGCGCGGGCGAAGGGGCTCAAGGAGCGGGCAGTGGTGCTGCGCCACGGGCTGAAGAACTCGCTGATCCCCGTCGTCACGGTGCTCGGCCTCCAGGTCGCAGGCCTGCTGGGTGGCGCCATCATCATCGAGCAGATCTTCACCCTGCCCGGCCTGGGGCAGTACGTATTCCAGGAACTCCTGTACAAGGACTTCCAGGTGGTGCAGACGATGACGGTCTACGTCGGCGCGATCGTCATCCTGATGAACCTCGCTGTCGACGTGAGCTACGCCTGGTTCGATCCGCGTATTCGGTACTCGTGAGGGGCTGACGGTGGCGAAAGACATTGCAGTTGCGAGCCCTGCCTTCGGCGCGGAGGCGTTCCCGGGAGAAGCAGGCCGCTGGTCCAGGCTGGCACGGCAGTCGTGGGTACTGATCCGGCGGAACCCGCTCGGGTTCTTCGGACTGATGATCATCCTCGCGCTCGTCGTCATCGCCCTCTTCGGGCCGCCGACGCGCGTCTTCGGCTACAGCGTCTTCGGGCCCGGCTTCGCACCCTTCGGGTTGAATGAGTACACCGCTGGCCAGCCGAACGAAGGCATGTCGCTCCGGCACTGGTTCGGCACCGACCGCATCGGCCGCGACACGCTGAGCCGCGACATCTACGGCGCCCAGATCTCGCTGTCTGTCGCCTTCATCTCCGTGCTCGGCGGCTCGGCGCTCGGCACGATCGCCGGCATCATCTCCGGGTACGCCGGCGGCACCGTGGACTCGTTGATCCAGCGCGCGGTGGACACGGCCATCGCCTTCCCCGCGCTGCTGCTGCTGCTGATCATCGTGCAGGTGCTCGGGCCGTCGTTCCGGACCGTGGTGTTCGCGATCATGCTGGGCATCTTCCCGGGCGTGACCCGCGTCGTGCGCGGCGCGGCGCTGGCCGAACGCAATAATCAGTACGTGGAGGCGGCGCGCGCCATCGGCGCATCGACGCCGCGTATCCTCTTCCGGCACATCCTGCCGAACGTGCTGGCGCTGGCGATCGTCATCATGACGACGCTTCTCGGCGCCGCGATCCTCGCCGAGGCGTCGCTCTCGTTCCTCGGGCTGGGCATCCCGGAGCCGGCGGCCTCCTGGGGCCGCGATGTCAGCCAAGCACGAAACAGCTTCCCGATCAACGTGTCGGCGGCGTTCTTCCCCGGCGCGGCGATTGCGCTCACCGTCTTCGGCTTCAACATGCTCGGCGATGCCATCCGCGACATCGCCGACCCCCGGCTGCGCGGCAGCCAGAGCTAAGTCCCGCCAGCAACTGTCGATTGGTGCCTGGTACTCGTGACCGGTTGCTGGTGACTGGTTACCGGTTTCCGGTTACCGGGACGGCGAGGAGCACGCAGTCCCCAATCCGCGGCTCTCAGTCACCGCTCGCCAGTCACCGATCACCAGTCCCCAGCTCCCGGCACAAGTCACCTCCCCACACCGGTGACGAGGGCCCAGTCACCAGCCACCATGCTTGATTCTCGAGCGGGGCTGCCGTAACTTGGCCGCACGCGCCCCGAGAGAAGGAGCAGGCATTGTCGGCCGAGCCGGTCTCGCGCTACTACATGTCGCAGCGACTCAAGCTGCATTACGTGGTCTGGGGCGATGAGGCGAACCCGCCGCTGCTCCTCATCCACGGCAACCGCGACCACGCCCGCACCTGGGACGACGTCGCCGTGCAGCTGCAGCGCGACTACTGCGTCTACGCCGTCGACCTGCGCGGCCACGGCGACAGCGCCTGGGCGATCGGCGGCCAGTACAGCCTGCCGGAGTTCGTGTTGGATGTCGCCGGGCTCGTGAAGGAGCTCGACCGCAGCCCGCTCACGGTGATCGGCCACTCGCTCGGCGGCGCCGTCGCGCTGGAGTACGCCGGCGTCTTCCCGGAGACGGTGCTCAAGGTCGTGGCGATCGAGGGCCTCGGCCCGCGCGTCGCCGAGCCGACGCCGGCATCGGTGCGCATGCGACGCTGGATCAGCGAGACGCAGGCCTTCGACAAGCGCAACCCGCGCCGCTACCCGTCGATCGCCGATGCCGAGAAGCGCATGCGCGAGGAGAACCCGCACCTGAAGGACGCGATGGCGCGCCACCTGACCATCCACGGATCCCGGGAGAACGACGACGGCAGCCGCAGCTGGAAGTTCGACAACTACGTCCGGCTGCACTCGCCCTACGAGTTCAACATCGCCGAGGCGCGCGAGATCTGGAACCAGATCCGCTGCCCCGTCTTGCTGATCCGCGGCTCCGAGAGCTGGGCTTCGGACCCGGAGGCCGATGGCAAGGCGTCGTCGTTCCACACCTACCGGACGGTGCTGGTGAAGGACGCCGGCCACTGGGTGCACCACGACCAGCTGCGCGCGTTCATGGACGTCGTCTGGCAGTTCCTCGGCGAAGACTACGAGCCGGCGACGGGCGACGCGAGCAGCGCCAGCGCACTCCCGAGCGCCTCGGCGTAGATCGCCGGGTCGGCGTAGTCATCGAGCGCCATCGCGATGACCGATGCGTCGTCGCCGGGCAGGCTGGCGACCGTGCGGCGGGCCGGCGCGTCGTCCCACTGCTCGCGCACGTGCATGTGCGCGCTCTCGGCGTGCACCTCGACGCCCAGCGTCGCCTCGGACGTGCGGATGCGCACCTCGCGCAGCGGCGCGGCGCCGGCATCATCGTCGCGCGCGACCGTGAGCGTGACGCCGCGCGTGCGGTCGTAGAGCGTCGCCTCGATGCGCTCGGCACTGGTATTGAGGTCGGCGAGCGACAGCCCCAGCCGCGACACCAGCCAGCCGGCGAGGAGCAGCGCCTCGCTGCTGAGCGAGCCGCCGCCGCTGGCGATCTCGATCGACTGGATCTGCGATAGCTGCTTCACCCCCTCGCCATCGAAGAACTGCGCGATCAGCGCGCGCCACGAGGCGAGCCGCCCCCACGCCAGGTCCGAGAGCGCCAGCTCCCACCGCTGGCCGGCGCGCAGGACACGGTCGAACGTCCCGACGCCGTCGGCCTGGCCCGCGCTGTCGAAGATCAGGCGGTCGGCCGTGTCGATGAGCTCGCCGCTCATGCGGCCGCCGAGCTCCGGCCGGTCCATCAGCCAGACGACGACCGGCAGCTCCGGCACGAGCAGCCCCAGCACGGCTGATGCAACCTCCTGCTGCTCCCCGGCGCCCCCGAAGAGGCGCACCTCCTCGGCGCAGATGTGCGCGGCGCCGGCCGCCGGCCGCCAGCACAGGACGGCGATCGCTGCCCGGAGCGTCTCCTGCTCTGGACCGGCGAGCGCGAGAATGGCGCGGCACGGATGACGCTGTGGCAACAGGCGGACAACGCGCTCGAAGCGCTCGATGTCCGCGCGCTCGTGGGCGAAGGCGACGAAGTTCAGCACGCGCAGGCGGATCGATGACGCATCCTCGCCACCGGACGTGTCGCGCCAGATGCGCCGGAACTCCGCCTCGATGGCGGGCGGGTCCACGGCGATCTCGTGGTCTTCGAGTCGCTCGATGCCGGCTACATCCGGTGCCATTCGCGTCCGTCCTGTTCGACGAGCCGCCGCGCTTCGTCGGGGCCCCACGTGCCGGCGTCATAGAAGCGAAGCGGCGACGCGCCCTGCAGCCACGCGTCGAGCACCGGCGTCAGCAGCTCCCACGACGCCTCGACGCTGTCCCAGCGCGTGAACAGCGTCGAGTCGCCGAGCATCGCATCGAGCAGCAGGCGCTCGTACGCTTCCGGCGGCTCCACCCCGAACGACGAGCCGTAGCGGAAGTCCATGTTCACCGGACGGACGTCGGAGCGCGTGCCCGGCACCTTCGCGCCGAAGCGCAGCGAGATGCCCTCGTCCGGCTGGATGCGCAGGACGAGCAAGTTCGCCGCCGGGTCGATGTTGTCGCCGCCCATCTCGCGGAACAGCTGAAGCGGCGGCTTCTTGAACGTGATCACCACTTCCGTCGCCCGCTTCGGCAGCCGCTTGCCGACGCGCAGATAGAACGGTACATCGGCCCAACGCCAGTTCTCGATCATCAGCTTCAGCGCAACGTACGTCTCGATCTCGGACGCAGGCGAGACGCCGTCCTCCTCGCGGTACCCGGGCACCTGCTGGCCGA
Source organism: Dehalococcoidia bacterium (assembly GCA_015478665.1). GTDB lineage: Bacteria > Chloroflexota > Dehalococcoidia > DSTF01 > JACRBR01 > JADMII01. The sequence continues at coordinate 43,349 of JADMII010000012.1, forward strand.
GGATCGCGCCGGCCCGGTACTGCGCGCGCACCGTCGCCCGCCCGACGTCGCCGACCGGCAGCATGGCGCGGAACACCTTCGCCTTCTCGTCGCGGACGCCGTCGCCGTGCAGCGACGCGACCGGTTCCATCGCCACGAGCGCCAGCACCTGCATCAGGTGGTTCTGCACCATGTCGCGCAACGCGCCCGACTCCTCGTAGTAGCCGCCACGCCCCTCGACGCCTACGGTCTCCGCGACAGACACCTGGACGTCGTTGACGTAGCGCCGGTTCCAGATCGGCTCGAAGATGCCGTTGCCGAAGCGGAAGACGAGGATGTTCTGCACCGTCTCCTTCCCCAGGTAGTGGTCGATGCGGTAGATCTGGCGCTCGCGGAAGACGAGGCCCAGGCTCTGGTCCAGCTTCTTCGCGGACTCGAGGTCGCGGCCGAACGGCTTCTCCACAACGAGCCGCGCCCAGCCGCCGCTCGGGCTGCGCGAGAGGTTCGCCTCGCCGAGGTGGTGGGCGATCTCGGCGTAGGCGGTCGGCGGCGTGGCGAGGTAGAAGAGGCGGTTGCCGCCGGCGCCATGCGCGCTGTCTTCCTTCTTCAGCCGTTCGCCGAGTCGCTCGTAGCCGGGCATGTCGCCGAAGTCCGAGCTGACGTAGTGCAGCGAGCGCGCGAAGCTCTCCCAGATGTCGTCCTGCAGCGGCTCGCGCGAGAACTTCGCGACGGCGTCCTTCATCGCCGCACGAAACTGCTCGTCGCTCCAGCCGCGCCGGGCGAAGCCGACGACGGAGAAGCCGCCCGGCAGCAGCCGCTCGCGCGCGAGATTGTAGAGCGCCGGCACGAGCTTGCGCGCCGTGAGATCGCCCGTCGCACCGAAGACGACGAGCGCGCAGGCGTCTGGCGTGCGCGGAAGGCGCAGGCCGGCGCGCAGGGGGTTGAGGGTCGAGGTGGTCACGTCCGCTCCGCGTCCGCGGCCTTCACGGCATGCCCGCCGAACTCGTTGCGCAGCGCCGCCTGCACCTTCGCGCTGAACGACGCATCCTGGCGCGACGAGAAGCGCCGCATCAGCGAGAGCGTGATGATCGGCAGCGGCACATCCTGGTCGAGCGCCTCCTGGACGGTCCAGCGCCCCTCGCCGGAATCCTCCACGAAGCCGGCGATCGTTTCCAGCCGCGGGTCGCGCTCGAACGCGCGCTCCGCCAGATCGAGCAGCCACGACCGCACGACGGAGCCGTGACGCCAGACGTCGGCCACCTGATGCAGGTCGATGGCGAAGTTCGACCCGGCGAGCAGCTCGAAGCCCTCGCCGTAGGCGGCCATCATCCCGTACTCGACACCGTTGTGCACCATCTTGACGAAGTGCCCGGCGCCACTGCGCCCGACGTGCGCGTAGCCATCCGGCGGCGCCAGCGTCTTCAGCACCGGCTCGACGAAGCCGACCGCGTCGTCCGAGCCGCCGACCATCAGGCAGTAGCCTTCCTTCAGCCCCCAGATGCCGCCGCTGGTGCCGGAGTCGACGTACTCGATGCCCTGCCCGGCGACGAGCGACGCGCGGCGCGTCGAGTCGTGGTAGTTCGAGTTGCCGCCGTCGATGAGCACGTCGCCCTTCGTCAGCAGCGGCAGCAGCTGCGCGATCGTCGAATCGACGGGGTCGCCGGCCGGCACCATCATCCAGACGGCGCGCCGCGGCTGCAGCTCGTCGACGAGCGCGCCGAGCGACGCCGCGCCCGTCGCCCCTTCGGCCACCGACGCCGCGACCGCATCGGCGCTGAGGTCCGAGACGACGACGCGGTGGCCCCCGCGTAGCAGCCGCAGGGTCATGTTGGCGCCCATGCGCCCGAGCCCGATCATGCCGATGTCCATCGTCATCCTCCCCGCACGCCGGCGCCTGCGACCGCGGACGCGACGGCGCGCCGCAGCATCGCGAGGCCGGCGTGCATATCGGCGCCGAGATGCACGCGGAGCGCCGGCCGACCGTGGTCGTGCAGCGCCTGCAGGTCGCCGATGGCCTGCGCGCGCTTCAGCTGGCCGAAGGTGTACGTCTGACCGGGGATGGCGATGTCATGAAGGTCGCTGGAGGTGACCTGCAGGAAGACGCCCTTCGCCGGGCCGCCCTTGTGCAGCTGCCCCGTCGAATGCAGGAAGCGCGGCCCGTATCCCAGCGTCGTCGCAACGCGCCACGTATCACGCACGTCGCGACGAACCGCTTCGAACGCGTCGTGCGCCGCCGCGTCCGCCTCGACGTAGGCCGTGATGGCGAAATAATCTCCGGGCGCGAGTTGCCTCAGCAGCTCCGCGATACTGCCCTCGACGTCCAGATCGACTGCTCCGGCGCCGGCGCGGACGGCGACCGGCGCGTCGCCCAGGCCGGCGACGTCGAGCGTCTGCGTCCGCGCCAAATCGGCGAGGACGCGCCTCGTGTTGTCCTTCGACTCCTGCACGTTCGGCTCGTCGAACGGGTTGATCTCCAGCACCCGTCCGGCGACGGCGACGGCGAACTCCCAGCGGAAGAACTCCCGCCCAAGATCGTACGGGTCATCGAGGTCGACCGTGATCACCGGCTGCCCCTCACCGAAGAGGGCGCCGGCGATCGCGTCGAGCTCCGCGTTGTCGCCGCCTTCCAGCCGCATCCGCACGAACGCGCGGTCGTCGGCGTAGTGCCGCGGCGACGCGAGCGGCTCGCCCGCTACCGGTACGATGCCGGTGCCAAGCTTGCCGGTGCTCTCGGCGATCAGCTGTTCGACCCAGAGCCCGAACGCGGCGATCGCCGGCGTCGCGATGAAGGTGCACTTGTCGCGGCCGCCGCGCGCGAGCTCCCCCAGGGCGGCTCCGAGGCGCAGCGCGTCGCTGCCCGCGAAGCGTCCGGCATCGGCCGCGCGCTTCGCCGAGTCGAGCAGCCGGGCGACGTCGACGCCAGTGGCGGCGGCGGGCGCCAGACCGAAGTACGAGAGCGCGGAGTAGCGGCCGCCGATGTCGCCCGGGTTGGTGAAGACGCGGCGGAACCGGTGCTCGCGCGCAAGGTCCTGCAAGGGCGTGCCGGCGTCGGTGATGGCGACGAAGTTGTCGCCCGCTGCGTCGCCCTTCGCCTCGGCGACGAGAGCCTGGAAGTACGCGAAGAGGGACAACGGCTCGAGCGTGGTGCCGGACTTCGACGAGACGAAGAACAGCGTCCGCGCCGGATTGATCTTCCGCGTGACGCCGAGGATCGTCGCCGGATCGGTCGTATCGAGCACATACAGCAGCGGCCAGCCGCTGCGATGCGGGATGCTCTGGCGCAGGACTTCCGGCGCGAGCGAGCTGCCGCCCATCCCCACCAGCACGCAGGCGTCGAACTGCCCGCGCACGTCTTCGCCGAACGCGCGCAACTCAGCGACCTGGTCGCGCATCCGCGACGCGACATCGAGCCAGCCGAGGCGGTTGGCGACCGACGCCTGGCGCGCCGCGTCGTCGCCCCAGAACGCCGGGGAACGGGACCATAGCGCGGCCGGCGCGCCGGCGGCAGTCAGCTGCTCGATGCGCCGCTCGACGCCGCCCGCGTGTTCGCCGAGCTCGAACTTCATGCGGCGCTTGCCTGCCGGATCTTCTCCGCCTTCGCCGCCGTCGTCGCCGTGATCTGATCGAACGACTTCGAGAATGCCTCGACGCCATCGCGCTGCAGCTCGTCGGTGATTTCCGTGAGCGAGATGCCCTCGGCCTCGAGGTCGGCGAGCACCTGGAGCGCACCGTCGTAGTCCGCATCGATCGTGCGGCGGACGACGCCGTGGTCGCGGAAGGCATCGATGGTCTGCGGCGGCATCGTGTTCACCGTGTCCGGGCCGATCAGCTCCTCGATGTACTTGACGTCGCTGTAGGCCGGGTTCTTCGTGCCGGTGCTGGCCCAGAGCGGCCGTTGGATGCGGGCGCCGGCGGACTGCAGCTTGCGGAAGCGCTCGCCGGCGAAGACCTCGCGGAAGCGGCGATAGGCAACCTTCGCGTTGGCGACGGCAACCGTGCCGCGCAGGCCTTCGAGCTTCGCCCGCTGCTGCGCGTCGCTGGCTGCGGCCAGCTTCGCCTCGATGCGTTTGTCGGCGCTCGTATCGACGCGGCTGACGAAGAAGCTGGCGACGGAGTTGAGACCCGCGATGTCCTCCCGCGCCTCGGCGCGCCGCTCGAGGCCGCGCAGGTACGCCTCCATCACGCGCTCGTAGTACTCGACGGCGAAGAGCAGCGTAATGTTGATGTTCACGCCAGCGGCGATGCACTCCTCGATCGCCGGGATGCCGGCGTCCGTCGCCGGGATCTTGACCATCAAGTTCGGCCGGTCGATCGCCTTCCACCAGCGCTTCGCTTCGTCGACCGTCGGCTGCGTCTCGAACGCCTTCTCCGGCGACACCTCGATGCTGACGAAGCCGTCGCTGCGCGCCTGATCGAAGACCGGGCGCAGGATGTCGCAGGCGTGCCGAATGTCGGTGATCGCGAGCTGCTCGAAGAGATCGCGTGGCGGCACGCCCGTGCGCACGAGCTCGGCGATCTGCACGTCGTAGTCGTCGCCGGCCTCGATTGCCTTCTCGAAGATCGTCGGATTCGCCGTGACGCCGCGGATGCCGTCGTCCGCGACGTAGCGCGCCAGGCCGCCGTCCTCGATCATGTTGCGGCGGATGAAGTCGAGCCACGGCGACTGCTGCTGCTGCGCGAAGAGTTCCACCATCGGATTAGCCATTGATATTCTCCTTCTCTCCGGTGTAGCGCGACTCGATCGCCAGCACCTTGTTGAGACGCCGCACGTGCCGTTCTTCGCCGGAGAACCGGGCGCCAACGAACGCGCCCACCAGCTCGATCGCCAGCGCCGGCCCGATCACGCGCGCGCCGAGCGTCAGGATGTTCATATCGTCGTGCTCGACGCCCTGGTGCGCCGAATACGTGTCGTGGCAGACGGCCGCGCGCACGGCCCGGATCTTGTTTGCCGCCACCGACGCGCCGACGCCGCTGCCGCAGATCAGCACGCCGCGCTCGCAGCCCCCGCCGCGCACGGCCTCGCCGGCGGCCTGTGCATAGTCCGGGTAGTCGACCGGCGCCTCGCTGTCCGTGCCGAGGTCGACGACATCGTGCCCGAGGCGCCGCAGCTCGTCGATGATCGGCTGTTTCAGCGGGAAGCCGGCGTGATCCGCGGCGACAGCGATGCGCATCAGCGTCGCGCCCCGCTGAACTGCCCGACGAGCGCCAGCACGCGCTCCGTGACCTTGTCGGCCGTGAAGCCGAGTCGCTCCATCACCGTCTCTCCCGGCGCCGAGGCGCCGAAACGGCCGTCGATGCCGATGCTGTCGCCGCCATCGCCGACCCAGCGCTGCCAGCCAAGCGTCACGCCCGCTTCGACCGAGAGCCGCGCCTTCACCGCGGGAGGCAGGACGTCGTCGCGGTACGCCTGGTCCTGCGCTTCGAAGAGGTCCCACGCCGGCATGCTGACGACGCGCGCCCGCACGCCGCGCTCCGACAGCCGCGACTGCGCCGCGACGGCGATGCTCACCTCCGAGCCGCTGGCGATGATGACGGCGTCCGGCGTGCCGCTGCCGGGCGCGTCGCTGACGACGTAGGCGCCGCGAAGGAGGCCGCGCGCGCCGCCATCGGCCGTGCCCGCGAGCTGCGGCAGCGCCTGGCGCGACAGCGCGAGTAGCGTCGGCCCTTCGCGCTCGATGGCGACCTTCCACGCCATCACCGTCTCGTTGCCGTCGGCGGGGCGGATCACCGTCAACTCGGGGATCGCGCGCAGGGCCATCAGATGCTCGATGGGCTGGTGCGTCGGCCCGTCTTCGCCGAGGCCGATGCTGTCGTGCGTGAAGATGAAGATGCTGTGGTACTCGCTCAGCGCCGCCAGCCGGATGGACGGCCGGCAGTAGTCGCTGAAGGTGAGGAACGAGGCGCCGAACGGCAGCACGCCGCCGTGCGCCGCCATGCCGTTCACCGCGGCCATCATCGCGTGCTCACGCACGCCAAAGTAGATGTTGCGCCCGCCCGGCGCGTCCGCGCTCATCACGCCCTGGTCGCGCATGTCGGTATCGTTCGACCCGCCGAGATCCGCCGAGCCGCCGATGAGCAGCGGCACCCGTCCCGCCAGCGCGTTCAGCGCCTGGCCGGACGCCGCGCGCGTGGCGATCGGCTTGTCGGCCGGCGTGTACGCCGGCAGCGACGCATCCCAGCCTTCGGGGAGGTCGCCGGCGAACGCGCGGGCCAGCGCCGCCGCCTCGTCGGGGTGGTCCTTCGCGTACGTTGCCAAGCGATCGTCCCAGGCGGACTGCGCTTCGGCGCCGCGCGCGAGCGCCTCGTGGAAGTGCGCCAGCGCCTCATCCGGGACGAAGAAGCTCTTGTCCTCCGGCCAGCCGTAGAAGCGTTTGGCCGCGGCGACCTCCTCGGGGCCGAGCGGCGAGCCATGCGCCTTGCTGGAATCCTGCTTGTTGGGGCTGCCGTAGCCGATGTGCGTGTGCGCGACGATCAGCGACGGCCGCTCGTGATCCTGCTGCGCCATCCTCAGGGCGCGGTCGACCGCCTGAGCGTCCATCCCGTCGATGCGCTGCACCTGCCAGCCATAGGCCTCGAATCGCGTGCCGACGTCCTCCGTGAACGAGAGCGACGTCGGCCCGTCGAGCGAGACGAGGTTCGCGTCGTACAGGCAGATCAGCTTGCCGAGCTGCTGGTGGCCGGCGAGCGAAGCCGCTTCCGCCGCGACGCCCTCCATCATGTCGCCGTCGCTGGCCATCACGTACGTGTAGTGGTCGATGACGGCGGCGCCGTCGCGATTGAACGTCGCTCCGAGGAAGCGCTCCGCCATCGCCATACCGACGCTGTTCGCGAAGCCCTGGCCGAGCGGCCCCGTCGTCACCTCGATGCCCGGGATGAGGCCGTGCTCGGGGTGGCCGGCGGTCGGGCTCTGCCACTGCCGGAACGACTTGATGTCGTCGAGCGTGATGCCCGGGTAGCCGGTGAGGTAGAGCATGCTGTAGAGCAGCATCGATGCATGGCCCGCGGAGAGCACGAAGCGGTCACGATCCGGCCAGGCGGGGTCGGCCGGATTGTGCTTGAGGAAGCGGTCCCAGAGCACATACGTCATCGTCGCCGCGCCCATCGGCATGCCGGGATGCCCGGAGTTCGCCTTCTGCACGGCATCGATGGACAGCGTGCGGATGGTGTTGATGCACAGCTCGTCGAGGCGGGCGTCGGTCATGGTCGGCCCTTTCTTGCAGGCGCGATGATCTCGTCGACAAGGGGAAGAGGCGCTTGGGTGCAGCGTGATGGCGGAGGGGGCGCGGGCGCCGCATGGCGGGCTCGCCGGGTGCGGTCGACAGGCATCATGCCTCTTTCCGGTTGCGCGAGTTCCATCCCCAGTATAGCGCGGGTAGGCCGAATCGCTGGCGCCGCGCGGAGGGCGACGAGGCTGCTCCCGGAACCGCGCCGGCGGTGGGCCGGGCGCCTAACCGAGGCGCGAGACGACGATGTTCGCCACCACCTCGAGCACGATAATCGCGATCAAGGGCGAGAGATCGAGCCCCAGATTCGGCATGAAGCGCCGGATCGGCTCCAGGATCGGCTCGGTGACCGCGTTCAGCGCCTCGATCAGCGGGTTGCGCGGGTCGATGCTAAACCAGCTGAGCAGCGCGCGGATGAAGATCGCCGCGATGAGCACCCAGAAGACCGCCGCGATCGCCTGCGACAGAGGACTATCGCCGCCCTGGGGCAGACCGAACATCTACGCTCCCAGCTCGCGCGAACGCGCGTAGGCCGCCATCACAGCCTCCATGATAGCGCCGCGAATGCCGGCGTTCTCCAGCGCGACGATGCCCGCGGCCGTCGTGCCGGCGGGCGAGGTCACTTCGTTGCGCAGGACGGCCGGGTGCTTGCGCGTCGCCTCGGCGTACTGCGCGGAGCCGATGAAGGTCTGCAGCGCCAGCATCTCGGCGAGCTCGCGCTTGAACCCTACCTGGACGCCGGCATCGATGAACGCCTCCAGCAGCAGGAAGACGAAGCCGGGGCCACTGCCGTTGAACGCGGTCGCCATGTCAAGGTAGCTCTCGTCCTCGACGTGCACCTCGCGGCCCATGGCGCCGAGGATGGCGGCGATGCAGTCACGCGCCGGGCCATCGACCTCGGGCGTGGCGATCCAGACGCTCATTCCCTGGCCGATGGCGGCCGGCGTGTTCGGCATCACGCGCACGATCGCCGCGTGGCTGAGCGTGTGCGCGATTTTCGCGATCGGCACGCCGGCCATGATCGAGAGGATGGTCTGGTCGCGGCGGAAGCGGCCTTCGACGCGATGCGCCGTCTTCGCGAACTCCTGCGGCTTGACTGCGAAGATCACCAGTTCGGACGCGTCGACGACCTCGGTGAGGTCCGTCGTCGTGCGCACGTTGTAGCGGCTGCTGGCGGCGGCGCAGCGGTCGTCGTTGACCTCGGCGACGAAGACGTCTTCCGGCGCGACGACGTGCTTGGCGAGCGTGGCGCTGAGCAGCGCATCGCCCATGAACCCGCAGCCAACGAGCCCTACCTTCACGTCTGCTCCCCTTGCGATCGAACCGCCACCGGCGGCCGCGCGCCGAACATCGCTCGCCCCACACGCACCAGTGTCGCCCCTTCCTCGACCGCCACCTCGAAGTCGTCCGTCATGCCCATCGAGAGGTGCGCGAGGCCGATGGCGTCGCGGAGTCCGCGCAGCTCACGGAAGACCGCGCGCACGTCCTCCGGATTGTCGGCGCGTGGCGCCACCGTCATCAGCCCCACGAGCTCGAGATCCGGCAGCGCCGCGATGGCGGCGGCCAGCCCACCCACCTCGTGCGGCTCGACGCCGGCCTTCGTCGATTCGCCGGCGACGTTGACCTCGATCAGCACGCGCACCTGGTGCTCCGCATGGCGGCTGATCGCCTCGGCGAGGCGCAGCGAATCGACGGTGTGGAGTATATCAAAGGCATCCGCTGCAGCCGGCGCCTTGTTCGTCTGCAGGCGCCCGATGAAGTGCCACACCGGCGCCGGCGCGAGGCGGCTCAGCGCGTCGATCTTCGGCAGCGCCTCCTGCACGCGGTTCTCGCCGAAGTCACGCAGGCCGGCGTGGTACGCCGCGGCGACCGTCGCCGCATCGTGCGTCTTCGTGACGCCGATGAGCGTGACCTCGCGCGGCTCGCGGCCGCTTCGCTGGCAGGCAGCGTCGATCCGCGCGCGCACGGCCGCGATGCGGCCGGCGATCACGGCACCATCCGGCGTCACGCGCTGCTCAGGGGCAGGCGCATCGTCACCGTGCTGCCCTTGCCCGGCTCGCTGCGAAACTGCAGCGAGCCGCCGTGCGCGTCCATGATCTCGCGTGCGATGGAGAGCCCGAGTCCGGTGCCGCCGAGCGCACGCGAGCGCGCCTTGTCGACGCGATAGAAGCGGTCGAAGAGGCGCGGGATCTCTGCCGTCGGCACGCCGACGCCAGTGTCGTCGACGCCGACGATCGCCTCGCCGCGCTCCTTCTGCGCGCGCAGGATGATGCGGCCGCCGGCGGGCGTGTACTTGACCGCGTTGTCCAGCAGGATCAGCAGCACCTCGCGAAGGCGCTCGGCGTCGGCGCGCACCATCAGCGCCCCGTCGACCACCGCATCGAACGTGAGACCGGCGTCCGATGCCAGGCGCGCCGCCGCGCGGCCGGCGCTTCGAGCCAGCTCGGAGAGGTCGACGCGCCCCAGCGACAGCTCGATCCCCTCCTGGTCGCTGCCCGCGAGCACGAGCAGGTCATCGAGCAGCCTGGTCATGTACTTCGACTCCGCCACGATGTCCTCGACGGCGTCATCGTCGGGCGTGATCGCGGACAGCGTCTCGGCGTTGGTGCGGATCACCGTCAGCGGCGTGCGAAGCTCGTGCGACGCGTCGGCGACGAACTCGCGCTGCCGCTCGAAGCTGCGCCGCACCGGCCGAATGGCGATGCCGGCGACGACGAGGCCGCCGGCCGTCGCCAGCAGCAGGCCGACAAGACCGCCGCTCGCCATGACGAGCGCCAGGATCCGCAGCGAGCGGTCGCGCGACTCGAGCGACTTACCGGTCTGGATGAAGCCGTCGAGCGCGCCCGAGCTGCTGTACACCGGCACGGTATGGATGCGCAGGTCGTGGCCATCGACGCGCGCCGAACGCCAGTCCTCGGCGCCGCTGCGCGCCTTGCTGATCGAGCCCTGGTCGGGCAAGCCGCCGAGCGGCACGTCGCCCGGGTTCGCCGCGATCGACCCGTTCGGGTTCACCAGCAGGATGAAGACGTCCGCGGAGCGGCCGAGCGCGGCGTTCGCGAGGACGCCGCGGATGTCGTCGCTGCTCAGGCCGATGCCACTCTGCTCGCCCTTGTCAGACGCCTCCGCCTGGTTGACGGCGGCGCGTGCCTGGTCGCTCACCTGCGCAACGGCGGCATCGACTTCGTCCGACAGCCGGCGGTCGACCCAAAAGAAGACGCTGACACCGATGACGACGAAGACGAGCGTGAAGGCGAGGACGTACCACGCCGTCAGCCGCCACCGCAGGGCCTCGAACATTTACGCCTTCAGCGTGTACCCCACGCCCCGCACGGTGCGGATGAGCTGGGTCTTGAACCCCTTGTCGATCTTGTTCCGCAAGTAGTGTACGTAGATATCGACGACGTTGCTCGCGAAGTCGCGGTCGTACTGCCAGACGTGGTCGAGGATCTGCGCCCGCGTCAGCACCTGGCCCTGGTGACGGAGCATCAGCTCCAGCAGCTGGAACTCCTTCACCGTGAGCTCGATCTCCTCGCCGTTCCGGATCGCGCTGTGCTTCGGGATGTCCAGCACCAGGTCCCCGGCGCGCAGGTGGCTGTTGCCGTTCGATGCGCGACCACCGCGGCGCCCGAGCGCCCGCACGCGTGCCAGCAGCTCGGCGACGGCGAACGGCTTCACCATGTAGTCGTCGGCACCGGCGTCGAGCCCCTTCACGCGGTCGCTGACGTCCGTGCGCGCCGTCAGCATCAACACCGGCATCTCGCTGCCGGCGCTGCGCATCTTGCGGCAGACGTCGAAGCCGTCCATCTCCGGCAGCATGACATCCAGCACGAGCACGTCGAACGGCTCCTCGCGCGCCGCTTCGAGCGCGCTGCGCCCGTTGCCGACGATCTTGACGGCGTGCGCCTCCTCCTCGAACACGCGCTTCACCGCCCGGGCGAGCCTCAGGTCATCTTCGGCGACAAGGATGTTCATGCCGGCGCACCTCCCTTCAGCGGCCATTCTATACTGGTAAGATTGGACTTTCATTGGGCGATCATTGCGGCCAACACGCCGGCGCGCGGCCTACGCCGGACGGTGCAGCACGATCGTCGGCCGGCGAGCCTCATCGAAGCGCCCGAGCGCGCGCTCGCCGAGCGCCGTCAGCTCCGCCCGCGTGCGCGCGATGCCAACGAGCAGCGTCGCTGTCTCGACGCCCAGCGCGTCCTCCCCGGCCATGGCGATCTTCTCGGCCGCCGCATCGAGGAGCTTGATGATGCCGGGGTACTCCCCGCGGGCGAGGTGGACGAAGGCCGCGGCGAGCTGGATCATCCCCTGAAAGAAGCGACGCTCGGGCCAGGGCGTCACCATCCAGAGGTCTTCCAGCGTCTCGTGCGATTCGAAGTAATAGCCGTCGTTGAACTCCTGGACGGCCTTGTAGAACTCGCCGAGCCGTGACGCCAGCTGCTCGTGCGTCAGGATCGGCTGGTTCCGAAGTGATCCCTCAGCCACCAGTCCTCTCGATCAGGCCGACACGGCGTCGACTACGTCGTGATGCTCTGCTCGCCGCGCAGCACGACTGCCCTCGTGGGCCGCCGCCGCTGCGTGCGCTATTGTAACGCCGGACCCCGGCGTCGCGACCACGGAAGGGAGCATCGATGAAGGCCGTCCGCATCCACCAGCCCGGCAGCGTCGACAATTACGTCTACGAAGACGCGCCGGAGCCGGTCGCCGGCCCGGGCGAGGTGCGGCTACGCGTGCGCGCGGTCGCGCTCAACCACCTCGAGGCGTGGGCGGCGAAGGCGCCGCCGAGCGTCCGCTACGAGCGCCCGCGCATCCTCGGCGCCGACGTAGCGGGCACGGTGGAGAGCGTCGGCGCGGGCGTGACGTCCGTGCAGCCGGGGACCGACGTGATCCTGCATCCGGGCGTCAGTTGCGGCGTCTGCGAAGCGTGCCTCGGCGGTGACGACAACCTCTGCCCGCAGTATCGCCTGCTCGGCCAGGGTCGCGACGGCGGCATGGCCGAGCTCGTCGTCGTGCCCGCCGCGAACGTCTTCCCCAAGCCGGCGAACCTCTCGTTCGAGGAGGCCGCCTCGATCCCGCTCGTCTTCACGACGGCGCTGCACATGATCCTGACCCGCGCGCACCTGCGCTACGGCGAGAGCGTGCTGGTGAACGCGGCGGGCAGCGGCGTCGGCGTCGCGGCGATCCAGGTGGCGAAGCTGCACGGGGCGCGCGTCATCGCCAGCGCCGGCTCCGACGGGAAGCTGGAAAAAGCAGCGGCGCTGGGCGCCGACGAGCACATCAACTACACCACCTCCGACCTCGCCGAGGAGGCGCGCCGGCTGACGGACGGACGTGGCGTCGACATGGTCGTCGAGAACGTCGGTGCGGCGATCATGGAGAAGAGCATCCAGGCGCTGGCGCGCAACGGCCGCGTCGTCACCTGCGGCGCCACGGCCGGCAACGACGCCACGTTCAACGTCACGCGCTTCTTCCTCGCCCAGCAGACGCTCTACGGCTCGTTCATGGGGACGAAGGCCGAGATGCTGCGCTATGCTCCCTGCTTCGCCGACGGCCGTCTCCGGCCCGTCGTCGACACGGTCTTCCCGCTCGCCGGCGCGCGCGAGGCGGTGGCGCGCCTGCTGCATCGCGAGCAGTTCGGCAAGGTCGTGCTCGTGCCCGCGTGATACCGACGGGGACGGGAACCGCGGATGACGCAGAGGGGATGGGCCGTATGTGCCATGCCCGTGCCACACGCCCGACCTCTCACGACCCACGTTCCACGCCCCAACCTTGAGCTATCCCCCTACGATGCACGATAGTGCCCGTGGCCCCCGACGGGCCGCAGGGCAGGGAGGGCGTCGTGACGACGGACGTGGCCGGCATCACCCATCGCCAGATCGAGACCAACGGCATCTCGCTGCACATCGCCGAGGCGGGCGCGGGGCCGCTGGTGCTGCTGCTGCACGGATTCCCCGAGTCGTGGTACTCCTGGCGGCACCAGATGCCGGCGCTCGCCGCCGCCGGCTATCACGTCGTCGCGCCCGACCAGCGCGGTTACGGCGGCACCGATGCGCCGCCGAGCATCGAGGACTACGACATCCTGCACCTCGTCGACGACGCCGCCGGCGTGCTCGATGCCGTCGGCGAACGGAGCGCCGTCGTCGTCGGGCACGACTGGGGGTCCATGGTCGCCTGGCACTGCGCGCTGCTGAAGCCCGACCGCTTCCATGCCGTGGCGACGATGAGCGTGCCGTACATGGGCCGCGGGCCGATGCCGCCGGTTCAGCTCATGCGGCAGATGTTCGGCAACAACTTCTTCTACATCATCTACTTCCAGGAGCCGGACGTCGCCGAGGCCGAGTTCGAAGCGGACGTGCGGCGGACGATGCGCACGTTCCTCTACGTCGCCTCTGGCGATCTCGATGAGCCGGCTTCCTTCATGAACAAGCCGGCGAACTCGACGTTCCTCCAGGGCCTGCCGGAACCGAAGAAGCCGCTGCGCTGGCTGACCGAAGCCGACCTCGACTACTTCGTCGGCGAATTCGAGCGCTCCGGGTTCCGCGGCCCCGTGAACTGGTATCGCAACCTCGACCGCAACTGGGAGCTCACGCCGGAGCTCACCGACGCGAAGGTGCGACAACCCGCGCTCTTCATCGCCGGCGAGAAGGACGGCGTGATGGCGTTCACGTCCATCGAGCCGATGAAGCAGCTGGTGCCGGATCTGCGGAAGCTCGTGATGATCCCCGGCGCCGGCCACTGGACCCAGCAGGAGGCGCCGGATCAGGTGAACAGCGAGCTGCTGGCGTTCCTGAAGGGACTGTAGGCGATGCGCATCGGACTCGTGCTCGGCGAAGGCGCGACGATCGACGACGTCGTCCAGAGCGTCGTGGACTGCGAGCAGGACGGCTTCGACAGCGCCTGGTTCAGCCACATCTTCGGCGTCGACGCGCTGACGATGATCGCGCTCGCCGGCCGGCGGACGACGCGGATCGAGCTGGGCACGGCCGTCATCCCCGTCTATCTGCATCATCCGTTCGCCATGGCGCAGCAGGCGGCCACGGTGAACGCTGCGATCGGCGGCAGGCTGACGCTCGGCATCGGCCTGTCGCATCAACCGGTCGTCGAGCAGATGTGGGGGCTGTCGTACGACCGCCCGGGCCCGTACATGCGGGAGTACATGTCCGTGGTGGGCCCGCTCGTGCGCGAGGGGAAGGTGGCGTTTCGCGGCGACGTCTTCCAGGTTGCGGCAGGGCTGCAGATCCCCGGCGCGACGCCGTTCCCGGTGCTCGTCGCCGCCCTCGCGCCGATGATGCTCCAGACGGCCGGAACGCTCGCCGACGGCACCGTCACCTGGACGACCGGCATCAAGACCATCGAGACGCACGTGGCGCCCCGCATCAACGCGGCGGCGGCCGCCGCAGGTCGCCCGCAGCCGCGGATCGCCGTCGGGCTGCCCGTGGCGGTGACGGACGACGCGTCGGCGGCGCGCGAGCGCATCTCGAAGGGCCTGCAGATCTACGGACAGCTGGTGAACTACCGGCGTATGCTCGACATCGAGGGCGCCGCCGCGCCGGGAGACATCGCCCTCGTCGGCGACGAACGGGAGCTCGAGCGCCAGGTCCGCGCGCTCGCGTCAGCCGGCGCGACCGACTTCAATGCGGCGATCTTCCCCGTCGGCGACGACCCGGGCGCCTCGATCGCACGCACGCGCGCGGTGTTGAAGGGGCTGGTGGGCCACGTCTAGCGGACGGCGAGGGTAGAACGACGTGGTAGAAGACGCGCGGATGACGGCGGTCGAGGCCGCGCCTCGCGGCGAGCGGCAGGCGCCCGGCGCGCCGCCACCGTTCGTGCGCGACCGCGGGGCCGGCGGCGATCTGGCGGCGACGCTCGCCCGCTGGATGAGCTTCGACCTGACGCGCCCGCTTGCCTTCGCCGTGCTGGCGCTACTCTACGTCGCCAGCCGGCTGCCGTTCATCGATAACGGCTACGGGACGAAGCCGGATGCCTGGCGCATCGCGCTCACGGGCTACTGGCTCTGGGACCGGCACGCGTTCTACCCGTCGCGGCTGCCCGGCTACCCGATCCCCGAGCTGTCGTACGCGGCGCTCTTCAACGGCAGCTGGATCGCCACGAACTCACTGACGATCGCCGTGGCGCTGGTGGGCGTCTGGTTCTTCGCGCGCATCGTCCGCGAGCTGAAGCTCCCGAATCCGGCGCTGCTCGTCGTCGGCTTCGCGTTCATGCCGCTGCTGTGGATCAACAGCATGAACACGATGGACTACGCCTGGGCGCTCACCTTCATCCTCGGCTCGTATTACTTCCTGCTGCGCGACAACGACCTTGCGGCCGGCCTCATGCTCGGGCTGGCAGTCGGCTCGCGCCTGCCGTCCGCGGCGATGCTCGTCCCGTTCGTCGCCTACATGTGGCGGTCGGGCAAGCGCGACGAGATCCGCACCTTCCTCGTCTCGGTGATCGCCGTCGCGATGGTGGCGTTCTCGCCGGTCATCTGGAAGTACGGGCCGAGCTTTCTCAACTTCTACGACGCGAAGGTTGGCTATCGCGACGTGATCCGGCTGCTGGCGAAGGATTCGCTCGGGCTCGCCGGCACCGCCGCACTGATCATCGCCACGCTCGTCTCGCTGCCGCGGCTGGCGAAGCTTCCCGGCGACTTCGTGCGCGACAAGGACGTCATGACCTGGGTGCTGGCGATCGTCGTCGCGGCCGCCGTCTTCTTCCGCCTGCCGCACGAGGCCGCGTACCTGATCCCGCTCTATCCATTCGCCTACCTGCTCATCGGCAAATACTTCCAGCGCTGGGTGCTCGCCGGCGCCGTCGCCATCTTCCTGCTCTCCGGCTTCGTCGACTTCACGACGACGACCCATCAGGTAAGCCTGGCATCGGTCAGCCGCGTACGCGTCGGCGAAGGCATGCTGCTCTCGAACCGCAACACCCAACGCGCGCAGATGACGTTCACCCGCCGAGTGGAGAACCTGGCGGTGCCGAACAACTCCGTCGTCATCGTCGGCTTCGTCTACCCCGAATTCGCCGTCTCGAACCGCAACCGCCTCAGCGTCGGCCTGCTCGAGAAGGACACGTCGGCGATCAGCCAGCTCTCGGACAAGGGCAAGACCTTCGACGCGACGCGCCGCATCACGTACGTCTGGCTGCTGACGTGGCAGGACTTCGAGGCGTATCGCAGGCAGGGCGCCCGCATCTACTACACGGTCGACGCCGACCGCAGCACCGAGGCGCTGTACGGCTACCGGCCGGGCCTCTTCGGCGGGACGCTGATCGATACGGGGAGGACGCCATCCGGCGAGCCCGACACGAACCGTACCCAACGGTAGCCGAAGCTCCCGGACATCACGCAGTCTGTGCCAGCGCCTTGTCCTGCGCCTGCCCACGACCGTAGCCGATCGTCATTCGGGCAGACCGGGCCCGGGACGCACCTGCTTCGTCAGCAGCTCCGCTTCCAGAACGTGCCGCAGCGTCAGCGCCGACCGCTCGTTCGGCCGTGGCTGGGTCAAGTCGGAAGGCTGCGACGGCACGCTGGACGGCGTCGTCTCAGGTTGCGAATCCAAACAGCTCCTGTAGTTGGCTGGTTGGGCCAACACCACGCATCGCCTGGTACCGCGCAACCGAAGCGTCGTTACAACCGCCGCCGCAGCGTCAGGTAGACGCCTGAGCCGGCGCCGACGACCATGATTCCCAGCACCGCGATGATCGCGATCGTGATGCCGCTCGCGCCGCCACTGCCGGCGGCGCCCGCAGCGGCGGTCCGGGTGGCGTCGCCCGCGGCAGGGGCGGCCGTCGTCGTCGCGCCGGTCGTCGGCGCCGCGACGCGCGCCGGCAGCCCGACGGACTGGCGCCATGCGTTCTCGAGGCCGAGCTGGTCGAAGCCGTACACCTTGCGGTAGGCATCGTCCGGCGTCGAGCCATCCTTGAACGTCCGCAGCAGCTCAGCGAACTTCTCCGCGCCGCGCGCATCGACCAGGTACTTCACGATCGAGCCCGCTTCGCCGTAGAACAGGCCGACCGTGTCGCCGGTGTCGGCGGCGGCCGACGAGCCGAGCTGGAGAATCGAGAGGGCGCTGTTGCTCCGGATCGCGGCGGCGAGCGCCTCCTGCTGGCTGGCGAGCGGCTGCTTCTGCGAGAAGACGGAGATGCCTTCGGCCAGCCAGCTGGTGATGCCGTACGGCCCCTTCGTCGCCTGGCTGGTGACGATGTGCGCGACCTCGTGCCGCGTGGTATCGAGCGTATCGACATCAGTGGACACCATCGCCGTGTCCGAATAGACGACCTCGCCGAGGATGGTGACGCCGCCGCCGATGCTTCCGGGAGCGATCGCCGGCTGCATCTCCTCGGCCGTCGCATAGAGGAAGACCTTGACCGGGAACGTCACCTGCGTCTGTTCCAGCGCGCCGACGTCCCTCAGGGTCTGCGCCGCGGCCACGAGCACGGCCTGCGCGTCGGCCTGCGAGCCTGCGTAATAGTACAGCGTGACGTTGGCGCTCTTGAGCGTCTTGAAGGTGAAGCGCGTGTCCTCGTGGACGTAGAGCTTGTCCTGCGTCACCAGCCGGTCGCCGGACGCGTCGGTGATCTCCCAGTGGTAGGTGATGTTGGCGCCGGGGATGATGACGATACCCTGCCCGCTCGTCAGCGAGAAGCTGCACCGCACGGTGCCCGTGCCGGTGCAGTCGGCGATCGCCGTCGCGCCCGTCCCGTCCGGCGCGAGCGTGTACAGCAGGCGCACCTCCTTCGGCGCCGCCGGCGCCGTGAAGCTGACGCTGAAGGTGACGCCACGCGGGAAGTTGTTTCGCGCCTGGTCGCTCGTCACGACGATCGGCGAAGACTGCGCCCGCGCCGTCGTGCGCAGCGGCCCGCCGGGCATGATGAGCGCCACCGCCAGCACCACCGCCACTGCCACGACGGCCCGCGCGCAATCAGCAGCGCTCCGCCGGCCGCATGCAGCGCCGGGCCTCGTCGAGCCTCCCGCCTGCCGCCTCCACCGGCGCCGAAGGGGTGCGGCCGCCTCTCGTACCCACCGTGTGAGCACCGCCTAGCCCTCCACCTCGACGTCCGCACCCACCTGCGCCTTCAGGTAGGCCTGGATGAACGCATCAAGGTCGCCTTCGAGCACGTCCGCCGCGCTGCTCGTCTCGAACCCGGTGCGGTGGTCCTTCACCATCTTGTACGGATGCAGCACGTAGCTGCGGATCTGGTTGCTCCAGCCGGCGCTGACGTGCTCGCCCTTGATCTTCGCCTGCTCCTCGGCGTGGCGCTCCAGCTCGCGCTCGATGAGCCGCGCTTCGAGCACGCGCATCGCCGACTCGCGGTTGCGGTGCTGCGAGCGCTCGTTCTGGCAGGTGACGACGATGTTCGTCGGCAGATGCGTGATGCGGATCGCCGTCGAGTTCTTCTGCACATTCTGGCCGCCGTGGCCGCTCGCCCGGAAGACGTCGACGCGGATGTCATCAGGGTTGATCTTCACTTCCGCCGCATCGCCGGCCTCGGGCAGCACCTCGACGAGCGCGAACGACGTGTGGCGGGCGTGGGCGGAGTCAAACGGCGACAGGCGCACGAGGCGATGCACCCCGCGCTCGCTCTTCAGGTAGCCGTAGGCGTGCTGGCCGCTCACCTCGATGGTCGCGCTCTTGATGCCGGCCTCCTCGCCCGGCATCAGGTCGATGACCTCTGCCGGGAAGCGGCGTCGCTCGCACCAACGCAGATACATCCGCAGGAGCATCTCCGCCCAGTCCTGCGACTCGGTGCCGCCGGCGCCCGCGTGGATGGCGATGATCGCATTGCGTTCGTCGTACGGTCCGGAGAACGCAAGCTCGAACTCCAGCCCGTCGAGCTCCTGTTCGAGGCCGCCGGTGTCGCGCGTGAGGTCGCCGGCGAGCGCGTCGTCGTCCTCGCCATCGGCCAGCTCGACGAGCGCCAGGAGGTCGGCGGCGCGCGCTTCGATGCCGCGCCACGTGTCCACCCGCTGGCGGAGCGCGGCGGCGCGCTTCATCACATCCTGCGCCGACTGCGGGTCGTCCCAGAAGCCGGGCGCCGCAGCCTGCTCGTCGAGCGCCGCCGCCTGTCGTTCGAGCCCGGCGATGTCAAAGACGCACCATGACGTGCGCGATGCGTTCGCGGAGGGCGATCAGTCGTTCGCGAAGCTCGTGCATGTGCTGGTGCGCTCCTTCGGGCGAGAGTGAGCCGGTCGTCACATGGTAGCAGGCGGCGCGGCGGCGGCAGTTGGATGTCGGATGTCGGAGGTCGGATGGGAGAGGTCGAGCTCATCGCACGACCAGCCGGCGAGCACCGCCGCCCGCGGCTTCGTCCGCCTCCCTCGATGAGCGTCCGTTCGCGGCGCCCGGTCATCGCCGTGTCTCCGTGTACCGCCGGCACTCGTCGATCACGGCGAGCGCGCCCGCTTCGCCCTTCCACTCCGTCACCGGCTTCCCCTGCCCGACGTACCAGGCGTAGATGCGCTCGCGCAGATCCGCGAGCGGCTCTTCCGGCCGGTCGGCGGCGACCGCGAGGAGCTTGTGGTCGCCGTCGCCGCGTTCGAGCACGTCGACCACGCGCACCTGCAGGCGCTCCCCTCGCTCACGCAGGCGCCGGTCAATGAGCATGATGTCGAAGAGCTCGTCATCGCCGGGGCAGATGATCTCCGCCGAGCAGCCGTAGTGCGTGAGCATCGGCTCCAAGTCGTGACGATACACGACGCGCTGCTCGTCAGAGAGCCACTCCCAGCGTCCGCGCTCACCGGCTCGCTGCTCGACCACCATCTCGAGCGTGGCGGCGAGCATCCGGCGCTTCGCCTCGCCGGCAATGCGATCGGCGAGGCGCGTCGGCTCCGGCGCGCGATAGCCGCGGGCGCAGCGCAGCACCCAGCGCTCCGCATCGTCGAGACCGATGCCGTTGCCGACGGAGACGAAGATCGAACGCACGCCCTCGCGTGTCCGCAGCATCGAGCCGATCAGCTCGCCGTCGTCGACGAGGTCGGCGCGCGAGCCGCGCGCCCCGGCAACCGTGCGCGGCACGCCGACCAGTCGCGTTTTGGCGACGCCGATCGTCGGGATGCCGAGCAGCACCCCGAGATGGCAGGCGAAGCCGAAGCGACGCGGGTGCGCGTAGCCGTGACCATCGACCATCAGCAGATCCGGCGGGTGCTGCAGGCGCTCGAACGCAGGCAGCAGCACCGGCGTCTCGCGGAACGACAGCAGGCCGGGGACGTACGGGAACGTCACCGCCGATTCCACCGTCACGCGCTCGACCTCTTCGAGCGAGGGGTAGGCGAGCACGACGACCGCGCCGACCGCACGCCCATTGCGCTTGTCGAACGCGACGTCGCTGCCTGCTATGGACCGCACATCGGTCTCCCGTACGGCGCCGCCGCGGACGACCCGCGGCGCGAGCTCGCGCTGCAGCCGCACGGCATCGGCCGCGGTGAGATCCCAGGGATGCAGCGGTTCAACGCGCACGGCCGGGCCGTTCCAGCAGGTGTATGGCGTCAGCCGTCCGACCCGCCAGCAGCGGCGCCCGGCCGGTGAACCGAGGGAGGCGGCGCAGGCGCTTGTCCGCGTCGCACGCGATCACTACGATGGGCACGGTGAAGCTTCCTCGGATGTTCGTCCTCCTGATCTTCGCGGCGCTGTTGGGCGCGGCCTGCGGCGTCGCCTTCTCGGCGCCGAAGCGCAACCGCACGTTGTTTCAGTCGCTGAGCGTGACCGGCGAACTGCGCACGGGCCAGCCGCTGACCGCGGCGCTCGCGTACCAGCAGTACCTGCCGATCGAGATCGACGTGCGCTGCGAGGTACGGCAGTCGAAGAAGCTGATCAAGCCCATCGGCCAGATGAAGGTGCCCGCGTACCCGAACGGCAGCCCGACCGTGACGCCGTTCCCCGGCAACATCTCCTACGATTTTACCATCGACAAGGCAGGCGACTACTTCGTCGAGTGCTACACGCCGAGCGACAAGGACAACGCGATCCGCTATCCGTTCAGCGTAGATTGAGCGAGGAAGCACGCCGCTTGCAGCACCGCTGAACGGAGGATCCGGCGTCGAAGCATGTTCTCGCGGCGAAGAAGGGCTGACGATGATGACGACGGAACACGACTTCGGTTGCGACGAGCAGCACACGGCACGCCAGCGCTGCAACGCGAACGCCTCGGTCGTCGCCGCCGCAGCGCCAGCGGCGGGAAGCGCCGAGATGCAGCCCCCCGAGCGGCGGGAAGCTGAGCCGGCGCGCCGCGCGGACGCTGCCGCCCTGATGCCGACCGCCGGCATCGAGCCGCCGGAGCAGATGTTCGGGCCGGATGTTGACGCGCATGGCGCCGGCCTCGCCGATGGGCCGCTGGAGAGCATCGACACCAGCCGGCTGCCGACGCTGCCGCTGCTCGGCCTGGTGCTCGTCGCCATCGTGAGCATCGCGGTGGCGTGGCGCCTGGTCCGCGGCCAGCGATAACGGCGCCATCCGGCGGTCAGGCGGCCGAATCCTCGCTCTGGCCGGGCGGCGTGAAGTCGTCGTGGTCGATGTGATCGTCGGAGATCAGGTGCGGCACGCGCACCTGCAGGTGCGGCTTCGAGTCCATCATCGCCGCGAATGCGACGACGACGACAGGGTCGAACTGCGTGCCGCTGTTCGCGGCGATCTCGGCCATCGCCGCCTCGTGCCCCATGGCAGCGCGGTAGGGACGGTCGGAGGTCATCGCGTCGTAGGAGTCGACGACGGAGAAGATGCGCGCATCGACGGGGATCTTGTCGCCGGCGATCCCGAAGGGATAGCCGGCGCCGTCGTAGCGCTCGTGGTGGTAGAGGAGGATGGGCAGCGCCCCCTCGAGGAAGCCGACCTTGCCGACCATGACGCCGGCGAGCAGGGGATGCTTGCGCATCGCTTCCCACTCCATCTCGTTGAGGTCCTTCGGCTTCTTGAGCACGGCGTCGGGCACGCCGATCTTGCCGACGTCGTGGAGCAGCGCGCCGCGCTCCATATCGATCAGGCGGGGCTCCGGCAGCCCCATCTCCCGCGCGAGGTGCGCGGTGAGCTTGGCGACACGCTCACAGTGGCCCTCGGTGGCGTCGTCCTTCGTGTCGAGCGCCGCCATGAGCACCTTCAGCGTCGTGTCGTATGACGTCTCGAGCTCGTCGGCGTATGAGCGCACCTTGGCGAAGAGGAGCGCCTGCTCGACGGCCATCACCGCCTGGTCCGTGAGCTCCTCGACGATACGCCGTTCGTCTTCCGAGTAGGCGCCGATGGATGCCGAGCGGACCAGCGCGATGGCGCCGACGACGCGGCCGCGGAGGGCGAGCGGCACGCAGAGGACGGCCACCTGTCCCTCGGTCTGCAACTCCTCGCCGAGGAGGTAGGTGTAGGCGGCGACGGGCTGTGTGCTGACGATGGTCGTGTTCGTCGCGACGGCGCGGCGCAAGAACCACTCGTCGATGGCCCGCTGGTGCTGGTCCTCGCGACCGGTGGTCGCGTCGTAGGTCGCGCGCAGTACGAGCTCGCCGGTCTCCGCCTCGAAGAGCGCGAGGAAGCCGTACTGCGCGTGCGCCAGCTGGGTGACGTCGTGCGTGATCTGCGCCACGACGTCGTGCAGGTCGAGCGAGGAGCGGATCTCCTGTCCGCGCGTGTACATGAACTCGAGGCGACGGTGCTGGCCGGCGAGCCGCCGCATGCTCAACCAGAAGGCGCCCTGGACCAGCGTGTAGGCGATCAGCGCGATCACCATCGTCAGCATGATCAGGCCATCCTGCAGCGATGCGATCGCGTTGTCGACGGGCGCGGCGGCCCGGTCGACTTCGACGGTGAAGCCGTTGCCCGTGAGATAGCCGGCGAAGACGCGGCTGCCGTCGCCCGCGGTGAACCGCGCCGAGGACGCGCCGGGCGGGAGGCGGTCCGCCGGCATGGCGGCGCCGCGCGAGAACAGGAGCTCGCCGTCCGACCAGACGCGCACGGCGAGCACATCGCCGCCCAAGTACGACGTCGCGAGACCGGCGCGGCTCTGAAGCTCCTCCGCGGTGGGCGCGCTGCTGCCGGCGGCCAGCGCGTTGTGCAACGGCACGCCGACGAGGCCGCGCGTCGCGGTGGCGGCGTTCGCCTCGCCGGCCGTCGAGGCCAGCGTGCGGGCGAGGAAGGCGAACCCGCCCGCCAGCACGAGGACGAGCACGAGACTGACCACGGCGAAACGCAGGTGCGCCTTTGAGTTGGACTCGGAGTGCATGTGCCTTGCTCGGTGCTGCGGGATCTCTCGTTCTGTATCGGCCGCCGACGCAACCCCCTGTAGCCCGCCGCGCCGCCCGGGCGCCCGCGCCTCATGCGACGAGACGGGCAGCAAAACCCGCATTACGTTCGTTCCATGCGAGCAGGAGCCGGGCCTGTGCCGAGGCGCTGCTATAGTGACTGCATGCAGGACAAGCTCGCAGCCCTTCACCGCATCCTCCGGGAGATGGATTCCGTCATCGTCGCCTTCTCCGCCGGCGTCGACAGCACGTTCGTGGCGGCCGTCGCCGCCGACGTGCTCGGCGCGCGCGCGCTCGCGGTCACCGGCGTCTCCCCGTCCATCCCGCAATCGGAGGTCGAAGAGGCGAAGGCGCTGGCCCGGCAGATCGGCATCCGGCACGAGCTGCTGCCGACGTCGGAGATGGACGTCCCTGGTTATGTCGAGAACAGCTCCCGGCGCTGCTACTTCTGCAAGACGGAGCTGTACTCCATCCTCGAGGCGCTCGCCGCGCGCGACGACTACGACTACGTCGCCGATGGCTGCAATCTGGACGACCTCGGCGACCATCGCCCGGGGCGGCTGGCGGCGAACGAGCACAAGGTGCGCAGCCCGCTCATCGAAGCCGGCCTGACCAAGGCGGAGATCCGCGAGCTGTCGAAGGCGCGCGGGCTACCTACGTGGGACAAGCCGGCGATGGCCTGCCTCTCGTCGCGCATCCCCTACGGCACGCCTGTGACAGTCGAGGCGCTGGACCAGATCGGGGCCGCGGAGGCGTTCCTGCGCGGGCTGGGGCTGCGGCAGTTGCGGGTCCGGCACCACAGCGAGGTCGCCCGCATCGAGGTTGAGCCGGAGCAGCTGGCGCAGGTCGTCGAGCATCGCGAGCGGATCGTGCGGCGGCTGAAGAACCTGGGCTACCGGTACGTGACGCTCGACCTCGCCGGCTTCCGCAGCGGCTCGATGAATGAGGGACTGGCGGCGGCCCGACCGCAGACAATTGACAACAGACCGCAGAGCTGACGCGGCCGGTGCGCCAGCGCCAAGAGGAAGACCAACCAGCAAACAGCAACGGCAAAACCGGGCAATGGCCGCCCCCCGACTCCCCGTTCACACCCACCCATCTCCGACCTCCGACCTCCAGCCTGCAACCCTCGTCTGCTCCCTTTCACCTCCGCCCTTCATCCTCCATCCTCCAGTGGTCGAAGCTATGCCAAGCGCAGGAGGTCAGCGTATGCCCATCGTCCGCATCGAGATGTTCCCCGGCCGCACGCACGCCCAGAAGCAGGAGCTCGCCCGCGCCATCACCGAAGCCGTGGCAAACATCGCCCAGACCACTCCGGAGGCGACCATCGTCATCTTTCAGGACATCGCGCAGGAGAACTGGGCCCAGGGCGGGAAGCTCGCCTCCGACGACCAGGCGCTCTCCCGATAGGCCGCGCCGCCCCCACCGCAGATACTGGAGTGCGACACCGCTGCGGCGCGGAGTGCTACGCTGGATCGGAGACCTCGACGAACCCTCGCCGGCTCCCGGTCGTAACCATGTCAGATTGACGACCGGGCCGCCGATCCTTTACGCGGCGGCGTACCAGCGAGGCATCCTCTGATATACTGCTACCAATGGGCGTACGCGCCCATGCGGGGGATAGGTTAGGACAACTTCATGAGCTCGCGCTGGCTGCGAAACAGCTTCATCTACCTGCTCATCCTGGTGGCCGTGATCGCCATCGTCGTCTCGTTCTTCCGTAGCGGCGACAGCACCAAGACCGAGCCCTTCAGTAGCGTCGTCGCCGAGGCGAAGGCCGGCCAGCTCGAGAAAATTGAGGTCAGTGGCAGGTCGCTGACGATCACCAAGAAGAACGACCCGACCAAGTACAAGTCGGAGATGGGCAGCAACACCGACCTCGAGCAGACGCTGTCCAACGCCAACGTGACGATCGGCGGCAACAGCGACAACTCAGTCACGATCAAGTACAACTCGCCGTCCTCGTTCGGCGGCTGGCTGACGCTCCTGATCAATTTCTTGCCGATCATCTTCATCGCCGCCATCCTGATCTTCTTCATGCGCCAGGCGCAGGGATCGAACAGCCAGGCGATGAACTTCGGCAAGAGCCGCGCCCGCATGTTCAACGCCAACAAGCCGACGGTCACCTTCCAGGACGTCGCCGGCGTCGATGAAGCCAAGGAAGAGCTCGCCGAAGTCGTCGAGTTCCTCAAGTACCCGGAGAAGTTCGCCTCGCTCGGCGCCCGCATCCCGCGCGGAGTGCTCCTCGTCGGCCCTCCCGGCACGGGCAAGACGCTGCTCTCCCGCGCCTGCGCCGGCGAGGCGGGCGTGCCGTTCTTCTCGATCAGCGGCTCCGAGTTCGTCGAAATGTTCGTCGGCGTCGGCGCCAGCCGCGTCCGCGACCTCTTCGACCAGGCGAAGCGAAACTCGCCCTGCATCGTGTTCGTCGACGAGATCGACGCCGTCGGCCGCCAGCGTGGCGCCGGCCTCGGCGGCTCGCACGACGAGCGCGAGCAGACCCTCAACCAGATCCTGGTCGAGATGGACGGCTTCGACACGAACACGAACGTTATCGTGATCGCCGCCACCAACCGCCCCGACATCCTCGACCCGGCGCTGCTGCGGCCCGGCCGCTTCGACCGCCAGGTGATCCTCGACCGCCCGGACAGCCGCGGCCGCCAGATGATCCTCGAGGTGCACACCAAGGGGAAGCCGTTCGATAAGGACGTCGAGTTGCAGACGCTCGCCAGGCAGACGCCCGGCTTCTCCGGCGCCGACTTGGCGAACCTCGTCAACGAGGCGGCGATCCTCGCCGCCCGGCGCAACAAGAAGAAGATCAGTATGGCCGAGTTCAACGAGGCCGTCGACCGCGTCATCGCCGGCCCAGAGCGCAAGAGCCGCGTCATCACGCCCAAGGAAAAGAAGATCATCGCCTACCACGAGGCCGGGCACGCGCTCGTCGGCCACCTCCTGCCGAACGCCGACCCGCCGTACAAGATCAGCATCGTCTCGCGTGGCCTGGCCGGCGGCTTCACCCGCTTCCTGCCCGAAGAGGACCGCCACCTGATGGCCCGCTCGCAGTTCAAGGACATGCTCGCAACCAGCCTCGGCGGGCTCGTCGCCGAAGAACTGATCCTCGACGGAGAGTCCACCACCGGCCCGTCCGACGACCTCAACCGCGCCACGAGCATCGCCCGCAACATGGTCACGCAGTGGGGCATGAGCGAGCGCCTCGGCCCGCGCACCTTCGGCAACAAGCAGGAGATGATCTTCCTCGGCCGCGAGATCGGCGAGCAGCGCAACTACAGCGAGAAGGTCGCCGAAGAGATCGACGAGGAGGTGCGGCGGCTTGTCGACCACGCCTACCAGACGGCGCGCTCCATCATCATGGCGAACAAGGACCGCATGGAGAAGCTCGTCGACATCCTGCTCGAGGAGGAGACGATCGAGGGCGATGACCTGCGCCGCGTGCTCGATGGCCTCGACAAGCAGCCTCCGGCCACGCCCGAAGCGCCGGTGCCGCCGGCCCCGCCCGCGGAAGAGATGCGCGAGCCGGAGGAGAAGCCTGCGCCGAAGCCGAACTTCGGCAAGCCGGGCCTCGCCTGGGGCAGCAGCAGCCAGAACATCGCCCTCGACGCGCACAGCGAGCCGCCGGAGGCGTAGCGGCGCGCCGGCGCGACAGCCACGGACGTGCGAGAGGGCTCCCACCGTGGGAGCCCTCTCCGCCTTCGCGACCAGCACTCCCGTATGCCAAACCGATCGCCGGCGCTCGCGCTACAGTTCGCTGCGCGCGGCCATCGCTGCGAGCTGGTCATGACGCGCTACTGATCGTGCCTCGTGACCGACGATGGAGCAGCCCCGAACCGGTATCGGCGCGCTCGCCACGTGCAAGCCGAAGATCCGCCGAACGGCGCGCGTCGGTGACCGGGGCGTGCGCCACCTCGAGCCGGACGGGCGCGCGTTCATCGAAGGAATGGCGCACGCGCGTCGGTGAGCCCGCCAAGCCGCCTTCAGACCCGTCACTCTGGAATTGCCGCGCATGCATGACGGGCATGCGCCAGCCAATTTCGCTACTCCGTGAGACGGCGGTAGAGCGTCGGCAGGCGCCGCGGGAGTTGTTCGATGTCGGCGACGACTTCGTAGCCCATGTCTTCGCACATCTGGCCCAGGTAGTCGTGCCCTTCCTTGTCGACGGTGAGCGCGAACGGCGTGATGCCTTTGCGGCGCGCTTCCTGCAGCGCCTGCTTCGTGTCGTGGATCGCGTACTCCTTCTCCGTCCGGTCTCGGCCGTAGCCGTGGTCCTGCGGGCGCCCGTCGGACACGAGCATGAGGATCTTCACCTTGGCGTCGTACGCGTCGAGCTTCGCCGTCGCGTGGCGGATCGCCGGGCCCATGCGAGTCGAACGGATCGGTGAGACCTTGTCGATGCGCTTCTTCACCTTGTCGGTGAACTGCTCGACGAGATCCTTGATCACATAGAACTCGACGTTGTCGCGCCCGTAGCCGCTGAAACCGTAGATGCCGTAGCTGTCGCCGATCGTCTCGAGCGCCTTGATGAAGAGCACGGTGCTCTCCTTCTCCAGGTCGATGATCCGCTTCGGCGGCGCGATCGACTGGGAGGCGCGCCGCTGCGCGAGCCACTGGAAGTACTTGCGCGGGTCGTCATCGAAGTCCTCGTCGTCCATGTACTTCTGCTTGCGCTTCTCGATCTCTTCGTCGGTCGATGCGCTCATGTCGAGCAGGAAGGCGACCGCGACGTCGCGTTCGACCTTGTTCCGGCGCCAGTAGATCTTGTCGGTGTAGCTGTGTCCCGCTTTGCGTTCGATCGCGTAGTCGATGACCGCATCCAGGTCGAACTCTTCGCCGTCGAGCAGCTTCTTGATCTTGCGGAAGAGCTCCGGCTTCAGCAGCTCGAACTGCTTGCGGGTCTCGTTGACCAGCGCGGCGTGCTCGCGCAGCGTGTCGTCGAAGTAATCCGCGCCGCCCTCTTCGAGCGGGCGCTCCTGCACCCGGCACCAGCGCGGCTTGTAGTCCGCCGCCCGGAAGTCCCACTCGTCGTAGTAGAACGACTTCACTTCGACCGGCGGCTCTTCGTTGTCCTCGCCGTCACCGTCGGCTGCCGGCTGGCCGTCCTTGAGCTCCTTGTTCTGGTCGCCGATCGGCGTGCCGGCTTCCTTCTCGAGATTCGAGAGGAACAGCCCGAGCGTCGACGCCAGGTCGCCCTCCGCCATCGCCCCGACCGTGATCTCGACGCTCTTCTCCAGCAGCTCCTTCAGCTGCTCCGGCGAGAGCGGCGAGAGCTCGCCGTTCTGCTCGACCTCGCCGTCTTTCAGCCGCAGCCGCATCAACAGCTGCACCAGCTCCGGCTTGAAGTCGCCCCGGAAGTCCACCTGCTCCGGGCTCTCATACGCCTGCTCCGCCCCCTGCGGCATCGGCGGCTGCGCGTCGTCGTCGGCGGGCCCCGGCGGCGACATCATCAGCTGCATCGACTCTTCGCTCACCGTCTCCCAGTCCAGCTGACTGAGCTCCTCCGGCGCGATGTTCGGCACCCGCGCGACGACGTCGTACAGCGACAGCGTCGCTTCCGCCGCGTCCTCGACGCGCGCGCCCTTCTCGCGCACCGCCCACAGCGTCTGCACGGCCTGGTGCAGCACCGGTTGCAGCGCCGCCGGCCAGACCATCGTCTGTGCGCCGTCCAGGCTCGCGCGCACAAGGTTCTCGACGAGGGCCTGGCGCAGCGGCAGTGCGTTCGGCGCCAGCCGCGCCTCGAGCTCGTTCTCCTGCGTGCGGCCCCAGGCGCGGCGGATGCCGCCGTACTCGCGCCGCACCAGCGTGTCGATGCGCGTGTCTTCAGTCAGCGCGAACAGGTCCGATGCCAGTTGGCGGTCGTCGAACAGGTCGAAGAAGCGCTCCATGTCCGTCATCGGCCCTGTCGCGCGCTGCGAACCCTTGCCCTCGGCCCGTCGCTCCTCCTCGCGCTCGCCGCGCCGCGACGGCAGCACGGCGGCATCGCGGCTGAAGCGGAACAGGAAGCTGCCGAACTCCAGGTGCGCCGCCTGATGCGTCGCGAAGACCTTGTACACGGAGAAGTTCTGGTCGCGGTCGATGAACTCTTCGACGAACTCCGGCAGGTAGACCGTCGTGCCCTCCGTGCTCGGCCGGTTCTCGCTCACCCAGCCGATGCCCTTCTCCGCCAGGTACGACACCGGGTTGATCGAGACGTTCGCGCCGGTGAGCGCCTTGCAGTACAGCCGCAGCACTTCGCCGACGCGGCTCAGCTCGACCCGCGACGACAGCTGCTGCAGCACCTCCTCGCCGCGGCCGGATTCCAGGCGGAAGTACGCCTCCCCGCCCTCGACGTTCTGCTCGAGGATGCGGTGCCCCGCGGCGTGCCAGTTCGCCAGCTCGGCGATCCGAATCCGCTTCAGCACTTCGGGCGAGCTCTTGAGGAACTCCATCGCCGCCGTCGGCGACGCCACCGCCAGCTCCTCCGCCATCGAGAGCAGGTCGTGGTGGGTCTGCTCCGGCACCGTCGCCAGCGCCGACGCCCCCTCGGCGAACAGGCCGTAGGCGTGCCGGCCGCTGCGTCGCGCCACCGCCGCCGCCAGCGCCAGGAAGCGGCCGCGCGCCGATGCCTCGATCGGCGCCAGCAGGTTCGGCGAGCGCTCGAAGCAAATCCGGACGTCGGCCCACGATGCTTCGCCGACGGCCGTCGCCAACGTCAGGAACGGCGCCCGGTCCGGCTTCGCCAGCGACGCGAAGAGGTGCGGCGCCGCGTCGAGGCACGCCGTCGCCAGCTCGTACGAGCGCTCGGCGACGGACTCGACGAGCGCCACCAGCCGCGCCATCTCGGCGAGCGGCAGCGCGGGCAGCAGCTTCGGGCCGGCGCCGAAGTACACCGTCGCCAGCGAGATCGACTTCCAGTGCCCCTTGTACAGCCGTTGCCCCAGCGCCGCCCACTCTGTGAGCCGCCGCTCATCGAGGAACGGTACGGACGCCGGGCTCGCCCTGAAGTAGGCGCCGGCGACGACCGAGGAGTACTCCGCGAGGTCGCGGCCGGCGTGCGCCCAGCGCCGAAACGACGGCGTCGGCAGCAGCCGCATCACCTCACCGGAGACCCCCACGTAGTCGATCGCCGCTTCCCACGACCGCAGCGAGTGAGCGGCGAGCGCGACGCACTCGTCGGTCCAGGCGCGGAAGTCCGCTTCGGCGAGCGCACCCCGCAGCTCGCCTGCGACGCGCCGGAACTCCGCCGCGAGCTGCGGCGAATGCGTCGCGAGCCTCGCCTCGACCTCCGTCAGATACGCATCGTCGATCATGTCTCAGTGTATCGAGCGGCCGTCGTTAACCCACGCTTCGATACACATCAAGGACGGGACATGGCCGAACGCAGGCCGTCGGCGGTCACGAGATAACGAGCGGTGCGATCGCCCCATCGCCGCCGTCGCGCATCGGACGGGAACTGGACCGAACGGTGAGGCGTAGACCATGGCTGAGCCGCCGGTCAGACTTGCACAAAAGGTGGAGTAGAAACGGAGGCAAGACCAAACCCGGTCGGACTCTCCCAATGAGTGGTACAGAGATCGGGGGCAGGTCGTATGTCGACGTCGTCGTCGCGTAGCTCGTGTAGGGGCGGCCGTGCCGGTGTACTGCGTGGCAGTGCTCGTGCGCGCGGCGGGGTTGCTCGTCTTGATCGTCTCGAGAGACTCCCGTCGGCGGTGCGAGCCAGCAGCGAAGTGAGGCGAACGGCGATCACGATCGGAGTCGACGCACACAAACGCGTCCATCAGGCCCTCGCGCTCGACGCGGACGGTCGCGAGAGCGGCCGGTGGCGCGGGCCGAATTCTCGAGCCGATTGGCGCCGCTTGCACCTCTGGGCCGGCGGGGAGCATGTCTGGGGGATCGAGGGCGCGTGGAGCCACGGGCGTGGTCTTGCGCAGGCGGCGGTCCGATCGATGGAGGGAATCTCATGGATGCCGAGAATAGCGCGATACGATGGTGGCGGTCACGAGAACGAGCGCGAGGAAGCGACGAGAGCGATTCGTCCGTCCATGATCCCGAGGACGATCAAGAGTGCAAGCGCAACGCAGATTGACATCACCGATGCGAACGTCTGATTTACTCGGCGCATTGAGGATGAGACCCACGCTCCGAAGCCAACGGTGGCGATAACAAAGAGATTCTTGTCCTTTGTCGCTCCTGCTAAAACAATGAACGCAAGGCTGGATGCGAGCAGCAAGAGGTCGAAGGCCTGTTGTTGCCGCGTCTTAGGACATCTGGTAGGCCATTCAGGGCAGAGACACTACACTAGACGCGCCGGCCGGGAGCGATCGCGGCGCTGGCGCGGACGGCGCATGCGTCCCTCGATTGATCTCGGGCAGGTCGCGCAGAAGTCGCGAGCATGATCGTTTGATGAGGACGGACGATGTCTCTCAAATTGTCGGTGGCGCTGGCTCTGGCAGTCACGGTGACGTTTGCCTCGCAAGCGCGGGTTGGTATCGCGCAAGAGAAGCCGGGCCTCGGCGGGTCGGCTGGGATTTCGGGCACGGTGACGTTCACGGATGGAAGGCCGGCGGCGGGTCGGCCCGTCGAGTGGCGACCTCGTGGCGATCCGAACGGTGGAAGCACGCTCCAGACGGACAACATTGGGTCGTATGCAATTCAAGGCTTGAAAGACGGCGAATATTTCGTCGGATACTTTCTACCGAGCCGTGTGCCACGCGATAAGAACCCGAACGTCGAGAAGGCTCCCGATGTCAATTCACCGG
Organism: Dehalococcoidia bacterium; assembly: GCA_015478665.1. Classification (GTDB taxonomy): domain Bacteria; phylum Chloroflexota; class Dehalococcoidia; order DSTF01; family JACRBR01; genus JADMII01. The sequence goes on from JADMII010000012.1 coordinate 75,520, forward strand.
CATTTGATGACCTCGGTGTGCCGCTAATCCGGCGAGTATTGATTGTGAACGGAACATCGGTCAAAGGCGTGGACTTCGTTATCACAGACACAGGAAACGAAAGCTTCGCCGGCCCTGACAGTGGAGGCGCTGCTCAGCCAAGTCTTCCGGCAACTGGTGCTGGTGCGGAAGCTCGCCCAGCCGACGCGGCCGCACCTGGCCGGCGCCAGGCGCGGCCGCAGCAGCTGTCGTCGGCATCATCATCGGTGCCAGTTCGATGGCGCTTGGAACGAAGTTGAGGCGTCGCAACGGCTAGCACCGGGCTGCGCTACACCCCGAAGCGGGGGCAGTGCGCCGGGGAACGACGGTGTTCAACCGGAGCGCCGGTCGTCGCATCGCCGCCGTGGCACTCGCCGGCACCGCGACCCTATCGCCGATCCTGCCGTCCTCCGCCGCTGCAAACCCTACGCCGCGCGCGGCGGACGGCGGCGTGCGAGAGCGGCGGCGCAGGGCTCCGGCTCGCCGACCCAGAATCCCTGCGCGTAGTCGACGCCGTACTCCTCCAGCAGGCGCAGCGTCGCGTCTTCGGTGACGAACTCGGCGATGGTGCGCTTGCCCAGTCCCGCCGCGACGGCGACGATGGCGCGCACGAGGTGCTGGTCCGTCGGGCTGCGCGGCAGCTCGCGGACGAAGCTGCCATCGATCTTCAGGTAGTCGACCGGCAGGTTCTTCAGATGCGAGAACGACGAGAAGCCGACGCCGAAGTCATCGAGCGCGAAGCCGCAGCCGATCGACTTCAGCGTGCGGACGAAGGTCAGCGCCTCCTCGAGGTTCGCGATGGCGGCGGTCTCGGTCACTTCGAGGATCAGCCGCGCGGGGTCGACGCCGCGGCGCGCGAGCTCGGCCTGGATCATCGGCAGCAGCTGCGGGTCGGCGAACGCCTTGCCGGAGAGGTTGACCTCGAAGCGCAGCTCGTTCTCGGCGTGTGCCGCCAGCAGGCCGATCGCCTCCCGCACCACCCAGCGGTCGATGTCCTGGATCATGCCGGTGCGTTCGGCAAGGTCGAGGAAGGCGCCGGGGAGCACGACGTCCTCGCCGCCCTCATCGAGCCGCAAGAGCAGCTCGTAGCGGTCGACGGCGCCATCGGCGAGGCGGAGGATCGGCTGGGCGTAGAGCACGAAGCGGTCGCGCTCGATCGCCTCGCGGATGCGCTGGGTCCAGCCGATGCGTGACTCGATCTGCGCCTGCCAGTCGCCATCGGGCACGAAGACGCTGTAGCGGTTGCGGCCTTCTTCCTTCGCGCGGTACATCGCCAGGTCGGCGCGCGACAGCACGTCGTCGCTGCGCTCGCTGCCCTCGGGGAAGAGCGCGACGCCAATGCTCGCCGTGATGCGCAGCGGCGCGCCGGCGACGAGGAAGGTGTGGTCGCGGATGCGGTCGAGCAACTGCGCGGCGATCTCGGCGGCGGACTGGGCGTCGGTGCGTGGCAGGAGCACAGCGAACTCGTCGCCGCCGAGTCGAGCGACGACGTCGCTGCTGCGCACTTGCTGGCGGAGCAGTTCGGCGAGGCCGGTGAGCAGGTCGTCGCCGGCGCGATGGCCGCGGCTGTCGTTCACGTCCTTGAACTGGTCGAGGTCGAGGAAGAGCAGCGCGCCGTCGACGCCGTAGCGCCGCGCCTCGCGGAGCTCCCGGTCGAGCTCCTCGACGAAGCGGCGGCGGTTGAAGAGCCCGGTGAGCGCATCCTGGTTGGCCAGCCGCACGAGTTGCGTCTCCGTGCGCTTCCGCTCGCTGATGTCGCGGGCGATCACGGAATAGAAGTCGGTGACGCCAGACTCCGTGCGATGCGCGAGCATAACCTGCGACACGGGGATCTCGTGCCCGTCGGCGCTGAGGTAGGCCGACTCGGAGATCCAGACGCCGTATCGCTCCGCCGCCGCCAGTCCCTCATCGAGCATGGCGACGCGCGCCCAGTCCGGGCGGTTATCCTCGATACGGCCGCTGTCGACGGCATCATCGGCGATGTCGAGCAGGCGGCGGCCAGCGCTGTTCATGTAGAGTCGCCGGCCGTCGACGCCGGCGATGACGACGACGTCCGTCGTGGCCTCGATGATCGCGGTCAGGCGGTCGCGTTCGCGCTCCGATTTCGTGCGGGAGGTGATGTCACGGAAGCTCCAGACGCGGCCGTCGATGGCGCCGGCGCGGACGAGCGGCCGAGAGAAGTGCTCGGCGACTCGTCCGTCGCGAAACGTGATCTGACCTTCGCCCTCCATCGATGTGTTGCTGAGCGCGCGCAACGTCGACGCGAAGGCGTCCGCATCATCGACCTGAGCGGCGGCATGGGCGAGCAGCGTGCCGCCGGCGGTGCCGCGCGACAGCAGTTCCGGCGGAATGTGCCACATACTGGCGAAGCGCTCGTTGGCGTGCAGGATCTGGCCGGCGCGGTCGACGACGAGGATCGCGTCGGCGGTGGACTCAATCGTGTCGCGCAGCAACCCCTCGCCGGCGTGCAGCGCCGCGTTCACCGCGCGCAGCTCGGACGTGCGCTCGCTGACGCGAGTCTCGAGTGCGGCGTTCGTGCGCTCGAGGTCGGCGCGCGCCGCCGCCAGCTGCGACTGCGCGATGACGGCGTCATCGCGCTGCTGACGCAGCTGATGCCCGACCCAGTTGATCCAGAGGTAGATGCTGAAGAAGACGCCAACACCGGCGATGGCGGTTGTGACGACGAACGTCGCGTCGCGGTAGCGATCGGGCGATTGGTCGAGGTAGGTGTAATGCGGGATGGCGCCCGTCGCTTCGAGCAGGATCAGCGCGAGGAATGCGCTGGCCGCGGTCATCGTATAGATGGCGCCGCGGCGGAGGTCCAGGTAGGCGTTCGTGAAGATGAGCCCGAAGATGTAGGCGAACGGCCCCAACCAGGTGATGCCGCCGAGGAAGTAGACCATCGTCGTGTGGAAGACGATCTCGGAGCCCAGCATGGCGTAGTGCGCCAGCTCGACGCCACGCTCGGACGGCAGCAGGCGGACTGCGGGCAGGTAGGCGACGAAGAAGAGCGCTTCGAGGCAGAGGACGACCAGGAACGGCAGCGGCATCGCGAGGCCGAGCGGATAGAACACCAGCCAGAGGGCGATGAAGAGGCCGACGACGACGAGGCGGGCGAGCGCCTGTGGCGTCTGCTCGCGCTTGACGACGTCGAGGCGGGTCAGCGAATAGCCGCGGTCAGGCACGCACACTCCTCCGTCGCGATGGAGGAGTATCGGCTTCGGGCAGGCGGGCTTGAACGACGGCGGCTTCGGCCCGGCGCGCGGCACGCGGTCGCCGGGGGCGGCGGGGCGCCCGGGATGCGCGCATGCGCAGTGGCGTCGTGCTATGCGAGCATGCGGCCGCCGACGACGATGGCGAGCCCGGCGGCGCTGACCGTCGCGAATTCGAGCAGCACCATGCGGTCGAGATGGTCGGTCAGGTAGTGCGCGATGACGCCGGTGGTCAGGTAGAAGACGAGGAGGATGAAGATGCCGGCGAGGATGCCGTCGAGCGGGATGAAATAGAGCACCCAGCGCGCTTCGCCAGCGATGATGCCGATGACGGCGGCGAAGACGAGCGCGCGGATCGGGTCGGCCTCGGCCTCGCGGAACACCTCGATCGAGAGCAGCATGCTCACCAGGCCGACGACCAGCGCGGCGGGCGCCAGGCTGACGTTGAAGCCGTAGACGACGGCGTAGAAGCCGAACGCGGTGAGGTAGGTGATGACATTGAGGAGGAAGTGCGCCATCGCGCCGGAGGTCGCTTCCGGCGCGACGGACTCGTATTCGGCGTAGAGCGCGCAGCCCATCAGGACGGCGGCGCCCAGCACCGATGGCACGGCCCAGTAGCTCAGGACGACGTCTTGCAGGAAGAGCCCGGACGAGAGCGTGAAGAGCACCGGCACGAAGAGGTAGGGCGATGTGTCGCCGAGGCTGCGGAACTCGCCCGCCGGATGTGAGCGGATGATCCCGTCGGCGCCGACCGCCATGATCGCCGTGAGCGCCAGCAGGATCCAGGGCCGCACGGGGTCGACGGAGACGAAGAGCATCAGGCCGGCGGCGAAGACGACGCAGAGGAGGGGGATGCGCCCGGCCTTCGAAGCGCTCCGGGGCGTGACGGGCGGGCGTTCGGGTCGCGGCGCGACGCTCCGTTCGAGCGTGGGAGATGTAGCCATAACGAGGTGCCTCGGCGAAGACGGCGCGCGCGAGGCGGCACAGTCCATCGCCTCTCAGGACGCGCCGATCTTAGCCGGGCCGCCGCGAGGGTGTCAAATCGCACCAGGGGCGAGCGAGGCCGCCGGGCGCGCTCGTGACCTCAGGTCCGGCGCCGCGTCAGCCTACCGGCGCACACGCATGCCCACCGCCAGCGCTGCCATGCCGGCGGCGACAACGAGCGCACCGAGGATGCCAGGCAGGATGCCGTTGCCGGCGACGCCGCCGGCGCCCGTGCCCGGCAGGCGCGATGGCGGCGTGGCGGCGAGCACGACGTTCGTGAAGGTCGGCGTCGATGCCGGCGTCCCAGGACGCGGCGTCGGCGTGCGCTGCAGGCCGACTACCGTCGTCGTCACGACGGGCGTTTGCGTGCCGCCCGTCGTGGTGGGCGACGGCGTCGCGCTGCGGCTCGTCGTGATCGTGGACGTGGCGGTGGGTGTGCTCGTCGACGACGCGATCGGCGTCACGGAGCCCTGAGCGCCAACTGTGCTTGTCGCTGTCGGCGTCGATGTCGACGTGCTGATGGCGGTCGGCGTCGACGTAGACGTGGCGACCGACGTCGCCGTCTCCGTCGCGGCCGGCGTGCTGGTCGCCACGGCCGTGTTCGTCGCCGTCGGCGTGTTCGTCTCCGTCGCGACGCCCGTACTCGTGGCGGTCGCCGTCGCGACGCCCGTGCTCGTGGCGGTCGCCGTCGCGGCGGTGGTCGGCGTGTCGGTCGCGGTGGCGACGGATGTGCTCGTTACGGTGGGCGTGTTGGTCGCGGTAGACGTGCTCGTCGCCGCTGCCGGCGTGTTCGTCGCCGATGCCAGCGGCGTCGCCGAGCCCTGGGCGCCGGCGGTGGCGCTCGCTGTCGGCGTGGCGGTCATCGTCGCCGCGGTCGTGGTCTCGGTGGCGGTGGCGACGGCCGTGTGCGTCGGCGACGGCGTGCGGGTGCCGGCCGGCGTGTTGGTGGCAGTGGCGACGGCGGTGTGCGTCGGGGACGGCGTGCCAGTGCCTTCGCCGGACACGGTCCCGGTGGCCTGCGGCGAGCTGGTCGACTGCGGCGTGCGCGTGGTGACGGGCGAACGGGTCG
>JADMII010000061.1 GCA_015478665.1 Dehalococcoidia bacterium
AGTAGAGTCCCAAGACGTGGTGTAAGTAATTGGTCAACTGGATAGCAGGTGGCCACAGCATCATCCTCGTGTTGTCTTCAAACCCAGCAGCGAGGAGGAATGACTGTGACCATCCCCACCATGGACGTTCTCGAGACCATCCGCAAGCACGCCGACGACCCCGATGTCGACTTCCTGCGCACGGCATTGCATGAGCTCCTCCAGCTCATGATGCAGGCCGACGTCCGGGCGCAGATCGGCGCCGACCTCCATGAGCACACACCTGACCGGCTCGCGTATCGCAACGGCTACCGGCCGCGCCGCTTTGACACACGCATCGGCACGCTCGACCTGCGCATCCCCAAGCTCCGCCAGGGCTCCTACCTGCCCGCGTTCCTCGAACCACGCCGGCGCTCGGAGCAAGCGCTGCTCGCCGTCATCCAGCAGGCCTACGTCGAAGGTGTCTCCACGCGGCGCGTCGAGGACCTCGTCCAGGCGCTCGGATGTGACGGCGTCTCCAAAAGCGAGGTCTCGCGCATCTGCCAGGCGCTCGACGCGCAGGTGCAGGCCTTCCGCGAGCGCCCGCTGGACCAGGGTCCCTACCCGTACGTCTGGCTCGATGCGCTCACGCAGCGCGTGCGCGAAGGCGGGCGGGTCGTGAACGTGGCGGTCGTCGTCGCGACGTCCGTGAACGGACAGGGGCGGCGCGAGGTGCTCGGCCTCGACTGCGGCGCGAGCGAGGACGGCGCCTTCTGGCTGAGCTTCCTGCGGGCGCTCGTCGCGCGCGGGCTCTCCGGTGTGCAGCTCGTCATCTCCGACGCGCACGGCGGGCTCAAGGACGCGATCGCCGCCGTCTTCACTGGCGCGTCCTGGCAGCGCTGCCGCACGCACTTCGCGCGCAACCTGCTCGCCCGTGTGCCGAAGCACGCGCAGCCTGTCGTCGCGACACTTGTCCGCAGCATCTTCGACCAGCCATCGGCGGAGCACGTGCGCCTGCAGCACGCGCGCGTCGTCGAGCAGCTCACGTCACGCTATCCCGACGCCGCGCGCATGCTCGCCGACGCCCGGGAGGAGATCCTCGCCTTCACCGCGTTCCCGCAGCCGCACTGGCGGCAGATCCGCTCGAACAATCCGCAGGAGCGCCTGAACTTGGAGATCCGCCGCCGCACCGATGTCGTCGGCATCTTCCCCAACCGCGCCGCCGTGATCCGTCTCGTCGGGGCCGTGCTCGCGGAGCAGCACGACGAGTGGCTGGTCGCCCGCCGCTATCTCGCGGAGGAGTCATTGCGCCTCATCCTCGCCGACCCTCCCCCATCCCTTCCCCTTCAAGGAAAAGAATTGGAGGTGCCGCTCGAACAATTGCCCGTCGCCGTGTAGACCGCGGCGCTCATAGCGAGGATGCTGCTACCGATTTACACCACTTGACGGGACATGGCC
>JADMII010000041.1 GCA_015478665.1 Dehalococcoidia bacterium
GCAGCGGACAAAGTCTCGGAACACTTAGCGGTCAAAGTCTCAGAACTTCAACAGGACGGCAGGCAGGCGCTGCTCTCGTCCAGAACCACCCCGCGAAGGCACCATGGGCAGACGGCCATCGCCGGCGCGATCGGCTATACTCGCTCCCGGAACCGTTCGGCGTACAAGGCGGTGATGCTCGGTGCGCTCACGTCTCGCGTCCTTCGTGCTCGCGCTCCTCATCCCCGCAGCGCTGGTGCCGGCGGCAGGCGCCGCTCGGGCGGCGCAGCCGGCCGCGGACTTCAACGGCGACTGCGTCGTCAACGGAATCGACTTTACGCTTCTCGCCCGGAGCTACCTGACGGCGACCGGTTCGCTGCTCTACCGCCCGGCCTACGACCTCAACCACGATGGCGTGATCAACATCATCGACCTGCAGATCTTCGACTCGCAGTTCGGTCAGCGCTGCTGAACCCGTCATCGGCGATCGGATTGGACGCGGCGACGCGGGATCTCGCGGGCGACGGGGCGCGCCGTCCCCCCGCTTGACGGCGTGGGCGCATCAGGCTCTCACGCGTATATACTTGTCCCCGCGCCCCAAGGGGGACCTGGCATAGGGCGACGAGCGGGCGGAGGACGAGGGGATGGGCATCGCGCGGCGGACTGGCATCGGCATCGTATTCGCGCTGGCAGCGCTCGCACTTCTGGCGCCGGCCGCGGCGCCGCGCGCCCGGGCGGATGGCGTCGGCCCGACGATCGCCGTCGGCGCGACGACGCTGCAGGGCGGCAAGATTCGCGTCGCCATCGAGACGCGGGGCACGGGCTTCGTGCCATACTCCGGCTTCGGCATCCACGCGCGCTGGAACCCGGCGATATTCGCCGTCGACTCCGCGGATCCCGCCGGCGGCCCCTTCGCCGGCGACGCGGCCCTGTGCATCGGCCCGACGGCGAGTGCCGGCGACGCCGACGGCGCCGGTACCATCGTCGCCTGCGCGCTGAAGGGCAGCAACACGGTGAGCAGCAGCGGCTTGCTGACGACGCTCGTCTTCACGCCGAAGGGCTCCGGCTGCTCGGTGATCCACCTGACGACGCTCGGCGCGCCGGACGGCGGCGACACGACGACGGGCACCTACACGATCGAGCCCGAGGGGACTGACGTTGCGCCGCAGGTGAACGCCTACATCGACGGCAAGGTCGACAACACCGGCGCCAACTGCGGCGCCCAGGCGGCTCCGACAGCGGTGCCGCCCGGGATCGACCGATCGCAGCCGACCGTGACGCCGATCCCGGCCTCGGCGATCACGCCGGCGCCGGGCGGCAACCAAGCGGCGCAGCCGGGCGTCACGCAGCAACCGGGTCGCCTGCCGGTCGTCACGCCGCTCTCGACGCAGCAGGCGGCCGCCGCTTCGGCGACCGCCGCGCGCACGACGCCCGGCGCCGGCGCCACGACAGCGACTGGCGCCACGCCGACGCCAAGCGCGAGCACGGGCATCGTGAGCAACGCGCACGGGACGCCGCAAGCACAGGCGTCGACGACGTCGGGCGGCGGCGGCAACCGCACCGGCATCATCATCGGCGTCATCGTCGGTGTCGTCGCCGTCATCGCGCTCGGCATCGGCGGCCGGTTGTGGCTCCTGCGGCGGTAGGGCCGACGGGCTGCAGATGCGCCCGACTGCCCTCGCCGGGCTGAAGGCAGAGGGACTTCGGCGACCGGCACGGACGCAGCGGCGGCGAGGACCCTCCGGCGGGTGGCGCGGGCTCGCAGGACGACGAGAGGACTGCTGGAGATTTCTCATCCTTCCTCGGCTCGGCCTGCTGTACAATCGGGGCTGATCTGCGTATCGTGGCCCGACGGAAGCATCGGGGCGCGACCCTCCGCCCGGCCGTCGCATCCGCGTGCGGCGGCCTGAAACAGATACGCGCAATCGCGGTTTCTCTTGGTAGAAGCAGCTTCCGCACCACCCGCTGCGGGAGTGAGGCTCCGCACGCCGCTCTCCCGCCGGGGCGCGGCCTGGTGGTCACGCATGACGCATCCCCGTCGACTCGTCGTCTCGCTGCTCGCGGCGGCGCTGGTGATCCTGGCGCTGTCGTCGACGGGAGCGCGGCCGGCATCGGCGGCGACGGGTTCGTGGACCGGGAAGTTCTACAACAACACGACGCTCAGCGGCACCGCCGTCGCCACCGTCAACAACGTCGCCCAACTGAACTTCGGCTATGACGTCTACGACGGCGTGCAGGCGCCGGCGCCCGGCGTCAACCCCACCAACTTCAGCACCTCGTGGACGCGCACCGATACCTGGGCCGCCGGCACCTATCGCTTCACCGCCACCTCCGATGACGGCGTGCGCGTCTACGTCGATGGCCTGCGGATCATCGACCAGTGGGTCGAGCAGGGCGCGACGACGTTCTTCGCGGACCGCGTGCTCACGGCGGGGTCGCACACGATCAAGGTCGAGTACTACAACGGGACGAACGGCGGCACGCTGCAGTTCGGCGTCGTCGACGCGTCCACGGTGGCACAGGGTTGGTCGGGCCAGTACTTCGCCAACATGACGCTCAGCGGCTCGCCGGCATTCGCCCGCAACGACGGCGCCGAGATCAACTTCCAGTGGAACCTCAGCTCGCCGCAGATCGCCGGCATCACCTCGGGAGGGCCGACGCTCCCGGTCGACGGCTTCAGCATCCGCTGGACGCAGACGCTGACCTTCAACGAAGGCGTGTACACCTTCAGCACGACGAGCGACGACGGCTCGCGCGTCTTCATCGATGGGCAACTCGTGGTCAACGCCTGGCAGGACCAGGCCGCCGTCACGATCAGCGCCAACAAGCAGATGACGGCGGGCCAGCACACGGTCGTGGTCGAGTACTACGAGAACGCGGGCGGCGCATCGATGCAGTTCACCCTCACCTACCGCCCGGACCTGGGTGGCTTCGTCACCGACACGGTCGGCAGCGGCTTCGACCTGCCGACGGCATTCGCCTTCGCTCCGGATGGGCGCATCCTCGTCGCCCAGAAGGACGGGGCCGTCCGCGTCATCAAGAACGGCGCCGTGCTCGCGTCGCCGTTCTACACGGTGTCGCCGCTGAACAACTTCCAGGACCGCGGCCTCATCGGCATCGCCATCGACCCGAACTTCGCCAGCAACGGCTACGTCTACCTCGCCTACACCTACGACGTCGACCCGACGACGATCGACGGCGCGAAGACGAACCAGATCATCCGCATCACGGCGAACGGCGACGTCGCCGATCCGGCGAGCAAGCTCGTCCTGCTCGGCACCGATACCGGGACGGCGGCATCGCCGACGTGTGACTTCGCCGTCAGCGGCGTAAACCGGCAGGGCGTCTGGACGACGACGACCCCGCACCGGCTGAGCGTCGGCGACAGCATCGTCCTCCCGCAGCCGATCGCGAACGCGGCGCCGGCGATCCCGGCCGGCACCTACACGGTGAGCAGCACGCCCTCGAGCACGACGTTGACGGTCTCGCAGGTCGCCAGCCTGACGACCGCCGGGACGGCGTCGACGCCGCCGACGACGTTCTATCGCCTCAACGCCGACTGCCTGCCGTCCGACGGGAAGAGCCATTCCGTCGGCGCGCTGAAGTTCGGCCCGGACGGCATGCTGTACGCTGCTGTCGGCGATGCGGCGAGCTACAACAACGTCGACCCGCTGGCGCTGCGCGCCCAAGACATCAACCGCTTCTCCGGCAAGATCCTCCGCATCAACCCGGCCAACGGCCAGGGCCTGCCCGACAACCCGTTTTACGACGGCAACGTCAACGACACGCGGTCGAAGGTCTGGGCGTACGGCGTCCGCAACGACTTCCGCTTCAACTTCAAGCCCGGCACGCGCATCCTCTATGCGGGCGACGTCGGCTGGGATACGTGGGAGGAAGTGAACGTCATCCCGGCGAACGGCGGCAGCAATCTGGGCTGGCCGTGCTACGAGGGCAACCCGCCACAGGGCGGGTACGCCGCGTTCTCGCTCTGCCAGAGCCTGTACAACGCCGGCGGCACGACGTTCGGCATCTACACCTACAACCACGACGCCGGAAGCGCCGCGGTCGCCGGCGGCGCCTTCACCGGCGATGCCACGACGACGCCGGCCAACACGTACAAGAGCGCCTTCCAAAACGCCTACTGGTTCGCCGACTACCCACGGAACGAGATCAACGTCTTCAAGGTCGACGCCAACGACCAGATGGTGCCCGGCAGCCTGACGAACTTCACGACCAGCGGCGACGGCCCCGTGGACGTCGAAGTCGGCCCGCAGGATGGTGACATCTACTATCTCTCGATCATCACCGGCCAGGTGCGGCGCATCCGCTTCATCGGCGACAACCGGCCGCCGGTCGCGGTCGCCGCCGCCAGCCCGACGAACGGCCTGGCGCCGCTCAACGTCACGTTCTCGAGCGCGGGCTCGGGCGACCCCGACGCCGGACAGGCGATCACGTACGACTGGAACTTCGGCGACGGCTCGCCGAATTCGGGCGCGGCGAATCCCCCACATCAGTACGCCGCGAACGGCGTCTACACGGCGACGCTCACCGTCACCGACCCGTTCTTCGTGACGGCCACCAGCACAGTGACGATCACAGTCGGCAACACCGCGCCGACGCCGTCGATCACCTCCCCGGTCGACGGCTCGCGCTATGACGTCGGCGACACCCTCACCTTCGCCGGCGGCGCGACCGATGCGCAGGATGGCGCCATCCCGGCGAGCGGCCTGAGCTGGACGGTCATCCTCCAGCACTGCTCCGATGCGACGTTCACGTCCTGCCACCCGCACACGGTGCTCGACCGCGTCGTGGAAGCCGGCGGCTCGCTCCTCGTCGACGACCATGGCGACTTCACCTACTTCCAATTCAGGTTGCAGGCGACGGACAGCGGCGGCCTCCAGGCTTCGACCTCGGTGTCCGTCACACCGAACCGCGTCGCCATCTCGTTCGCATCATCGCCGCCCGGCGCCACGATCTCGGTCGATGGCACGACGCAGTCGGCTCCGTTCACACGCAGCGTGCCACGGAAGTCCGCGCACGTGCTCTACGCCGCCGACCCGCAGACGATCGGCGGCAATGCGCTGACGTTCGGGACGTGGTCGGATGGCGGCGCCAATCCGCACACGATCACCGCCGGCGCCGACGCGACCTACACCGTGACACTGGGGCCGCCGGCGACGCCGACGCCGACCGCCGGCAGCACCGCCACGCCGACGCCCACAGGGACGGTTGCGACGGCGACCGCGACGGCGACCGGCACGCCGAGACCGTCCTGTTACGACTTCAACGGCGACGGGTCCGAGGACAGCCTCGATCTGGGACTCCTGGCCGGCCGCTTCCTGACGACCACGAGCGACCCGGGGTTCGACCCGAAGTTCGACCTCGACAGCGACGGCGGCATCGACGGCATCGACCTGGGCATATTCGCCAGCCGCTTCCTCGCCCGCTGCTGAGCCGGCGCAGGCTGGGCGCGCCGCGCGCGGCGCCCGCCACCGCCGGTCGCGGATCCGACGGACGGACGAACATCACGATACATCGCGACGTGATGGTTTGCTCGCCTGATTCGGGCCCTCTTCGCGAACTTCAACGGGCTTGACATGCGCAGGCGGCTGGCAGATACTCGCGTGTAATGCCGGCGGGCGCACAGAGGCGTCCCGGCTTGTCCCCCCGCCGAACTGGTTCCAGCAGTATCGGGCGCGAGCTTGCTCGTGGGGGGACGACCTTTGGAGCCGATCGCCGGTCGCACGACAGTCCAACGGTTCCGCAAGGGCAGGACGCATGGGTTCGCCACGCGTGAGGCGATATGACGGCTCACCCTGCGCGCCGGACCCTGATCGTGGCTTCGCTCCTGGGCCTGGCAGCACTCTTGGCCTTCTACGTCGTGGCGCATCTCGAGACGAACCCGACGGTGACCACCGACGCCCCCTACTACCTGCCCTACAGCACCGTCGTCATCAGCGGCAGCGGGCTCGACGCGGGAGTCAGCTATGACGTCGTCGTCGTCCGGCCCGATGGTTCGGTAGTAACCGCCGACAGCAGCCACCAGGCCGTGCCGCCGGCGCCATACGATGCCAGAATCGCCGATGTGCAGGGAAACATCAGCCTGAATTACCTGCTGACGAACATGCAGGGGTTCTACACGGTCAACCTCTACCGGACATCGGACACGGCACACGCGACGCTCATCGCCGCGGCGACGTTCGAGGACGCGCTGAGTCCGAACCTGGATCAATGCGCGAACGGCTCGCCGGCGTTCGGAGACCTGCACTGCGACTGGCAGAACGGCAACCTCAACAGCGGCAACTCCGCCTATCTCGAGGCGCAGGCGATCCCCTTCCGATACGTGATCGACGGCTTCTCGGGGAGTGGGACGCACACATTCACGCTCAACTACGATTTTTCGAACAACTCCGGCGTCAAGGGCTATGACTTCCTGACGTCGTACAACGCCACGCAGACCGGGGCGGACCCGTGCTCCGGGAGCGCGGCGGCGCCCTCCGTCTGCCCGGTGCCGCCGACGCCGCCGCAGTGCTTCAGCTTCCCGGCCGATCCGTTCCTTGCGCCGACGCTCTCGGTCTCAGGCGCGCAGTCCGCGTCGGGCCTCACTCGTTGTCTCGGGATCTACGGCGGCACCATCACATCGATTTCGACGCCGGTGCATTCGCCCGCGACATGGGGTGGTGGGAGCAGCACCGTTTCAATGGTGGTGACGTTCACAAACAGCAGCAGCTCCGTGCTGTTCGTCTGGGGCGGCCACCTCGCGTACAGCGGCTACTGGGGCACCGGCCAGGGGGCGGCATCGTTGAGCGGCGCCTCCATCCACATGCGGGCGCAGAGCATCGACGGCGCCGGGAACAAGAACCAGGACCGCAGCTTCCAGTCGAGCGGCATCGCGACGATGACGCCGACCCGGACGAACACGCCGACGGCGACCGCCACGAACACGCCAGTGCCGCCGACGGCCACCAACACGCCGACGCCGACCTCAACCAACACACCGGTGCCGCCCACGGCCACCAGCACTGCAACGGCGACCAACACGCCGACGCCGACGGCGACCAACACGCCGACGCCGACGGCGACCAACACGCCGACGGCAACGGCGACCAACACGCCGACGGCAACGGCGACCAACACGCCGACGGCAACGGCGACCAACACGCCGACGGCAACGGCCACCAACACGTCGACGCCGACCGCGACGAACACACCAGTGCCGCCAACGGCCACCAGCACTGCAACGGCGACCAACACGCCGACGCCGACCTCAACCAACACGCCTGTGCCGCCGACGGCCACCAACACGCCGACGCCGACCTCAACCAACACACCGGTGCCGCCCACGGCCACCAGCACTGCAACGGCGACCAACACGCCGACGCCGACCTCAACCAATACGCCTGTGCCGCCGACGGCGACCAACACGCCGACGGCGACGGCGACGGCAACGGCCACGA
>JADMII010000042.1 GCA_015478665.1 Dehalococcoidia bacterium
CCGGCGTACTTCAACGACTCGCAGCGCCAGGCGACGAAGGACGCCGGCAAGATCGCCGGCATGGAGGTGCTGCGCATCCTCAACGAGCCGACGGCGGCGGCGCTCGCCTACGGCCTCGACAAGAAGACCGAGGAGACGGTCGCGGTGTACGACCTTGGCGGCGGCACCTTCGACATCTCGCTCCTCGAGCTCGGCGAGGGCACCTTCCAGGTGAAGTCGACCAACGGCGACACGCACCTCGGCGGCGACGACTTCGACCAGCGCGTGATCGACTTCCTCGTCGACGAGTTCCGGCGAGAGCAGGGCATCGACCTCAAGCAGGACCGGATGGCGCTGCAGCGGCTGAAGGAAGCGGCGGAGCGCGCCAAGATCGAGCTCTCAAGCGCGCAGTCGACGGAGATCAACCTGCCGTTCATCACGGCCGACGCCAACGGCCCGAAGCACATGACGATCACCCTGACGCGCGCGAAGCTCGAACAGCTCGTCGGCGAGCTGGTGGAGAAGACGCTCGCGCCGGTGAAGCAGGCGCTGCAGGATGCGAACGTCGCGTCGGCGCAGATCGATGAAGTCGTGCTCGTCGGCGGCCAGACGCGCATGCCGATGGTGCAGGACAAGGTGCGGGACTTCTTCGGCAAGGAGCCGCACAAGGGCGTCAACCCGGACGAGGTCGTCGCCATCGGCGCGGCGATCCAGGCGGGCGTGCTCAAGGGCGAAGTGCGCGACGTGCTGCTGCTCGATGTGACGCCGTTGACGCTGGGCATCGAGACGCTTGGCGGCGTCTCGACGCCGCTAATCCAGCGCAACACGACGATCCCGACGAGCAAGTCGCAGGTGTTCTCGACGGCGGCCGACAACCAGCCGAGCGTCGAGATCCACGTGCTGCAGGGCGAGCGGGCGATGGCCAACGACAACAAGTCGCTCGGGCGCTTCATCCTCGACGGCATCCTGCCGGCGCCGCGCGGCGTCCCGCAGGTCGAAGTGACGTTCGACCTCGACGCCAACGGCATCCTCAACGTCTCGGCGCGCGACAAGGCGACGGGGAAGGAGCAGAAGATCACGATCACCGCCGGCGGCGGCCTGTCGAAGGACGAGGTCGAGCGCCTGCAGAAGGAAGCGGAGCTGCACGCCTCCGAGGACAAGCAGCGCCGCGACGAGATCGAGGTGCGAAACCAGGCCGACAGCCTGGCGTACAGCGCCGAGAAGACGGTGCGCGAGAACGGCGACAAGATCGAGGCGGGCCTCAAGTCCGAGGTCGAGGGCAAGATCGCCGCCGTGCGGAGCCAGCTGCAATCGGGCGACGCCGACGGCATCCGCTCGGCGATGGAGTCGCTCTCCGAGACGATGCAGCGCATCGGCCAGGCGGTCTACGGCGCGCAGCAGGCGCAGCAGCCGGGGGCCGACGGCGCCGAGGGCGGGCAGCCCGGCGGCGAAGGTCCGGCGGAGGAGGGTACCGTCGAGGGCGAGTACCGCGAGGTGTAGGCGCAGGCCGCTGCGCGCCGGGTGTTGGAGCTCGGAGTCGGGAGGTCGGAGGTGAGGGGTGAGCCTGTCTGGCTCGCCCCACGCGTCCGGCGATGCCCTGCGGCCGGCGGCTTCGTCGCGAGGTCAGGGCGCCGGCCTCCGGACTCGGACCTCCGAGACGCCACCACTCCAAACACCGCCCTCCGACTTCCGCCGGCCGGCCACCCGCACCATCGGCGCGCGTCCCGCGTCGGCGCTCACTCCTGCCGGCGCAGGCCCTTGCGCGCGGCGTAGGCCGCGGCCTCCGACCGGCGGCTGAAGCCGAGCTTCGTGAGGATGTGGCTGACATGGTTCCGCGCCGTGTTGTCGCTGACGACGAGCTTCGCCGCGATCTCCTTGTTCGTCGCGCCCTCGGCGATCAGCAGCAGCACCTCGCGCTCGCGCGGCGTCAGGTCGTCGTCCGGCGCCGCCCTGTCGTGCATCCCGATGAGCTTGTCGACGACGCCGCGCGTCACCTTCGAGTCGAGCAGGCTCTCGCCGCGCGCGACGGAGCGCAGCGCCTCGAGCAGCCGGGCGCGGGCGACGTTCTTCAGCACGTAGCCTGCGGCGCCGGCGAGCAGCGCCGCCACGACCGTCTCCTCCTCGGCGAACGACGTCAGCATCAGCACCTTCGTCGCCGGCAGCGCACTGCGGATCTCGCGGCACGCCTCGATGCCGCCCATGCCGTCCATCCGCACGTCCATCAGCACGATGTCCGGCGCCTGGGCGCGCGCCTGTTGCACTGCGTCGCGCCCGTTGGCCGCCTCGGCGACGACGTGGAAGTCCGGCTCGACCTCGAGCGCCGCGCGCAGGCCCATGCGCACGACCTCGTGGTCATCGACGATCATCAGGCGCGTCTTCATGCGGCGTCTCCTCCGTACGGGATCGACACTTCGATGCCCGTGCCGACGTCCGGGGCGCTGGCGATCTCGAGCCGGCCGCGCAGATCTTCGACGCGCCGGCGCAGGTTGCCCATGCCGTAGCCGACGCGCGCTTCGGAGCCGCGATCGCCGAAGCCGACGCCGTCGTCGCTGATCGTCACGACGACGCGCTCGCGCTCGAACGCCAGCGTGACCTGCACGCGGGACGCGCGGGCGTGGCGGAAGATGTTGCCCAGGCCTTCCTGCACGATCCGGTACAGCTCGGCGCTCGTCATGAGGGGCAGCGGCAGCGGTGCGCCGGTGACCGTGAGCTCGACGGGCAGTTCGGCGACTGCCCGGAACTCATTGATCTGCCCCTGCACGGCGCCGACCAGCCCCTCGTCGCCGCTGAGCAGCGGCCGCAGGTCGAAGATGTACTGCCGCACTTCCCAGAGCGCGTTCTTGGCGAGCGCGGTGAGATCGCGCAGCCGCTTCCGCTGCTCCTCCTCGTCGCCGCCGACGCGATCGACCGCCGTCTCGAGGCTGAGACTGAGCATGAACACCATCTGCGCGATGCCATCGTGGATCTCGCGCGCGATGCGCGTGCGCTCGCCTTCGGCCGCCAGCTGGCCGACGCGCGCGGCCAGGCGCAGGTTGCGCAGCCCCATCGCCAGCTGGCCGCCGACCGCGTCGAGCAGGCGCACCTCGTGGAAGATCGCCACGGGGCGTTCGAACCTGCCGGCGAGCAGCCAGCCTTCGACCGCGTCGGCCGACTGCAGCGGCACGGCGGCGGTCCACTCACAGCCGGCGAAGGCATCGTCGAGCGGCGGCGCCAGGGACGACGCGGCGATGGTGCGGGCGCCGGCGCCATCGATGGCGGCGGCGATCAACGCCGGCGGCGGCGCATGCACGTCCATGCCGTAGGCCTGCGCCGCCGCGTCGTCCGCGGGGGCGCCAGGGACGAGGAGGAGCAGACGGTCGAAGCGCGACGCATCGAGCGCGGACGCGACGACGTGCGTGAGCACGTCATCGGCCTCGTGCCCGCGCTCGAGGAACGCGCGGCCGATGCGAAAGAGGAGCTCGCTGTCGCTGAGCGCGTCGAGGGCGTCCTGACGCGCGAGGTCGAGGTCGCGCAGGACGCTGCCCAGGTAATTGGGCACCAGCGCGACGAGCAGCGGCGTCACGATGGCGCCGATGAAGCCGTTGAGGCTGCTGTTCCGCCACGAGCCATGCACGCCCTCGCCGAAGAGCGCGAGCCCGGCGACGTAGGCGGCGGTGTAGACGAGGCCGAGGCCGACAACGCCGCGGAGCGTCATGAAGAACGACGGGATCAGGAGCGCCGTGATCGCGAAGTGGAAGTAGGGGCTGCCCCAGCCGCCGCTGAGGTAGACCGCCGTCATCGACAGCGCGAGGTCGGCGAGTCCGAGCCAGAGTACGTCGGCGTTCTCGGCGATGGAGATGCGCCGCCGCAGCGCCGGCAGCAGCACGGGGCGGACCAGCGGCACGTAGAACGTGACGACGACCGTCTGCACGAAGGTGCCGATGAGCAGGTATGGCTCGAAGGCGCGGTTCTCACGCGGGATGCTTGTGACGAGGACGACGAGCAGCGCCACGAGCCACGTCGCCCAGCGTACGATGAACGGCGACGTGAAGACGGCGAGGCGGATCGGACCGGAGAGCGACGACAGCGACGGGTCGCCCCGGCGCCGCCAGACACCGACACGGGAGACCGCGGCGGCGCCGGCGGTCAGCGCTTCTGCGGCTGGTGTCGTCGCCGCTGCATCCACGCGCGCATGGTACCGCCTGCGGCGACCGGTCGATGGTTGCGCCGGTCGCCCAGACGGCGGTCACATCGGCCGCCGCCTGAGCGCCGTCCAGGTTCGCCTGCGGTCGCCGGTGCGCGCTCGCGTCAGACGGCGACGTCGCCGCGCTCGCCGGTGCGGACGCGGATCGCCGTCTCGACGGGCAGCACGAAGATCTTGCCGTCGCCGATGTTCCCGGTCCACGCCGCCTGCTGGATCGTCTTCACGACCTGATCGACGTCCGTGTCGCCGACGACAGTCTCGAGCTTGACCTTCGGCAGCATATCGACGGAGTAGGCCTGGCCGCTGCGACCGGCATGGACGATGCCCTTCTGGACGCCGCGTCCCGTGACGCCGACGATGTTCAGCCCGATGAATCCCTTCTCGGCGAGCGCATGCTTGACGTCGTCCAGCTTCTCGGGCCGGATGATGGCCTCGATCTTTTTCACGCGGTTTCCTTTACTATCGGGCGCCTCCGGGCGCTGGCTGGAGCGTGTGCTCGGCCGCCGTGCCGGGCTCGGCGCCGTGCATGTGCACGGGGATCGCCTCGGGGATGCCGAGCACCGGGCCGCTGCCGCCGAAGATGTACGCGCGCTCGCCGTGCTGCGAGACGTCGAGGCCGGAGACCTCATCGTCCTCGCTGACGCGGATGCCGAACACGAGGTCGAGCACCTTGAGGATACCGAACGTCATGATGAACGAGTACGGGGCGACCGCGGCGACTCCGACGGCCTGCCGCCAGAGCTGGTCGAAGCCGCCGCCATGGGTGAGGCCGTTGATGCCCTGACCGAGCGCGTTCGTGCCCGTCGTCGCCGCCGCCACCGCGAAGACGCCGGTGAGCAGGGCGCCCGTGAGGCCGCCGACACCGTGTACGGCGACGACATCGAGCGAGTCGTCGAGCGAGGTCCGCGTGCGCCACTGGACGGCGAGGAAGCAGAGGATGCCGGCGATGGCGCCGATGCCGATCGCCTCCATCGGCTGCACGTAGCCCGAGGCGGGCGTGATGGCGACCAGCCCGGCGACGGCGCCGGCGGCAGCGCCAATGACGCTCGGCTTGCCAGAGACCCACCAGCTCATGCCGACCCAGGCGAGGGCGGCCGAGGCGGCGGCGGTGTTCGTCACCGTGAAGGCGTTGACGGCGACGGGGCTGGCGGCGCCGGCGCTTCCCGCGTTGAAGCCGAACCAGCCGAACCAGAGGATGCTGGCGCCGAGCACGACCATCGTGATGTCATGCGGCTCCATCGGCTCTTCCTTGAAGCCCTTGCGCCGCCCGAACATCAGCGCCGCCGCCAGCGCGGCGATGCCGGCGTTGACGTGGATCGCCGTGCCGCCGGCGAAGTCCACGCCCTTGACGTCGGAGGCGATCCAGCCGCTCGATGCGAAGACCCAGTGGGCGACCGGCGCGTACACGAGCAGCGACCAGGCGCCCATGAAAAGCAGGAAGGGGCCGAACTTCGCGCGCTCGGCGAAGGCGCCGGTGATCAGCGCCGGCGTGATGATGGCGAACATCGCCTGGAAGATCATGAATGCTTCGCTCGGCACCGTCTGTCCCGACATCGGATTGGCGCCGACGTTCCGGAGGCCGATGTAGTCGAGGTTGCCGATGATGCCCCAGCCCTTGACGTCGGGCCCGAAGGCGAGCGAGTAGCCGATGAGCACCCAGAGCACACCGACCAGCCCCATGACGATGAAGCTCTGCATGATCGTGCCGAGGACGTTTTTGTTGCGGACGAGGCCGCCGTAGAAGAAAGCGAGGCCCGGGGTCATAAAGAGCACGAGCGCCGCTGCCGCGAGCACCCACGCCGTATCGCCCGCCGAAATGGGTGGTACGCCGGTCATACATCCTCCTCATCAGCTCGTGGTGATGGCGGGAGGATAGCGCTGTCATGTTACGGTCACGTTTCGCAGCGGTGACCTTTGGATTACGGGCCGGAGAAGCCAGCGCAGGTGAAATCAGCCGTCGCCGACGAGGTCCCCCTCGCAGGCGCTCCTCTGCGATGGAGATCGGAGTGCGCGACGACGCTGTCCTCACGGCAGACACGAGACCGTCGGACGCTAGCTCGCGCACTGGGAGCGCAGCGCGTCGAGGAATCGTTGCGCGACGGCGGCAGCGGCGCTGTCGTCGACGGCGCCGGCGAAGTAGAAGCGGGCCGTGATGGTGGTGGCGCCGCAGCGAGCCGTCGCCTCGGAGCTGCCCGCGCCGATGGCGCGGAGGGGCGCTTCTGCGGCCGGCCGGGCAGGACGCGACTCGATGAGCAGGAGCGACGGGCCGCGCGGCGCGCCAGCGGCATCGCGTCGGGCGGTGAAGCGCAGCTCGCCGCTGCGGACGCCCGTGGCATCGGGCTGGGTGGCGTCGAAGCGAGGCCGCGAGTCGCTGCCGGCGGGCAGCGTCGCCGGCACGACGGGCGCGAAGCCGAGCGCCTGTTCGAAGGCCGCGGCGTCGGCGAGCGGCGTCAGCAGCTCGAAGCCGTCGGGGAGCTGGACATCGGGCGCGGCGGGCGCTGGCGGCTGCGTCGCCGAGCGGTCCCGCATGTCCGACGCGACGTACAGGGCGGCGTAGAGCGCCGCGGCGATGATGGCGGCGCACGCGAGACTGCGGGCGAAGAGCCACGTGAGCCTGAACGGCTGGAGCGGGCGGCGTTGCGTGGCGAGCGTCATGTCAGTGTGAGCATCGGTCACAGGAACTCGATCCGAACGGCGGGTCATGGTGCCAGGCGCCGCTTGGAGCTGCAGCGGCGCCTCATCGATAGTACGGCGCACGAGGACGCGGATCGAGGGCCGCGCCGGACGCACGTCAAGGAGCGGCAGTGGAGAGGAGGCAAAACGTGTGGTCTGAACCACTCACACCCACCAGCACCGACGAAGGACCACACACCTTCGCCACCACGGTCCACGACGCCACCGGCGCCACCATCGCCACCGCCAGCTGCACCGTGAACACCGAGGCACGCTCCGGCTTCTTCGGCGAAATGCAGCTCCTCAACCACGCCGGCGGCCCCAAGCAGATCGAACGCGCCCTCACACTCCTCGTCCGAGCCTCACTCGCCCACGCCGCCGCACTCGGCATCCAGCACGTCCACACCCGCGTTCCTCACCGCCTCCTCGCCTTCAGCCGCCGCGCCTGCGGCCGCCCGGCACTCCCCCTCACCGCCGGCGGCAGCCTCAGCCTCCTCCACGGCGACCTCGCCGACATCCACAGCCACCTCCTCGAGCACAGCGATGCCCACGGCCACCTGGCGTAGCTACAAGCAGGTCAGCATCGAC
>JADMII010000062.1 GCA_015478665.1 Dehalococcoidia bacterium
TCGCTGGGTGAGCTGAACGAGGCGATCCGCGAGGTGCTGGGTGACCTGAATGCCCGCCTGATGCGCAAGCTTGGCGCCAGCCGCCGCGAGTTCTTCGAGACGATCGATCGGCCGGCGCTGCTGCCGCTGCCGCCCGAGCCGTACGCCTATGCCGAGTGGCGGCGCTGCCGCGTGGCCCCGGACTACCACGTCGAGGTGCACGGACATTTCTACTCCGTGCCGTCGCGGCTGATCCGCGAGGTGGTCGAGGCGCGCATCACCGACACCACGATCGAGGTGTTCCACGCCGGCACGCGTGTTGCGGCCCATCCGCGATCGGCGCTGCGGCGGCGGCACACGACGACAGCCGAGCACATGCCGAGCGCACATCGGCGCTACGCCAGCTGGACGCCGGCGCGACTGCTGTCCTTTGCCGCGCAGGTCGGGCCAGGCACGGCGGCCCTGGTCGAGACGATCATGCGCACCAAGCCGCACCCCGAGCAGGGCTTCCGAGCATGCCTGGGCATCCTGCAGCTGGCCAAGACCTACGGCGAGCCCAGGCTCGAAGCGGCCTGCCAGCGCGGGCTGACGATCGGCGCGCGAACCTACGGGTCGATCGCCTCGATCCTGCGCACCGGCTTGGACCGGGCTTTCCACGAGGATCCGGCGCCTGAGCCCGCTCCCCTGCTGCACGCGAACATCCGCGGCCGCGGCTACTACCACTGACGGAGGAACCCGATGCTCGCCCACCCCACGCAAGAACGCCTGCTCGCCCTCGGCCTGACCGGCATGGCTCGCGCGCTCGATGATCAGCGGCGACAGCCCGACATCGCCGCCTTGAGCTTCGAGGAACGGCTGGCGCTGCTGCTCGACCGCGAGACGATGGAGCGAGAGAACAAGCGGCTGGTCGCGCGGCTGCGGTTTGCCGCCCTGCGCCAGGAAGCCGTCGTGGAGGACGTCGACCTGCGGGCGGTCCGTGGTCTCGACCGCACGCTGTTTCAGAAGCTGGCGGCTGGCGACTGGATCGATCGCAAGCAGAACCTGCTGGTCATCGGCCCGACCGGCGTCGGCAAGTCCTGGATCGCCTGCGCGCTCGGCCATAAGGCGTGCCGGGACAACCGCTCGGTCGTCTATCACCGTGTCCCCAGGCTGCTCGAGACGCTGGCGTTGGCTCGCGGCGATGGGCGCTACGGACGGCTCTTGAAGGCGCTCGGCCGGGTGCAACTGCTGATTCTGGACGACTGGGGCTTGGCGCCGCTCACCAGCGAGCAACGCCGCGACCTGCTGGAGATCATGGACGACCGCCATGACCGCGGCTCGACCATCGTCACCAGCCAGGTGCCGGTCGACCACTGGCACGAGGTGATCGGCGATCCGACG
>JADMII010000043.1 GCA_015478665.1 Dehalococcoidia bacterium
CGCGTCGCCTGCGGGCTGGCGGTGGCGACGGCGGTGCGTGTCGTCGACGGCGTGCGGGTGCCGGCCGGCGTGTTGGTGGCGGTGGCGACGGCCGTCTGCGTCGGCGACGGCGTGCGGGTGCCGGCCGGCGTGTTCGTGGCGGTGGCGACGGCGGTGCGAGTGCCTTCGCCGGACACGGTCCCGGTCGCCTGCGGTGAGCGCGTCGCCTGCGGCGAGCTGGTCGACTGCGGCGTGCGCGTGGTGACGGGCGAACGGGTCGCTTCCGCCGTGCCGGTGGTCTGCGGCGAGCGCGTCGCCTGCGGGCTGGTAGTGGCGACGGCGGTGCGTGTCGTCGTCGACGAGCGCATGGCGGTCGCCGAGGCGTCCTGTTGTTGAGGCGCGGTCGTCGACTGGCCGCCGCCCGCCTCTGCCATGCTGCCGGCGACGACGGCGACGCCGGCGATGGCGATGGCGGCGGCGAGCGCCAGGGCAAGCGCGCGGGACAGCGGCGAGAGCGTCATCGATGCCTCCTGCGGCGGCGCACGGCGGCGCTGCGCGTAGACGGGCGCGGACGCGACGTGCGGATGGGTGCGGGGATGCCGGGATCGGGCGCTCCGGGCTCAGGTGAGGGGCGGGGCGGGGAACGTCCCGCGCACCTGCTCGTAGGCTCGACCCGCCCATAGTACAGCAGCTTCGTCCCAGCGTCTGCCGATAAACGAGATACTTGCGGGCAAATTTTCCGCGCTGATCCCGCAGGGCAGCGCCAGCACCGGCTGTCCGGTGAGGTCGAAAATCGGCGTCGACATAACAATGTCGAGGGTGATGTCGTGCTCGCGCATGCCGGCGATCGTCGGCGCCGGCATCGGCACGGTGGGCACGGCGAGCACGTCGAGGCCGTCGAGCGGCGCGTCCGCTTCGCCGCTGCGGGCGCGGTGCAGCGTGCGGAGGGCATCGATGTAGGCGACGGCGGGGAGCTGCGTGCCGAGGTCGAGGAGCGCCGCGACCTGCGGGCTGTACTCGTCGCGACGGGAGGGGAAGTTCGGCGCGTGATAGGCGGCGGCATCGCCGAACATCACGGCGGTGACCGCGCCCGCGTAGGCCGCGGCGTGTGGGTACGGCACCTCGCGCACGCTGGCGCCGGCCGCCTCGAGCGCGGCGAGGGCGGCGCGGCAGAGGCGTTCGACCTCGGGGTCGAGATTCTCCCAGAAGTGCTGCGCCGGCACGCCGATGCGCAGGCCGCGCGGCCCGCGCTCGACGCCGTCGAGCCAGTTCGGCACCTCCCGATCCTCGCTGTTCGGGTCACCGGCATCGGCGCCGCTGATCGCCTGCAGGACGATCGCTGCGTCGCGGACGGTGCGCGTGAGCGGCCCGGCGTGGTCGAGCGTCCACGAGAGCGGGATGGCGCCGTGCAGGCTGGCGCGTCCGTACGTCGGCATCAGCCTGACGCAGCCGCAGAACGCCGCGGGGATGCGGATGCTGCCGCCGGTGTCGCTTCCGAGCGTCGCGTAGGCGAGGCCGGCGGCGGTGGCGGCGCCGGAACCGCCCGACGAGCCGCCGGGGATGCGCTCTGTGTCCCACGGATTCCGCACCGGGCCGAAGTGCGCGTTGTCCGAGCTGACGCCATACGCCCACTCGTGCATGCCGAGCTTGCCGAGGCTGACGGCGCCGGCATCGCGCAGCCTCGTCACGACCGTGGCGTCTTCATGGGGCCGCCAGTCTTCGAGGATCCGCGAGCCGGCGGTGGTGCGGACGCCCTTCGTCGCGAACAGGTCCTTGATGGCGACGGGGACGCCGTGGAGGACGCCGCGCCGGCGTCCTGCGGCGATCTCGTCCCCGGCCAGCCGCGCCTCGTCGAGCGCCGCGTCGGCGGTGACGGTGAGGTAGGCGTTGAGCGTCGGGTTGAGGCGCTCGATGCGCTCCAGCATGCCCTGCGTCACCTCGACCGGGCTCACCTGCTTCGATGCGATGAGGCCGGCGACGTCCTCGACCGACGCCTGCGCCAGGTCGTCTGTGGTGGTCATCGCGATGTCCTCCGCCGGAATACGCTCCCGTTGGCTGCGCGCATCACTCTACGACATCCGCGTCGGCGCTTCGAGCCGAGCGCTCCTGAAAGCGGTCTTGCGACACCATCCTGCCGCGCGGCGTCAGCAGGGGCGTTCCGCCGCCCGGCCGGCTGGTAAGCTGTAGTGCGGCGGCCAGTGTCCGCCGGCAGCGGAGCCCCGGCCAGGTCTGATGCCCGACTTCACGCTCGTCTCCGACTTCGCGCCCACCGGCGACCAGCCGCAGGCGATCGAGGCGCTCGTCCGCGGCCTCGAGCGGGGCGACCGCGCCCAGGCGCTGCTCGGCGTCACGGGCAGCGGCAAGACCTTCACGATGGCCAACCTGATCGCCCGCTACCAGCGCCCGACGCTGGTGTTGGCGCCGAACCGCACGCTCGCGGCGCAGCTCTGCTCGGAGTTCAAGGAGTTCTTCCCGCAGAACGCGGTCGAGTACTTCGTCTCGTACTACGACTACTACCAGCCCGAGGCCTACATCCCGCGCACGGACACCTACATCGCCAAGGACGCCGACATCAACGAGGAGATCGACAAGCTGCGGCATGCGGCGACGCGCGCCCTCTTCGAGCGCCGCGACGTCGTGATCGTCGCGTCGGTCTCCTGCATCTACGGCCTGGGCGAGCCGGAGGAGTACCAGAGCTTCGTGGTGAAGGTGCGCAGGGGCGAGCGCTTCGATCGCGCCCGCATCATGCGCCGCTTCGTCGACATGCAGTACGAGCGCAACGACATGAACCTCGTGCGCGGCAAGTTCCGCATGCGCGGCGACAGCATCACGATTCAGCCATCGTACGAAGAGCTGGCCGTGCGCATCGACTTCTTCGGCGACGAGGTCGAGCGCATCATCGAGATCGACCCGCTCACCGGTGAGCTGCTGGCCGACCGCGACGAGATCGACATCTACCCGGCGAAGCACTTCGTGACGTCAAAGGAGAAGCTCGACGACGCGATGCACGACATCGAGCTGGAGCTGCGCGAGCGGCTGGTCGAGTTGCGCGCCGCCGGCAAGATCGTCGAGGCGGCGCGGCTCGAGGAGCGCACGAACTACGACCTGGAGACGATGCGCGAGGCGGGCTACTGCTCCGGCATCGAGAACTACAGCCGGCACCTGGCCCGGCGCTCGGCGGGGAGCACGCCGTGGACGCTGCTCGACTACTTCCCGGACGACTTCCTGATGTTCATCGACGAGTCGCACATCGCCGTGCCGCAGGTGCGCGGCATGTACCACGGCGACCTCGCCCGCAAGACGGTGCTCGTCGACTACGGCTTCCGCCTGCCCTCCGCGCTCGACAACCGGCCGCTGAACTTCCAGGAGTTCGAAGGCCACCTGAACCAGGTCGTATACGTCTCGGCGACGCCGGGCCCGCACGAGCTGGCCGGCAGCGCGCAGGTCGTCGAGCAGGTGATCCGGCCGACGGGCCTTCTCGACCCGCAGATCGACGTCCGCCCGACGCGCGGCCAGATCGACGACCTGCTCGACGAAGTGAAGGCGCGCGCCGACCGCGGCGAGCGGGCGCTGGTGACGACGCTGACGAAGCGGATGGCCGAAGACCTGGCGGACTATCTGCAGGAGGCCGGCATCGGCACGCACTACCTGCACAGCGAGATCGACACGCTGGAGCGGGTCGAGATCCTGCGCGACCTGCGTCTCGGCGTGTACGACGTCGTCGTCGGCATCAACCTCCTGCGCGAGGGCCTCGACCTGCCGGAGGTGAGCCTCGTCTGCGTGCTCGACGCCGACAAGGAGGGCTACCTGCGCTCAGGCGGCTCGCTGGTGCAGACGATCGGCCGCGCCGCCCGGCACATCGATGGCCGCGTGATCATGTACGCGGACAAGATCACCGACTCGATGCGCTACGCGATCGACGAGACGAACCGGCGCCGCGCGATCCAGCAGTCGTACAACGCCGAGCACGGCATCTCGCCGGAAGGGATCACCAAGGCGATCCGCGACATCACCGACCAGGTGCGAAAGGTGGCGGAGGAGGCGGCCGGCTACACCGCGAAGTCGCTGCCGAAGGACGAGATGGTGCGGCTGATCAAGGACCTGGAGTCGCAGATGAAGTCGGCGGCGAAGTCACTCGAGTTCGAGCGGGCGGCGCTGCTCCGCGACCAGGTGGTCGAGCTGCGGAAGGCGCTGCTCGACGACCGGTCGGCGCTCCACCAGTTCGCCGAGTCGTCGTACGGCTCGCTGGGATCGAAGCCCCGCGCGCGCGCCGGCGGCCGCTACCAGCGCCGGGCGCCGGTACGGGGGCGGCGGTAGGGGGCCGTGCGGCGGGGAGCAATCGCGGACGCGGCCACTCAGGCGTCGCCGGCGCTGTCGTCTTCGTCTGACTCCTCCTCGGGTATCGGCTGCTTCGAGTGGCCGTTCGCGCGCACGCAGGCGTGGCCGCCGGCGTCCATCGCCAGGCCGCAGAGCGGGCAGATCGGCCGGCCGCCGGCGATGATCTCGTCGAGCTGACCGCCGAGCGCCGCAGCCTGCGCCTGGCTGAGCCGCACGCGCAGGGTCGGCTCCTGCTCGTCCTCGACGCCGATCTCGTAGGTGAACAGGACGACGCTGCTGTCGGGCGGGTTGAAGCCCATGCCCATGCGGCCGATGCGGAAGTCGTGCTCAGCGACGACGGGGAATGCATCGAGTTCGGCCGCCGGCGGCGTCTCGTCGAAGTCGAGCTGGGCGAGCATCTGCTTGAGCGCCAGGCTCAGCGCCTGCATCTGCTCCTTCTCCATCCACAGCGACGCGGCCTGTCCGGCCTCGCCCAGCAGGCGCAGCCTGAAGGTGCGCTGTCCCGGCTGCCCGAACGCCTGCGCATCGACGCCGGTGGCGAGGCCGAACTCGACGGTCATCGGGTCTCCATGCGGAATGCGGCGGTTGCGGGGTGGAGGTGCGCCGGGGTGTCTGTCGCCGCGCCTACAGCATACGGCGGCCTTCGTGCGGGTCAAGCGGGCCCCGATTGCTACGGTCCCCGATTGCTACGATGAAGGTGTAGCGCTGCCGACACTATCCCCGAGGTACCCGCCGCATGCCGGACATCCCGCGTACGAGCGTCGACCGCAAGGCGCGCCTGAAGATCCCCGCCCAGCAGATCGGCAAGCAGGATCCGAACGTCCGCGTGCTGAACTGGAGTGAGGTCTACCTGCCGCTGGACATCGCGACGGCGAAGGTCGAAGCCGAGCGCTGCATCCAGTGCCCGGCGGCGCCGTGCCAGGTCGCCTGTCCCGTCGGCAACGACATCCCGCGCGCGCTCTGGCAGCTCGAGCACGACGACCCGGGCGGCGCCGCCGCCGTCTTCCACGAGACGAGCAACATGCCTGACATGTGCGGCCGCCTCTGCCCGCAGGAACGGCTGTGCGAGGGCCACTGCGTCGTCGGCAAGAACGCCAAGCCGGTGCGCATCGGCCGGCTGGAGGCGTTCGTCGCCGACTGGCAGCGTCACCATGCGCCGGCGTGCAGCGGGCGGGCGGCACCGACCGGCCGGCGCGTCGCCGTCGTGGGCGCCGGTCCGGCCGGGCTCGTCGTCGCGGAGGAGCTGGCGAAGCGTGGGCACGGCATCACGGTCTTCGATACGTGGCCGGCGCCCGGCGGCGTCCTGCGCTACGGCATCCCGAACTTCAAGCTCGAGAAGCGCGTGCTGGACGAGAAGCTCGCGGAGTTGCGGCGGCTGCCGATCACGTTCGTCGGCGAGACGTACGTCGGCATCGGTGGCCGTAAGACGGTCGATGGCCTGCTCGCGGAGGGCTACGACGCCGTGTTCCTCGGCCAGGGCGCATCGGTCGGCAATCCGCTGCGCATCGAAGGCAGCGAGCTCGCCGGCATCGTCCAGGCGACGGAGTTCCTCTCGCGCGGCAACCTGCGGGCGGACGAGCTGCCGGAGGCGATGCGGGTGCCGCTGCAAGCCGGGCGGCGCATCGTGATCATCGGCGGTGGCGATACGTCGATGGACTGCGCGCGCACGTCGGTGCGTCTCGGCGCGCGCGAGGTGACGCTGGTGTATCGGCGCACGGAGCGGGAGATGGTGGGGCGCGAGGAAGAGCGCCAGCACGCGCGGGAGGAGCGGGTGCGCTTCGAGTTCCTCGCGTCGCCGGTGCGCTTCCTGGGCACCGCCTCCGGCCGCGTCCGCGCCGTCGTCCTGGAGCGCATGGAGCTCGGGCCACCGGACGAAGGCGGCCGCCGGCGCCCGCAGCCCGTCGCAGGCTCGGAGTTCACGATCGAAGCCGACAGCGTGGTGCTGGCGATCGGCTACGGCGTGGATGAGCAGGTGGCGGCGTCGGCGACGGGCGTGCTGATGGACCGCTACGGCGTTGTCCTCGTCGACCGTGTGACCGGCGCGACGGATCGGCCCGGCGTCTTCGCGGGCGGCGACAGCATCAACGGCGCAGACCTCGTCGTCACGGCGATCCGGGACGGGCGCATCGCGGCGGCTGCGATGGAGGCATACCTGGCCGCGCTG
This sequence comes from Dehalococcoidia bacterium, assembly GCA_015478665.1. Taxonomy (GTDB): domain Bacteria; phylum Chloroflexota; class Dehalococcoidia; order DSTF01; family JACRBR01; genus JADMII01. The sequence goes on from JADMII010000043.1 coordinate 6,482, forward strand.
CCGGCGCCGCTCGGCTGAGCGTCGGCCGGCGTCGAGCTGGCCAGGTGCGTGCTGTGCATGTTCGGCCGGAGATCGACCGGCGCGTCCTCCGCCTGCCCCGAAACCCAAACCCACACACAACAGAATCCCTCGACGCCCGCCGCCCCCGTGATAAACTACAGCCCGACTCGGGGTGTGGCGCAGCCCGGTAGCGCACCTGACTGGGGGCTAACTCTGCGCTAACGCTGTGCTCTTGTATCTGCGATCCGAAGCTAAAATCGCCAAGTTATCTGCGGTTCGCGCGATTTTCGAATAGCATCGGTCTCACGGGCGCCGCTGGCCAGTAGCCGCCCATTTTCACTTCACGAACCACCAAGCCGGACGATGCATCGTGGCTCGTCCGCCGCCCGCACTAAACGTGAACTTGTAGCCGCGTTTCGCTAGGTCCGATACCATCGCTGAGAGTTCGGCACCCCCCACCGCCCAGAGAGCACCGCCATTCGATCGCTTGTCGATGTACTCGATACGCCGCTCTTCTAGGATCGCTACTAGCTCGTCACTCGCAGCGCTCGTCTTTGGTGCGGCTTGCCGCTCGCGCGGCAGCCGGAACAGGGGCGCCGGCGTTGCAGTAGAGTCCCAGGACGTGGTGTAAGTAATCGGTCAACTGGCTAGCAAGCGGC
>JADMII010000013.1 GCA_015478665.1 Dehalococcoidia bacterium
CCGTGCGCCAGAAGTTCGCGCCCATGCGGTCCATCTTGTTCACGAAGCAGATGCGTGGCACCCGGTACTTGTCCGCCTGCCGCCACACCGTCTCCGACTGCGGTTCGACGCCGGCGACCGCGTCGAAGACGACGACGCCGCCGTCGAGCACGCGCAGGCTGCGCTCGACCTCGACGGTGAAGTCGACATGGCCGGGGGTGTCGATGATGTTGATCTGGTGGCCCACCCACTCGGCGGTCGTCGCGGCAGCGGTGATCGTGATCCCGCGCTCGCGCTCCTGCTCCATCCAGTCCATCACCGCCGTGCCCTCGTGGGTCTCGCCGATCTTGTAGGTGCGGCCGGTGTAGTAGAGGATGCGCTCGGTCACGGTCGTCTTGCCCGCATCGATGTGGGCGATGATGCCGATGTTCCGGATGCGCTCGATCGGTGTGATCCTGGCCATGCCTGTCCGCTGTCCCTCGATCTCTGGTCTACGCGCCGGACCTCGCCGGCACAGGTGACCGCCGGTGACCTACACGTCCCCGGCGGTCCGGTTCGCCCGAAAGCGGATTCAGCCTCGGCCTACCACCGATAATGGATGAAGGCGCGGTTCGCCTCCGCCATCCGGTGGGTGTCTTCCTTGCGCTTGATCGTCGCGCCCTGGCCGCCGGCGGCGTCCATGATCTCCGCCGCCAGCCGGTCGGCCATCGAGCGGCCGCCGCGCGATCGCGCCGAGCGCAGCAGCCAGCGGATCGCCAGCGCCGTGCGCCGTTCGGCGCGGATGTCGACGGGCACCTGGTACGTCGCGCCGCCGACGCGCCGCGGCTTCACCTCGATCGTCGGGGTGGCGTTCCGCATCGCGACCTCGAACGTGTCCATCGGGTTCTTGTGCGTCTGCGTCTCGACGCGGGCGAGCGCGTCGTACATGATCCGCTCGGCGGTGCTCTTCTTGCCGCGCTCCATGATCTTGTTGACGAACATCGTCACCGTGCGGCTGTTGTACCGCTGGTCCGGCAGGATTTCGCGCTTCTCGACCTTCGATCGTCTCGGCATCGTTCGCTCCGGCTACGCCTTGCGCGTCCCGTACTTGCTGCGCCCCCGCTTACGGTTGGACACGCCCTGGGCATCGAGCGCGCCGCGGATGATGTGGTAGCGCACGCCCGGCAGATCCTTCACACGGCCGCCGCGGATCAGCACGACGGAGTGCTCTTGCAGCGAGTGCCCCTCGCCCGGGATGTACGCCGTCACCTCGATCTGGTTCGTCAGCCGCACGCGCGCGATCTTGCGCAGTGCGGAGTTCGGCTTCTTCGGCGTCATCGTCCGCACCTGCGTGCAGACGCCGCGCTTCTGCGGCGAGCCCTTGCCGCGGACGGTGCGGTTCTTCAGCGAGTTGTACGTGAAGCGCAACGCCGGCGCCTTCGTCTTCTTCGTCTGCTTCTTGCGGCCCTTGCGGACCAACTGGCTGATCGTCGGCACGATGTCCTGCGTTCTACGGCAGTGCCCGGCCGCCCCGCCATGGCGGGCGGCGTGCCTGCGCTCCGAAATGTCCTGCCGGCTGCCGGACGCCCCGTGGCGGGCGCACGAAAGGCCGGAGCCTTATTGCTGAGCCAGTCCGGCGTGACCAGCGCTCCCGCATGCGGGCCGAAGGTCACCGTGCCGGCCGTTGTCACTTTGGGGTCTTCCGACCTGTTTGTGATGCTGGCGTCAATGCGTGCGGCGGACCGCCGGACGCACCGAAGCATGGTATCGGCGCCTCTCTATACTGTCAAGCAACTCCGGCGGTCGCCGGCGAGCACCACCGGGCGCGCCCGTACCCCTCGCGGCGCGGCGGGACGAAGCGGCGGGAAGCGTCGGCCGCGCCCGTCACTCGAATTCACGCAGGTGCTGCTCGACGACGGCGCGCGGCGTCAGCAGCAGGAAGAGGCCGAGGCCGACGGCGATGACGAGCAGGTCGTCGAGCTGGCCGAGCACAGGGATGAAGTCCGGGATCAGATCGAACGGCATGGCGACGTAGAGGCCGATCACCGGCAGGACCGCCTTGGCGCGCCGCGGCACCTGAGGGTCGCGGAACATGCGCCAGATCAGCTGCACCTTGGCGCGCAGCGACAGCTTCATGATCCGCTGGCTCAGGTCTCGCTTCACCGACCCAGTGTACATCGCACCGTGCGGCCATGACTCGACGGGACATCGGCCGGATCGACAGGTGCGGCGCCAGGGCGGCGGGCGTACACTGCGTCCATGGCTGAAGGCGACCTGAGCAAGCGGGAGCACGAGCGCAACCACGTCCTCGGCAGCCTCGCCGCGACGGCCGTGCTGACGGCGCTCCTGCGGACGGCGCAGGCCACCGGCTACACCCGCATGGACATGCCGCTGATGCTCGGGACGATGATGACGCCGGACCGCGACCGCGCGAAGGTCGCCGGCTTCTTCGCGCACATGCTGAACGGCTGGGTGTTCGCCTGGGCGTACATCGCCGCGTTCCACGCTTGGCGCCGCTCCGGCCCGCTCCTCGGCGCCGCCATCGGCCTCGTGCACGGGCTCTTCGTCCTGATCTCGGTGCTGCCGCTGCTCCCGGGCGCGCATCCGCGCATGGCATCCGACTTCACCGGCCCGCAGCCGACGACGCGGCTCGAGCCGCCCGGCTTCATGGCCCTGAACTACGGCCGGCGCACGCCGATCGTCACGCTCGCCGGGCACGTCATCTATGGCGCCATCCTGGGCTTCTTCTACAAGGTACAGCCGGACGAGTAGACCCGGCCGGCCATTCCCCATCCACCCTCGACGGTCCACCATCGACGGTCGATGATTCGACGAGAGTTCCCTACTTGGCCGACGGCCACTGCCGCTGCTGCTCGCGGCTGCCGCTCTCGGCGTGCTGGATCGCCAGCGCCGCCGTGATCAGCGCCAGGTGGCTGAGCCCCTGCGGGAAGTTGCCGAGCGCCGTGCCCGTCTTCGCCTCCCACTCCTCCGACAGCAGGCCGACGTCGTTCGCCGCCGTCATCGTCTGATCGAAGACCGCGCGCGCCTCCTCCGTGCGGTGCGCCTGTGCCAGCGCGCAGGCGAGCCAGAAGTTGCAGAAGATGAAGGTCCCCTCGTCGCCCTCGACGCCGTCGTCGAAGTCCGTGTAGCGCTTCAGAAAGCCGTCCCTGCCCAGCCGCTCCTTGATGGCGTCGATCGTCGACAGCATGCGCGGGTCGTCCGGGGCGATGAAGCGCACGATCGACATCGCCAGCACCGATGCGTCGAGCGCATCGCCGTCCAGCACCTGCGTGAAGGCACCGACCTCGCGGTTGTAGCCGCGCGCGAGCACCTCCGCGCGGAGCGTGTCGGCCTCGCGGCGCCAGCGGCCGGCGTCGCCCTTGATACGACCTTCGTCGTCGAGCGCGGCCGCTTCGGTCAGCGCCTGCCACGCCATCACCTTCGACTCGACGTACTGCTGCGGCGCCGCGCGCGCTTCCCAGATACCGTTGTCCGGCTCCGGCCAGTGGTCGGCGACAAAATCGGCCACCTGGCTGATGAAGCGCGCCTCGTCGCTGGCCACCTTGCCATCCTGGTCCTCGAGGAAGGCGTGGATGGCGCCGATCAACTCGCCGTAGACATCGAGCTGATGCTGGTTGTAGGCGGCGTTGCCGATGCGCACCGGCCGCGAGCCGCGGTAGCCCTCCAGGTGGTCGACCTCGTGCTCGCTGACGTGCGGCTCGCCGAGCACGGAGTAGAGCGGGCCGAGCCGCGGCGCGGTCTGGTGCGTGGCGTGCATCAGCCAGCTGAAGAAGGCATTCGCTTCCGCCTGCAGGCCGATGCTCAGGAACGCCTTGACGGTGAATGCCGCGTCGCGGATCCAGCAGTAGCGATAGTCCCAGTTCCGCGCGCCGCCGATCCGTTCCGGCAGCGACGTCGTCGGCGCCGCGACGATCGCCCCGGAGGGCGCGTACGAGAGCAGCTTGAGCGCGAGGGCGCTGCGGACGACGCCGTTCCGGTAGGGGCCGTCGTAGTCCACGCGCGACGACCAGTCCTGCCAGAAGGCGATCGTCTCTTCGTAGAGCCGGTCGACGTAGCCATCGGAGACGATCACCGCCGGCTCGTCGTGTGAGTAGGCGAGCGAGAAGCGCAGCCGCTCGCCGGCCTTCGCGTCGAAGCGCCCGCGCGCGTCGTACGGCGCCACGTCGAGTGCGACGTCGCTGCGCAGGTGAAGGGCGTGGCGGCCGCGCAGCGCCGTCACCTCCGTCGGCGTGTGTCCGTGCAGGCGGACGCTGCCGACGCCGTAGTCGGGCCGCGGCACGTAGGCGAGGCGCATCGGCACACAGCCGCTGCGCCCTTCGACGATGCGGATCAGCATGCGCAGCGGCGCCAGCGCCTCTCGCTTCACGGCCTCGTCCTGCGCCGGCATGAAGTCGATCAGCGCGACGTCGCCCTGATCCGTATGGAAGGTCGTCTCGAGCACGTTGGTGGCGTCGATGTAGCGGCGGCGCGCGGTGTAGGCGCACTCGGGCACGATCTGGAAGTGACCGCCGCGATCCCAATCGAGCATGCGCGCGAAGACTGCCGGGCTGTCGAACTTCGGCAGGCACATCCAGTCGACGGAGCCGTCGCGCGAGATCAGCGCGCTCGCCCGCGAGTCGCCGACGAGCGCATAGTCGCTGATGGGCGGATAGCGGTCCGCCGGGCTGTTGGCCATTGTTCTATTGTAGACAAGATCGGACGCGCCACGTCCATCGTCACCAGATCGGGCGGGCGCGGCCGATGATCGGGACATCGGACGGCCGTCGTGCAGGGGCTACCGGACGGGCTACCTCCTTCCTCTGCCTGCGACGGCGGCCCCGCGCGATGCGAGGCCGTCGTCACGTCCGACGTTCGGCACCGGCGGGCGCGGTTTCCCGTCAGCGCCCGGAGGCGCATACTTCCACACGTACACGCCGCGCTTGGCACAGCGAGCTGAGGAGGAGCACCCGATGCCCGACTATCGCGACATCCTGTACGAACCGCGCGGCGGCGTCGTGCTGATCACGCTCAACCGGCCGGAAAAGCTGAACGCCTGGACGCCGACGATGGAGGACGAGTTCATCGACGCCGTGCGCACGGCCTCCGCCGACGCGGCCGTCGGCTGCATCGTCGTCACCGGCGCCGGCCGTGGATTCTGCGCCGGCGCCGACATCGGCGGCTGGGATCGCAGGCTCCAGGGAGAGGCGCCGCCGCGGCCGTCGAAGATGCTGAACGAGGGCGGCAGCCCGGAGGTGCCGATCACGCTGGCCCAGGCGAAGCCGGTGATCGCAGCGATCAACGGCGTGTCCGTCGGCGTCGGCCTGACGATGACGCTGGCCTGCGACATCCGCCTCGCCTCGACGGCCGCGCGCTTCTCGGCGCGCTTCGTGCGCGTCGGCCTGACGCCGGAGTGCGGCAGCACCCGCTACCTGCCGCTGGTCGCCGGCCTGCCCAACGCGCTCTTCCTCGCCCTCACCGGCCGCATCATCGATGCCGACGAGGGGCTGCAGCGCCGCCTCGTCGACCGGCTCGTCGCGCCCACTGAGCTGATGCCGACGGCGCTCAAGCTGGCAGAGGAGATCGCCGCCAACCCCCATGAGGCGGTGTGGGCGGCGAAGCGCATGCTGCACGCCAACGCGAGCGAGCAGGACATCCGCCGCGTCGTGACGCTCGAGAGCTATTCGATCCGCGAGCGGCAGACGGAGCCGGACCATCGCGAGGCGGTGACGGCGTTCATGGAGAAGCGCGAGCCGCGCTTCAACGCGCGCCAGACCGCCCCCTGACGTCCGGCCGCGGGCGATGCCGCTGCGAGAGCGGCGCGCGCGGCGTCCGAGTCACCGGCGGCGAACACCGGCGGCTGCGCGGCAGCGAGGCGCTGCGGATCGTCGCACCGCCGAAATACGTCCGTGACGCGCCGGCCGCTACAGTGGAGAGGTACCGGGAGTCCGACCGATGCCCTTCCTCCGATTCGAGCGCATCGCGATCAGGGCGCCCTTCCGCGTCCCGTTCACGCTCGTGACGCTCGCGGTGCTGGCGTTCTTCGCCGTGCAGTCGCGGTCGGCGTTCGGCGAGCTGCCGGAGCGCGCGATCGAGCGCGTCGGCTTCGCCCCCTATGACCTGCTGGCCTTCGACTGGGGCCGCATCTTCAACTCCGCGCTCTTCACCCGCGGCGGCGTGGAGTTCTGGGCCGCCGTCGCGATGGTGCTCCTTGCCGTCGGCATCGCCGAATGGTTCGCGGGCACGGCCTTCGCCGCGCTGACGTTCTGGGGCGTCCACCTGCTGACGCTCGTCGTCGAATCCGTCCTCGTCGCGCTGCCGCTGAAGCTCGCCGGCGTCGCCATCGGCGCCCAGATCGTGGAGCTGCGCGATGTCGGTCCGTCGGCCGGCTACGTCGGCGCCCTCGGCGTCGTCTGCGCGATGCTCCCGCCGCGCTGGCGCTATCTTGCCGCGGCGGCCGTCCTCGGCGCGCTGCTCTACGTCGGCTTCGCACCGGACGTCGATGGGTCGAGCATCGCGGCGATCTGGTCCGCGACGATCGCGCACCTCATCGCCTTCCCGCTCGGCTTCGCGGCCTACCTCGCATGGTCGCGCCTGCGGACCCGGCGCGGAGGAGGGCGCGCCGGCGCCGATCAGCTCGCCAGCAGCACGCCGACGACGACAAGGCCGTAGGCGATCACCGTCACCTTCAGCCACGTGCCGCCGAGGCGCCGCGCGACGCCGACGCCCAGATAGCCGCCGGTGATCGCCCCGAGCGCCATCACCCCGGCGGCGCCCCAGCGGATGTAGCCCGTACCGATGAAGCTGGCGGCGATGAAGTAGATGACGGCGACCGCGTTGACGATCAGCGCGACCAGCCCCTTCAACGCATTCGAGTGCTGGATCTCGTCGGGCAGCAGCACCGAGAGCACTGCCAGCATCATGATCCCCAGCCCGGCGCCGAAGTAGCCGCCGTAGATCGCCAGCACGAAGACGACGGCGCGCAGCACGAGCGGCACGTCCCCGCTCGACCCCGAGACGAGGCGATGGGTCTGCGCGAAGCGGCTCAACGGCGTCTGCAGGGCGAGCAGCCCGCAGGCGAAGAGGATCAGGAACGGCACGATCGCATCGAACGCGGAGGTCGGCGTCGCCAGAAGAACGGCAGAGCCGAGCAGGCCGCCCGCAGCCGCCGGCGGAAGCAGGGCGATGACGCGCCTGCGCTGGCGCCAGAGCTCCTCGCGATAGCCGAAGGAGCCGCCGACCGTCCCCGGCCAGATGGCGACGGTGTTGGTGACGTTCGCCGTCTTCGCGCTGTAGCCGGCCCAGATCAGCGCCGGAAAGCTGATCAGCGAGCCGCCGCCGGCGACGGCGTTGATCGCGCCCGCCACCGTCGCCGCGAGCGAGAGTCCGAGATAGACGAGCGCATCGAGCATTCTGCAGGCAACGATGCCGGTTCCCGGCCACTGGCGCCACCGCAGGCGCTGCTCGCCGGCGCACCTCCGCTCGCCGCGCGACGACGCCAGGGACCGACCATCGCGCCACCATCGCTGCAGCCGCCGACCGTGGTAGCATGCCCTCACAGCGAGCTTCACACCGAGGTGCACCATGACGACCGAGACGCGCCCCGCCGCGGCGGACACCGGCATCGATTACAGCGCCTTCGAAAGCGCGATCGGCCTCAACTGGTACGACGTCGACCCCAACCTGCGCCAGATCGTCGAGCGCCTGACATTGCCCGCCGACCGCGAGTTCGTCGAGCGCCAGCTCGAGAAGATGGGCGCGATCATGGGCCAGCGGATCGCCGCCCGGGCGGAGGTGACGGACAAGAACCCGCCCCGGCTCGAGAAGTACGACCGCTGGGGCATCGAGGTGAACGACGTCGTCCACCACGAGGGCGCGCGCGAGACGAAGCGCGACCTCTGGGAGAACGGCTTCATCGGCCTGCGTTGGACGGACGAGGTTCGCAAGACGCGCGCCGGCCGCCTGCCGCCGGCGCTTGGCACCGCCTTCTCGTACTTCCTCAGCCAGGCGGAAACGGGCATGCTCTGCGCCATCGGCATGACGTCGAGCGCCGCCGGGATCATCGACCGCCACGCCCCGGCGGAGGTGCGCGAGCGATTCTTGCCGCACCTGACGACGATGGACTTCGCCGAGGCGTGGGACGGCGCAATGTTCATGACGGAGATCAAGGGCGGCAGCGACCTCGCGAGCAGCGAATGCGCGGCGACGAAGACGGCCGACGGCTGGCGAATCAACGGCTCGAAGTGGTTCTGCTCGAACGTCGACGCGGAGGCGATCCTGACGCTGGCGCGGCCCGAAGGCGGCGCCGCCGGCCTGCCCGGACTGGCGACGTTCCTCGTGCCGAAGCGGCGCGCCGACGGCACGCGCAACGGCATCCACATCCGGCGCCTCAAAGACAAGCTCGGCACGAAGGCGGTGCCGACCGGCGAGGTGGACTTCGAGGACGCGGAGGCCTACCTGATGGGCGGCGAACGGACGTCCTCCGACGCCGGCGCCCGCGACGGCCGCGGCATCAACCGCATGATGGAGATGGTGCAGGGGTCGCGCTTCGGCGTCGCGCTGATGGGGCTCGGCATCATGCGCCGAAGCTTCCTCGAAGCGGCGATCTACGCCTTCCGGCGCAGCGCCTTCGGGCGTCCCATCGCCGAGTACCCGCTCGTGCGCGAGACGCTCGTCGACATGGCGGTCGAGGTTGAAGCCGGCTGCGCGATCGCCTTCGAGGCCGCGCAGGCCGGCGCGAAGCAGGACGCCGAATCGCGCCGGCTGTACCGCATCCTCGTGCCGCTGGCCAAGTTCCGCTGCGCGCGACGCGGCGTCGAGCTGGCGTCGCAGGCGGTCGAGATGCACGGCGGCAACGGCTACATCGAGAACTGGCCGGTCGCCCGCCAGCTCCGCGACGCCCAGTGCCACACGATCTGGGAGGGCACCGAGAACATCATCTGCCTCGATGTCCTGCGGGCGATGACCAGGGAGCACGCCGAGGAGGCCCTCTTCGCCCGCATCGAGCGCGCGATCGGCGGCGCCGAGCATCCTGCCATCGCCGATGCGGTCTCGCAGGTCGGCCGCTCCGTCGACGACGTGAAGGAAGCCGTCGCCGCCCTCGAGCGGGCGCCGCAGGAGATGCGCCTGCTGCACGCGCGGCGCCTAACCGGCTTCCTGGCCGACGTCGCGCAAGCGGCCCTGCTGGTCGAAGAGGCGACGTGGGAGCTGGCCGAGAAGGACTCCGCACGAAAGGCGATCGTCGCCCGCCGCTTCGTCGAGACGCACCTCCGCGAGCGGCCGCTGCGGGGGATCACGTCGCCGGATCGCACGGCGCTCGACGACTTCGAGGCCATCGTGCGCTACCAGGCGGTGCGGCCGTAGCCTCGTCCGTCGTCCACCTGCGCGCGGAGCACCTCGCCGAGCCGCTCGGCATCGGCGTCGCGCGGCCGCGGCTCTCCTGGCGGACGGAGACCGGCGCGCCCGGCTGGATGCAAACGGCCTACGAGATCGCCGTGCGCCGGGACGGCGGCGTCGCGACGACGGGCCGGATCGACTCCGACGCCTCGGTACTGGTGCCGTGGCCCTTCGCCCCCCTGACCTCGCGCGGGCGCTGCGACGTCCGCGTGCGCGTCTGGGGCGACGACGGCGCACACTCGGACTGGAGTGCGCCGCTGGCGATCGAGGCCGGGCTGCTGGACCCGTCGGACTGGCGGGCGCGCTTCGTCTCAGCCGCCGACGAAGGCGCGGCGCTCACGGCGCCGCTGCTGCGCCGTGAGTTCGAGCTGCGCCCCGGCGCGGTGCGCGCGCGGCTGTACGTCAGCGCGCTCGGCGTGTACGAGTGCGAGCTCAACGGCCGGCGCGTCGGCGACCACGTGCTGGCGCCGGGCTGGACGAGCTACGACCACCGCCTGCGCTACCAGACGTTCGACGTGCTCGACCTGCTGCAGCCCGCCGACAACGCGATCGGCGCCACGCTCGGCGAGGGCTGGTACCGGGGGCGCATCGGCTTCCCGGGCAGCGGCGGCCGCGAGCTGTACGGCGACCGGCTGGCGCTGCTCGCGCAGCTCGAGGTGGCATACAAAGACGGCAGCGTCGACGTCGTCGCCACGGACCGGCGCTGGCGTTCAGCGCCCGGGCCGATCCTGGCGTCAGGGATCTACGACGGCGAGACCTACGACGCGCGGCGCGAAGCGCCCGGCTGGTCGCGCGCCGGCTTCGACGACAGCGCGTGGGGCGACGTGGCCGGGGTCGAGCGCGACCTGGGCACGCTGGTCGCGCCCGACGGCCCGCCGCTGCGGCGCATCGACGAGCTGGCGGCGGTCGCGGTTCTGACGTCGCCATCGGGCAAGACGATCGTCGACTTCGGGCAGAACATCGCCGGCCGGCTGCGGATCGCCGTCGCAGGCGCCGCCGGCCAGACGGTGACGCTGCGCCACGCGGAGGTGCTGCAAGACGGCGAGCTCTGCACGACGCCACTACGCGGCGCGCAGGCGACGGACCGGTACACCCTGCGCGGCGGAGGACCGGAGACGTGGGAGCCGCGCTTCACGTATCACGGCTTTCGCTACGCCGAGGTCGACGGCTGGCCCGGCACGCTCACGCTCGATGCGCTGCGGGCCGTGGTCTGCCACTCGGACATCGGGCGCAGCGGTTGGTTCGAGTGCTCCGAGCCGCTGCTGAACCGATTTCACGAGAACGTCGTCTGGAGCATGAAGGCGAACTTCTTCGACGTGCCGACGGACTGCCCGCAGCGCGACGAACGTCTCGGCTGGACCGGCGACCTCACCGTCTTCTCGCCCGCCGCCTGCTACCTGCACGATGTCGCCGGCTTCCTGGCGTCGTGGCTGGCGGACCTCGCCGCCGATCAGCACGAGTCCGGCATCGTCCCCGTCGTCGTCCCCGACGTGCTCTCGCGCCACTCGGCAGAGCGCGGCGGGGCGCTGAACGAGATGGCTCAGGCCGTCTGGGGCGACGCGGCCGTCATCGTGCCATGGCTGGTGTACGAACGGTACGGCGACCGCGCGCTCCTCGAAGCGCAGTACGACAGCATGCGCCGTTGGGTCGACGTCGTCGCCATGCAGGCCGGGCCGCGCCGGCTCTGGGCGCGCGGCTTCCAGTTCGGCGACTGGCTCGACCCCGGCGCGCCGCCGGACGAGCCGCAGCGCGCGATGACCGACGCCCACCTCGTCGCCACCGCGTACTTCGCGCACGTCGCCGGGCTGCTGAGCCGCATCGCAGGCGTGCTCGACCGCGACGACGACCGCGCGCGCTACCGCGCCGTCGCCGACGAAGCGGCCGCCGCGTTCCGCGCGGAGTACGTGACGCCGGCCGGCCGCATCGTCAGCGACACGCAGACGGCGTACGCGCTGGCGCTCCGGTTCGGCCTGCTCGAGACCGACGACCAGCGGCGACGGGCGGGCCGGCGGCTGGCGTCGCTCGTGCGACGAAACGGCTACCGCGTCGGCACCGGCTTCGCCGGCACGGCGCACGTGCTCGACGCGCTCTGCGATGCCGGCGAGGTCGAGACGGCGTTCCGCATGATCACCGAGCGCGCGTGCCCGTCGTGGCTGTACCCGGTGACGATGGGCGCGACGACGGTGTGGGAGCGCTGGGATAGCCTGCGCCCGGACGGCCGCGTGAACGTGGGGCAGATGACCTCGTTCAACCACTACGCGCTCGGCGCCGCGGCCGACTGGCTGCAGCGGCGGGTCGGCGGCCTCGCGCCCATCGAGCCCGGCTACCGACGCTTCGAGGTGCGGCCGCTGTTCGGCGCCGGCGTCACGTCGGCGAAGAGCGAGCTGGAGACGCCGTACGGGCGCGCGTCGTCGAGATGGCGGCTCGATGGGACGCAGATGGAGCTGGCGATCGCCGTGCCGCCCAACACGCGGGCGCGCGTCGTGTCGCCGGGCGGCGGCGCATCGATCGAAGTCGGGTCGGGCGCGTATCGCTGGACGTTCGACGTGAGCGCCGTACGGCCGGAAACCGGACCGGGGAGAAGATGAGCGAAGAGAATGTCGCGCGGCTGAACGAATTCGCGAGCAAGAAGCACCCCGGCATGGTCGGCGTCGAGATCCTGACGTGCGAGGCGGACGAGGTGACGGGGCGCATGCCGGTGACGGAGGAGGTGGTCGCCGGGACGGGCTATCTCTGGGCGCCGGTGATCGTGACGCTGGCGGACTGGCTTTGCGCCGCGGGGATGAATCCGAACCTGCCGCCCGGTGCGAGCTTCACGACGATCGAGATGAAGGTGAACTTCCTGGGCAGCGTGCGCGCGGGCGGCTCGGTCTTCGGGCGCGCGCGGCCGGTGCACCGCGGCCGCTCGACGCACGTGTGGGACGTCGAGGTGAGCGACGAAGCGACGGGGAAGCTGATCACGCTCTTCCGGTGCACGCAGATGGTGTTGTTGGGGCGGTAGCGAAGCGGCACGTTCGAGCGACCTCGGGGTGCGGCCAGGTTGACGACGAGACGAACGCATGGACGGCGAGCGGCCCGGCAGGCCGCCCGTCGACTTCCCGCGCGTCGGCATCCTCATCCAGCTGCTCGCGCACGGGGCGCTGAACGGCACGAAGCCGCTGTGCGCTTCGGCATCGCGGCCGGCGGGCGCGCCGGCGCCGCCGCCGCCCTTGGCGTCGCACGACGTCTGTGCGACACCGCCCCCTGTCAGGTTCGCTCCGAGGCCAGTTACGTCCGGCGGCCCGGTCGCACGCTGCTGGCGGACAGCCGCGCAGCAACACGCGCCGGTCGCCTGTCATCGCGAACTTCCGCGCCCGTGCCGTGCGCGCTCCGGCTTGGCCGAGACCCTACCGCCCGCGCTCCTGCGCGACGTCCTGCAGCGCCGCGTGCGCCGCCGCCAGCCGGGCGATGGGCACGCGGTAGGGCGAGCAGCTGACGTAGCTCAGCCCCAGGGTGTGGCAGAAGATCACCGACGCCGGGTCGCCACCGTGCTCGCCGCAGATGCCAAGCTTGATCGAAGGCCGCGCGTCGCGCCCGGCGCGGATCGCCTGGCGCATCAGCGAGCCGACGCCGACTTGGTCGACGGTCTCGAACGGGTTCTCCGCGAGCAGGCCCATCTGCAGGTACTTGCCGAGGAACTTGCTCTCGGCGTCGTCGCGGCTGAAGCCGAGCGTCGTCTGCGTCAGGTCGTTCGTGCCGAAGGAGAAGAACTCGGCTGTCTCGGCGAGCTGACCGGCGATCAGGGCGGCGCGCGGCAGCTCGATCATCGTGCCGAACTGGTAGTCGATGCTGCGACCGGCGGCCTCCATCTCGGCGCGCGCCGTCGTCTCGAGCAGCGTGCGCAGGTGCTTCAGCTCCGCCTCGAAGCCGACGAGCGGGATCATCACTTCCGGCAGCACAGCGATGCCTTCGCCGGCGAGCTTGATCGCGGCCCGGAAGATCGCCTTCACCTGCATCTCGTTGATCTCCGGGTAGAGGATGCCGAGGCGGCAGCCGCGCAGCCCAAGCATCGGGTTCTGCTCGCGGACGGCGTTGACGCCGGCGAGCAGCGCCTCCTGGTCGCGCAGCTCGGGCGAATCAGGCTGCTCGATGCGCAGGCGCGTCACCTCTTCGAGCAACGCGTCGTGGTCAGGCAGGAACTCGTGCATCGGCGGGTCGATGAGGCGGATGGTGACGGGGTTGCCCACCATCACGCGGAAGATCGCCTCGAAGTCGCCCTGCTGCACCGGCAGCAGCCGCTCGAGCGCGCCCAGGTAGCGCCGCATCGGCGCTTCCATCTCCGTCGTCGCCCCCGCCAGACGCTCCTCCGTCTTGTTCTTCTTCTCGCCGGAAGCGCTCTGGAGCTCCCTGCGCAGCGCCGCGACCTCCGCCTGCAGCGCCTTCGCGCTCGCCGCGGCGAGCAGCATCTCGCGCACCGTCGGCAGGCGCTCCTCGCCGAAGAACATGTGCTCCGTGCGGCAGAGGCCGATCCCCCGGGCGCCGAGCTCGACGGCCTTCGCGGCATCGGCCGGGTTGTCGGCGTTCGCGCGCACCTTCATGCGGCTCGCCTCATCTGCCCAGCCGAGCAGCTCCGTCAGCTCGGGCGAGATCCGCGCCGGCACGGTGGGGATGGCGCCAAGCATGACGCTGCCGTTCGAGCCGTCGATCGTGAGGACCTGCCCCTCCGGCACGGTGACGCCGGCGATCGAGAACGAGCGGGCCTCCTCATCGACGACGATCGCCTCGCAGCCGGCGACGCAGGGCTTGCCGAAGCCGCGCGCGACGAGGGCGGCGTGGCTGCTCATGCCGCCGCGCTCGGTGAGGATGCCCTGCGACGAGGTCATGCCGTGGATGTCATCGGGCGACGTCTCTTCCCGCACCAGGATCACGTCCTCGCCGCCGCCGCCGTTGCCGCGGCCGCGCGCCGCCGCCGTATCCGGGTCGAAGATGGCGACGCCGGCGGCCGCGCCCGGCGATGCCGGCAGCCCGCGCGCCATGTCGATGAATCGGGCGCGGCCGATGAGCTCCCGCATTCGCTCCGCGCGCTTCTCGTCGGAGAGCGCGTCCCACGCGCCGTGCTCGACCGTGGCGACGCGGCCGTCGTCGACGTAGATCAGCGCCGGCTTGCTGGCGATCTTGCCGGCGACGTCGCGCGCGACTTCGCCGAGCGGCACGCGCTTCACCTGTGGGTCGATCTGCGGGTGCAGCAGGTCGTCGAGGCGCTTCGGCTCGACGCGCGCGAGCGCCTCTTCCTTCGGGATCAGGCCTTCGTGCACCATGTCGACGGCGATCTTCACGGCGGCGGCGGTCGCGCGTTTGGCGACGCGGCACTGCAGGAAGTACAGGCGCCCCTTCTCGAAGGTGAACTCGACGTCCATCATGTCGCGATAATGCTGCTCGAGCGTGCGGCAGATGTCGGCGAACTGCCCGTAGAGTTGCGGGTTCTCGTCGCGCAGGTGGGCGATCGGCGACGGCGTGCGGATGCCGGCTACGACGTCCTCGCCCTGGGCGTTCAGCAGGTACTCGCCGCTGATCGCGTTCTCGCCCGTCGATGCATCGCGGGTGAAGGCGACGCCGGTGCCGGAGTCCGCGCCCATGTTGCCGAAGACCATCGTCTGCACGTTCACGGCGGTGCCGAGGTCGTGCGGGATCTTCTCGATCTCCCGGTATCGGATCGCGCGCTCGTTGTTCCAGGAGTCGAAGACGGCGCGTACCGCCAGCTCCAGCTGCTGCAGCGGATCCTCCGGGAAGTCGCTGCCCGTCTGCTCCTTGACGTGCCGCTTGAACCGCGCGACGACCTCCTTCAGCTGCTCCGGCTGCAGCTGCCAGTCCTCGCTGACAGCGGCGGCGCTCTTCGCCTCGTCGAAGATGCGGTCGAAGGCGCGCCGCTCGAGGTCGAGGACGATGTCCGAGAACATCATCACGAAGCGGCGGTAGGCATCGTACGCGAAGCGCTCGTCGCCGGTGAGGTCGATCAGCCCGCGCAGCGTTTCCGCGTTCAGGCCGAGGTTGAGAACCGTGTCCATCATCCCCGGCATGGAGAATCGGGCGCCGGAGCGGACGGAGACGAGCAGGGGGTTGCGGGCGTCGCCCAGCTTCTTGCCGGCGGCCTCCTCGACCGTCGCGAGCGCGGCGCGCACGTCCTCGATCAGGCCGGCAGGGAGCTGCATGCCGTTCGCGGTGTAGGCGTTGCAGGCCTCGGTGGTGATCGTCAGGCCGGGCGGTACCGGCAGGCCGAGGTTCGTCATCTCGGCGAGGTTCGCCCCTTTTCCACCGAGCAGGCCCTTCTGATCCTTGTCCCCTTCGTGGAAGAGATACACGTACTTCGTCGTCATGCGTGCGCTCCGTTCGTAACGTCGTTCAGGTCAGCGCCGCCGCTACACCGCCAGCGCCAGGCCGGTCGCCCGCCCCGCGCCGATGCCGGCTCCACATCGACCGCGGCAGCGGCGTACGCGGCGCCGGGGACGAGCGCGAGGCTGGTTGTCCACCCATTATCCACCGCCGCCAGGCCTTGAGCATCCGTCCCGCGCGGTCGTCGCGCGCTCGCCGGCGTTCGAATTGGAAGACTCCGGCGAAGTATAACGAGGCCGCGCATATGCCAATGCGGGCGATGGGAGCAGCCGGACCGGCGTACCGGTCGTGATGCTGCTGACGCACGGCGCCTGCGGCCGCTACAATCGCCGGCATGGACGAGCTCACGCCGATCCGCCGTCAGTACCTCGACGTCAAGCGGCGCTACCCGCACGCCATCGTCTTCTTCCGCCTCGGCGACTTCTACGAGACGTTCGACGACGACGCTCAGATCTGCGCCCGCGAGCTCGACATCACGCTCACGTCGAAGCCGATGGGCAAGGGGCTGCGCGTGCCGCTCGCCGGCATCCCCCATCACGCTGTCGAGGGCTACCTGCAGCGGCTGATCGCGAAGGGGTACAAGGTCGCGATCTGCGAGCAGACGAGCGACCCGACGACGACGAAGGGGCTGGTCGGCCGGGCGGTGACGCGCGTCGTCACGCCGGGCACCGTGGTCGAGGGCGGCCTGCTCGACGAGCGCGCGAACAACTACCTCGCCTGCCTGGCGCCCTCGCGCCTGCGCACGAGCGACGACCCGTGGCAGCGCGGCGCGGGCTTCGCCTACGTCGACATCAGCACCGGCGAGTTCGTCGCCGGCGTCCTCTCCGCCGGGCAGGCGCAGCGTGAGCTGGCGCGCATCCGCCCGGCCGAGGTGCTGCTGCCGGACCGCGTCGAGGCGCCCGCCTGGCTCGAACCGGGCGCGAACGTCACGCGCATCGAGCCGCTCTGGTTCGACCCGGAGCTCGCCGACGTGACGCTGATCGAGCAGATGCGCGTCGCCTCGCCGGAGGCGTTCGGGCTGGTGCGCGGCTCGCCGGCGGTCGCCGCCTGCGGCGCCGTGCTGCTCTACCTGCGCGAGAACCAGGCGGCGAGCGCGGGCCTGATCACGTCGCTGCGCGCGCACCGTCCGGACGAGCACGTCGGCCTCGACGCGCACACCCTGCGCAACCTCGAGATCTTCAGCGCCGGCCGCGACCTCCGGCGTGAGGGCTCGCTGCTCGACACGCTCGACCGCACGTCGACGCCGATGGGCGCGCGCCTGCTGCGCCGCCGCCTCGGCCAGCCGCTGTGCGAGATCGCCGCCATCGAACGCCGGCTCGATGCCGTCGCCTACTGCCACGAGAGCGGCCTGCGGCGCGCGCGCATCACCGACCTGCTCGCCGGCGTGCGCGACCTCGAACGGCTGACCGCGCGCATCGTCGCCGGCAGCGCGCAGCCGCGCGAGCTCGTCGCGCTGCGCCGCGGCCTTGAAGCGGCGGCGGCGTTGCGGGCGCTGCTTTCGGGGGAAGCTGCGGCGTCGCCGGACGACGACGCCACGCCGGCGACCGGCGGCCGCAGCGCTGCGCCGCCCGCGGCCGACCAGCGCATCGCCGAGGTCGCCGGCCGCATCCGCACCTGCGCCGACGCCGTGGCGGCGATCGCCCAGGCGATCGACGAGGCGCCGGGGGCGACGATCGATGCGGGCGGCGTCGTGCGTCCGGCCTTCTCGGAGGAGCTCGACAGCCTGCGCCTGATCCGCCGCGACGTGCGCCGCTTCCTGGCGGAGCTGGAGGCGGGCGAGCGCGAGCGCACCGGCATCAAGACGCTGAAGGTGGGCTACAACAAGGTCTTCGGATACTACATCGAGGTCTCCAGGGCGAACCTCGCGCTCGTGCCGGCGCACTACGAGCGGCGGCAGTCGCTCGTGAACGGCGAGCGCTACGCGACCAGCCAGCTGCGCGAGTACGAGACGCAGATCCTGCACTCCGAGGACCGCTCGCGCGAGATCGAGAGCGGCATCTTCCGCCGGGTCTGCGCCCAGGTCGCCGCCGCCGCCGCCGAGATCCTCGAGACGGCCGCGGCCGTGGCGGAGATCGACGTCGCCTGCGCCCTGGCGGAGGCGGCGACGCGCTACCGCTACGTGCGGCCGCAGCTCGATGACTCCGACGCCATCGCCATCGCCGACGGCCGCCACCCAATGGTCGAGCGCTCGCTCGCGGCCGGCGCCTTCGTCGCCAACGACGCGGCGCTGGCGGCGGACGACGGCCAGATCATCGTGCTCACCGGCCCGAACATGGCGGGCAAGTCCACGTTCCTGCGGCAGGTGGCGCTGATCGTGCTGATGGCGCAGTGCGGCAGCTACGTGCCCGCGTCGTCCGCGCGCATCGGCATCGTCGACCGCATCTTCACGCGCGTCGGCGCCGGCGACGACCTGACGTCGGGGCAGTCGACCTTCATGGTGGAGATGATCGAGACGAGCGCGATCCTGCACAACGCGACGCGCCGGTCGCTGCTGATCCTCGACGAGATCGGCCGCGGCACCAGCACATATGACGGCATGGCGATCGCCCGCGCCGTCATCGAGTACCTGCACAACCGGCCGCAGCTGCGGGCGCGCACGCTCTTCGCGACGCACTACCACGAGCTCGTCGAGCTGGCGGAGCAACTGCCGCGGCTGCGCAACTACAACGTCGCCGTCGCCGAGGAGCAGGGACGCATCGTGCTGCTGCGGCGCATCGTGCCGGGCGGCGCCGACCGCAGCTACGGCGTCCACGTCGCCGAACTCGCCGGCCTGCCGCGGGCCGTCGTGCAGCGGGCACGGGAGGTGCTCGTCGAGCTCGAGGCCGGCGCGCACCGCAACGGGAACGGCCGCGGCCGGGAGATCCCGCCGCAGATGCCGCTGTTCAGCGCGCGTCCGGCCGAAGACCCGCTCCGCTCGGAGCTGGCCGCGCTGGACCTCGACGGCATGTCGCCGCTCGACGCGCTGACCCGACTCTACGAGTTGCGGGAACGCGCGCGCAGCGGCGCCGGAAACGCATCGTGACCGGCGACGCGACCGCCGCGCTCGTCGCCGCTGCCGCCGCGGTGGTGCGTCCACGGATCGTCGGCGGCCGCGTGTTCGGCGATGTCGGATGCGCGCTCCGGACGGACGCTGGCAACCCGGACCAGGGTGTCTGCATCGACACGAGCTCGGGCACGGGGTTCTGCGCGGAGCACGCGGCGATCGCAGCGATGGTCACCGCCGGCGAGACGCGGAGCGAGGCGATCGTTGCGGTGTGGAAGGACGACGATGGCGCCGTCGTCGTGTTGCCGCCTTGCGGCCGCTGCCGCGAGTTCATCCGCCAGATCGACGGGGCGAACATCGACGCCGGCGTCGTGCCCGGGTCGCAGCAGGTTGTCGCCCTGCGGGAGTTGCTGCCGTATCACGATCGGCCAGCATGAGAGGCCGCCAGCGCGAGGGGAGGAGAGATGAGCAGCGAACAACTCAGCGACCGGCAGCGGCGATTCGTCGAGGAGCCTCGCATCGCGCGGCTGGCGACCGTCGGCCGCGACGGCGCGCCGCACATCGCGCCGGTCTGGTATCGCTTCGCAGACGGCGCCTTCCTCGTCCTGACGGACCGCGGCACGCAGAAGCACCGTAACATCGAGCGTGACCCGCGCGTGGAGCTCTGCATCGACGACGAACGTCCCCCGTATCACACGGTGATCGTCCGCGGCCGCGCGTCGGTCGAGCCGGCGCCCGGCGAGGCCTGGCGCCTGGCACTCGCGATCCACTACCTCGGCGAAGAGGCGGGCCGGCGCTACGTCGAGGCGAACGCCAGCCCGCATGGCGTCCTCCTGCGCATCCCCCCGGAACGCGTCCGCGGCTGGTGAGCGCGGCTGACGGCGCGCCGGTGTGACGATGCGACCGGCGTCGCCATCCGGGCCCGCCGCGCGCGTCCGCGGCCGCGGGAGGCGCGTGATACAATCGCGACGGAGGTGCACCGCGTGCCGATCCGCATCCTTGCCCCACAGGAGGCGGCCAAGATCGCCGCGGGCGAGGTCATCGAGCGACCCGCCTCCGTCGTCAAGGAGCTGATCGAAAACTCACTGGACGCCGGCGCCAGCGCCATCACCGTCGAGGTGCGCGAGGGCGGTCTGGCGCTGATCCGCGTCGTCGACGACGGCTGCGGCATCGACCCGGGCGAGCTGCGGCTGGCGTTCGAGCGCCACGCGACGAGCAAGGTCGCCGGGGAGGACGACCTCTGGCGCATCGCGACGCTCGGCTTCCGCGGCGAAGCGCTGCCGAGCATCGCCGCCGCCGGCGACGTCGAGGTCGTCTCGCGCGTCGCCGGCAACGACGTCGCCGCGCGCGTCAAGCTGCGCGAGGGCGCCGTGCTGGAGGAGGGCTCCGGCGCCGCCGCGCCGGGGACGGCGTTCAGCGTGCGCCGGCTCTTCGCCTCGCAGCCGGCGCGGCTGAAGTTCCTCCGCGCCCCGGGCAGCGAGTCGACCCAGGTCGCGTCCGTCGTCATGCACTACGCGCTCGCCTACCCGGAGGTGCGCTTCACGCTCGTCGCCGACGCCCGCACCAGCCTGCAGACCGCAGGCTCCGGCTCGCTCGCCGACGCCGTCGCCGCGGTCTACGGCAGCGAGGTCGCCGCCGCCGCCATCGAGGTCGTGGCGCCGCCGCCGAACGAGGGCGAGCACGGCGTGCGCGGCGTCGTCATCGAGCCGCGGCTGCACCGCGCCTCGCGCAACTACATCGGCCTCTACGTCAACCGGCGCTGGGTGAAGAATCGCGCGCTGACCTTCGCGATCGAGGAGGCGTACCAGGGCATGCTGCCGGTCGGCCGCCACCCGATCGCCGTGCTCGACATCGCGGTGCCGCCCGATGAGGTCGACGTCAACGTCCACCCGACGAAGGCGGAGGTGCGGCTGCGGCGCGAGCGCACGGTCTTCGGCGTGCTGCAGCGCGCGGTACGGCGCGTGCTCTGCGATCGGGCGCCGGTGCCGACGACCTCGGCGGGCCTCTGGTCGGCCGCACCCGCGCCGGCGCCGCCGCTCGTCCTGCGCACGCCCGTCGTCCAGCCGCGCCTCCCCGACCAGCGGCAGCCATCACCTGAGCCGCCGGCGGCGGCGCCGATGTCCGAGCGGCTGCCGCTGCTGCGTCCCGTCGGCCAGGTCGGCAACACCTACGTCATCGCCGAGGGGCCGGAGGGGATGTACCTGCTCGACCAGCACGCCGCCCACGAGCGCGTGCTGTACGAGCGCTACCTGGCGGCCGTACGCGCCGGCCGGCCGGAGGCGCAGGGACTGCTCGGGCCGCAGACGGTCGAGCTCTCCGCGTCGCACCGGGCGCTGATCGAAGAGCACGCCGATGCCTTCGAGCGCCTCGGTTTCGACATCGCGCACTTCGGCGATGGAAGCTACGTCGTCCGCACGGTGCCGGCGGCGTTGGCGGGCGACGACATCGGCGGCCACATCGCCGAGCTGCTGGACCGGCTGCAGCGAGACGACGGGCCGGACGACTGGTCGCACCGCGTCGCCGCCTCGCTCGCCTGCCACGCCGCCGTGCGCGCCGGCATGACGATGAGCGACGCCGAGCAACGGGAGTTGCTGCGGCTGCTCGAAGAGGCCGAGTCGCCGCGCACCTGCCCGCACGGCCGTCCGACGATGCTGCACCTGACGTCGGACGCCATCGCCCGCGAGTTCCGCCGCAGGTAGCATGCCTCGGGGAGCGGCGCGCCAGCCCTCGGTCGCCCCTCCCATTGTGGTGGCGAGGGAGCGCGCGCGCCCGAGCCTGCTTCAACGCTGACGATCGGAGGATCATGGAGTACGACGTGATCGGCATCGGCAACGCCATCGTCGATGTGCTGGCGCGGGCCGACGACGCCTTCCTCATCGCGCACGCGCTCGAGAAGGGCGCGATGACGCTCGTCGAAGAGGCGCGCTCCGCCGAGCTCTACCGGGCGATGCCACCGGGGATCGAGATGTCCGGCGGCTCAGCCGCGAACACGATGGCCGGCATCGCCTCGCTGGGCGGGCGCGGCGCCTACATCGGCAAGGTGCGCGACGACCAGCTCGGCGACGTCTTCCGCCACGACATCCGCGCCGCCGGCGTCGACTTCGTGACGGCCCCGCTCGCCGCAGGAGCGGCGACCGCGCGCTCCCTGATCTTCGTCACGCCGGATGCGCAGCGGACGATGCAGACCTACCTCGGCGCCTCCGTCGAGCTTGCGCCGCACGACGTGCCGGAGCCGCTCATCGCCGCCGGCCAGATCACGTATCTCGAGGGCTATCTCTGGGACCGGCCGCTGGCGAAGGCGGCGTTCCTGCGCGCGGCCGAACTGGCGCACGCCGCCGGCCGGAAGGTGGCGCTGACGCTCTCCGACCCCTTCTGCGTCCAGCGGCACCGCGCCTCGTTCCTCGACCTCGTCGCCGACCACGTCGACGTGCTCTTCGCCAACGAGGCCGAGATCACGTCGCTCTACGAGACCGAAGACTTCGACCGGGCGCTCACCCGCGCGCGCGACTGCTGCGAGACGCTGGCGCTGACGCGCAGCGAGCGCGGCTCCGTCGTCGTCGCCGGCGGCGCGACGCGCGCGGTCGCCGCCGCCCCCGTCGAGCGCGTCGTCGACACGACGGGCGCCGGCGACCTCTACGCCGCCGGCTTCCTCTACGGCCTCACGCACGGACGCGACCTCGTCGCCTGCGGCCGCCTCGGCGGGCTGTGCGCGGCGGAGGTGATCAGCCACGTCGGCGCCCGCCCGCAGGCGCCGCTGGCGGAGTTGGCGGCCGCGGCCGGCGCGTAGGCGCTGCCGGCCCCGGGGTGCCGCCGCATCAGCCGGTCATCTTCGCGGTAGACGGCGAACCGCGCGCGTACGCGCAACCGCGGCGACCGCCGGAGCGTCACCCGACGGACGGCGCCCGTCGCGGGCGACCCGAACGGGCTCGCTTCCCTGTCCCGCAGACGACATGAACGGCGGGCTCACGGGCCAGAATCCGGCTCGATGGAAGAGGCAGAACCGATCGTCGTCGAACTCGCATTCGACGGCGGATCGCAGGACGCGCCTGCGTGCCGGGCTGGGGTGCGGCGGGCGGGCGCCGCCGCACCATGATGCGGAAGACGACGCTAGGCGACGGTGTCCGGGGTGTAGGGGTCGATGTTGAACTCGTCGTCGTTGTTGCCGCGGAACAGCTTCATGGCGCCGTAGGCAGCGGCGGCAAGGCCGACCAGCATCACGATCTTCTTCATGGCGAACCTCCCTGACTCTGCGTGATCCGCGTATACCGCAGTTTCGCACCGCGCGGCAGATCATTGTATCGGTGATCTCCCGCAGGTGGGCGCGACGAAGTGTTACAGATCCGCACGATTCGCCTCCGGCCGGGAGCGGCCAGCCGCGGCGGTTGGAGGCCTCCCCTCGCCGCGCCGCGGTACACTGCGCCCGCACGGAGGTGCACCATGCTGAACAGATTGCGCCGCGGCCCGGCTCGCCGGCGGAACCGCCAGGGATAGTCCGCCGGGCGACCGGCTGCGCTCCAACCCGACCGTGTGTTTCGTACGACGCAGCGTCGCCCACCTCGGCGCACGCGCGTCACTGCAGATGGAGCGTATCTTCTTGTCTCGATCAGTTTCTCTTCCACACACGCCGCGGGTGCCCGCGGCGCTGGCGCCCGTCGTCGAACTGATGGCGGCGTACCGCCGCCAGTGGGCGTTGTGCGGCGGCTGGGCCGTCGACGCCTGGGTCGGCCGCGAGACCCGCGAGCACGCGGACGTCGACATCTCCGTCTTCGTACAGGATCAACGGACGCTGTTCGAAGACCTGCGCGGCTGGCAGCTGGTGCCGCACGATGCGCTGACGCCGACCAACGCGGAGCCCTGGGCCGGCCGCGAACTGCGGCATCCCGGCCACCTGCACGGCCGCCGCGATCGCGGGGAGCCGGTGCCGGCAAGCGGCATCCTCTGGCCGAAGGACGGCTTCATCCTCGACGTCCAGCTGGACGACCGCGCAGGCGACGAGTGGCTGCTCCAGCGCCAGTCGGCCGTCCGCATTCCGGTCGCCCGTGGCATCCTGCCGTCGCCCTGGGGCCTGCCGACGGTGGCGCCGGAGGTGCTGTTGTTCTTCAAGAGCCGCGACCTGCGGCGCCGCGACAAGCTGGACTTCGCGACGCTGCTGCCCCTGCTCGATTCGGCGCAGCGCGCGTGGCTGCGCGATGCCGTGCTGCGGTGCGGCCATCCCTGGTCGGCGGCGCTGGCGGCGGCGGGATGATGGCGGCCGCCGGTCGCATCGCCGCGTCCGCGTTGGCCCGCAGCGAGCGGCGATGCGCATCGGACTCGGATCGCAGGCGTCGGCCGGACTAGGCGCGGGCGCCGACCGGCGTCGCTTCCTGCGGCTCGTGCGCGCCCTGCGTGAACGTGAAGCCGCCGTCGGCGTAGTCGACTTGGACGACGTCACCCTCGCCGAAGTCGCCGGCGAGGATCGCCCGCGCCAGCGGATTCTCGATCTGGCGCTGCACCGTGCGGCGGAGCGGCCGGGCGCCGTAGACGCGGTCGAAGCCCTCTCGCACGAGCTCGGCCTTCGCCGTCTCCGTCACCGTGAAGTCGACGCGGCGGTCGGAGAGGCGGTGGCGGACCTCATCGAGCATCAGCTCGACGATGCGCCCGAGCTCGCGTTCGGTCAGCGGCTCGAAGACGATGATCTCGTCGATGCGGTTGAGGAACTCCGGCCGGAAGGCCTCGCGCAGCGCGCGCTCCACCGTCTCCTGGCGCTGGGAGCGCGCCCCGTCGTCCTCTGCGCGGGCGGTGACGAAGCCGAAGCGGCCCTTGTTCTCGGAGCTGGTGCCCAAGTTCGAGGTCATGATGATGATCGTGTTCCGGAAGTCCACCGTCCGTCCCTGGCCATCGGTCAGGCGGCCGTCATCGAGGATCTGCAGCAGCAGGTTGAACAGATCCGGGTGCGCCTTCTCGATCTCGTCGAACAGGATGACGCGGTACGGACGCCGCCGCACGGCCTCGGTCAGCGCGCCGCCCTCCTCGTACCCCACATAGCCCGGCGGGCTGCCGACGATGCGCGAGACCGTGTGGCGCTCCTGGTACTCCGACATGTCGAGGCGGATCATCGCCTCTTCGTCGTCGAAGAGGTACTGCGCCAGCGCGCGCGCGAGCTCCGTCTTCCCGACGCCCGTCGGGCCGAGGAAGATGAAGCTGCCGATCGGCCGCTTCGGGTCCTTCAGGCCGGCGCGCGCGCGGCGAAGCGCCTCCGAGACGGCCTCGACCGCCTGGTCCTGGCCGACGACGCGTTCGTGCAGCGCATCCTCCATGTGGAGGAGCTTCTCCGCCTCGCCTTCGAGCATGCGGCTCACGGGGATGCCGGTGATCGACGCGATCAGCTCGGCGATGTCCTGCTCGGTGACGGTCATGTCGGCGGTGTGCGTCTTCTCCCAGTCGGCGCGTCGCTCGTCGTACTCGCCCTGGATCTTGAGCACGTCCTGACGGATGCGCGCCGCCGCCTCGTAGTCCTGACGGGTGGCGGCGGCCTCCGTCTCCATGTTCAGCTCATCGAGCCGCTGCTTCAGGTCGCGGAGCTCCGGCGACATCGACTGCTGCTCGATGACGTGCTTGCTCGCCGCCTCGTCGATCAGGTCGATCGCCTTGTCCGGCAGGAAGCGCTCGGTGAGGTAGCGGTCACTGAGGCGCGCCGCGGCGACGAGCGCCTCGTCACTGATCTGCACCTTGTGGTGCGCCTCGTAGCGGGCGCGGATGCCGCGCAGGATCTCGATCGTCTCGTCGGGCGTCGGCTCGTCGAGGAAGACGGGCGAGAAGCGTCGCTCGAGCGCCGGGTCCTTCTCGATGTACTTTCGGT
Organism: Dehalococcoidia bacterium; assembly: GCA_015478665.1. Lineage (GTDB taxonomy): Bacteria > Chloroflexota > Dehalococcoidia > DSTF01 > JACRBR01 > JADMII01. The sequence goes on from JADMII010000013.1 coordinate 25,542, forward strand.
ACTCGTCGAGCGTGGTGGCGCCGATGACGCGCAGCTCCCCGCGCGAGAGCGCCGGCTTCATCATCGTACTGGCATCGATGGCGCCTTCGGCCGCGCCGGCGCCGACGACCTGGTGCAGCTCATCGATGAAGATGATCACTTCGCCTTCGGCGCGGCGGATCTCGTCCATCACGGACTTCAGCCGCTCCTCGAACTCGCCGCGGAACTTGGCGCCAGCGACCATCGCGCCCATGTCGAGCGCCAGCAGGCGCTTGTCCTTGATGTTCTCCGGCACGTCGCCGACGACGATCTTCGACGCGAGACCCTCGACGACGGCCGTCTTGCCGACGCCGGCCTCGCCGATGATCACCGGGTTGTTCTTCGTCCGGCGATTCAGGATCTGCATGACGCGCTTGATCTCCTGGTCGCGGCCGATCACCGGGTCCAGCTTGCCTTCAGCCGCGGCGGCGGTGAGGTCGACGCTGTACTTCTCGAGCGCGCCGTAGCGGCTCTCGGCCGTCGGCGAATCGACGCGCGCGGAGCCGCGCACGTCCTGCAGCGCCTTGTAGATGCGCTCCTTGTCGATGTTGAACTGACGCAGGATCTGCGCGGACTCGCCGTCCCGCTCGTCCGCGACGGCGATGAGCAGGTGCTCGACGCCGACGTACTCGTCCTTCAGGCGGTCCGCCTCGGCGTTCGCCGTCTCGAGCATCTTGACGATGCGCGGCGTCGTGTAGACCTGCACGACGTCGTAGGCGAGCTTCGGCGCCCGGGCGAGCGTGTCCGCGACGCGCCGGCTGAGGGCGCGGACATCGACCTGCATCGCCTCGAGGATGCGACCGGCGAGGCCGTCCTGGTGCTGGAGCAGGGCGAGGAGGACGTGCTCGACGTCCCACTGCGAGTGACGCTGCTGGCGGACGATCTCCTGGGACGCGGCGAGCACTTCCTGGGCCTGCTGGGTGAACCTGTCTTGTCTCATCATCTTCCGTCCTCCGGGTGTGTGGTCGCGTACCGGATCGCCTCGACGACGGCCCCGCTGTCCCGACCGCGCTCGCTCACGTTCGCCCGCAGTGGCGAGCGGTTGCAGCGATTGGGATCAGCGTCGCGTTCGCCCGCCGGTCACTCGCGCGGCGCCGGCAGGCGATGATCCCGCTCGCGCTGCAGCTCGTACCGCAGCCGCTCCAACTCCTGCTCCATCGCCTGCATGCGCTCGCGCATCTGCAGGATCACTTCCACGCCGGCGAGATTCACGCCGAGATCCGCGATCAGCCGCTGCACCGTCCGCAGGCGCGCGACGTCCGACGGCGAGTACATGCGGATGTTCCCCCGCGTGCGCTTCGGCTCGACGAGGCCGATGCGCTCGTACTGCCGCAGCGTCTGGGCATGCATGCCGACCATCCGCGCCGCGATCGAGATCACGTAACACGGTTCTTCGTAGTCGTCCCGGTGATCCTCTGTCATCTCTGCGGGGAGTGACTGCGGCAGAACCGCAGTCAGTCGGCCCTGTACCCTCCATCCTCCCGCATCGCATTCCGGCGGCAGTCCGTCATACGCCGGCCTCCTTCAGCTGTTCGAACGCCTGGCGCTGGCGGTCGTCGAGCTGGTCCGGCAGCCGCACGCGGACGCGCGCGTAGAGGTCGCCCTTGCCGTCGCGCCCGAGATGCGGCATGCCGAGGCCGCTGAGCTTGAAGGCGCGGCCGTTCTGGGTCAGCGGCGGGATCTTCAGCATCACGCGCGCCGTCATCGTCGGCACTTCCGCCTCGCCGCCGAGCACGGCCGTCGTCACCGGCACGTCGACGTCTTCGTACAGGTCGTCACCCTTACGCTCGAAGCGGTTGTGGGGATGCACGCTGATGACGAGCAGCAGGTCGCCGTTTTGGCCGCCACCGGCGCCCGGCGTGCCCTCGCGGGCGATGCGCACCTTCGAGGCCGTGGCGACGCCGGCCGGGATCTTCACCTCGAGCCGGCGCGGACGTTGCACCATGCCCGTGCCCCGACAGGTGTGGCAGGTCGCGCCGGCGATCTCCCCGGAGCCGCCGCACGTCGGACACGCCTCGGTCGCGATCATCTCGAGCATGCGCGACGTGCCGTGAAACGCCTCCTCGAGCGTGACTTCGACCGGCTGCTGGACGTCGGCGCCGCGCCGTGATGCGGTGCCGGTGCTGCTGCCGCCGCGACGGAAGATGCTGCCGAAGACGCTGCCCAGGTCGCCGAGGTCGTTGATGTCGAAATCGAAATCCTGGTACGTGGCGCCGTTGGCGTTGCCTCCCGCGTAGCGCTGGCCACGCTGACGCTGCGCCTCCTCGATCTGGTCGGCGTACTCCCACCTGTCGCCGTACTTGTCGTATTTTGCGCGCTTGTCGGCATCGGAGAGCACTTCGTTCGCCTGGTTGATCTCCTTGAAGCGCGCCTCGGCGCCCTTGTCGCCCGGGTTCACATCAGGGTGATGCTTGCGCGCCAGCTTGCGGTATGCGGCGCGCACCTCTTTCTCCGAGGCGCCGCGCCTGACGCCGAGCACGTCGTAGAAATCCTTCGCCATGGCTCAAGTGTAGGGTAAGCCGGCGCTGCAACGCAAGGCATCTTATCGGCGGGCACGAAGGATCATTGAGTGCTGACCAGTCATAGGACTTGACTTGCACCAAGCGCCATGCTAGAACGAACACAGATAGGCGGCGCTGCCGCACATGCATCGTACATGGAGGACAGACATGGCAGACATCACTCGTTGGGATCCGTTTTCGGACATCTCCGCCCTGCGCCGGACAATGGACCGGTTCTTCGATGAGCCCTCCGCGCTCCGCAGCTTCTTCCCCAGTGGCGGCAACGGAGGGTCGATGTCCTTCCCGATCGACGTCATGGAGAGCGGCGACAACGTCGTCGTCGAGGCGTCGCTGCCGGGGATGAAGCCGGACGACATCGACATCTCGGTGACGGGCCAGGTGCTGACGCTGAAGGGCGAGTCCAGGCAGGAGCACGAGCACAAGGCCGAGAACTACTACCGGCACGAGCGCACGCACGGCAGCTTCGTCCGACAAATCGGCTTGCCGACGGAGGTCGACACCGGCAAGGCGCAGGCGTCGTTCGAGGATGGCGTCCTCTGCCTGACGCTGCCGAAGGCCGAGTCGATGAAGCCGAAGACGATCAAGGTGCAGGCGAAGCCGCTGATCGAGGCCAACGGCGGCACGGCGTCTCGCTAGGAGCGCGGCGTGAGCGCACGACGCGCACAAGAGCGCGGCGCTGCATCCCGGCGCCGCGCTTCCGTCCTGCAAGGGCAACGCCGGTTCGCGCGGCGTTCCGGGGCGCACGCTCGCCGCGGCGAGGCGAGCACGCGGCGACCCGTGTGGACTGCTGCGCGCGTCTCAACATCGCCCGGGTGCCGGAGCAGCTTCGCCGGTGTGCGGAGTATGTCGAGCGCGCGGGCGCGATCAGCGCAGCGCGCGCCGCGTCGGCCGTGCGGGGCTGCGTCAGCCCGGCGCGACGGGCAGCGGCAGCTCGACCGGGTGGCGCCGGACCTCGGTCATGATGCGCTCCGCCGACGCCGCGTCCGGCTCGCAGAGCGGCAGCCGGAAGCCGCCGACGTCATAGCCCAGCTGGTTCAGCGCGTACTTCAGCGGCACCGGATTGGTGACGCAGAAGAGCACGTCGATCAGCGGCAGCAGCCGCCGATGCGCCGCCGCCGCCTCGGCGAGGCGTCCATCGACGAGCGCCGCCACCATCGCCGCCACCTGGCGGCCGACGAGATGGGTGGCGACGCTGATGACGCCGTAGCCGCCGAGCGAGACGACGGCGAACGTGTCCTCGTCGTTGCCCGACCAGACGCGGAAGCCGGCGCCGGCCGCTTCGATCACGGCGGCGATCTGCCCGAAGTCGCTGCTCGACTCCTTGACGCCGACGATGTTGCCGACGCGCGCGAGCCGCAGTTGCGTCGCCGCGGTTACGTTGATGCCCGTGCGGGTGGGGATGTTGTAGGCGATGCAGGGGAGCTCGACGGCCTCGGCGATCGCGGCGAAGTGCCGGAAGATGCCCTCCTGCGGTGGCTTGTTGTAGTACGGCGTCGTCAGCAGCAGCGCATCGACCCCCGTGCGCGCGGCCTCGCGGCTGAGCTCGATGCTGTCGGCGGTGCAGTTATCGCCGGAGCCGGCGACGACGGCGGCATTGTCGCGCAGTTCGTCCTTCACTTCGGACCACAAGCGCAGCTTCTCGGCGGCCGCGAGCGTCGGCGCCTCGCCGGTCGTGCCGCTGACGACGACGCCGTCCGAGCCCGACTCGATGAGGGCGCGGGCGAGCCGTCGCGCCTGCGCGTAGTCGACGGCACCGTCCGGCGTGAAGGGCGTGACCATCGCCGTGAGGATGCGGCCGAGCGGTGACTGGGTCATGGGCTGGCGCGGCCCGGCGCTACACGAGCGCGCGGGCGATCATCTCCTCGGCGATCTGGATGGCGTTGAGCGCGGCGCCCTTGCGCAAGTTGTCGGACGAGATCCACATGGCGATGCTGTTCGGCCGCGACATGTCCTCGCGGATGCGGCCGACGTATACGGGGTCGCGGCCGGCGGCGTCCTGCGGCATCGGGTAGGTGCTGGTCGCCGGGTCGTCCTGAACGACGACACCGGGCGCATCGCGGAGCGCCTCCCGCACGGCGGCGGCGCTGATCGGCTGCGCGAACTCGGCATGAACCGCGAGGCTGTGGCTGACGAACACGGGCACGCGGACGCACGTCGCGGAGAGCGCCAGATCCGGCTCGTGCATGATCTTCCGCGTCTCCGCCATCATCTTCCATTCTTCCTTCGTATAGCCGCTGTCCATGAAGACGTCGATCTGCGGCAGCAGGTTGAAGGCGATCCGATGCGGGTAGGCCGTCGGCGCGTCGGGGACGCGGCCATCGGCCCAGGCGCGCGACTGCGATTCGAGCTCTCGAACGGCGGCCGTGCCGGTGCCGGCGACGGACTGATACGTATCGGCGACGATGCGCGTGACCGGATTGCGCCGATGCAGCGGCCAGAGGCACATGACGAGCGGCGTCGTCGAACAGTTCGGGATGGCGAGGATGCCCTGGTGCGCTTCGACGTCGGCGGCGTTGACCTCCGGCACGACGAGCGGCACCGATGGATCCTGGCGCCAGACGCTCGAATCGTCGATGACGATGGCGCCGGCATCGCGGGCGACCGGCGCGTACTCGCGTGAGGCGGCGCCCGAGGCGGAGATGAAGACGAAGTCGGCGCCGGCGAAGGACTGCGGCGTCGTCGCCTCGACCTCGATGTCGCCTTCGCCGAAGCGGACCCGTGTGCCGGCGGAGCGTTCGGTGGCGAGCAGCTTCAGGCCCTTGAGCGGGAAGGACCGCTCCGAGGCGATCTTCAGGAACTCGGCGCCGACGATGCCGGTGGCGCCGACGACGGCGACGTTGTACTGCTTGCCCCGCTGGCCCATCATCCGCTCGCTCTCTCGTCCCCGGGTCCGATCGAGACAGTGTAGCGGGTTCCCGGCCCCGGTTCATTCGCCGGCGCTGGTCAGCTGACCATCAGCAGCTTCTGCACCTCTCCGACGAGGTAGTCCGGCTCGAACGGCTTGCTGACGAACGCCTCCGCCTTCAGCTCGAGGCGCGCCCGCTCGGCGCCATAGGCGGAGAGGATGAGCACGGGCACCGCATGGCCGCGGGCGCGCAGCTCGCGGAAGAACTCACGGCCGTCCATAATCGGCATCTCGAGGTCGAGGACGATGACGCCCGGCATCCGTTCCTGTACGGCGTTGAGCGCCTCCTGGCCGTTCGTCGCCGTCGTCACCTCGAAGCCGTCGCCGAGGAAGACGATGCGCAGCATGCGCAGGATCGACGGGTCGTCATCGACGATGAGGACGTGGGCGCCCTCCCCGGGCAGGGTGCCGGCGCCGTCTGGCTGACCGACGGCGCGCTGGTCGCCGGTGGCGCGACCGCTGCCGGTGGTGAATGGGTGGACGCTGGCGGTCTGTGGTGCGGTTGCGACTGCTCCCCGAGCGTGAGGCGTGACGTGCATCGGCCCTCCGAGTCCCAAAACACCATCCCTTCCCGTCGATCCGAAGATCGTCCCGCCACGGGCTACTGTACGTGTGTACGTCGACAGACTCAATGCCCTTCGACATGGAAATCATCTGCAGAGACGATTCTGCAATGCCGCTGTAATGTCAGTTGGCGTACTGAAACGGGTTCGATTCGGTCACGATCCGGGTCGGACCACCCGGCGCGACCGACGCGCGGCTGCCTCAACCGCCAGACGGCGGCCGCTCAGCGGACGGGGAGGCAGTGAACGCTCGCCCAAGCACCGGCCTGCTCGGCCTCGCCGTCGCGATATCCGAGGACGACGCTCGCCGCCTCGGCCGTTCTGATTGCTCCACGAGAATCGCATCGATATGATCGTTTCGCAACAATCGACCGCCTGAATTGAGGAGGCCGCGTGCTGCCGACGCACGAGTTCCCGGGCAACTACGTCTACTACGTCTCCTTCGTCGCGGCGCTGGCCTTCTTCGCCTACTCCGTGACGATGAAGGTCGCCATCTTCGCGACCGGGCGTGGCGACAATCGCTTCGACAAGCTCATCGACCGCGTCGTCTCGATGGTGCCCTACCTGCTCGGCAACGCGCGCGTGGCGCGCAAGCGCTACTGGTACAGCGGCGTGCTGCACTCGATGATCTGGTGGGGCTTCCTCGTCCTGCAGGTGCGGACGATCAACTTCCTGCTCAAGGGCTTCAGCACGGAGATCTCCCTCGAGCACCTCGGCGGCGCTTGGTACGACGTGATCATCCGGGCGCCCATGGATCTCTTCAACATCCTCGTCATCGTCGGCTGCCTAATGGCCGCGTACCAGCGCGCGTTCTGGAAGCCGGCGCGCATGACGCTGAACTTCGACGGCTGGCTGATCCTCTGGTTCATCGGCTTTCTGATGGTGTCCGATGTCTTCCTCAACAGCTTCGAGTTCGCCACCGACCCGCAGTCCGGGCAGGCGTGGTCGTTCCTCTCCTTTGGCCTCTCGCAGGTCTGGTTGCGCACGGGCATGTCGACCAACATGCAACAGGCCTGGCTCGACTTCTGGTGGTACGCCCACCTCTACGACTTCCTGCTCTTCCTGAACTATCTGCCGTACAGCAAGCACTCGCATGTGCTCACCGTGCCGTTCAACATTCTCTTCCGCCGCGTGGCGCCGACGGGCCAGCTGCAGCCCATCCGCGACTTCGAGAACGCCGAGCGCTTCGGCGCCGGCGCCGTCGCCGACCTCAGTTGGAAGCAGATGCTGGATCCGTACACCTGCACGGAGTGCGGCCGCTGCGAGATCAACTGCCCGGCCTACCTCACCGGCAAGGAGCTCTCGCCGAAGAAGGTGATGCACGACATGCGCACGGCGATCGAGTTCCAGGTGCATAAGGTGCAGTCGCCGCTGTTCGTCTGGGACGCGCTGCGGCCGGGCAAGTCCGTCGATGGCGACGGCGCGAACGGCGCCATCGAAGAGCTGACGCTGATCGATTCCGTCGGCTTCAACCCCGTCTGGGACTGCGTGACCTGCGGCGCCTGCCAGTACCAGTGCCCGGTGTTCATCGAGCACGTCCCGGCGCTGCAGGACATGCGGCGCTTCCTGACGATGAACGAGGCGAACATGCCGGAGACGGCGGCGCAGACGCTGATGCAGATCGAGCAGCGCGGTCACCCCTGGCGCGGCACGCCGTTCAGCCGCACGTCGTGGATGGAGGGGCTCGACGTGCCAACCTTCGACGGCACGCAGGAGTACCTCTACTGGGTCGGCTGCTCGGGCGCCCTCGTCGACCGGAACATCCCGACGACGCGCGCCGTGGCGCGGCTGCTCAAGGAAGCCGGGGTGAGCTACGGCTGCCTCGGCGACGAGGAGTCCTGCAGCGGCGACCCGGCGCGTCGGCTGGGCAACGAGTACCTGTATCAGACGCAGGCGCAGGCGCTGATCGAGCTGTTCCACGCCAGGGGCGTCGCCAAGATCATCACTAACTGCCCGCACTGCTTCAACACCTTCGCGAACGAGTACCCGCAGTTCGAGGGGAAGTTCGAGGTGATCCACCACAGCTCGTTCCTCTCGCAGCTCCTGCAGAAGGGCGCGTTGCGCCCGAAGCACGAGCTGCCGCTGGCGGTGACCTATCACGACTCGTGCTACCTCGGCCGCCACAACGGCAACTACGACGGCCCGCGCGACATCGTCGACGCGCTGCCGGGCGCCGGGCGCGTCGAGATGCCGCGCAACCGCGAGAACAGCTTCTGCTGCGGCGCCGGCGGCTCCCACATGTGGGTCGAAGAGTCGAAGGGCAAGCGGATCAACGTCGCGCGGACGGAAGAGGCGTACAGCACCGGCGCCCAGGTCGTCGCGACGGCCTGCCCGTTCTGCATACAGATGTTCGAGGACGGCATCCCGACCGTCGAACCGGACGAAGAGAAGCGGATGAAGACCTTCGACGTCGCCGAACTGCTGGAGCTGAGCGTGATCGGCCGGCCGCCGAACGGCAGCTCGCCCGCGGCCGACGCGCTCGACGCCAGGGTGGCCGCGCTGGCATCGCCGCCGCCGCCGGCCGCGGACGCGCAGTCCGAGCCGGTCGCGGAGTAGCGGCGGCGGTCGGCTCGCCGGCGATCAGGGCTTGCGCAGCGTCGCCGTGAAGAAGTCGGCCACGGAGCCGAGGACGGCGACCGGATTCGGCGTCATCGGCCCCTGCTCCGTCGGCGCGAGGCCGTGGCCGGCGTTGCGCACGACGATGAAGATCACCGGCACGCCCGCAGCCTTCAGCCTGGCGACGAACTCGCGCGACTGCGAGAGCGGCACGACCGTGTCCTGCGCGCCCTGCACGACGAGAAACGGCGGGTCGTCCTTCGAGACGTAGGTGATCGGGCTGGCCTTCTTCAGCACGTCCGACGACGAGTTCGCCGGGACGCCGAAGACCGCTTGGGAGATGCCCTGCGTGTTCTGCACGAAGCCGGGCGCCGTGAGGTCCGCCGGACCGAACATGTCGACGACGGCCTGCACGCGGCTCGACTGGTCGCCGTACCCTTCGTCCCCCTCGAAGCCGGCTGATCGATCCGTCACCCCGAGCAGCATCGCCAGATGCGCCCCGGCGCTCGCGCCCCAGACCCCGATCCGCTGCGGGTCGATGTTGTACTGGCCGGCACGCGCGCGCAGCGAGCGGACGGCGCACTTCACGTCGTAGATCTGCGCCGGGAACTTGTCCGGCGGCGCCAGGCGATAGTCCGCCGAAGCGATGACGAAGCCGCGCTCGAGCAGCGGCGAGAAGTTGACGATGCCGCCGGAGGACAGCTTCGTACCGAACTCCCAGGCGCCGCCGTGCAGGTAGAGCACGACCGGCATCGACGCCGCCCGTGTCTTCGGGTAGTAGAGGTCCATCTTCAGCGCGATCTTGCCGGCGGTGCAGTAGGTGATCCCGCGCACGACCTCGCCGGCGCCGGCGGGCGCCGTCGGCGTCGGATTGGGCAGGTACGAGCTCGGGCGCGTCGCCCGGCTCTGGCTGCCGCCACCGCAGGCGACGGCCACGATGGCGATCGCAGAGGCGCAGAGCGCGGCCACGGCGACCGGGCGACGGCGCACGAGCGCCGCCCATCGCGGTGAGCCTGCGGACAGGCGGTTCGGGGTAACCGAAGAATCCAACGACTGCTTCCGTCGACGCGACGCCGGCGCCACGCCCGTCCGTCATTGTCGCGCTGCCATGTCGCAGAAGCGTGGCGCCCGGACGCGTCGCCATCTCCGGAAGGCAACAGCGTACGCTGTAGCGGGGAGCCTTACCAGACCGCTTCGTGCTCCTCAATCCAGCCGAAGAGGTCGCGCAGCTCGATCGGGTCGCCATCGCCCGGCACGACGCGGCCTGAGTAGCATCCGAACATCTGATGCGCGCTCGTGAACCAGGAGTCGCGACGACCGCTTCCGGCGACACGCTCGAACTCGGGCTCGAAGCGAAGGTCGATGCGATCGCTGACCGTCGTCCGCACGCGCCACTGCCGCATCATGGCGTTGCGGTCGTAGGTGAAGTCGAGGTCCTCGCTGATCTTCGTCAGACGCCCGTCGACGCAGAGTCCGTTCTCCGTCATCCCCGTGCCATCCGTCCATCGACCGCCGAGATTGAGTCCCAGCGTGCGCCCGTCCTGCACGCCAGACGCCGCGCCCCAGTTCCACACGGTGTGCCCGGGCCAGACGCCGCGACCGTAGTCCAGGCAGCCGAACGCGCCGCGCCCGAGTTCGAAGCGCTCGCCGCCGAGGCGGACGAAGCCGGATGCCGGCAGCGTGTTCTGCTTCGAGGTGAACTGAAACTGGCGTTCGGACCAGGGAATGACGACGTTCAGCGTCTCATGCCCGGGCGGCCGCTCGACGACGACGTCCGCATCGAGCGCCAGGCCGCCGAAGTCCGCCGCGGAGACGCGGAGCCGCGTGCCGGCGCCGTCGTCGGTGAGCATGACACGCATCTCGTGGTGTTCGATCACCATGTCGCCGGCGATGGTCTCCGGCATCGCGATCGTGCCCGGCGCCCGGACGACGCTCTTGTCGATGTGGCGCCGGCTGCCGCGCTCGAAGAGATACGCCCCCGCCAGCTGGAGCCGGTCGATGTCGGCGATGGTGGCGGAGAAGAGCACGTCCTCGCTCGTCACGGCCCAGTAGTTCCACTTCTTCTTCCGGGCCAGCGACGCGGGCAAGTTGCAGCGATGGAGGGGGCGCCGCGACCAGCCGATCGCCGCGCGGTTCAGACGCCCATCGGGTGCGCACAGCGGCACGCCCGCCGTGAGTTCGCGCTCATCGTGTAAGCGTTGCGTCGTCGTCATCCCTGAAAGCATACGGGGAGGCTCTCCGCTCTGCGAGGGCACGGCCCGCGCCCCCGACACGTGCGGCCGAGTGCCATTCTCTGAGCGAAGCGAAGGATCTCGCCACTATGCCGATGTTGGGTGCGTCGAGCGACGGGCGCGCGCCCCTGGCCGCTCCACGCTGCGGACAGGGGGAGTTGGTCACGCGGAGCTTCGATGGCGCGCTCCCATCCTGCAGGAGCGCAGCCGCGGCGGTGGGCGGGTGTGGCACGCAACTCCTCTCGCCCCGTCCTCCGGCCTCTCCTGCCTCCTCCGATCAGAACCCTCCGCGTCCACTCTGCTAGACTGCCCGCACACCGAACATGCGCGATGCCGAAGAAGGATCAGCACGCAGTGAACGCCGCCAGCGTCATCTCCGTCAGCAGCAAGGACACCCCTGGCATCCCGAAGATCGCGCGCGACGAGATCACGCTCGTCGCCGGGCACGGCGTCGACGGTGACTACCACGCCGGCGCCTTCGTCCGTCACCGCTCGCGGGCGGCGCGGAATCCGGCCGAGCCCAACCGGCGCCAGGTGCACATCGTCCACAGCGAGCTGTTTGACGAGTTGGCGCCGCTCGGCATCGTCGTGCGGCCCGGCAACATGGGCGAGAACATCACGACGCGCGGCCTGCCGGTCCTCGACCTCGCGCCCGGCACCCGCCTTCATCTCGGCGAGACGGCGGTCGTCGAGATCACCGGCCTCCGCGACCCCTGTAAACAACTCGACGTCGTCGACCAGCGGCTGCTGGCGCAGGTCGCGCTCAAGGGCGATGACGGCAGCATCATCCGCAAGGCCGGGATCATGGGCATCGTCCTCGGGGGTGGGCGCGTCCGTCCCGGCGACGCGATCCGCGTCGAAGCGCCGGCCGCTGTCGGCGCCGCCCTCGAGCCGGTGTAGCGCCGGCGACGCGTGCACGCCTGCACGGCCGTCGCGGTCACTCGCGATGCAGCAACCAGCCCGCGTAGCTCGCCGCCCAGATCGTCACCGGGTATACCACCCAGCGTTCGACGCCGCCTGCGCCCAGCAGCCGTTCGAACGCCGACGGCGCCGCCATCCAGAAGATCATCGTCAGCAGCGCGAACGTCCCCAGTGCCAGCGCGACGTAGCGAAATGGCCTCCCTGTGGTCCGATACGAGAGGATCGCCGTGATCGCCCCGCCGAGGAAGGCGAGCCCCGCGAAGCTCGTGTGGACGCCTGACAGGTTCTCCGGGAAGATCCCCACCCCCAGCACGCCGACGCCGAAGAGCGCCATGGAGAGCGCTACGAAAGTCGCGCCGAACGCCCGCTGCAGCAAGTACGCGGAGCCGATGAGCAGGAGCGCCGCGACGATCATGGCGAGGTCGAAGACGACCGCCGAGGGCTTGAGCGGCCCGCCGTGGAGCGGGTTGGCCCCCAGGTCGCTGATCGTGTTCTGCGTCGTGCTGTAGGTGCCGTTGTACAGCGCCTGCGCCGTGATGATCCCCATCAGCACGGTGATCGCACCGACCAGCAGCAGCACGCCCGCCACCCGGCGCGGGTCGCGCTCGGCCAGCGCCGCCAGCTTCCGATGCCATGCGAACCGGGAGGGAGGACCGTGGAGCACGCTGATCCGGTCGGCGCCGTCCGCACGCGGCCGCGCGCCATCGCCGCGGTGTGCCGGCGCCCCTCGCTTCGGGATTCTGCCTCTCCTCAGTGAACGGTGACCCAGCGGCGTTGGACATACCCACGCCCGTCCCTTGGCAGGCGCGCCGCGGCATCACCCGCAGCGGCAATTCGAACGCTCCGCACGACGGCAGTGTCACGTACACTCGGCCACACTCGGTGGAGTGACGGGAGGGCGGTTCTTCGCTCGACGACGTATACCGAAGCTCCCCTCCCCACCGTGCGGCGACGGCCCGGGCTGACGGGCCTATACTGCTGAGCGTATGTTCCTGGCAGCGACGGTCGACGTGACGCGCGCCGACGCGGGGCAGTGGTTTCGCGACCACGGACCGGCCGTCTTCGGTGCGCTCTTCCTCGCCCTCGTCGGCGCGGCGATCGTCCGCCGCATCGTGCGGGTGGCGCTGGCACCGACGATCGCGCGCCAGATGGCGGGCCGCGACCCGGCGGAGATCAGGCGGCGCACCGACACGCTCGCTGGCGTCATCGAACGGACGGCGCAGGTCGTCTTCATGCTCTGGGCGCTCTTCACCATCCTGCCGGAGTTCGGCTTCAACATCGGCCCCGCACTGACGGGCGTCGGCATCACGGGCATCGCCCTGGGCTTCGGCGCCCAGACGCTGGTGCGCGACGCGCTCAACGGCCTCTTCATCCTCGGCGAGAACCAGTACGCGCGCGGCGATGTCGTGGCGATCGCCGGCGTCACCGGCACGGTGGAGGACGTGACGCTGCGCCGAACGCTGCTCCGCGACGTCGACGGGGTGGTGTACAGCGTGCCCAACAGCGCCGTCATCGTGGCGGCGAACTACACGCGCGACTTCGCGAAGGTGCGCGTCAGCGTGCCGGTCGTCGTCACGTCGGACATCGACCACGTGCGCGCCGTGGTCGACGACGTCGGCCGCCAGCTGGCGCTCGACCCGCTCTACCAGGGAATCGTCGTGACGGCGCCGGCGTACTTGCGCGTCGAGACCATCGATGCGAACGGGCTCGCCGTGCAGGTGACCGGGACGGTGCGTCCGGGCAGCCAGTGGGAGGTGGCAGGCGTCCTGCGGGCGCGGCTCATCGCGGCGTTCCAGCGCGAGGGCATCCGGACGCCGTGGGGGTGATGGCCGGACGATGGGCGCGGCCGGGAAGGACGCGGCGTGAGCCATCGGCGGCGTGCCGGCTTCGTGGCGATCCTGGATGTTGGACGTTGGATGGTCGGCTGCCGGTGAAGCCTGGGCGGCGTCAGCGCGGGAGGATGTGCCTGAGGAAGCCGCCGCGGCCCGGCGGCGGCGCCGCGAGATCGGCGGCCGAGCGCCGGGCGAGTCCGTCGTCGTCGTCGCCGCCATGGCCGTCCGGATGCACGAGCTCGCGCGCCGCCTGCTCGCCGAGATCCTCGCGCACGTGGACGTAGCGCATGATGTCGCCGCGCGTCACCAGCCCGAGCAGCTCGCGGCCGCGCAACACCGGCAGCTGGTTGACGTCGTTCTTCGCCATCAGCTGGAGCACCTGCGCCAGGTTCTCGTCCGGCGTCACCGTGTGGAGGCGCGCCACCGGCGTCATCGCGCGATAGACGCTGGTGCGCGACCAGTCGTCGCGCTCGACCTTCCGCACGTCGCTGAGGGTCACCAGGCCCGCCAGCTCGCCGGCGGCGACGACGGCGAAGGCGCGGGCGTCGTCGCGCAGGAAGCGCTCGTGCACCAGCTCCTCGAGCGTCATCTCCGGACCGACGGGATGGATGTGCGTGCGCATCATGTCGCGCACGCAAATCTGGCTCAGCGTCGATTCGATCAGCAGCTGCTCGTAGCTCGCGACCGACGAGTTGCGCAGGAAGAAGCCGATGATGAGGAACCAGACGCCGGCGAAGATGCCGCCGAAGAACGTGTAGAGGATGCCGATGCCCATGATGCCGTAGGCGATCCACTGTCCCAGCACAGACGCGGTATGCGTCGCGCGGAGGCGGTCGTGGTTGCGCTTCCAGACGATCGAACGGAAGACGCGGCCGCCATCGAGCGGAAATCCCGGCAGCATGTTGAAGACGGCGAGCGACACGTTGATCAGCGCCAGGTAGGCGCTGATGCCGGCGAGCTCTTCGTTGAAAGGACGGCTGACGGCCCAGCCGACCGCGAAGAGGGCGCCGAGCGCCAAGCTCGTCAGCGGCCCGACGATGGCGATCCAGAACTCGAGGCCGGGGGTGTCGGGCTCGCGGGTGAGGTTCGAGACGCCGCCGAAGACGAAGAGCGTGATGTTGCGGACCGGCAGGCCGTTGCGGTTCGAGACGACGGAGTGCGAGACCTCGTGCAGGAGGATCGAAATGAAGAAGATGAAGGCGATGACGGCGCCGCCGCCCCAGCGCGCCGCGCTCGACCACTGCGGGTAGACCGACGCCAGCACACCCGTCGCAAACGACCAGGTGACGATGGCGAAGATGAAGATCCAACTCCAGTGGACGCCGATGTCGACGCCGAAGATGCGGCCGATTTTGAAGGAGCTCATGAAGCCTTCCCGCGCGGCGTACCGTCCTGCGTTCTCTCATGATACGCCGGCGGGTATGGCGAGGTGCATCGCAAGCGATGGCGGAACTGTAACGGCGGGCGGGCGCATTGGAGCCGGCAGTCAGCGGGCGGGCGCATTGGGGCCGGCAGTCAGAGGTTGGCGGCGGGAGGATCGGTGGTCAGAGATCCGCGTCCAGAGGGCGGAGGCAGAGGTCACTGGGAGGGCAGAGACCGGGGTCACGCGTGGGCGCGGGGCTGGGCCGCTGGAGCAGGGCCGGCAGTACGTCCGGGAACGCAGCGCAGCGCGAAGGTGAGAGGGGCGACGCGTGAGCTCTCACCGACGCCGCTTCGGCTGATGCCTGCGGAGGCGTCGACTCAGGCCGTCTGCCCGTCGAGCAGGCGTACCACCTCGCGGATCGTCTCCTGGCGCCAGTTCGCCCAGATCGGGCCATGCTGGAAGGCGATGTTCTCCGCGCGCACCGCCTGCTTCTCTTCGTCGGTCATATCCGGCTTGCCGAAGCGTGCGTACATCGGCCGGAGCTTCGTCTTCATCTCGTCGTTCGCGAGTTGCGGGCGTTCGATCCAGTGGGCGATGTAGCGGTGATCCTTCGTGTAGAAGACGGCGACGGGAATCGATTCGAACTCCCCGTCCTTGAGGAACTCCGCCATGATGTCCTTGTTCTCGTCGCGGAAAAAGAAGCGGGCGTCGATGCCGCTGGCCGCGGCGATGCAGGCAAAGACGGGGGCGCCGCGGAAGACATCCGGGCACCAGGATTCGCCGAGGACGAGCATCTTCGCCGGCCCGTCCGGCTTCGCCACCAGCGCCCTCAGGGCGGCGGCCTCCTCGGCCGGGATGCTGGTGCCGCGGTAGTTCTCGTCGAAGCGCTCGCGGTTGCGATCCAGCCGGGCGAGGAACTGCTCATAGCTGAGGCCCTGCTCGAAGCGCTCTGGCGTGACGACGCTCTTCGTCCGCTGGACCATGATGATGGCTCCTCCCTTCGGCGCTTTGCTGCCTATCGCCTCCGGGCAGTGTAACAACTACTGTGCCAGTGCGGCAGGTAGGTCGAGGGACGAGGAAGTTTGTCGAGGGGCGAGGGACGTGAGTACGCCGGGCGACGGGCGAACGGGGACAGCAGCAAAGGGCGCGGACCACTGCTTCGAGTTCGGGACGTCGGCGAGGGCGTGCCGCTCGCGCCCACAGCCAACCAGCACAGGGCAACAGCACACAGCACAGGCGCGCCGCACCTTCGCTCCTCACCGCCCGGCACTCCCCCGCCAGCCTCCCGACTCCGCCAGTTCGAGGCCGCGCATCATCGCGCACGATCGCCAGCCGGCACTGCCCCCTCCAGCCTCCCGACTTCCCGCCAGGCTCCAGGCCCTTCAGCGTTCATACCTCCGAGCCTCCACAAAGCGGGCTTGCATCGATGCCAGCATTATGCCATCATCACGCAGTCTTGAAGTGGCAGACGGAGGCAACGCTGGCGGCCGGACACGAACTCGCGATCGATCCTCTCTTCGACGCTCTCCGGGCGCCACTGGCGCTCGTCGACGACGACGCCCGGCGCCGCGCGATCGAGACCTACCTCGATGCCGCCCGCCTGCCGCTCGAGCGCGCCGCCTACGACCTGCTCTCGGAGGTCGTGCGGACGATCGACGAGCGGGTCGCCGCCCACTATCGGCTGCGGCTGGCGTACCGGCCGGGCGGGCTGGCGCTCGAGGTCGAGGAGAAGGCCGCGAACGGCGGCGGCGACGAGTCTGTGGCGTGGGCGGCCGAGGGCGACGTCGAGAAGATCACGATCCGTATCCCGGCGGAGCTGAAGGACCTGGCGACGCAGGCGGCGCAACGCGCCGGGACATCGGCGAACAGCTGGTTCATCAAGGCCCTCGCGCGGTCGCTGCGCAATATGGAGGCCGCCTCGCCGCCGCCCGGCTGGCGCGGCGAGCAGGCCCACGGCCGGCATCGCGGGGCGAAGTTCACGGGCTGGGTCGGCGGCGACGACGACCGGGAGTGACATCCGGGCTCAGTGCCGAAGGAGGCGCGAAATGGAATTCACCCTGCTCAACGAACTGGCGTTGCTCCTGCGCGCGAAGGAGTTGCGAGGCGTCGATCTGGTGCGGCTGGAGGAGGTACGGCGGCTCGAGGCGGCGTTGCCGCGCCGGAGCACACGAGCGGCGCTGGCCGGCGCGCTGGTGGCGCTCGGACTGCGGCTCGACGGCAGCGCGGGCGAGCGCCTGCTGGCGACGAACGCTGCCCGGACAGGCCGCTGAGGGAAGAGGCGGAATCATGCGCGTCGCGGTCTTCGTCATCGCCCTGCTACTGCTCACGGGCTCGCTCGAGCCGTCGCGGGCGCCGCTGATCGCCCTCACCGTGCTCGCCGGGCTTGCCGCCCTTGGCTGGCGGCCGTGGCGCCCCTTCGATCTCCGCGTCGTGCCAGAAACGCGGCTGGCGACCTTCGTGCTGGCGGCGCTGCTGCTCGCCGGCGTCATCGACCCGACGCGCGGCTGGCTCAGCGGCCTCACGATCGCCGCCGGTTTGGCGATGCTGACCGCGCCCACGCCGGCCTTCTGCGGACGATCGCGCTCATACACGCGCTGTCGCCAGGGCGACGGCGGGTGCCGGCGCGCGTGGAGCGCCGGCTGGGACGGAGGCGAGTGGCGATGACGACCGATGTCGCGACCGGGCGAGCACCAGCGAACGAGTCACAGAGCCCGGGCGCGGCCACCGTGCCGCTGGTCGTCGAATTCACGTCGTCGCGCGTACGGCAGCGGCCGCTCGCCGCGCGGCCGGGCGGCGTCGAACTGACGGCGGGCAGCCGGATGCCGGTGCGCAGCGTCGACATCGACGACCACCCGGAGTTGCGGCGGCGGTTCAGCATCAACCTGCTGCCCACGTTCGTCGTCGTGCAGGATTCGGTCGAACTGGCGCGCTTCGTCGGGCCGCACTCGCGCCGCGAGCTGGCAGCGGCGATCCGCCGCGCGCTCGACCCCGGCCTGGTGCGGCTGGGCGAACTGCCCCGCGCGCGCGGCCGCTGGAACGACTTCACGACGCGCCTTTGGGGCTTCGAGGCGAGCTGATGGAGCTGGTACGCAGCGTCTCTCGCCAGTTCGTCACCGGCACCGAGTCGGTGCTGCACCTGGAGGCGCGCGCGGGCCGCGTCCTCGTCGAAGGGCGGCCGCTCGATCGCGTCGAGGTCGAGGCCGAGGTCCACGTCTGGTCGGTGTCATCGGACGAGGCGGACGAGGCGGTGCGCGCCGTCGAAGCGGGGATGGAGCAGGAGGTCGATGGCCGGGTGGTCGTCCGCGCGCCGGCGCTGCGCGAGACGTCCGGCGGCTGGAGCCTGCTCAAGCTCGCTCAGCGCGGCACGCGGGTCGAGTATCGCGTGCGGGTGCCGATGACGAGCAGCGTGCGCGTGCTGTCACGTAGCGGGCGCGTCGAGATCTCCGGCGTCCACGGCCGCATCCACTGCGAAATGATCAGCGGCCGCAGCCAGGTGCGCGACATCGAGGGAGAGACGACTGTCGTCTCGCGCAGCGGCACCGTCGAGGTCGAGCGGATCGCGGGGAGCGTGAAACTGGAGGCGCGCAGCGGCCGCGTGCGGCTCCGCGATGTGCGCGGCGCTGCGACGGTCGAATCGCGCAGCGGCACGATCGAGGTCTCGCGCGTGACGGGCGAGCTGCGCGTGAACGGGCGCACGGGCTCGATCAGCGTCGACGCGCCGGGCGCGGCCGTGCATGTGCGCTCACGCTGCGGGCCGGTGCGCTATCGCGGTGTGGTGCCGGGCGATGTCGACATCGAACTCCACATCGGGCCGATCGTGTTCGCCGTCGACACCACTGCCCCGATCTACATCGACGCCGAGACGCGGGTCGGCGCCGTGACGTCGGACCTGCCGCCGCGGCGTCGCGGGCAGCCGCCGGCGACGGGCGGACCGAAGGTGCGTCTGCGCACCCAGACGGGCTCGATCCATCTCACCCGCGCGGACTGAGGGCGGCAACGCAGGCGTACCACCTCGGTGCGTCGTCGCCGGTGCGCTCTGTTATGGTGGATCGCGCCCGCACTTGGGCGCCGAAAGGAGCGCGCAATGCTGCTCGTCAGCCAGAAGGCCGCCGCGGCACTCCACGACACGCTCGACCAGAATCGCAAGGACGACGCCGATATCCTCCGCATCGCGCAGACCGACCAGGGCTTGGCACTCGCCATCGGCAAGGAGCACGACGGCGACCAGCTCATCGACCACGACGAACGCCACATCCTGGCCATCGAGCCGGCCGTCGCTGACGCGCTCGACGGCGCGACGCTCGACCTGACGGAGACGCCGGAAGGGCCGCGCCTCGTGTTCGACGCGCCGGAGGGGCTTGCGTCGTAGTCCCCGGCGTCCTCGGGAAGTGATCGCACCGCCCCCCCTTTGGGGCGGGGACGCGTGTGCGCTTCCGAGCACCGGCTCCAACCTCCAGTTCCAGCCTCCATCCTCCCTACCGCGGTGGCAGCGAGCGCCGTATCCTGAGCGGCATCCGGAAGGGAGGACGCCGTGGGTGATCGGGCGCTCGAAGGGCTGCGCGTCGTCGACATCTCGCAGGGCATCGCCGGGCCGTACGCGACGAAGCTGCTCGCCGACTCGGGCGCGAGCGTCACGAAGGTCGAGCCGCCGGGCGGCGACTGGAGCCGGCGGCGGGGGCCGTTTCCCGGCGACATCCCCGACCCCGGGAAGTCCGCGCTCTACCTCCACCTCAACACCGGCAAGCGCAGCGTCACGCTCGACGTCTCCGTCCCGTCGGGCCAGGTGGTGCTGAAGAAGCTGCTGGCGCGCGCCGACGTGTTCGTCGCCGGCGAGAAGACGTCGACGCTGGCGACGTGGGGCCTGACGTACGACGACCTCTGCTCAACGTTCCCGGAGCTGATCGTGGCGCAGGTGTCGCCCTTCGGGGCGACGGGGCCGTACGCCGACTACGACGGCAATAGCCTGACGGCGATGGCGATGAGCTCGATCATGTACAACACCGGCGAGCCCGACCGCGAGCCGCTGACGACGGCCGGCGAGCCCGGCGAGTACATCGCCGGCGTGCAGCTGTGGCTCGGGGTGCTGGCGGCGCTCGGGAATCGCGCGTCGCGCGGCGGCGGCGACCACGTCGACGTGTCGCTGGCGGAAGCGGCGGCGGCCGCGGACGAGTACAACGCCGCGATGTACGCCTACCAGGGCGCCGTGCGGCGGCGCTACTACTCGCGGCACATCTTCGGCTATCCAAACGACATCGTGAAGGCGCAGGACGGATACCTGGTGATGATTCCGGGCGCCGGCGGCTTCCCGTCGCCGCTGGCCGGCGACACCGTCTCGCCGATGGCGCTGCTGATGGAGGACCCGGCGCTGGACCAGTCGGCCTTCTTCAGACAGGGCGGCGAGCGCATGATCCAGTGGCGCGAGTTCGACAAGCTCATCGAGCCCTACCTCTCGACGCACAGCGCGGCCGAGATCGTGATGACGGCGCAGGCGCTGCGCATGCCGTTCGCGCCGGTGCCGACGGCGGCGGACCTGCTGGCCGACGAGCACCTCATCGAGCGGGGATTCTTCGAGACGCAGCCGACGCCGGCCGGCGAGCTGCGGCTGCCGGGCGCGCCGTTCCGCATGTCGGAGACGCCGCTGCGTATGACGCCGGCGCCCGCGCTCGGCGACGCGAACGCCGAGGTGCTCGTCGGCGAGCTGGGATATACGACGGAGGATCTGACGATCCTCAGCGACCGGGGGGTGTCATGAACGGCCACGAAGCGGCGCTCCCGCTCGACGGCATCCGCGTCGTCGACCTCACGCAGGTGTTCGCCGGGCCGACGTGCACGCGTATCCTCGCCGACCTCGGCGCCGACGTGATCCGCTTCGAGTCGCCCAACCGCCTGGACGTGACGCGCAGCCTGATCACGACGGACAACGACGGCAAGGACCATCACTGGCACCGGTCGTCGTACTTCACAATCCGCAACACCAACAAACGGGAGATGGTGCTCGACCTGACGAAGCCGGAGGCGATCGCCATCCTCAGGAAGCTGATCGCCGGCGCCGACGTGGTCGCGGAGAGCTTCACGCCGCGGGTGATGGAGAACTTCGGCCTGGGCTACGCGTCGCTGAAGGAGCTGAAGCCGGACATCATCATGATCTCGCTCTCCGGCTACGGGCAGTTCGGCTCGATGCGCGACTTCGCCGGGTATGGCATGGGGCTGGAGCCGGCATCGGGCATCTCGTCGATCACCGGCTACGAGGGCGGGCCGCCGATGCGCACGGGGATGTCGTTCACCGACCCTTACTCCGGCTTCGTCGGCGCCGGCGCCGTGCTGACAGCGCTGCACTACCGTCGCCGCACCGGGCGCGGGCAGTACATCGACCTCTCCGAGCAGGAGGCGGCGATGCCGGTGATGGGCGCAGCGCTGCTCGACTACCAGATGAACCAGCGTCTGTGGCAGCGGCGCGGCAACCGCGGCGACCACGCCGCGCCGCAGGGCTGCTATCGATGCGCGGGCGACGACCGCTGGTGCGTGATCAGCGTCTCGGACGACGCGGAGTTCGCGCGGATGGTGGCGGCGATGGATCACCCGGAGTGGGCCGACGATCAGCGCTTCTCGACGGTGCTGGCGCGCTTCGACCACCACGACGAGCTCGACGCGGCGATCAGCGAGTGGACGTCGCAGCGCGACCACTACGACGTCATGCACACGCTGCAGGCGGCGGGCGTGAAGGCGGCCGCCGTGCTCGATGGCAAAGAGGTGCTGTTCGACCCGCACTTGCGGGCGCGCGGGCAGTTCGACATGGTCGAGCAGCCGCTGCTCGGCCGGCGGCCGGTGCAGAAGCACCTGGCGGCGAAGTTCCGGCGCTTCGAGGCGAAGACGCGCACGCCCGCGCCGCTGCTCGGTGAGCACAACGAGGAGGTGCTGCGCGAGCTCGGGTACGGCGACGACGACATCGCGCGCCTCAAGGCCGAGGGCGTGATCGCCGACGCGCCGAATCTGCCGGTGCCGCCGCAGCTCATCTCGATGGCGCTGAAGCTGCCGTACGACCGTTACATCCCGGCAGGGATCCTGCAGGCGCTGGAACCGGACTATCGCGAGCAGCTCGGCATCGCCGACGACGGCGAGCGCGCGCAGTAGAGTGGAGATCGCGCCGGTGACGCTCGCCGGCGCGCACCGGCGGCTCGAAGCCGCTCGCCGCGACGCACGTCGACGCGCTCATGCGCGCGGGCCGGGCCGAAGGCATCTGGACTTGGCTGCCGTGGCATCCGAAGACGCGCGCGGACGCACCAGATGCTTGCGGTCACCAGCCGCCTCACTTCCCACCGCCGACCAGCAGCAGCGCTCGCCCGTCCGGCAACCAGGCGATCTGGCTTGCGAAGGGGATCGTGGCGCCGATGTCGACCGTGCGCTCGCTGCCGTCGGCGATGCCGATCAGGTGCACGATCGTCGTCGCGCGGCTCACCGCAACGGCGAGCGTCGCGCCGTCGGGCGAGACGGCGTAGGAGTAGGGGTCGCCCGTCACGAGGAGGTCGCGCACGGTGCCCGCCTGGCGGTCGACGCGCACGAGGTGCGCCCTGCAGCCGCCGCCAGCCTGCCCGGTCGCCGGCGCTTCGCACCAGAACGCCACGCCGCCGGGGCCGACGTCGCTCGCCGACGGCAGGCCGCAGGCAGGGCCGCACGTCGACCACGGCCGCGCGAGCGGCCGCGCCCGCAGTTGCGTACCGTCGTCGTTCACGGTGTACTCGGTGCCCGGGATCTCCGGGCGCGCCGGATCGAGCGTAACGGTGAACCTCACGCGCGTCGCGTCGACGAAGGAGAGGCCCTCGGCGCGGGCGCCGCGCGGCGCGTTGTACAGCTCGCGCTCCGCGCCCGCCTTCAGGTCAACGAGGCGGATGTGGACGGCGTTGTCGCCGGTGAGGCGCGCGTAGAGTAGGCGCGAGCCGTCGGCGGAGAGTGCGAAGCCGCCGGCGACCCACTGCACGCCCGGATACGTCCGCTCCATCCCCGAGGTGCGGTCGAAGACGTGCATGCCATCCGGCATCGCCCAGGCAAGCGTCAGCGCATCGGCGGAGGCGGCGACAGAGTCCGCCGCTGCGCCGAAGCTGCGCACTGCCGTGCCATCGCCCGCGATGAGCACGGAGGCGGTACAGGGCTGGCCGCCGCAGAGGATGACGCTCCCATCGGCGAGCTGGCGCGGGAACGTGGCGCCGGCGGGCAGCGTGCGGCCCTCGGCGCGTGTGACCGCGTCGTACGTGCGGAGGCCGTCGGCGGAGACCCACATCGCATAGCGGTCGTCGGCGGAGAAGCTCAGCGCCGGCGCGCCGTGGCCGGAGACGCGCGCGAGCACGCTGCCGTCGCGCGCGACGGCCTGCAGGTTACCGGCGCCGTCGCTCGCGAGCACGCTGCCGTCGGACATCAGATGGACGAAGAAGAAGCCGGGGCCGAGTCGGATCACCGACAGCGCGCCCGACGCGACATCGAGCAGGCGCGGGCCGGCGGCGGGAGTGGGCAGCGGCGTGATGCTCGGCGGCAGCGGGGTGACGGGCGCGAAGGCCGTGCGGGCGGCCCGTGTGCTGGCGGCCTGGGCGGACTCGCGCGGCGCCGGGCGCGACGGGCGCAGGGCAAAGATCGCGCCGACGAGCACGGCGACGACGACGACTGCGCCAAAGACGAGCCGGCCGACGGCGAGCAGCTTCATGCGCATCAGCATACGTCGCGCCGGCGCACGCGCGCCTGACGGCGGACCGACGGCTTGACGACGGTCGGGATGAAGGCGAGAAGCGAGGCGTCGCCGCCACGGGGGAGCGGGAAGCGCGAAACGGGGGTCGAGGCTGCGGTTGACCGCGGATCGGCGTCGAGTTAGTGTACTAGTGACACTAAGTCGGGAGGCGGCATGACGCAGCGATACGACTACATCGTCATCGGTTCCGGCATCGCCGGGCTGTACGCCGCGCTTCTGGCGCGCCGGCACGGCAGCGTCTGCGTGCTGACGAAGGGCGGCATCGACGAGTGCAACACCAGGTACGCACAGGGCGGCATCGCCGCCGCCGTCGGCAGCGACGACGACAGCGCGTTGCATCTGCAAGACACGATCGCGGCCGGCGCCGGCCTCGTCGACGCGGAGGCGGCGCGGATTTTGGTCGAAGCGGCGGCGGACCGCATCCACGACCTCGTCGACTTCGGGGTGCCGTTCGACAGCACCGACGGCGAGGTGCAGCTCGGCCGCGAGGCGGCGCACAGCCGCAACCGCATCCTGCACGCAGGCGGCGACTCGACCGGCGCCCACATCGAGCTGTCGCTGGGCGGGCTGGCGCGCATGTCACGGATCACGATCAAGGAGTACGTGCAGGTCGAAGAGCTGGTCGTCGAGCACGGCCGCTGCACGGGAGTGCTGGCGATGGACACGCGGACGAGCGCGACCGAGCGCTTCGACGCCGCGGCCGTCGTGCTGGCGACCGGCGGCTGCGGGCAGCTCTTCCGCGTCAGCACGAACCCGGACGTGACGACCGGCGACGGCATCGCACTCGCCTACCGCGCGGGCGCCGAGGTCGAGGACATGGAGTTCATCCAGTTCCACCCGACGGCGCTGCGGATGCCGGGCGTCCCGATCTTCCTCATCTCGGAGGCGGTGCGGGGCGAAGGAGGGGTGCTGCGAAACGCGGGGGGAGAGGGCTTCATGCCGCGCTACAGCGAGCAGGCGGAGCTGGCGCCGCGAGACGTCGTCGCCCGCTCGATCGTCAGCGAGATGGCGGCGACCGGCACAGACCGCGTGTACCTCGACGTCCGCCACCTGGACGCCGGGCGGATCAGGGCGCGCTTCCCGCAGATCTACCGCTACTGCTTCGGGCACGGGCTGGACATCACGCGCGAACCGGTGCCGGTATCGCCGGCGGCGCACTACCTGATGGGCGGCGTGCGCACGAACACCTGGGGCGAGACGACCGTGCGGGGGCTGTATGCCTGCGGCGAGGTGGCATGCACGGGGGTGCACGGCGCGAACCGGCTGGCGAGCAACTCGCTCCTCGAGACCGTCGTCTTCGCGAAGCGCGTCGTCCAGCGGTCGCTCGCGGCGAGCGGCGAGGCGGCGCCGCCGACCGACGGCGCGCTGGAGCTGCCGGCGTACGGCCAGGAGGGCGCCGGCGCGCCGGACCGGCCATCGCTCCAGGATCTGATGTGGGATACGGTGGGGATCGTGCGGGACGGCGACGGCCTGCGGCAGGCGACGCGGCAGCTGGCGGCGTGGCGCGCGGGGCTGCCGCTGGCGCACGACCGGCCCTCGCATGAGCTGTCGAATTTGCTGCTCGTGGGACGGCTGATGGCGGAGGCGGCGCTGCTGCGCGAGGAGAGCCGCGGCGCGCACTTTCGCACGGACTTCCCGGAGCCGCGCGACGGGTGGCGGCGGCGGTTGGTGTTCCGGCGGGCGGCCTAACCAGCGTCGCGGCGCCCGCCAGGCTCGCCGCACCAGACCACGAGACGGCCGAGCCTTCGACAACAGGCTGGGAGGTGTGACCCTGGATGTTCGAGCGCGCGTCCCCGGCGCGACGGCCACCAAGTGAACGCGGCCTCGGCGCCGGCGCCGCTGCCCCGCCATCTCATCGAGCAGGTCGTCATCGCCGCGCTCGAAGAAGATGGCGCCTTCGAGGACGTGACGACGCGCGCGCTGGTGCCGCCCGAGCAGTGGGGCCGCGGCATCGTGCGCGCGAAGGAGCTGGGGGTCGTCTGCGGCATCGCCGTCGCCGCTGCCGCGATGCGCAGCCTCGACGCCGAGGTGCAGTTCGACCCGCTCATCGCCGATGCGGAGCGCGTCGAGGCCGGGAGGGAGCTGGCGGAGGTCGAGGGGCCGCTCGCGTCGATCCTCTCGGCGGAGCGCGTCGCGCTGAACTTCCTCCAACGGCTCTCCGGCATCGCGACGCTCACGGACGAGTATGCGCACGCGGTCGCCGGGACGCGCGCCCGCATCCTCGACACGCGCAAGACGACGCCGGGGCTGCGGACACTCGAGCGCTACGCCGTGCGCTGCGGCGGCGGCCAGAACCACCGTTTCGGCCTGAACTCGGGGGTGCTGATCAAGGACAACCACATCGCCGCCGCCCGCGAGCGCGGCCTCGCTGAGATCGAAGCCGTCGTCGCCTCGGCGCGCGCCGCCGTCGGCCACACGATGCGCATCGAGGTCGAAGTGGCGACGCCGGACGGCGCGAAGGAGGCGCTGCTGGGGGGCGCCGATGTGATCTTGCTCGACAACATGAGCATCGCCGACATCCGGCGCAGCGTCGCGATCATCGGCGGGCGGGCGATCGTCGAGGCGTCGGGCGGCGTCACCCTCGACAACGTTCGCGAGATCGCCGAGGCTGGCGTCGATTACATCTCCGTCGGCCGGCTCACGCACTCGGCGCCGGCTCTCGACATCAGCCTCGACGTCGGCCGCGTCTGATGTCGCAGGTCGTCATCGTCTCCGGGCCGCCCGCCGCCGGCAAAAGCAGCGTCTGCGAGTCGCTGTGCGAGCGCTACGACCGGACGCTGCATCTGGAGACGGACGACCTGTACGGCTGGCTGCGGATGGGGTTCGTGCCGCCGTGGAAGGCGGGCTCGCAGCGTCAGAACGAGATCGTGACGCGCGCCTGCGCCCGTGCGGCGGCGACCTTCGCCGAGGCGCAGTACGGCGTCTTCGTCGATGGCGTCGTGCTGCCGTGGGCGCTGCGGATCTACGCGGAAGAGCTCCGCGGCGTCGGCGTCATGCTGCAGTACATCGTGCTGCTGCCCTCGCTCGACGATCTGCTGCGGCGCGCCGGCGGGCGCGAGAAGCAGCTCGGCGCCGTCGGCGACATGTACGAGCGCATGCACGCGACGTTTGTGCAGGCGTCCGAGGGGCCCGGCTGCGCCATCGACAGCAGCGGCCTGACGGCCGCCCAGACCGCCGACGCCGTGATGTCCGCGTGCGGCCGCGGTGCCTGCCTCGTGCCCACGTGATCGGCTACGACGACAACCGGACGTCGATACGACGTGCGGGCAACCGCAGATGACGCAGATGGCCGCAGACGCGGGTTGCCGACGACATGACACTCCCCCGGCCCTCCCCGCTGCGACGGAGAGGGAGTGTGCGCGACGACGCGATGTTCAAGGCCCATGGACGCACACAGGGACACACGGCCGGCGCTGACACACCGGCCGCGTCAGAGCGACGCACAGAATGACATAGCTGACCCTATCCGCGCGACGTCGGCCCGCCGTCGTCGCTTCGCCCGCCACTGTCCGCCACCCGACCGGCCTCCGCCCTCCGGCCTCACCTTCCACCGCCCGCCCCTACGCGCGCCGCGGCCGGTCGAGCTCGGCGCTGTCGACGACGATCGTCACCGGCCCATCGTTCTCCAGCGAGACGGACATGTGGGCGCCGAAGCGGCCGCAGGCGACGCGGACGCCAAGCGCACGCAGCGCCTGCGCGAAGGCATCGACGAGCGGCGCCGCGACGCCGGGGCTGGCGGCGCCGCTGAAGCTCGGACGGCGGCCGCGCCTGACGTCGGCGAGAAGTGTGAACTGCGAGACGACCAGCGCCTCGCCGGCGAGATCGACCAGGCTGTGCGCGAAACGGCCGTCAGCGTCCGGGAAGAGGCGCATCTCGGCGCACTTGGCGGCAAGGCGACGGATGACCGGCTCGTCGTCACCGTCCGCGACGCCCGCGAGGATGAGGAGACCGCGGCCGATGGCGGCGACCGTCTCGCCGTCGACGTCGACGCTGGCCCGGGAGACACGCTGAATGACGAGGCGCACCTCAGGCTGGTAGCCGGCGGACTAGCCGGCGGCGGCCGCTTCGGTGGCCGTGGAGTCCGTCTTCGGCTTGGCGCCGTCGGTCGCGGCGGTGGCCTCCGCGGCTGGTTCCGCCGGCGCGTCCGTGGCGGCGGCCTCGCTTCGGCCGGCCGAGCCGCCGCGGCTGTCAGTCTTGTAGAAGCCTGCGCCCTTGAAGACGATGGGCGGTGCGTGGAGCACGCGGTTCGCGCGCTTGCCGCAGGTGGGGCACTTCTGGCTCGCCGGTGCGTCGAAGCCTTCGCGCTTCTCGTAGCGGCTGCCGCACGCGTCGCAGAGATATTCGTAGGTGGGCACGCGTCTCGATCCTCTCACGATGGATGTCTAGCAAAGTCTATCGATTCGGTCAGGAATCGGGCAAGCGGCGTCGATGGCGAGCCGCCCAGCGGACAGAGGCATCCGGGCGCGGTCGACGTCCGCCCGGTGGCCCAGGAGCACCGCCGGAGCCCTGTACGGGCTTCGCCGCTCACGCCCGTGGGCGGGACGCCGGCGGCGGTGGCATGTCCGCATCGAAGAGATGCGCGGGACATCACCACACCACACCGGCTGCCGACGGCGTCGCGGGCAAGGACGGGCGTCATTGCTGCGGCGGGCGGTTGGGGTTATCGAACTGCGTGCCGGCGTAGAGGTCGTCGAAGCTCACGGCGCCTCCCCGAACTTCGAGCGAGAGTGTGACATCGCCGCCGGCCGCTGTCGCGCTTCCGATCGTCTGCCGGACGGCGTCGCCTACCGGGTACGCGAAGTACGTCCAGGCGCCGACGGCCGGCGCGCCGCGGCCGATGAAGAGGTTGCTGATACCGGGATCGGGATCACGCGGGGCCGTCCGCGCGCCGGCGATGAAGAATCGTACGCCACTCGCGGCCGTCGTCGTGGCGACGCCCTTGGTGCGGATGACGAACGAGATGAAGCCGGCATTGGGCGCGGCGTTCCAGGAATCGGCCCGATAGAAGCCGGAGACGTACTCCGGGATCCCCTTCGAGCGCAGCGTCTGCGACGCGGCGGCGGGCGCGCTCCCGGCGGACGTCAGCATGAAGCTCCGTGCGCCGCTCCGCGCTTCCCGGCCGATGCCGACCTGACCGGAGGGCTGCCAGGGACCGAGCCCGGATTCGAAGCCGGCGTCGTCGAGGAGGTTCGCCTGCGCCGGCGTCGGCGTCAGCTGCAGCTCACGCCCGGCATAGAGCCCGCAAGCGGAGGCGAGGAGCGCCATGGCGCATCCGGCGATGGCGAGCAGCATGCGACGTTGCTGCGGTCGGCCCAACAACACCTCCAACGGGCGCATAGGTACACGGCAATGTGGTGAGCGTCAAGCGGCGTACGACCGGCGCCCGAGGATGCGCGGATCGCGCGCCCGCGCGCGGCTACCGCTGGCGCAGGCGATCCTTCACGACGGCGCCCTGCTGGACAACGAGCGCGATGTTCCCCGCCTCGGCGAGCAGGCCGACGTCCGCCAGCGGATCGCCGGCGACGAGGATCAGGTCGGCGTCCTTGCCGGGCTCAACCGTGCCGATACGGTCCTCCATGCGGAAGAGCGCCGCGTTCGTGCTCGTCGCACTGACGATCGCCGCCATCGCGCCGAGGTGCTTCGCCTTCTCGATGATCTCGCCGGCGCGGTGGCGTTGCCGCGGGCCGAGGAGGTCGGAGCCGGAGCCGATGGCGATTCCCGCGCGCCGCGCGCTGCGAAGACTCTCGCCGGCCGCGGCACGCACGCGCTCCAGCTTCGTGCGGCTGAACTGCGGCAGGTCGGCGACGCGCGCGAGCAGCTCGATGATGACGAGCGTCGGCACGACGTACGCGCCGGCCGCCGCGATCCGCCCTACGGTGGCATCGTCGATGGTGCTGGCGTGCTCGATGGAGCGCACGCCGGCATCGAGCGCGCGCTGCACGGCGCCGGACGTGTGGCAGTGGGCGAGGACGTAGGTGCCGAACGAGGCCGCTTCCTCGACGGCAGCGCGCATCTCTTCGACCGTGAACTGCAGGCTGTCGATGGGGTCGGTCGGCGACATGACGCCGCCCGAGGCCATGAGCTTGATCTGGGTGGCGCCGCGGCGCAGCTGCAGGCGGGCGGCGCGACGGACGGCGTCGGGGCCGTCGCAGATCTCCGGCCGGGCGACCAGCCCGGGCACCGACGGCTGCGGCGCGTCATCCCAGACCGGGCGATGGTCGCCGTGACCGCCCGTTTGCGTCAGGAACGAGCCCGACGGCAGGATCCGCGGCCCGGGGATCTGTCGCTCGGCGACCGCCAGCGCGTAGGCCGGGTCGAGGCCGCCGGCGTCCCGCACCGTCGTGAACCCCTCAGCGAGGGCGATGCGGATGTTCTCGACGACGTGGAGGACGTAGCTGACAGGGCTCTCGGGCGGCGGCTGCTCTTCGGTCGCCGTCAGTCCGAAGTGGACGTGGGCGTCGGTGAGGCCCGGCAGCAGCGCCATGCCGCGGCCATCGACCGTGCGCTCGTCGCCGGCCAGTGCGCCAGCGTCCGCGATGGCAGCGATCCGCGTGCCTTCGATGCGCACCGCGGCGTGGGCGCGAGGGTCGCGGCCTGTGCCGTCGATCAGCGTGACGTCGTCGATGAGCACGAGACGATTCCTTTCATCGGCGGCGCCGTCCGTCAGCCGCCGTTCTGCGGCGGCGTGGGGAGGAGCCCCGTAGGTCCGACGATGAGCCGGAAGCTGTTCGCCGAGAGGTCTTCGAACTGCAGCCGCTGCTCCCACAGCGGCGCGCCGCCGGCGGTGACGACGCGCATCGTCTGCGGGTAGTCGCTGCGCCGGGCGGCGATCGTCCGCTCCTGCCGATCCTCCAGCG
Organism: Dehalococcoidia bacterium; assembly: GCA_015478665.1. Classification (GTDB taxonomy): domain Bacteria; phylum Chloroflexota; class Dehalococcoidia; order DSTF01; family JACRBR01; genus JADMII01. Next base: position 56,044 of record JADMII010000013.1, read on the forward strand.
TCAGCGTCTGGCCGTCGTCGAAGCGCACGCTCACGGGCTGCCCCGCCTCGTCGCGGACGACGAGGCCGCGCTGCTTGCCGCCGCCGCCGAAGGCGACCAGGGCGAGGATGACGACGACCGTGGCGACGAACATCGCGAAGAGCCCGAACCAGAGCGGCCAGCCTCTACGCACGCTCGATCGCCGCCAGTCGCGCCTCGTCGAGCTCGACGCCGAGGCCCGGGCGGTCGGGCACGTGCAGGTAGCCGTCGCCATCAATGCGCAGCTGCTCGGCGAGCATGAAGTCGCGGTACTCGGGAACCCAGTTCGGCGGGTCGTAGGGGAACTCGATGAACGGGCAGTTCGGGACGGCGGCGCCAACCTGGAGGTTGGCGGCGAGGCCGAGTCCATTCGTCCACGTATGCGGCGAAAACAGCAGGCCGGCCGCCTGCGCCATGCCGGCGACCTTCTTCGCCACCGTGACGCCGCCGGCGAATGTGCAGTCGGGCTGGTAGACGTCCAGGCTGCCCTTGTCGAAGTACACCTGGAACTCGTGCAGGCCGGCGTTCAACTCGCCGCCGGCGACGCGCAGCGTCGTGTGTTCGCGCAGCTCCGCCAGGCCGTCGTAGTCGTACGCGTACAGCGGCTCTTCGATCCAGAAGACGTCGTAGCGCTCGAGCTCGCGCACGACGGCGCGCGCCGTCTTCACATCCCAGTGCCCCAGAGTGCGGTCGCCCGGCAGGTACCAGCCCCAGTTGGCATCGACCATGATCGTCATCGAGTCGCCGACGGCCTTACGGACGGCGTCGAGCGTCTTCAGGTCGATGCGCCAGTCCGGGTTATGGAAGCGCAGCTTGACGGCGCGGAAGCCTTCCGAGCGGATGCGCAGCACGTCTTCCACGCGCTGTTCGAGGCCGTGGATCTCGCCCGTCGAACAGTACGCCAACAGCTTGTCGGTAAAGCCGCCGAGCAGCTTCGCCAGCGGCACGCAGGCCTTCTTCGCCGCGATGTCCCAGAGCGCGATCTCGATCGGCCACGGCCGGCCCATCAGGTGCGCGATGCTGCGCAGCGTGTGCCAGTGCTCCTCGATCGCCAGTGGATCCTTGCCGACGAAGAGCGGCGCGACGCTGCCCAGCCGCGTCAACACGCCGCCGGCGCCGATGCCGGTGATCCCCTCGTCGGTCTTGATCTCGACGACGGTGACGTCCTGGTGGCGCTCCGGGAACGGCCGCCACGTCGGGTGGAAGGGTCGGTCCTCGTGGTTGAAGACGAAGCGCCGGCTGCGGAGCTCGGTGATCTTCAAGAAGCCTCCGTTGGCTGCCCCGGCAGCGTATCGCCTGCCGCCGCGAGGGGATAGCGCGGCGTCGCCGGCATACCCGCTGGCGCGCTCCGGCGGCGGCCGCTTCGGCCGCTCATGGATCGCTGCTGCGCGGTCGATGATTGGGTGGGAGGAGGCGCGATGACGGACGCGACGACGCAATTCAGCATGGGCCTCGGTGATACCGTCGAGGCGCTGACCCAGACGATGATCGTCTGGGACGACGCCAACTACCGGCACTGCGAGCGGACGTCGGCCTACGCCGTCCGCATCGCCCGCGAACTGGGGCTCGACGAGGAGACCGTCGAGCAGACGCGGATCGGAGCGCTGCTGCACGACATCGGCAAGATCGGCGTCGACCTGACGGTGCTGCGGAAGCCGGCCGAGCTCGACGCAGCGGAGACGGAGCACGTGCGCCTGCACCCGGGCATGGGCGCGGCGATCCTCGAGCGGGTGTTGCCGGCGGCCGCCGTCGCCTGCGCCGCGGCCCACCACGAGCAGCCGGACGGCCACGGCTACCCGCGCGGCCTGCGCGAGCCGGAGATCCCGCCCGGCGCCCTGATCTGCCGCGTCGCCGACGTGCTCGATTCACTCACGACCGATCAGGCATACCGTCCGGCACTCACGCTCGCGGCTGCGCTCGACGAGCTGCGCAGCGGCGCCGGCAGCCGCTATTCGGCGGCGGTCGTCGAGGCGCTTCTGCGGGCGATCGGCGACGAAGACCGGCTCGCGGCGTAAGGCAGCGATAGCCCGCGTCGCGGGCCGGCCCCCTCCTCGCCGCTGCGGACAGCGACGTTCAGTCGCCGGGAGCGCCTGCTGGAGGCGATCCGGCATGTGTACGGATTCGTAAGCTTGTTTAGAAGCCGTTTAATAGGCAGTTAACGCCCGCTCTCTATGATGCTGGTGTAAGAACCCTTCTCTGACGTGCACGCTTGACCTCCTGCACGACGGGGACGCGAAGGTGGGTCGGGGCGCTCACAACGACCGGGACACAGAATCGGCGCTCCGACCCGGACACAGAACCGCGAGACTCGGGAATCTCGCGGTTTTGGTTTATCCGGCCACCCTCTACAATCGGGGTATGCCCTTCGCGCCGGTGAACGGCATCGAGCTCTACTACGAGACGCACGGCTCGGGGCCGCCGCTGGTCTTCGCGCACGGCGCTGGCGGCAACCACCTGAGCTGGTGGCAGCAAGTGCCGGTCTTCTCGAAGCAGTATCGCTGCATCATCTTCGACCACCGCGCCTTCGGACGCTCGCGCGACGGCGAGGGCGAGGAGAAGCGCGGCCGCACCGCCTTCCACGATGATCTGCGCGCCCTGCTCGACTTGCTCGAGATCGAGCGGCCGGCGATCGTCGCCCAGTCGATGGGCGGGCGCACTGCCGTCGGCTTCGCTTTGCGGAACCCCGGGCGCTGCCGGGCGATGGTCCTCGCTGGCACGACGGGCGGCGCCGTGACCGACGACGTGCGCGCGCTCCAGAAGCAGCACCGCGCGAGCGAGCTCGGCCAGCTGCCGCTCTTGCGTCGCGCCGTCGCGCCGGCGCTCAAGCAGCGGGCGCCATCGGCCGACTTCCTCTACCGGTCGATCGCGCGGCTGAACCCGCCGCGTCCGAAGGACTTCCTGGCGCCGCCGCTGGCGAGCTATCGCGGCAGCTCCGCCGCGCGCCTGGCGGAAGCCGGCTTCCCGGTCCTGTTCCTCGTCGGCGAGCACGACGCGATCACGCCTCCGGCGATCATCGAGCAGTGCCATCGAGCGGTCGCCCGCTCGGCGTTCGAGGTGATCCCGGACAGCGGCCATTCAGCGTACTTCGAGCAGCCGGCGGCGTTCAACGCGGCCGTGCTGCGCTTTCTCCAAGCCGCAGACGGCGACGGCTGAGACGCCCGCCCGCTGCTCACACGCGCGGGCACCGTGAACGCGATCGCGCTGCGATGGCAGTTCCGCCCGCCGCAACGCGCCTCGCTAGCTGACGCCGAGCAGCTCGACGTCGAAGATCAGGTCGGCGTCCGGCGGGATCGCCGGTGGCGCGCCGCGCGACCCGTAGCCGAGGCTGCTGGGGATCGTCAGCCGGCGCTTGCCGCCGACCTTCATCCCCATCACACCCTCGTCCCAGCCGCGGATCACCTGCCCGACACCGATGTTGAACTCGAACGGCTCCTTGCGGTCGACCGAGCTGTCGAATTTCTTCCCGTTGGTCAGCGTACCGGTGTAGTGCACCTTTACGCGCTGTCCCGTCGTGGGAGACGCGCCGCCACCGACGACCTCGTCGATGTACTGGAGTCCGCTGCGTGTCGTGACTGAATCGGTCATGCGTGGAATCCCTTCTCGCTGCGATCTGGCGCCGCCCTGCGAACCGTCGCTTCAGGATAACGTGCGAGCGGCCGACCATCTGCTTGCCCGCGAAGCCGTACGCGGGTTGCAGCCGCGGCATAATCCCGACGCCTCGCGTGCGGGCGCTTCGCTATACTGAGCCGGTAGATACGGCACGGACGTTATGTCGATCGCGCCGTCGCGCGGTCGCGCAGGGACACGCACCACGATGCACGTGATCAGGGCACGCGAGCTGGGGTTCTGCATGGGCGTCCGCCGCGCCGTCGAGATGATGGAGGCAGCGGCCGGGGAGCTGGGCCCGATCACCAGCCTCGGCTCAACCGTGCACAACCCACAGGTCGTCGAACGGCTGCGCGGGCACGGCGTCGACGTCATCGCCACGCTCGAGCAGGCGGACGCGCGGCCGGTGGCGATCACGGCCCACGGCGTCGGCCCGCAGGTGCTCCGCGAGCTGGAAGCGCGCGGCGCGAGCGTCGTCGACACCACCTGCCCCATCGTGACACGCGCGCAGCAGTGGGCGAAGAAGCTGTCCGACGAGGGGTTCGGGGTGATCGTCTACGGCGACCCCGAACACAAGGAGGTGCGCGGCATCCTCGGCTGGACCAACGGCAAGATGCTGACGATGCAGCACGAGTCCGAGCTCGATGCGCCGCTGCCCGCCTGGATGCCCTCGCGCGTCGGTGTGCTCTCGCAGACGACGGAGACGGAAGCGCACTTCGCCCGCTTCGTGCAGAGGCTGCTCGTCACACACATGGAGCGCATCAGCGAGCTGCGCGTGATCAACACGCTCTGCAACGCGACGACGAGCCAGCAGGCGGCGACGGAAGAGCTGGCGCAGCACGTCGACCTCATGCTGGTCGTCGGCGGCCGCGAGAGCGCGAACACCTGCCACCTGGCGGACGTGGCGCGCGAGCACGGCGTCGAGACACATCACGTCGAGTCGGCGTATGAGCTCGATGCGGCATGGCTCGCCGGGCGCGAGCGCGTCGGCGTGGCCGCCGGGGCATCGACGCCGGACGCAGTGATCGATGACGTCGTCGCCCGCCTGCACGAGCTGGCACCGTAGGTCATGCGGGCGCGGCCGGCGGGGAAGCGCCCGGGCCGGCGAGCGACGAATGACGGACAGGCGCCGGCGCCGGTCAGCATGAGCACGACAGCGAGCAGCAGCGATGACTGAAGCACGACGCACGCCCAGCTTGCGACGACCGAACGAAGGCGGCGTCATCGATGCCGTGCGCCCGGGCAGCATCGCCGACGGCGCCGGCCTGCGCGTCGGCGATCGCATCCGGAAGATCGATGGGCGCGTGCTCCGCGATGCCGTCGACTTCCAGTTCCTGGCCGCCGAGGACGTGATCGAGCTCGAGGTCGTGCGCGGCGACGCACGGATGCGCATCGAGGTCGCGAAGCACCCCGACGAAGACCTCGGCGTCGGCTTCCAGGACGCCGCGTTCGACGGCGTGCGGACGTGCAACAACGCCTGCTTCTTCTGCTTCCTCAAAGGCAATCCGAAGGGGCTGCGGAAGACGCTCTACGTGAAGGACGACGACTATCGCCTCAGCTTCTTCCACGGCAACTTCGTGACGCTGACGAACCTGACGGACGACGACTGGCGCCGGCTCGGCGAGCAGCGGCTGTCGCCGCTGAACGTCTCCGTCCACGCGACGGAGCCGGCCCTCCGCCGCTATCTGCTCGGCAACGCCGGCGCGCCGGACATCTGCGAGCAGCTGCGGCGCCTCGGCGCGATGGGCATCCAGGCGAACACGCAGATCGTGCTCTGCCCCGGCGTCAACGACGGCGCCGCCCTCGAACGCAGCATCGCCGACCTCACGGCGCTGTACCCGACGGTGCAGAACATCTCGATCGTGCCGGTGGGGGCGACGATGACGGCGGAGGAACGCATCCTCCGCGGCGCCCACGCCGACGAGGTCGATGCCTGCACGCCGGAATTCGCCCGCGGCGTCATCGCCCAGGTGCGGCCGTGGCAACGGCGGGTTCGGCGCGAGCACGGGCGCACCGGCGTCTATCTCGCGGACGAGTACTATCTCGCCGCCGGCGCGCAGCCGCCCGCGGCCGCCGCCTACGACGGCTTCCCCCAGTTCGAGAACGGCATCGGCATGGTGCGCTCGCTGGTCGAGGACTGGCGCCGGGCCAGCCGGGCGTACGGACGACGCGGCGAGCGGCCCGCCCGGGGCAGCGTGCGCCGGCTGACGTTCGTGAGTGCGACGCTGGTCGCGCCGCTGCTCGCGCGCCTCGCCACCGAACTCGGCGAGCTGACCGGCATCGGCACGCGCGTCGAGCCGGTGAAGAACGAGTTCTTCGGGCCGCGGGTCAACGTGTCGGGGTTGCTCACATCCCGGGACATCATCGCGCAACTGCGGGGTCAGGACCTCGGCGACCTCGTCGTGCTGCCACGCTACGCGCTCGACTACACCGGCGGCCGCTTCCTGGACGACGGCACGCCCGCTGAGGTCGGGCGGGCGCTGGGGGCGCCGCTGGCGTTCGCATCGACGCTGCGCGACGTGTTGCAAATCGTCGGCGAGCCGGTAGAATCGGACGTGGTTGGTGCCGTGCCCAGCGCGACGAGCACGAACGGCAAGGCGTGGGTGGACTACGACGCGCCCGGGCGTGTCGGCTGCCCCTGAGGCGCGGCCCGGAGAGGGAGGTGCGCGACAGGCGAAGAGTCCGGAGCATAGAGAAGAAGCGCCAGGCCCGGGTGCGGCGCGCGCCCGGGTGACGAGGAAGAGGCCGATCGAACAACTCGGCGGATGGCCTCTCGGCAGCACAGTCGATATGGACGGAGCAAACCGCGGCGCGCGAGCACCCGACAGAGGCCGTCCAGCGTGCATCGAAGCGGAGACGCAAGCGCCGCTTCCGGATCCACCTGCTCCCCCTCTTCGCAGACCCACACTGGGATCGCCACCCCGCGCCAGGCGGCGCCGGGGCGTTCGCCCGTACGGGCAGGGAGTCTGCATGGACAGCACATACATCCGGCACCCGCATCGCCGACGCGATGATGCGGCGGCAACCCCCGCGCGCCTACCCTCGATCCCGGCAGGCGTCGCCTCGCCGGATGCAGAGCGGGGGGTGCGCTGATGTGCGGGATCATCGGCTATACGGGTGAACGCGATGCGGCGCCGCTGCTGCTCGCTGGGCTGCAGCGGCTGGAATATCGCGGCTACGACAGCGCCGGCATCGCCGTCCTCGATGACGGCGAGATCGCCGTCGTCAAGGGCGCCGGCAAGCTCTCGGCGCTCCGCGACGGGCTCGAGGGCGCCTACCCTCCAGGCCGCTGCGGCATCGGGCACACCCGCTGGGCGACGCACGGCAAGCCGACGACGGATAACGCCCACCCGCACCTCGACTGCAGCGGCGCCATCGTCGTCATCCACAACGGCATCGTCGAGAATTACCTCGAGTTGCGCGCGGAGCTGAAGGCGCACGGCCACGACCTGCGTTCGGAGACCGACACGGAAGTGATCCCGCATCTCATCGAAGCGCGGATGGACGCCGGCGACGACCTGCTCACCGCGCTGCGGCAGACGCTCGTGCGCATCCGCGGCGCGCACGCGATCGTCGCCATGTCGAAGCGCGAGGCCGGCCGGATCGTGGCGGCGCGCGCGGGCAACGCAGGCGGCGTCGTCATCGGCTACGGCGACGGCGAGATGTTCGTCTCGAGCGACCTGCCGGCGCTGCTCACGGAGACGCAGCGCGTGGCCTTCCTCTCCGACGGCGAGATCGCCAGCATCACCGCGTCGAGCGTGCAGTACGTCAGCTCCGCCGGCGATCGCATCGCCGACAAGCAGCCGCAGGTCGTGCCGTTCGACCCCGTCTCGGCGGCGAAGGGCGCCCACAAGCACTTCATGCTCAAGGAGATTATGGAGCAGCCGGAGTGCATCATGGACACCTTCCGCGGGCGCGCCATCTTCGACCCGCCCGGCGTTGCGCTCGAATCGATCGGCCTCGCGGACGACGTGCTGCGGCGCGTCTCGCGCGTCGTGCTGATCGGCATGGGGACGAGCATGCACGCGGCGATGCTCGGCCGCACGTACTTCGAGCGGATCGCCGGCATCCCGGCGGAGGTCGACAACTCGTCGGAGTTCCGCTACCGCCGCGCGCTGATCGGGCCGGATACGCTCGTCGTCTCCGTCGCGCAGTCCGGCGAGACGGTCGACACACTGGAGGCGATGGCCGACGCGCAGCGCCGCCGGGCGCCGCAGCTGACGATCTGCAACACACCGGGGGCGCAGTCGACGCGCATCGCCGACGGCGTGGTGCTGACGCGCTGCGGGCCGGAAGTCGCCGTCGCGAGCACGAAGACGCTGACCGCATCGATCTCGGCGCTCTACCTGCTCGCATGCCACGTCGGGCGCGTACGCGGCGTGCTCGACGCCGCTCGGCTGGCGGAGCGGATCGGTGCGCTGGCGCGGGCGCCGGGGCTCGTCGGCGAGGTGCTCGGGCTCGACGCCCGGGTGCGCGAGATCGCCAACGCGCTCGCCACGCACGAGAACTTCCTCTTCCTCGCCCGCGGCGCGCAGTACCCGATGGCGCTCGAAGGCGCGTTGAAGCTCAAGGAAGTGAGCTACATCCACGCCGAGGGCTATCCCGCCGGAGAGATGAAGCACGGGCCGATCGCCCTCATCGACCGGACGATGCCCGTCGTCGCCATCGCGCTCGACGACGGCACGCGCGAGAAGATGCTCTCGAACATCGAGCAGGTGCGGGCGCGCGAAGGCATCGTCGTGGGCATCGTCACGGCGGGCGACGCGGAGCTCGCCGCGAAGTGCGATTTCGCGCTCGAACTGCCGCCGTATGAGCCGCTGCTGTATCCGCTGCTGAGCGCAGTGCCGATGCAGCTGCTCTCGTACCACATCGCAACGAAGCGCGGCTGTGACGTCGACCAGCCGCGGAACCTGGCGAAGACCGTCACCGTCGAGTAGACGGCGGCGCCTCGCGAGAAGGCGGCGCGGGAGATGCCCGCCTTCTCGACGGACATCTGCGCGCTCACGCCGTGCGCTCGCGCAGGCGGCGAAGCTCGTACGCCGCGCCGGCGGCATCGAACGCCGCGGCTGCCTGCGCGTATCGCGCGCGGGCCTCATCCGGGCGGCCGGCAGCGACGAGGGCATCGCCGAGGCCGGCGAGGCAGCGTCCTTCGTCGACCGGGCAGCATTCGCCGCGAGCCCAGTCGCCGCCGGCGGTGAAGTGCGCCATCGCCGCAGCGGGGTCGCCCAGCCGCAAGGCGAGCGCGCCGCGGACCATGTCGAGGCTCCTGCCCTGCAACGGGGCGTACCGGTCGACGAGCGCGCGGCGTGCGTCCCAGGCCGCGATCGCGTCGCGCACTTCGATGATCAACGGCTCGTCGGCGAGCGCGAGGAGACAGTCGAGCGGGACCGGCGCCTCTTCGGCGAAGCTCTCGCCGGCGCGCGCTGCGTCGGCCCAGATCCGCAGCTGCTCCGATGCCGCATCATGCTTGCCGGCGGCGAAGAGAATGCCCGCAGCGGCGGCGGCGATCTGCGAGATGGCGGTCTGCGTCGCTCCGGCGCGGTCGGGGTCGACGAGCAGGCGCATCGCGGCGGGGACGAGGTCGCGGTGCTGGGCCATCCACATGCGGTACAGGTCGGCGCGGAAGTCCGCTTCGCCGGGCGCGCCGTCGAGGAGCTCCTGGCAGCGGGCGAACTCACAGTGGGCGAAGGCAGCGCCAGCGAGGTCCATCAGCGCCAGCTGCTCCGTGAAGCGCAGGTGGCGGCTGGCGGCGTAGCGGCGGGCGTCTTCAGCGAGCGCGATGCCGTCGCGCAGGCGGCCGAGCTGCATGAGCGCGAACGCGGCGCCGCGCAGCTGGCCGGCGGCGACGTCGTACTCGCCAATGCGGTCGTAGGTCGCGTGCGTGCGACGCAGCAGCGCGATGAACTCTTCGGCGCGTCCGGCCCCGATCGCCCCCCAGGCCGCCTCGTTGACACCGACTTCGAGGACATCCTCGAATCCGAAGCGCTCGCCGATCTCGATCGCCGCGGCGTTGCGGTGCGTGCGCAGGAGGAGGAGCGCGCGCAGGTGCGGCTCTTCGTCGCCGAGCGCCGCCAGCGCCTCGTCGGCCATCGCGCGCTGCCGGTCGAGCGGCCCCCAGATCCGCAGCAGCTCGACGGTCGCGCGCGCCATCGCCGGCGCGTCATCGCGCTCGCGAGCGAGCGCGATGGCGCGTCGAAGCGTGCGCCAGGCGGGACGCGCCTGGCCATCGAACCAGTAGCAGCGACCGAGCGCCGTGAGCAGCGCGAGCTCGTCCACCGCGCCGGCGGCATCGGCATGGAGTGCGAGCGCACGCTCGTAGGCGCCGGCAGCATCGGCCCAGAGCGTCGCCTGCTCGGCGCGCGACGCGGCGGCGAGCTGTTCAGCGATCATGGTGATGGATCTGATGTCCGGCTGCTGCATACGAACCTCGTCGCCATGGTAGATCACTGTTACACTCGCGCCATGTCACGATCCGTTACGGTGCGCGTGCCGGCGACCTCGGCGAACCTGGGGCCGGGGTTCGACAGCCTCGGCCTGGCGCTGACGCTCACGCAGGACGTCACCCTGACGCTCGGCGACAACGGCGAGCCGCCTGGCGGCCTCGGCCGCCTCGTGCTCGACGCCGCCCGCTCGGCGTACCGGCTGGCGCGCGTCGAGACGCCGCGCGAGCTGACGGCCTCGGGCGCATCGGCGATCCCGATCGGCCGCGGGCTGGGCGCGAGCGCGGCGGCGCGCGCGGCGGGGATCATCGGCGCGAACGCGCTCATGGGCGGCGCGCTAAGCGACGGGCAGATGCTGTCGCTCGGCGCCGGGCTCGAAGGCCACGCCGACAACATGGCGCCGGCGCTCTTCGGCGGGCTGCGCGTCGTCGTGCGGACGGACGACGGCTGGCGGCACATCGCCGTGCCCGTCGCAGGCGGACTGCGGGTGGCGCTCTTCGTGCCGGACTTCGACATGCCGACGGGCGAGAGCCGCAAGCTGCTGCCGGAAGCGCTCTCGAAGGAGGACGCCGTGTACAACATCGGCCGCGCGGCCATGCTCGTCGGCGCGCTGGCCACCGGGCAATGGCAGGCGCTCGACGAGGCGACCGAGGACCGCCTGCACCAGCCGGCGCGGGCTCACGCCTTCCCGGCGATGCGGCCGATCATCGCGGCGGCGCGAAGCGCCGGCGCCCTCTGCGCCTACCTGAGCGGCGCCGGCTCGACGATCGCCGCCTGGACGACGGACGGTGAGGAGCGCATCGGCCGGGCGATGCTGCAGCAGGGCATCGCGCGCGGCTATCCGGGCCGCCTGCTGTACGCCGAGCCGTCGGCGGCGGGTGCGACGGTCGTTGGCGAGACGTGACTGCCAAACGCGGCGGCGGCGCGCATTACGTCACGCGACTTGACCGCGCAGCGCGAATCGAAACGCTGCAACCAATCGCGCGCAGCAGGTAGTGGAGGTACGGGATGAAAGCAGCCGCGCTGACGGGATCGCGGACGATGGAGATCGTCGAGCTGCCGGACGTCGGGCCGGGCCCGGGCGAGGTGCGGCTGCACGTCGCATACTGCGGCATCTGCGGCTCCGACATGCACGAGTACGAGAGCGCGCAGCCGTTCCGCGCGCTGGGCATGCTGCAGCCCGTCATGGGACACGAGTTCAGCGGCCGCGTCGTCGCCGTCGGCGAGGGCGTGCGCGACGTGCGGGCAGGACAGCTCGTGGTTGGCAACCCCGGCCCGGGCTGCGGCGACTGCCCGTACTGCATCGCCGGGCGCGAGAATCTCTGCCGTGCGGGGTCGCTCGGTGGCACCGGCTACACACAGCCCGGCGCGTACGCGGAGTACGTGACGATCAGCGAACGCGCGGCCGTCGTGCTCCCGGACGACGCGGACGCACAAGAAGCTGCGCTGACCGAGCCGTTCGCCGTCGCGCGACACGCGCTGGCGCAGGGCGGCTACCGTCCCGACGAGCTGCTGGTCGTCGCGGGCGCCGGACCGATTGGGTTGCTGACGGTGATCGCCGCGCGGTCGTTCGGCGGCGCGCGCATCGTCGTGTCCGAGCCGCTCGCCGGGCGGCGATCGGCCGCGATGGAGGTGGGCGCCTCGCACGTCGTCGCGCCGGCGGAGCTGGTGCAGACGGTGTACAGGCTGAGCGAGGGCGCCGGGGCGGAGATCAGCGTCGATGCCAGCGGCCTGCCGGCCGGCATCGCCAGCTGCGTCGACGCGACGGCGCGCGGCGGCCGCGTGGTGCTCGCGGGCGTCGGCGACCAGCCGTTCCCGCTCGACGTCACCCGCTCGATCATCAACGAGCTGACGTACACTGCGGTGCTCGGCTACACACGGCAGGAATTCATCGACGCGGCGAAGCTGATCGCCCGACGCCAGGTGGTCGTCTCGCCGGTGATCTCCGAGGTGGTGCCGGTGGAGGCTACGCCGGACGCCTTCGCGCGCCTCTCCGACGGACGCAACGAGCTGCGCAAGGTGCTGGTGTCGCCGGGAGCGGGGTGAACCGCAGATGACGCAATGGATGCGGCTGACAGGTGTGGGTTCGCCCGTCGTCCTGAAGCGAATGCGCGTGTCGTCCTGAAGCGAAGCGAAGAATGACTCCGGCAGGCGACGCTGCGCGCGCGAAGGGCGGTCCACAATTGCACAGACGGAGACCGGTGAGCCGCTCGTAGAGACCCAGACCGCCGACGGATCCTGCCAGGTGACGCGTATACTTCCGGCGTGAACAGCGAACCGACGTCCGCGCACGTTTCGGATGGACGCCCCCACGGCACGGTGACGCGCGACGTCGTGCGGGCGCTCGAACGCGCGCTCGGGCGCGAGCGGGTGATCGCCTCGGCCGAGGAGCTGATCGCCTTCGAGTACGACGCGACGATCGAGCGCGGCCAGCCCCAGGCCGTCGTGTTCCCGGACAGCACCGAGCAGGTATCGGCCGCCGTGAAGGTGGCGCATCGCTACGACGTGCCGGTGATCCCGCGCGGCGCCGGCACGGGGCTGAGCGGCGGCGCCGTCGCGGCGGTCGGCGGCGTCGTCGTCGCGCTGACGCGGATGAAGCGCGTGCTCGAGGTCGACGCGGTCAACCGGCTCGCCGTCGTCGAGCCGGGTGTCGTGAACCTGGATCTGAGCCGCGCCGTCTCGCCGTTCGGGCTGTACTACGCGCCGGACCCGTCGAGCCAGCGCGCCTGCACGATCGGCGGCAACGTCGCCGAGAACGCCGGCGGGCCTCACTGCCTGGCGCTCGGCACGACGACGAACCACGTGCTGGGCTGCGAGCTCGTGCTCGCCGACGGGACGATCGCGCAGATCGGCGGCCGCAGCCGCGACGTGGCCGGCTACGACCTGACGGGAGCCTTCGTCGGCTCCGAAGGCACGCTGGCGATCGCGACGACGATCACCGTCCGGCTTTCGCGCCTGCCCGAGTCGACGCGGACGCTGCTGGCGATCTTCGACACGGTCGACGACGCCAGCAACGCCGTCTCGTCGATCATCGCCTCCGGCTTCGTGCCGGCGGCGCTGGAGATGATGGACCGGAACATCATCCGCGCCGTCGAGCCGATGCTGCACTGCGGCTATCCGCTCGACGCCGAGGCGGTGCTGCTGATTGAGGTCGATGGACTCGAAGAGAGCACGGCCGAGCAGGCGGAGGCGGTGGCGGCGATCTGCCGCGCGAACGCCGCGCGCGAGCTGCGGCTGGCCGTCGAGGAGGCGGACCGGGCGTTGCTCTGGTCGGGGCGAAAGGCGTCGATCAGCGCGCTGGGGCACCTCTTCCCCAACTACTACGTGCTCGATGGCGTCGTGCCGCGCACGCGGCTGCCGGCGGTGCTGCGTCAGACGTACGAGATCGCGGAGCGCTATGGCTTCGCCGTCGCCAACGTCTTTCACGCGGGCGATGGCAACCTGCACCCGAACCTGCTCTTCGACGAGCGCGAGCCCGGCGTGACGGCGCGTGTGCTGGAGGCGGGCGCCGAGATCATGCGGGCGTGCGTCGCCGCCGGCGGCAGCATCACCGGCGAGCACGGCGTCGGGCTGGAGAAGCGTGACTTCCTTTCGTGGATCTTCGGCGAGGACGACCTGCGGGCAATGGCGGGGCTCAAGGCGGCGTTCGGCGCCGGCGAGCAGTACAACCCCTGCAAGGCCTTCCCGACGCACCACGGCTGCGGCGAGGTGACGCAGGCGCAGGTGCAGCGAGCGGCGGCGGCCGTCGGCGCCGACCTGTATGTCTGACGCCGTGGCGACGCGGCCGGTCGATGCGTTCGTCGCTGCCGTGCGCGCAGGCGCCGCCGGGGCGCGCATCCTCGGCGCCGGACTGGCGTCGTTCGCCGTGGACGGGCGAGCGCCGTCGGTGGCGGTCTTCGCCGGGAGCATCGACGACGTGCAGGCGTGCCTGCGCGAGGCGCATCGGCGGCGGCTCGCGGTGATCCCGTGGGGCGCGGGGTCGCACATGGCGCTCGGCAACGAGCCCGCGGCCTACGACGTGGCGCTGGTCTGCACCGGCCTGCAGCGGCTCGTCGATTACCAGCCGGCGGATATGACCGTGACGGTCGAAGCGGGCCTGCCCCTGGCGGAACTGCAGGCGATGCTCGCGACGGAGCGCCAGTTCGTGCCGCTCGACCCGCCCGGCCGCGACGTCGCGACCATCGGCGGCGCGCTGGCGGCGAACGCGCAGGGCAGCCTGCGCCACACCGCCGGCACCGCCCGCGACTGGCTGATCGGCCTGACGGTCGTGCAGGCCGACGGCACGCTGGTGCGGTCGGGCGGGCGCGTCGTGAAGAACGTCGCCGGCTACGACATGTCGAAGCTCTACATCGGCTCGCTCGCGACGCTCGGCGTCATCGTCGAAGTCACGTTCAAACTGGCGCCGCGGCCCGCGGCTTCGACGACGCTCGCGCTCGCCTGCGACTCGCCGCACGGGGCGGCGATGCTGCTCTTCGCCGCGCGCGACGCCGGGCTGGCGGTCGAGGCGGCGGAGATGCTGGCGCCGGCGGCCGCCGCTGAGATCTGCGGCGCCGCCCGCTGGAGTGCGCTGGTGCGCGCGGCCGGCGGCGCATCGGCCGTCGGGCGCTCGGTGCGCGAGCTTCGCGAGAACGCCGCCGGGATGCAGGCCGACGTGCGGGAGGTCGACGCCGCCACGGCCTGGCCAGCGTGGCGCCGGCGATTCGCCGGCCGACCCGTGATGCTGGGGCTGAGCGTGCTGCCGTCGCGCGTCGCGGACGCCGCGGAGGCGCTCGATGGGACCATCGAGAATGCGACGATCAGCTGCACGGTGAGCGCGGGCGTCGTCCGCGCGGCGTGCGATGCGACCGACGACGCCGCCGCTCGCGCCGCGATCGCCGCCGCGCGCGAGGTCGCCCGGCAGCACGACGGCGCGACGATCGTCGGTGCAGCGCCCGCCGCCGTGAAGCGCGACGCGGACGTCTTCGGCCCGACCCGCAACGACTTCCCGATCATGCGGCGGCTCAAGCACGAACTCGACCCGCAGCGCATCCTTGCGCCGGGGCGGTTCGTCGGCAGACTGTGAGCATGGGCGAGACCATCGACGCGCGGGGAGATGCTGCAGGAGCGGCCGGCGCGGCGCTGCGTGAGGACATCGCGCGCTGCGTGCACTGCGGCTTCTGCCTGCAGGCCTGCCCGACCTACCTGCAGCTCGGCACGGAGACCGATTCCCCCCGCGGCCGCATCGCGCTGATCGATGCGATGACGCGGGGCCGGGCGGAGGCCGCGCCGGCGCTGCTGCGGCACCTCGACCTCTGCCTGCAGTGCCGCGCGTGCGAGACGGCGTGCCCTTCGGGCGTGCGCTTCGGGCGGATCATGGAGACGGCGCGCGCCAACGTGCTCGAAGGCGGCGAGCGGCCGCTGTCCTGGCGGCTGCGCGCGACGGCGCTGCGACAGCTGCTGCCGTACCGACGACGCATCGCCGCGCTGATGGCGTTGCTGCGGGCGTACGAGCGCTCGCCGCTGCCGGCGCTGCTGCGGCGGCCGACCGTGCGAGCGCGCATGCCGCGGGCGCTGCGAGCGGCCGAACAGGCGCTGCCCGTCGTCGCGCCGCATCTGTTCGAGCCGCCGCCGCAACCCCCGAACCTGGCGCGCGCCGTCGCGATGCTGCGCGGCTGCGTGATGCCCCATCTCTATCCCCGCACCCATGCCGCGACCGTGCGTGTGCTGAACCGTCTGGGGTACCGCGTCGTCTTCCCGGCCGCGGAGGTCTGCTGCGGCGCGCTCAGCCTGCACGCCGGCGACCGAAGGACCGCGCGCGAGCTGGCGAGGCGCAACATCGACGCGTTCCTGGGCGCCGGCGTTGAGGCGATCGTCGTGAACTCCGCCGGCTGCGGCTCGACGATGAAGGAGTACGGCGAGCTGCTCGATGACAACCCGGCGTACCGCGGCGCCGCGGCGCGCTTCGCGTCGATGACGCGCGACGTGCTGGAGTTCGTCGCGGCGCACCCGCTGCCGCCGCTCGGCGAAGTGCGCGGCGCCGTCACGTACCAGGATTCGTGTCATCTTGTGCATGCGCAGAAAGTGACGCAGGCGCCGCGGATGCTGCTTCGCGCCATCCCGGAGCTCGAGCTACGCGAGCTCGCCGCGCCGGACCGCTGCTGCGGCAGCGCCGGGCTGTACAGCCTCGTGCAGCGCGGGATGTCGGCGCGCCTGCTCGCTGAGAAGATGGACGATGTCATGACGACCGGCGCCGGCGTCATCGCGACGGCGAACCCGGGCTGCATGATGCAGCTGGAGGCCGGCGCGCGGCAGCGCGGGCTCGACGTGCGCGTCGTCCACGTGATCGAACTGATCGATCAGGCGATGCGCGCCGGAGAGGAGATGACGTGAGCCCACGCGCGCGCATCGCACCCGCCCTTGTTGTTGTTGCCTGCGCGCTGCTGGCCGCCGCCTGTGCGTCGGCGTCGAGCCGCGGCCGCGCCCCCACGACCACCGGCACGCCGGCCGCCGCGACAGCGACCGCGACGATCGCCGTGAATCCGCCGACGCCGACTGGCGCACCCGCCTCGAATCCCGCGCCGCGCGCCTGCGCGCCGCCATACCCGAGCGGGCCGCCGACGACGGGGAGCGTCTTCTGCGCCGACCCATCGACGATGGATTCGGCGCGTGTGGTGCGCATCGTCGACGGGGACACCATCCACGTGGTGGTCAACGGCAAGGACGAGACGATCCGCTTCTACGGCATCAATACGACCGAGCGCGGCCAGGCCTGCTCCTCCGAGGGCACCGAACGCACGCGCCAGCTGGTCGGCACGGACGTGCGGCTGCGGGCGGACGCCCGCGAGCGTGACAAGTACGGCCGGCTGCTGCGCTACGTCTACACGCCGTCGGGGCTCAGCGTCGACGCGGAGATGGTCGCCGAGGGGCTGGCCCGCGCCTGGCGCTCTGACGGCGCGCTTCGCTTCCCGATGATCGCGCTCGAAGACGCCGCGCGTGCGGCCCGCCGCGGCTGCCTCTGGCAATGAGGCCGGCGCGAGCCACTGCGCCGCCCTGCCGTAGCTCTTCGTCGTTTATGTTGCAATGTGCCGGTGCGCTCGATTAGCATTTGCAAATCCACAAACCGAACATGACTGAGCGAAAGGGGGTAGGCGGATGCGCGGATGGAAGCTCTCCGCCTTGGTGCTGACGCTGGGGGCCCTGGCGCTGACCGTACCGGCGGTAGCCTGTGGCGGCAGCGGCTCGAGGACGCTGAAGGGACCGGACGGACAGGTCGTGAAGGTTTCCGGCAACAAGTCGCTGCCGGACAGCTTCCCCAGGGACTTCCCGATTTACGGCGGCGCCAAGTACCAGGGCGGGGTCGAATCGAGCCAGCGCGGCGTCAGCGGATTCTACGCGACGTGGACGACCGGTGACAGCGCGGAGAAGGTGTCGTCGTTCTACACGAGCAAGCTCCAGGATTCGCCGTGGAAGACGACGACCACCATCAACTCGGGCGGCACGTCGTTCATCGGTGTCGAGCGCAAGAACGACGCGACGCAACAAGGCTTTGTCAGCATCGCGAACAGCGGCGGCACGACGAGCATCGGCATCATCATCGGCAAGAACCTGACGACGCCAGTCGCAGAGTCGACTTCGTCCACCTCCGGCTCGGCGGACGCGACGTCGACGAGCGGCGGCGGCTCGCTGCCGGACGCTGTATCGCTGCCGTCCGACTACCCGAAGGATCGGGTGCCGCTGCCTTCCGGCGCCCGCGTGACGAGCGCCAGCTCGATCAGCAGCAACGGCAACAAGCTCTACACGGTCGAGTTCTACTCGAAGGACGACGCTTCGACGATCTCGGACTACTTCAAGAACGAGCTGCCGAAGCGCAACTGGACGCAGACACTGGCATCGGAGACGGGCGGCGAGTTCCTGCTTTCGTACAGCAACGGCAGTGACAGCAGCCAGACGGCGACGGTGACGATCTCGAAGTCCGACGTGTCCGGTTACCAGCAGGTGTCGCTCCTGGTCTCCGTGAAGGGCTCGTAGCACCACGCACGAAGCGCGAAGTGGCCGCCGCTACCGGGCGGCCCCTCGTCGCACGCGCCGGCGGCCGACCGCGCGCGACGTGCGAGCTGCGGCCGCGCCACCGATGCAGACGTAGATCGGCTGCATCCCGCGGGTTCCCACGGCCAGCTCCCTGACCAGCCGCAGCGATCGCGAGTTGATAGGCTGAGTCATGCAGCCGGATCCGGGCGGCGGGCACGCATATTGTCCCGCCCGGAGCACCCCGACCAGCAGCGACGACGAGGGGGCAGACGATGATTTCGGTCGACGAGGCGCGCGAGCGGATCCTGTCCTACTGCAGCGTCCTGCCGGCCGAAGAGCGTCCGGTACTCGACGCGATCGGCCAGGTCGTCGCCGAGGACGTTGTCTCAGACATCGACATCCCGCCGCACGACAACACGGCGATGGACGGCTACGCCGTGCGCGCGTCCGAAACGGCCGGCGCGAGCGACGCCGCACCGGTGATGCTGCGCGTCGTCGGCGAGCTGGCCGCCGGCTACGTCTTCGACGGCGAAGTAGGCGCCGGTACGGCCGTGCGCATCATGACCGGCGCGCCGATGCCACGCGGCGCCGATGCGGTCGTGCCCTTCGAGGAGACCGACGAGCCGGAGGGACGCGCGTTCGGCTCGTTCGCGAAATCGCGCGACGTCGTCGGCGTCCGCAAGGCGGCGGGCGCGGGCGCGAACGTGCGCGACGCCGCCGAAGACGTGCGCCGCGGCCAGCGCATCATCGCCGCGGGCACGCTGCTGCAGGCGGCGCAGTGTGGCGTGCTGGCGTCGCTCGGGCGGGCGCGCGTGCGCGTGCACCGGCGGCCGCTCGTGGCGGTGCTCTCGACCGGCGACGAGGTGCGGGAGCCGGGCGAGCCGCTGCGGCCGGGGCAGATCTACGACAGCAACGCCTACAGCATCTCCGCGATGGTCCTGGAAGCGGGCGGCATCCCGAAGCGGCTCGGCATCGCGCAGGACACGGTCGAGGCGTTGACCGCGAAGCTGCGCGAGGGCCTCGACGCCGACATGCTCGTCACGTCGGCGGGCGTCTCGCGCGGCGACTACGACGTCGTGAAGGACGTGCTGGCGAAGGAGGGGGAGGTGGACTTCTGGACGGTGCGCATGCGCCCCGGCAAGCCGCTGGCGTTCGGCGCATTTCCTTCCGGCGGCCGACGCGTGCCCCACATCGGCCTTCCCGGCAATCCTGTCAGCTCCATGGTGTCGTTCGAGCTCTTCGGCCGGCCGGCGATCTTCACCATGCTCGGCCGCAGCGACTGGCAGCGCCCGCTCGTCCGCGCGATCGCCGACGAGCGGATCGAGAACACGGACGCGCGCCGGGTCTTCGCCCGGGCGATCGTCACGCGGCGCGACGGCCGCTGGCACGCCGTTCTCACCGGCTCGCAGGGTTCCGGCGTGCTCACCTCGATGGCAGCTGGCAACGCGCTGGCGATCGTGCCCGAGGATCTGCCGGGGATCGCGGCGGGCGAAGAAGTCGACTGCATGATGCTCTACTAGTGTCTCTGCACAGGGAATGTGACGTGTTCAAGCGGCCGCAGCGCGGAGATGTGGCAGCGCCGGGTAGGCGCGTCCCATCTTGGCGCGGGCCTTGGCGGCGGGTCATGTCCCGTCAAGTGGTGTAAATGGCTAACATCATCCTCGCTCTGAAGGCCGCGGTCTACACGGCGATGGGCAGCTGTCCGAT
>JADMII010000044.1 GCA_015478665.1 Dehalococcoidia bacterium
CGACGGCGCAGCAGCATCGTCAGCTGGATCGGCAGCAGCTCTTCGAACGCGAGCCGCCGGCGCGCCGCCTCGAGCGCCGGCCGGTCCGACGGGTAGTGCATCTGCGCCACCGCCTGCGCGATGGGGATGAGGCCGAGCCGCCGGCGCATCTCGTCCGGCAGCGGGTCGGGCAGCGCATGCGCGTAGCCATCGAGCGCCTCGCGCATCACCGGGCGCACGGTCCGGTTCGGCAGGCCGGCGGTCAGCGGGTACACCGGCACGAGGCGGCCGGTATGCAGCAGGTCGTCGCTCCAGATCTCCCACTCCGGATTGTCGAACTTCGGCCGCCCCTGGTACTCCGCGACGCGGCCGGAGACGACGATCTCCGCGTTCGTCGGCAGCTGCTTGGCGATCCACGGCTGGTTGAACCAGACGCAGGTCATCATCCCCGTCGCATCGCCGACCGTCGCTTCGCTCGCCCGCAGCCGGTAGCCGAACTGCCGCTCCTTCGCGCTCCAGACGTGCGCGCGCACCGTCTGCTCGCGGCCGAACTCGAGCTGCGAGACCGGCACGGGGTCGCCGTAGTCGGCGTGGCGCCGCGGGAAGAAGAGCAGCAGGTCGCGGACGGTGTGCACGCCGAGCTTGTCGAACTTCACCGCCAGCGCGAACGGCACACGCTTGAGGGCGTGCACGGGCGCATCGACGCCCAGACGCGCGACGTCATCCGGCGTGAGCCGCGGCGTCGCTTCGACGAGCGGTCGCTGCGACGGCCGTGCGGCAATGGCGCCCGCGGCCTGTGTCGGGGCGCGCGCCGGACGCGACGCGGCGGCGCCGGTGTGGGCGCCCTTGAGCACGGCGAGCGTGTCTTCGAGCCACTGGCGGCGTCGCGCCGGTGGCAGTGCCCGATAGCCGCTGCCCGGCAGGATCTGGATGCGCCCGAGCACGTCGTCGCTGAGTTGCGACGCCTCGTGGAGCTTGAGGTTGGTCAGGAAGATATCGAGGCCGGCGGTCACAGCGCGGTCGCCGCAGCGCATCTTGCGCTCGAGCTCGAGGACCTTGCGGAGGCGGTCTTCGGTCAGGCTGAGCGGCAGGGCGGGCCTCCTGATGCCGGCGCGCGGTTAGGTCATGTGTTCGAGATCAGCGTAGGCATGCCGGCTGATCGCGGTCAAGGGGAGTGTGGAGCTCCTCCGATCATCGAGGTGAGCCAAGCCGCGAGGCAACTGAGCGTAGCGAGGCAATGAGGGTTACGGCGTTGCGCTCGACCCGCGGTCTCCCTGCCGCCCGTCGAGCTCTGGCTCGCATGGCTGAACGTGTCGCCCACATCGACTTGAGCTTCCCCTCACGACCGCTGACACTGCATTCGCAAACCCAACGACGACGAAGGGACACCACCATTGCTCCTGCAGCAACGCGTCGCAGTGATCACCGGCGGCGGGCGCGGCATCGGCCGCGGCGTCTCGCTGCGGTTCGCCCACGAGGGCGCCCGGCTCGCGCTCGTCGACCTCGAGCAGGCGCACCTCGACGAGACGGCAGCCGTGCTCGCGCGGGAGGCGCCCGGCGCCGAGCACATCCTGCTGCAGGGTGACGTCAGCTCGAGCGCCGACGTTCAGCGCGTCTTTGGAGAGACGATCGCACGCTTCGGCCGGCTCGATGTGCTCGTCAACAACGCCGGCATCGGCAACCCACCCGTGCCGATCGTCGACATGCCCGAGGAGGCGTGGGACCGGACCATCGCGGTCAACCTGAAGAGCGTCTTCCTGTGCTCGAAGGCGGCGGCGAGGCAGTTCATCGCGCAGGGCGGCGGCGGCCGGGTGGTCAGCGTCGCGTCGCAGGCGGGGAAGACGGGCTATCCGATGCTCACGCCGTACTGTGCATCGAAGGCGGGCATCGTGCTCTTCACGCAGGCGTTCGCGAAGGAGGTGGCGGCGCATCAGGTCACGGTGAACTGCGTCTGCCCCGGCACCATCGATACGCCGCTCCTGCGCGGCGGCATCGAGACGGCGAGCGGCGGCGCGCTCAAGTTCGAGGACGTCGCCGGCACGATCTTGCCCTCGATCCCGCTGGGCCGCGTCGGCTCCCCCGCCGACGTCGCCAAGGTAATCACGTTCCTCGCCAGTGACGAGGCGGACTACATGACCGGCCAGGCGATCAACATCACCGGCGGCCAGGAGATGCACTGAAACGCCTGCGCCCCGGTGCGGAGTCTCCCGGTGCCCGCGCCAACTGCGCTCGCCGCGACGGGCTCATCAGACCGCCCACGGAGCCAAGGTCGGGTCGCCGTGCGGCTCGGATGGAATCAGCCCGAGAGCGCCCGCCCGATCTCGTCGCGCGCCTCCGGGTGCACCTCGCCGAACGCCCGGAGCAGGCCGAAGCAGCCACTGATCATCATGTCGCCGTGCGGCGTCGCGAAGTACGGCTGCAGCTCGCTCCCGCGCAGCTTGCCGCGCTGCGGTCCCGTCACCGCGACGATCGGCGCCACGCCGTCGCCCCGCTCCGTCGCCGCGCCGCGATCCGCATAGAACACGCCGTGTCCTTTGCTTCCGAAGACGTCCTCGTGCGGCAGCGTGCCCGCCATCAGGCGCAGCGTGAAGTCCTCGATCTGCTCGCGCGTCAGCTCGCCGGTGTGGTGCTCGTAGAGGCTGATGATCCGGGTGCCCCGCAGATGAAACGCCAGCGCGTGCATGTTGCCGAGGTTCAGCACCAGCTGCTCGCCCGCCTCCGCCACCTTCGCGTCCTGCAGCGCCCCCAGCGCCGCGGCGGCGCCCGTGTCGAGAAAGGCGATCGCTGTCCGGGCGTCCTGCCGGCGCGCCGTGTCGACCATCGAACGCGCGCGCGTCAGGTACGACGGCAGCGCGTCCGGCGCGTAGGCGAAGGCGAGAAGGTCGTTGCGCGCCTCGACGACGCGCCTCAGGTGGTCGAAGCGGAAGAGCCGGTCGCTGTAGTTGGGCGGCGCGGCGCCGTGATCCAGGCAGCCCAGCGCCAGGCCGTCGAAGTCGCCGGAGACGTCGAATGCGGCCAGCGCCGCCCGGATGGCGCCGAGGTCGAGGTCTCGCAGCTCGACGTGCTCCAACAGGTGCGGCCGCTGCGCCTCGTCCCAAGGGATCGGTCGGACGCCCATGCCATGGACCTGCGCCGGGCTGTGCCGCTCGTGCCGCAGCGCCTCCGCGTCCGCCTCGTCGATGACGCGCACGCCCATCCGCGCGACCTGCGCCAGGTCGTCGTCGAAGGTCTTCGCCGCCTCGGCCGTCGCGTACGCGGCGCCGCCCGCCGCCAGGTGGTCGTTGAGGGCCCAGTGGCAGGGACCGCCGCCCTGGATCACGCCCGTCAGGAGCAGTCCGCGACCCGCCGCCGTCGCCCGCCGGATGCGCCCCGCCGCCACCTGCGTCGCGCTGGGCATCACCATCTTGATGCTGTTCTCGATCGGCTCGCCGGAATCGAACAGGAGGATGTCCTGCGTGCCCGTCCCCATGTCGACCGCGAGAATGCGCATGCCCTCAGCATACGCCGTCCGCGGCACTCTGACCCGAGTGGCCGCACTCAACCGCCGGGCATCATCGCGGACCGTGCCTCTCTGTTCGGGGAATCGCGTCTTGCCGATTGTGCAATTTCGCACTAATCTTGTAGATGAAGCTACAAGCGCACGCCGCACGGAGCCTGCCATGACGCTCGATACTCGCTGGGAAGATGTCGACCAATTGCTCGACCGCACGGCCCGCACGATCGATGACAAGCGCGCGAAGGCGATCCAGGAGATCGCCGCGCGGCGCTTCCAGTTCCCGACGCCGAAGCACCCGGCGTACCGCACGCATGTGAATGTGCCCGACGTGGCGATGGGCGTGCAGGTCGGCCGCGAGGAGATCGCGCCGGATATCGTCGTCGTCGAAAAGCTGACGACGGGCGAGACGCATCTGGTGATCAGCGTCGCCGTCGCCAACGCCGAGCAGGTGAGCGCGGCGGAAGCGAAGCGCACGTGGGCCCGCTACGCCGCGATCAAGGACGTCGCCTTCTACCTGTACGTCCCCGTCGGCTACGGCGCGCGGGCGAAGCAGATCTGCCGGAAGTTGAAGATCAGCGTCGAGGGCTTCCGCACGTACCGCACGACGCCGCGCGGCTTCGAAATCAACGACGTCTCCGAGCAGCCATCGCCGCTCGCCGCCCTGATGCCACCGATCGTGCGCAAGATCCTCGCCACGCCCTGACCCGACGCCGGCTGCGGCGACGAAGAGCTCCGTCGGTCACCGCAACTGCGGTGTCAGCGGTGCCGGCCGGGTCACGCACCGGTTCGCGCCCGGCGCGTCGGGCATCGCGAGTTCGCTCGTCGGGACGATCTGCGAAGATCCGCAGAACCGTCTTGCGGCGGACAGAGGCGCGCTCGCCGGCGCAGGCGCGCTCCGGCTGCGATCTGTTCGGGTTTTCCGGTGACCGTTCGCGTTCTCGTGCTGTCCCTCAGCGATGCTCGTGTTTGCTGGCGACCTGACGAATGCATGCACCTGAAAGGGGTATGTAACGTCCTCGCCGCCGCCGATATGGTTCTGTTATCCAACAAACACCGCAGGAGAGTCCGGAATGTCCTTCGCGCTGCCCACCGTCCTCACGCTGAGCCGCAAGCACCGCCCCGTCCGCGAGCGCGCGGCCGAAGACTGTGTCGCCGATGTCCCGCCCGTCCTGCAGGCGCGGCTCGTCGAAGGGCTGCTCGGCGATGCGCTGCTGACCTGCGACGACCTCCCCGGCGCCTGGCGCCCCGTCGACACCGGCGTAGACTCGCTGCTCGCCGGCACGTCCTACCCGGCGCTGATGCTGGCTTCGCTGCCGGTCGCCTTCGCGGAGGAGCGCTCGGGCGCGCTCGTCCGGCAGGAGGTCGCGGTGCTGCCGCGCTGGGCGCTGCGCCATCTGGCAGCCGGGCAGGACGCCGCGCCCGCACGGGTTCCGGTGGGCGAGTCAGAGGCCGTCGCCATGCGCCCCGCTGGCGGGCAGGCCGTCACCGACGTCGCCGCCGCCTCGGCCGCGGACGGTCGACTCCTCGTCCGCCGCGGTACCGTGGTGATGGCGCTGCGATTCGAGGGGGCGATCGCGCCGGGCGCCGCCGCCGCCATCCGCGCCGCCGCCATCGCCCTCTGCGAGCACAACGGCGTCATCCTGCAGTGACGCATCACTGACGTACGAAGCAGGCTGTGCGAAGTGAGAGGCCGCAGCAGAGTCGCCGCTGTTCGCGATGGCATCGCTGCCCGCCGACGGACGGGCGAGGACGGAGCGATCCAGCATCCTCGCTTCGCCCTCGCTCGTGGCTCCGACCGCCACCCTCTGACTCTGACCTCCGCTCTCCCACCCCCAACCAGCGGCATCCGCTAGCATGCCCCGATGGACCTCGACCTCCGCGGAACAGTGGCGCTCGTCACGGGCGGCTCGCGCGGCATCGGACGGGCGATCGTGAGCGCGCTGGCCGCCGAGGGGTGCGACGTCGCGCTGGTGGCGCGCGATGAGCCGCGGCTGCGCGCGGCTGCTGCCGAGACCGCGTCCGCGGGCGTCCGCGCCGCCGCGATCGTCGCCGACGTCACCCGGGCCGACGGCATCGAGCGGATGGTCGCAGAAGCGACGGCGCAGCTCGGTGGCATCGATATCCTCGTGAACAACGCCGGAGGTTCGTTCCCGGACGATGACGCCGGCTGGGATGCCGCCTTTCGCGTCAACATCGAAGCCGCGGCCCGCGCCACGCGGGCGGTCGTGCCGGAGATGCGCGTGCGCGGCGGCGGCGCCATCGTCCACATCGCCTCGATCTACGGACGCGAGTCCGGCGGTGGGCTGCCCTATAACGCGATGAAGGCGGCGATGATCAGTCACGCCAAAAACGCCGCCCTGCAGCTCGCCCCCGACAACATCCGCGTTAACTCCGTCGCCCCGGGTTCGATCCGCTTCCCCGGCGGCTCCTGGGACCGCCGCGCCGAAGCCGACCCGGAGGCGATGGCGCACTTCGTCGAACAGAACATCGCCCTGGGGCGATTTGGCCGTGCCGATGAGGTCGCCGCGGTGGTCGCGTTCCTCTGCTCGCCGCGCGCCAGCTGGGTCACCGGCGCCTGCATCAACGTCGATGGCGGCCAGAGCCGCTCGAACATCTGAAGAGCGCGCCCACATCCAGGCGTTCCGGTTCGCCTGTCGCTGCCGTTGCAAGCGCGCGCGACGCCAACAGCCTGTGCCGAGTAGATCGGCTCAGACTACGCGCCCCCGCGTCGCGCCTCCGCGGCAGCGGCGTTGAGCGCGGTCAGCGAGCGTTCGAGACCGTCGAGGTCGTCTTCGGACAGGCGCCGCAAGATGTTGACGATGTAGGCGCCGGCCACCTGCAGCACCGCCGTGACGATCACGCGACCATCATCGGTCAGGTAGTTGCGGACGATGCGCCGGTCGACGCTGTCCTCCTCGCGTCGCACGAGATCCTGGCGGACCAGGCGGTCGACGTGGCCGGTGATCGTCGAAGGGTTCACACCCAACTGTTCGGCCAGCGCGCCGACCGGAAGGCCGTCCTCATCGCGCAGCGACCAGAGCAGCCGCAGCTGCGCCAGCGTCAGTCCGCCCTCCGACCAGCCCTGGATGCGCAGCGTGTCGATGATGCCGACGGCATCTCCGTAGAGCCGCGCCACGTGCTTCAGGCGCTCGAGCCGATCGAGGTTGGTGTCGTCCATGGCGTGGACGGCGTCAGGCTGGGGCATCGGTTCGTTCCTCGTCCAGCAATATTTGCCCTTTACAAAACGATTCGTCCGTAGTATAGTCCATCCGCGCCGAAGCGTTCAACACGCTTCGCCACCACCACTGGAGGTTCGCGATGCACACCTTCGCCGAGCACGTCAAGCAGACCGAATCGCGCCGCGACCCGCCCTACCGGCCGGCGATGTACCTCTCCGACGAGGAGAAGCGCGAGTTGAGCGAGAAGATCGGCGATGCCAGCCTCTACCAGGATCTCTTCACCATGCGGGAGCTGGTGCGCCATCAGCCCGAAAACATCGAGCTCAAGAAGGCGCTCGTCAGCGGCATCGCCAGCGCCGAGTTCGCCGGCATCGACGCCTTCA
>JADMII010000063.1 GCA_015478665.1 Dehalococcoidia bacterium
CCTTCGCCAGGCCGAAGACACCCTCGATGTATGTCTTCCGCTCGACGAGTCGCCGACGTCCAAGCGGGCTTGTGATCCGTTCCTGCGCGACTTCGACGAGATCCTGTGCCCAGGAGCGATGCAGCGAACGTGGGCTGCCCGCCGGCGCGCAGCGGGCGCGGTGTATGCACGCAGCGCAGGTGTCGTTCGGCGCCTGATAGCGAACGCGCTGCGTCCCCCTCATGTTGGACACACGACGCAGACGCTCGCCGGCGGGGCAGAGGAACGCATCTTCCTCCGGCAGCCACTGGAAGTGCGCGCGGCCCCAGATGCCTGTGTGCTGGTTCCCGAAGCGCGTCGTCGGGATGAAGGCGGTGATCCCCGCCTGATCGAGGTGGAGGTAGTTGTCCGTCGTCCCATACTTGGCGTCCGCTACCGCTGCACGGACCGCGTGTTTGCTGAGGCGGCGGTGGTGCCAAAGCACCTCCGCGAGCAAGTGCTCGTCCGCCTCCGCACCGGTCGTGGCCACCGCGGCGGTGATCACCTGGCCCCGCCGCCCTGCGACCGCGACATGTGCCTTGTAGGCGAGGTGGCGGCCGAACTCCGGCCGGTTGACGAGCGTCGCATCGGGGTCGGTGCGACTCTGCAGCTCCCGGTTCGGCCGGCGTGGCCACGTGCCGCTGCGGCCCGTCCGCCTACCGTCAGGCGGCGGCTCGTCGGTGGGCGCGGCGTTCTCCTCGTCGAGCCGGCGCAGGTACTCCGCCACCGACAGCGGTGGCTGCGCGATCTCCTCGCGGCGCGCAAGCGAATCGACCGATGCGTTGGCACGGATCAGCGTGCTGTCGACGTAGACGGGCCCGTCGTCGAGAAGGCCCGCCGCGCGGCAGAGTTCGATCGACTGCCGGAAGAACTCCTCGAAGACCGAGCTGCCGAATCGCGCGCGTGCTTTGGAGAGGACGCTGTGGTCCGGCGTTGGCGTATCGAAGTCGTAGCCCAGGAACCAGCGATAGCCCAGATGCAGACCGACTTCCTCGGCGAGGCGGCGTTCGGAGGTGATGCCGTAGAGGTAGCCGAGGAGCAGCATCTTGAAGATCACGATGGGGTCGACGGACGGCTGTCCGGTGTGGCTGTAGTACGGGCGGCACAGCGGGCGGACGAAGGAGAAGTCGATCGCCGCAGCGACGCGCCGCAGCAGGTGGTTCTCGGGTACGAGCTGTTCGAGTGAGAGCTGGTAGTAGAGCTTGGCCTCGAAGTCGCGCCGACCCATCATACGCTGCCTCCTCTTCTCGGAGGCACGCGCCCGTAACGGATCATATCACGATCGGCCGCCCCGCATGAGTTCGGCAACAGTCCC
>JADMII010000045.1 GCA_015478665.1 Dehalococcoidia bacterium
ATATTCGCGTCGTGTCGCACGAAGTCAAGCGGTGAGCTGAGAACGGCTCGTCAGGGATGTGGACGCTCGTTCATGCTTTCGCCTTCGGATCATGACGATAGCTGAACGACCACCACAAGCGCGGCCACGAACGCCGCGAGTCCGCCGGCGATCACGGCGAGCGCGGTCCCGATCCCCAGCAGCGGCGACCCGAATGGCCGCGCAGACACCCACGCTTCGATCTCGTCGAGCCGGCGCTCAAGATGGCGGCCGAGGCGATCCGCCTCGGCGAAGATGCCGGTCGCGGGCTTCTTCGCCGTGGTCATCGCGGCTGCTCCTCCCCGCAGTGGAGCGACTCGGCCCCCTTGCCGAGCAGGTAGCCCATCGTCGCAAACGCGCCGATGACCGGCAGCGCCCAGAGCCACACCGCGACGAGCACCTTGTAGGTGGACCCTTCTGCGCTCCGCAGGGTGGCCGCGGCGACGATCAGCAGCGCGAGCGCCACCGCCGTGCCCAGTAAGGTCCCCCACCCCGATGGCCGCATGTTCATCGTCGCCCCTCCGTCCTCCAGA
Organism: Dehalococcoidia bacterium; assembly: GCA_015478665.1. Classification (GTDB taxonomy): domain Bacteria; phylum Chloroflexota; class Dehalococcoidia; order DSTF01; family JACRBR01; genus JADMII01. The sequence goes on from JADMII010000045.1 coordinate 552, forward strand.
CGCGCACGACGGCGGCGAGAATCCGGTACGCCGCGAGCACGCTCCCCTTCACAGACCCGCTCACCTTCGAGCGGCCGATCCGCCGACGGTACCCCGCGTCCACTTCCGCGATGGCCACGCCGCGCACCGCAGCCTTCGCGATGAGCTCGGCGGTCCAGCCGTGCGTCCGCTCTCGCAGCCGCAGCGAGCGTAGCGTCGCTGCATCGATCGCCTTGAGCGACGGCAGGTCGCGGAGACGTCGCCCGCTGATGCGGGAGATCAGCGCGACGACGAGCCTGTTGCCCAACCGTTGGTGCCACAGCAATGAACCCCGCTCGACATCGCGCGTCCGCACGCCCAGCACGAGCTGAGCGCGCCCGGTGTGGATCAGGTCCATCATCTCGCCAAGGCGATCCGGTGTGTCCGCATCATCGCCGTCCATGAAGACGTAGATGTGCGCGTCGGGCGCCGCCTCGACGCCCGCCATCATCGCTGCCCCGTAGCCGCGCTCCGGCTGCAAGACCACGCGCGCGCCTGCCGCCTCCGCGTTGACCGCCGTGCCATCGGTGCTTCGGTTGTCCACGACGACAATCTCGTCGACCCGGCCGCGCGGGATCCCGGCGACAACGCGCCCGATCGCGGATTCCTCGTTCAGCGCCGGGATGATCACGACGACGCTCACTCGGTCCTCCGGAACACGCGCACCCCCTCGCGCGAGAAGACCTCGCTGTAGCCGAGCGATGGCAACTCGCGGCGCACGCGATCGTAGCCGGCCGCGCGCGCCTGCCCGCTCACCGGTAGCGACGGGTCGATGATCACGTACTCGGCGCGCTCGATGTCAGGGAACTCGTAGATCTTCGGGCGCTGCGAGAGGTGCGGCACGAGCGTGCCCTGCGCGCTGACGCTCGCCCCATCGGGGATCGCGGCAAGTGCCTCGCGGAGCGCCTGCTGGTGCGCCGCGCTCGGCGCGTAACGGGCGTTCGCAGGTGAATACGGGCTGGAATGCGCGAACGTGGCGATGCTGGCGCACAGCACTGCGGCGCTGATCGCCATCGTCGCCGCCGGCCGAAAGCGATCGGCGACGCGCAGCAAGCGCGCGACGCCTCGGCCGCGCGCCAGGTCACGGACGCCCACGATGGCGGCGACCCACGACAGCGCCAGCGGCGCCATCGAGTACTGCAGGTCGAATCGCGACTGCTGCGGGTGGTCGGAGAGCGCCGCGACCAAGATGCTCGGGGCAGCAGCGGCGAGCGTCAGCGGGCTGAGGATCGCGGTGAATCCCAGCGACCACTCCAGCCGCAGAAGCGCGTGCGCTGCGCCATCGAGCAAACGCCCAGCCGCCCGGCCGATGATGTGCGGGGCGACACTGCCGATGGTCGAGCCTTCGACCAGGTAGCCGTAGCGCTGGGTGAGGTCGCTGGAGCCGCCGCGGATCAGTGGCATCGCCACCAGCACGATGGCGACGGTCCAAGCGATTGCGACCGCGGACAGCAGCACCGCGTGCCGCCGATGCCCGCGTGCGAAGAGCAGCAGCGCGAAGGCCGCCAGCACCAGCGGCATGTCCTCCTTCAGCGCCAACAGCGGCAGCAGCGAGAACACCGTCGCGCCCGGGCGCCCGGCGGCGAGGTAGTACGTGGCCGCGAAGACGAAGAAGAAGCCCATCATCTCGGGATGGACGTCGAAATCGAGCGCGATGTGCAACGGCGCGCTCAGCAGGAACGCCATGGTCAGCATCAGCGCGCAGACGCCGCTCCACGTCGCGCGCCGCACAGCGTAGTACAGCGGGATCGCCGCCGCGCCTGCGAACGCGCTCTGCGCAACGAGCAACGATTCGGCACCGGCACCCAGGCGATATCCGAGGGCGAACAGCAGGAGCACCGGCTCGAAATGCTGGCCGAGGAAGTTGTAGGGCACGAAGGTCGTCTCGAAGAAGCGCCCGTGCGACGTGTTCCAGACGATCTGGTCGAAGAAGCCGAAGTCGTAGGCGGTGCTCTCGAACGACCGGTGCCGCTCGATGGCGAAGCGCGCGAACAGCACGACTGCCGCGAACGACGCCGCATACGCGGTGGCTTCCGTCCATCGGGCCGCGAGCAGCCGCGCGAGCGCTAGAGGCTCCAGCCTTCGCCGCAGCCCGCGCACGCTTCCGGCGGCCGCTCCGAGAGCATCGCCGCGCGCCACTGGTGATACCGCTGTCCGTTCCATATCTCCTCGACCGATTGCTCGAAGACATTGCCAAGCACCAGGCCGTCGTAATGCGCGCCGGTGAACGGAGCGATGCAGCACGGCAGCACGTTCCCGTTCGCCGTCACGTACATCAGCGACCAGGGCCGCCGGCAGGCCGTGTACGATCGCGCCGCGGACCCGTCGGGCAGCAGCGCTCCCGCCGTCGCCTCGCCGGAGCCCCGGAGCGAGACGCCGAGTTCGCGCGCCAGCACCTCCGCCTCGTGCACGGCGTCGAGTTCGGCCTCGCCGGCTTGCCCGTACAGCGCCTCGTCCTGGACCGCCAGCCCGCGGCCCGAATACACGAGCCGCTGCAGGTACACCTCCGCGACGCCGATCTCGTGGGCAAGCCGGACGAGTTGCGGCAGCTCGCCCACGTTCGTCTTCATCCCCGTGATCCAGAGCGAAACGCGCGGCGCCGTCGTCCCCAGCCGCTGCTTCAGTCCGGCGAGCGCGTGCAGGTTCGCGATGATCGTCGCGAAGCCGTCGACGCCGCGCACCAGCTTATATGTCTCCGCCGAGGCGGAATCGACCGATACGCGCACCTCGTCGAGCCCGGCGTCGACGATCGGCTCGACAAGGTGGCCGCGCAGCAGCAGTCCGTTCGAATTGAACAGCGCGTGCGCGCCGTGCGCCTTGACGGCGCGGATGATCGCCGGCAGGTCTTTGTTGAGCAGCGGTTCGCCGATGCCGTGCAGCACGATGCGCCGCACCGATAGAAACTGCCTAATGATCCGCTCCACCTGGGCCAGCGTCAGGTCGGCGAACTCTTCCGCCATACCGAAGTACTGCGGGCAGGTGCGGCACTTCAGGTTGCAGCGGTTCGTCGTCTCGATGTACAGCTCGTGCGGCAGCTCGCGCGCGATGGACGAGCGCAGGTTGATGTCTTCGAGCAGGATCGTCGGCGGCGGTATCATCGCCGTCATCAGGCCTCCGCTGCGGCGCTGCGCGCGCACGCGTTGTCGCTGCCGGCCAGCGACGTCAGATGGAAGTCCGGATTGAACTTCTCCTTCTCGGCGCGCACCGTGATCCGGTCGAGTTGCTTCACCATGTTCTGGCCGGGGTATCCGGGCACGATCAGCCGCACCGGGAAGCCGTGGTTGTCCGACAGCGGTGCGCCGTTGACGTGGGTCGCCAGGATCGCGTCGTCGCCCACCAGGCGGTGTCGGTGCCAGCCGAACGCGTAGCCCGACACGCTGTGGAAGTCGACGCCCTTCGCCATTGGGTCCGCGCCCGCCATCTCCAGCACGTCGCGCACACGCGGCCCCGACCACGTCGGCTGGGACGACCAGCCGCTGACGCAGCTGATGCGAATGCGCTTCGTCGCGATCGGCAGCGCCAGTAGCTCCGCGTACGTCAGCCCGATCTCGCGCTCGACGGCGCCGTCGATCCTCAGCCGCCACGCCGCCACGTCCACGGTGCGCTTGCCGAACAGCGTCTCAACCGGGAAGTCACCCGGCCCGCCGCGCTCCTCGCGCGGGATGCGGCCGATGAACAGCCCCGCGAACTCCTTGTGCACGAGCGGTGTGTTCTGGAACCCAATCGCCAGCCCGAGCCCGCCCGCCAGGACCGTCCCGACGAAGGCCCGCCGCGTGATGACGCGTCGCGCCGACTCGGACGAGAGTGGTTGCTGCGCCAGCAGCTCGCGGCGCTCGCGCGCCAGCCCCCTCGCCGTGTCGACCAGGTGGGAGCCGAGATGCGCCGCCAGCAGCGGCACCGCGAGGATCGACGCCCAGAGGTGCAGTTGCACCGGCTTGATCTCCGCAGGCGAGATGTTCGCGACGGTGTAGTAGTAGTGGAAGAGCATGTACAGGCCACTGCAGTAGAGGACGAAGAAGTCCAGGGCCAGCAGCGGCGAGAGGATGCGCGGAATGAGGCCCGGCGGCCCGGCCTTCTTGAATCGCGGTACACGGAGGTAATAGCCGGCGAAGCGGTACCCCGTCGAGCCGTACTTTGCCAGCAGGAACGGGATCGACGCGAGGCCGGCGTAGAAGTGGATGAAGCGCGTGATCGTGAAGTACGGGCCGATGTCGTAGTTGAACGTGTACAGATAGAACAGGCCGCCCGAGAAGAACATCAGCCCCAGCAGCACGGCCAGGCACACGCCGAGCTGCATCGTGACGATCGTGCTCGCGTGTGCGGCGTGTCGCTGGCTACTCATGATGCCGCCGCCCCCGCCAGCGCGCCGATCGCCAGCGCGCGCCGCGACTCGGCCCGCAGCAGCGGGTCGCGTTGGAGTCGGTCGAGGTCCGACGCGGTGTCGATGTCGTACCAGTACGGCAGCACGAACACGCGCAGGCGGGCCTCGGCCGCTCGCGCCAGCGTCTGCTCCAGCACCGCGTCGCTGCTCCACCTGATGCCAGAGAACAGCGAAACGTGTGGCGCGTTCATGCCGATGAGGTAATAGCCGCCATCTTCTGCCGGTCCAAGCACCACGTCGTGCGTCATCAACGCCGCGTGCGCCGCTGCAAGCAGGTGCGCCGGCAGCGTCGGGCTGTCGGAACCGATCAGCACCGGCCGCAGTCCACCCTCGCGAATGACCGTCTCGAACGCGTGAGAGAGGCGCGCGCCCAGGTCGCCAGCGGGCTGAGCGAACGCCAGCGCATCGGGCGCGAGCGTGTGGAACGCGTCGCGCGCGTCCTCGGGTGCGTAGGCGATGTACAGGCGCCGCCCCCGAAGTGCGGCGAAGGCGAGTGTGTCGCGCAGGAAGGCGGCGCTCAACTCCGCCCCGCGCGCAGAGCTAACCACGGCGGCCAGCCGCGTCTTCGTGTAGCCGGCTCGCGGCTCCTTCGCCAGCACGATGACGTCGCCGTGCGGCGTGGGTACGGGCGAAGGAGCGATGTGGCGCCGCACTTCGTCGCCGAAAAGACCGAGCGCTTCAGCAAAGCCTGGCGTATCGAGCCCGAACCCGATGCGCACATGGTCCGGCGCGTCGAAGACGGCGCCATCGAGCGCGAACACACCGCGATCGCGCAACGCCGCATGCAGCGCCGGTGGCGCTGCGCCAGCGCGAAATCGCAAGAGCGCCGTGTATCCCGCCTGTGGCGGCGTCCAGTCGAACCATGCCTCGTGCTGCTCCACGAACGCGGCCAGCAGCGAGAGGTTCGCGCGGGCGCGGCGCAGGTGCGGCTCCAGCAGTTCGTCGAAGCGCGACAGCGCAGCTGCCGCTACCAGCGCTGAGAGCTTCGACACGGAGCCGCTGTGGTAATCGAGCACACGCGCGCACGATGCGAGCAACGCCCGGTCGTGCGTCGCGAGCCAGCCGATGCGCAGCCCGCCGAGCCCCAGCGGTTTCGAGAGGTCGCTGATACTGACGCTCGCGTCGCCGCGTTCGAGTACGGACCGTGCGCGATGTCGGGGAACGAGGGTGATCGGCCGGTAGACCTCGTCCGCGACAAGGCGGGCAGGGCCCGCGTATCGACCGCCGATCATCGATCCGCTCGGACCGTGCGGGCTATTCAGGAAGATCGCAGAGGCGCGCGCCGCGCCATCCGGCAGTGCATCCAAGCCGAAGTCCCAGCCTAAAGCCGGACGCCAGTCGATGATGTGCGCCCCTAGTGACGCCGGCGTCTCTCGCAGTGCCTGGTAGCAAGGCTGCTGCACAAGGACCGTGTCGCCGGGTTCGAGAAGCGCCGTCGCGACGATGCGTA
>JADMII010000014.1 GCA_015478665.1 Dehalococcoidia bacterium
AGAGGACAAAATCACAGAACAGTTAGTGAGGACAGAATCTCGGAACACCAACAGCCGGCCGGAACGGGGGTTGACGCACGCGGGCGGAGCGGGAAAGATCGTGGGGCGCCGCCGGGATGCGCGTGGCGACGCGCGGGCGTCTCCGTCACCGGCGCCGGGACGCGCCCGCGGCCCGATGCACACAGGCGGCCGCAGCGGGGCCGTCGTCGCTCGGGCGGCCCCGCAGGTGGATGGGATAGGGGAGGTACGCGCCGTCGCCCGCCGGGCTACGGCCAATCATGGCAAGGGAACCGCGGGGCCCCTTCGATCCGCTCCTCACCGATGCCGCGAAGCCGCCGGCGCCTGACCGGGCCGCGGCCTACATCATCGGTACGATCGTCGGGCTGGCGGTTCTGCTGCTGGTGCTCGTGCTGCCGCCGATCTCGGTGCTGAGCCGCGGCGGCGGCGCGGCGAGCGCGAACGACGGCGGCGCGCCGGTGAACTCGGACACGTACTCGTCGACGGTGCGCACCGGGATGCCGAAGCTGCCGGCGGGACTCGTCGCGGAAAGCGGGCTGTTCGACCTCGCGGCGCCGGCGAACAAGCGTGGCGGCTCGCGCCTCACCGTGCCGCTGAAGGACAAGCAGACGGACGAGCGCAGCCTCGCGCTCTACACCTACAGCGGCGGCGCGTGGCAGCGGCTGGCCGACGCGGCGCTGGTCGCCGGCGGCTCGGCGGCGCGCGGCGAAGTGCCATCGTTGCCGGGGAACGTGGCCGTGCTGCGCCGCACGAAGGCGTCGCTGCAGGTCGCCGGCGTCTTGCCGGCCGGCACGACGGTGCAGCAAGCGGCGGCGGCGGCGCTGACGACGCTGCACCCACTGACCTTCATCCCGACAGACACGGGCGACGTCGCGGGCACGCCGCCCGCGGTGCCGCCGGCAAGCTATACCGTCGTCCCGGCGATCGTGGCGCCGAGCGCGGATACGGTGAACGCGATCCTCCGTTCGCCGCAGCTGCGCGCCCGTCACGCCCAGGCGATCGCCGCGGCCGTGAAGCAGGGGAACTTCGCCGGGATCGACATCGACTACCACAGCGTGGCGCCGGAGCAGAAGGACCAGTTCACCGACTTCGTGTCGCAGCTGGCGATGGCGTTGCACGCCGACCAGCGGACGTTGACGCTGACGCTGCCGGCGCCGATGAGCAAGAACGGCAGCATCGATGCGGGGGCGTACGACTGGGCGAAGCTCGGGCAGCTGGCGGACTCGATCGAGATCGCGACGAACATCGACCAGGAGCTGTACTTCCAGGACACCGAGGCGGCGCTCAACTACATCACCGGCAAGGTGGATCCGGCGAAGCTGCTGCTGACGATCAGCTCGCTGAGCGTCGAGCGCGGCGGCGACGGCCTGCGGACGATGTCGCTGAACGACGCGCTGACGCTGGCGAGCCAGGTGTCGACGGACGTAGCGGCCAGCATCGCGCCGTCATCGCCGGTAAAGCTGACGGCGCAGGACCTGGCGCAGAGCGCCGGCGCCAGCGGCATGCGCTGGGACGACACGGCGCGCGCGGTGACCTTCAGCTACGCCGGGCGCGGCGGCAAGCGGACGGTGTGGATCGCGAACCGGTTCAGCGCGGCCTTCCGGCTGCAGCTCGCGCAGCGGTTCAGTCTCGGCGGCGTCGTGATCAGCGATGTGGCGGCGGAGGACGGCGGCGGCGACGTCTGGCCGGCGGTGAGCGAGCTCGCGGACAGCGGCGCGGTCAGGCTGACGAAGCCGAACGGCGCGCTCTTCACGCCGTCGTGGCAGGCGGCGGACGGCGCGCTGAGCGCGAAGTCGGGCGAGTCGGTGATCTGGACGGCGCCGGCGAAGGCGGGTACCTACCAGGTGACGCTGATCGTCAGCGACGGCGTTGTGCGCGCGGCGCAGAAGGTGACGCTCGACGTCGTCGCCCCACGTTGAGGCGCGGTCCGCGCGAGATGCCAGCAGACGGATCGCGGGCCGAACTTCCTCACCCCCGGCCCCTCTCCCGCAGGGGGAGAACGGAGCTTCGCCAAGGCGTGAGGTCGAGCGAAGAACGCCGCTGGGCGCGTGTCGTTCTGACCGACCCGAAGCACCCATTCGGAACCACGACGGCCCGGCGAACGCCGGCTCGTTACCGCCGGGAAGGGCAGGCTGGCATCGAAACGGGCGCGAGCATGGGCGGACGTGGCTGCCATCCCTGCTCGTGCACCACGGCAGGCGTATGAAGCCGCGCCTCCCGATGCCCGAAGTGACGCGCCGATGCGCGTGATCGCGGGGTCGGCGCGGGGGCGGAACCTGAAGGGGCCGCCGCGGCCGCGGTCGTCGGGGCGGCCGGGGACGCGGCCGACGTCCGACCTGATCCGCGGCGTGATCTTCGACATGCTGGCATCGATGGGCGCGAGCCTGGAGCGGGTGCTCGACCTCTACGCGGGGACAGGGGCGCTCGGGATCGAGGCGCTGAGCCGCGGCGAGGGGCGCGCGGACTTCGTCGAGCAGGACGCGGAGCTGGCGCGCGTGGTGCGGGCGAACCTGGCGCTGTGCGGCTTCGAGGCGCGGGCGCAACTGCATACGATGCCGGCGGCGCTGGCGACGTCAAGGTTGCGTGAACCGTATACGCTAGTCCTCGCCGACCCGCCGTATTACGATAGCGACGCGGTGACCACCGTGGAAGCCGTCGCGCGGTCGTCGCTCGTCGCTGCGGGCGGCGTGCTGGTGTACGAGCACCATCGCCGCGTCGGGGCGCCGGACGAGCTCGGCGCGCTGGCGTTGTATCGACGCCGGCGGCACGGCGATACGGTCGTCTCAATCTACGAGCAGCAGGAGGGCCGCGCGTGACGCTCGCCATCTTCCCCGGGCGCTTCGACCCGGTGACCAACGGCCATCGTGACATCGCCCGCCGCGCGGCGAAGCTGTTCGACGGCGTGATCGTCGCCGTGGCGGATCTGCGGCAACCGCTCTTCTCGACCGAGGAGCGCGTGGCGATGTTCGAGGAGGCGGTGAAGGACTACGGCAACATCAGCGTGAAGGCGTACAGCGGGCTGACGGTGGACTTCGCGAAGGCGGAGGGCGCAAGCGTGCTCGTGCGGTCGATGCGCGCCGTGACGGACTTCGAAGCGGAATTCGACATGGCGCTGATGAACAAGAAGATGGCACCGGGCATCGAGTCGATTTATCTGATGGCGAGCCTGGAGCACCTCTTCATCAGCGGCACGCGCATTCGCGAGGTTTCGGCGCTGGGGTATGATGTGTCGGACCTCGTGCCGCCGCACGTATCGCAGGCTCTGCGGGCGAAGTTCGCCGGGTGATCGGCCGGCTGCCCTCACCCCGGCCCCTCTCCACACTGTGGCGCGGGGAGCCTCGTTGCGGCGACGCGATGTGAGGATGGCGGAGGTGGCGAGGTCCCGCCGCTCCCGCGCCCGCTTTCCACAGTGTGTCGGGGCGTGACGTGGTCGGCGAGCCCGCGATGGGCGCCGTATGTGATCGACGGGCCGACGCCGACAACGGATCGGCACGCAGGCGACGAATGCAGGGAGGTGCAGCCATCGATTCTCTACATCTGATCGACCGGCTCGAAGAGATGGTGGCGGAGGGGCGCCGGATGCCGATCGGCGCGGGCGTGGTCGTCGACCGGCGACGGCTGCTGGATCTCGTCGACCAGATGCGCGCGGCGCTCCCGAACGAGATCAAGGAAGCGGAAGAGCTGCTGAAGCGACGCGACGACGTGCTGCTGCGGGCCGACGAGGAAGCGCAGATCAAGCTGCGTCGCTGCCAGGAGCAGATCGATGACCTGCTCTCGCACGACGCGCTCGTGCGCGAGGCGCAAGCGCGCGCGGACATGCTCGTGCGCGAAGCGGAGGCGCGCGGCGACCGCATGCTGGAAGATACGGAGACGCGCGCAAAGGCGCGGATGGCGGAAGCCGAGAAGCTGGCGAACGAGCAGATGGACGAAGCCGACCGCTATGCGACGGAGATGCTGCGGCGGCTCGACGAGCAGCTGCAGCTGTTCGCGCAGAACGTGCGGACGGCGCTCGATTCGCTCGAGACGCGCCCGGCGGCGACGAGCGGCGTCGGCGCCCGAACGTAGCCGCGCTGCCGCCTCCCGTGCGACGCTGGCCGCCCGAGCGGCACGTCCGTGCCGCGGCCGGTCAACGACGGCGACTCCAGGTTTGCATCGTCTGGCCCGCTGCCACTTCTGTTGAGGCTGGTTCCGGGTTGGCGCCGTGTTCAGCAGGACGGACCAGGCCGGCTCCGCTTTTGCCCGCGGTGCGTCGTCGACGGCGGCGGCGGCGCCGCCCGCGCATGGGGCGCGATCCGTGGGCTTGACATGCGGGCGGACCGCTGCGGCGAGGGGCGCTGCGGCGCGGTGCATGGCCGGGGACGGCCGTGATCGGCGCTGTCTGCCCCGTCGCGCGCTTTCTGTCGGCGCGCGAATCATGTTACGTTCGGCGCATGGCACTCCCGTTCGTTACCGTCATCGTCCCGGCCCGCAACGAAGAGCGCTACATCGAGCGCTGCCTGTACAGCCTGGCGGCGCAGGATTACCCCCGCGCGCGGCTCGAGGTGTTGCTGCTCGACGGCATGAGCACCGATGACACGACGCGCATCGTCGGCCGCTTCGCCGCGGAATCGACGCTGGACCTGCGGTTGATCGAGAATCCGCGCCGGAAGCCGGCGGCGGCGATGAACACGGCGCTGCGTCACGCGCGCGGCGATGTGATCGTGCGGCTCGATGCGCACGCCGCTGCGGCGCCGGACTTCCTCACGCGCAGCATCGCAGCGCTGGAGGCGAGCGGCGCCGACTGCGTCGGCGGCGTCATCGAGAGCGAGGGCGACACGCCGTTCGGACGCGCGGTGGCGATCGCGATGGCGTCGCGGTTCGGGGTCGGCGGCGCGTCGTTCCGCACGGGTGGCGAGCCGGGCGCGACGGATACGGTGGCGTTCGGCGCCTACCGCGCCGACGTCTTCGAGCGCATCGGCGGCTTCGCGGAGGACATCGACCGCGGTGAGGACGACGAGTTCAACTACCGCCTGCTGGACGCGGGCGGGATGATCCTCCTCGACCCGCGCATCCGCGCGATGTACACGGTGCGCGGCGACCTCGGTGCGCTCTGGCGGCAGTACTTCGGGTACGGGCGCGCGAAGCCGGAGGTGCTGCGGCGGCATCCGGCGCAGGCGCGGGCGCGGCAGCTGGTGCCGGCGGCGTTCCTCGGGGTGCTGGCGCTGACGGCGCTGTCCGCGCGGAGCGGGCGCTGGCAGCGCTTCGCGGGCATCGCCGGCACGTACGCGGCGGCGGTGGCGGCCGCGTCGCTGCTGTCGGCGCGGAACGACGAGCCATCGCTGCGCCGGCTGCCGGCGGCCTTCGCCTGCCTGCACCTGGCATACGGGCTGGGCTTCTTCGTCGGCACGGCCGATGTGCTGCGGCACATGCTGGCGCAGTCGGCGACCGATGCGCTCCGCGCCGGTATGGAATCGCCGACCTAACGTGGATGTGCGCACGGTAGGCAGGCTCTCACCCTCCCCCGGCTCTCGCCACGGCGACCGAGACCGCAGGGCGCGCCTACAGCGACGCGCAGGTAGAGCACGCGGACCCAGACCGCGCGAGCTCGACTGGCGTCGGACCACTTCCCGCGGCCCTGTGTGGAGCTTGAGACGCGGCGCGCTGCCCGCTGCCGGGGCTGCGAACGCGACGGGCGGCTGCCCGGCCCGCGCCGATCGGCCCTTGGCGATCAGGCGCGCAGGTTGGTGGCGGCGCTGCGGACGATGCCGTCGCTGTCGACCCAGGCGTATGGCATCGCGGGCGTGTTGAAGGCGACGGCGGCGCCGCCGTGGCGATCCAGCGCGATGAGCCCGCCCGACGCATCCAGGCGCTCGTGCAGGAGCGCGACGAGCTCGTCGCAGGCGGACTGCACGGGGACGCGGTGGCCGACGAGGTCGCAGACGCGCTTGCTGGCGACGAGCTTCATCAGCGCCTCGCCATCGCCGGTCGCGGCGACCGCCGCTGTGGCGTTGTCGGCGTAACCGCCGCAGCCGACGAGCGGGCTGTCGCCGACGCGCCCGGGCATCTTCTTCGGGATGCCGCCGGTGGAGACGGCGACGGCGAGGTTGCCCGCCGCATCGCGCGCGACGGCGCCGACGGTGTCGCGCGCGGCCGGCGGCGCACTACGTGCGGGCGCTCCGACGATGTCGGCGTCGGCCGCCGTGGCCTCGCCCTCGTCGCTTCCATGCGTATCGGATGGCGGGCGGCGAGCGGCAACATCGCGCGTCTCCGGCGTCGGCCAGGCGCGCGTATCGCAGCGCGGGAAGCCGATCGCGTCGGCGAAGCGCGCTGCGCCGTCGCCGGCGAGCAGCGTGTGGCGGGTGTCGGTCATCACGCGGCGCGCCAGGGAGACGGGGTTGCAGACGTCGCGCACGGCGGCGACGGCGCCGAGGCCGAGCGTGGAGCCGTCCATGATCAGCGCGTCCATCTCGACATCGCCGGCGAGGTTGCGACAGCTGCCGCGTCCGGCATTGAGCAGCGGCTCGTCTTCGAGAACGCGGACGGCCGCCTCGACCGCGTCGAGCGCGCTGGCGCCGGCGGCGATGCGTGAAGCGCCGGCGCGGGCCGCTTCCTCGCAGGCGGCGAGCGCGAACGCGAGGGCGGCGGGGTGCGCGCTCCAGCTGCCGGCGCCACCATGCACGATGATGCGCGCGTTCATCGGCGTTGCCTACGTCGCCGGCATGACGGCCGCGTCGCTGCCGGTCATCCGCCGCGCGTCTTTCGTTCGCCCCAGCGATCCCAGTACGTCACCTTCTCCGCCGGCACGCGTTGCGGCTCGCCGAAGCGGCCGCGCGGATGGCCGACCGGGATGAGGGCCATCGTGTCGACGTCGGCGGGGATGCCGAGCAGCTCGCGGACGTCCTGTTCGTGCAACCGGTGCAGCGTGGTCAGCGTCGTGCCGAGGCCGAGGGCGCGGGCGGCGAGCATGAGATTCTGGACGGCAGGGTAGATCGACGCGCCGTGGCTGACATCGGCGCCGAAGCCGGTGCGGTTTTGCAGCGTCGCGAGGATCAGCGCCGGCACGTCGGCGAGGTGGTTCGCGAGGTAGTCGGCCGAGCGGAACATGCGGCCGGCCTGCGCATCCTCGAGCATGGCGTCGCGGCGCGGGCCGTACGCGCGATCCCAGGCTTCCAGGTACCAGGCGCCGATCTTCTCCTTCACTGCGCGGTCGCGGATGACGACGAAGTTCCAGCCCTGCGTGTTGCCGCCGCTGGGGGCGTGGATGGCGGCGTCGAGGATGGTCCAGAGGTCCTCGTCGGAGACTGGGTCCGGCTTGAGGCGGCGCATCGCGCGTTGTGTGCGGATGACGTCGAAGAAGTCCATGTGCATCCTCCCGTGCTGCTGCGCTGCGGTACGCCCGGGCGATGGCGTGCGCGGGCATTGTCGCGCGGCTTCGCGGCGCGATCCAGCGGTGACGCAGGCGGCGTCCGCGCTCCGGTGTTACGGGGCGCCGCCGCGGAGTGCGGCGACGATGATGCCGGCGCCGACGACGAGCACGCCGGAGCCGGCGACGACGAGCCAGGCCCACCACGAGGCGCCGCCATCGCCGGTGCCGGCGCCGGGCAGCGTGGCAGCGATCGTCGGCGTGGCGCTGGCCGCCGCGGCGCCGGGCGATGCGCCAGGCGTCGTCTCATCGCCGGCGACGCCGCCGGCGCCGAGAGTGGCGGTGCTCGTTTCGGTGGGCGGGGCCGTCGGTGTACGGGTGGGCGCGGCGGTCGGTGTGCTCGTTGCGGTGGCGGTGGGCGTGTTCGTCGGTGCGGCGGTCGCTGTGCTGGTGGGCGCGCCGGTGGGTGTGCTGGTGGCCGCGGCGTTCGGTGTGTTCGTCGGTGCGGTGGTGGCGGACGCGGACGGCAGGCCGATGCCACCGACGCCGCCGGCCGACGTCGGCGTACCGGGGACGGGCGCCGGTGCCGGCGATGTGCCGGTCGGCTGTGCGCTGACGCTCGCCGTCGCCGAGGCGCTCGCTGTGGCGCAGGCGGTCGCGCTCGCCGACGGCGTGGCGGCCGGCCTGGTCGCTGTGCCCGCGATGGTCGCCGAGCCGGAGGGCGCGGGTGAGGGCGACGGTGTCGGGGACGGTGATGGCGTCGGCGAGGGGGACGGCGTCGCGGTGTCCGTCGGCGTGGTCGTCGCGCTGCCGCTCGCGTTCGTCGTCGTGACGGATGCGTCCGTCGGCGGCGTTGCACAGGGGGCGGGACCGGCGACGACTTCGCCGCAGGCGACGGGCAGGCTGGCGTCGTAGCGGCCGCCATTCGGGGCGCCCTGGATGACGATCGCGGTCTTCGTGAGGTCCGGCGTGCCGCTCAGCTGGTAGATCTCCCGGGACGCCTCGCCGGCGGTGGAAGGGAAGGGGTCGAGCGGGCGGGCGACGGCTCCGTAGGCGACATGGCCTGCGTCCTCGCTGACGTTGGCTGCGAGCGTCGGACAGACGGCATCGGCGCCGCCCGGCTTCGCGTAGATCGCCTGGATGTGCGGCTGTTGCGGCGACAGACCCTAGGCGTCGATGTCGACGGTGAGTTGCGTTCCGTCGAGCGTGAGCGCGACCGTGCCCTGCACGCCGGAGGCGTTGAGCGGCGTCAGGGTGGCGTGGAACTGCTGGCTCGCCGCCGGTTGCGCCGTGGCCGCCGCGGCGATCGCGATCGCCGCGCCGACGGTGATGACGACGACCACGAACCCGAGGACGAACCGCCCGTTGAGCGCCATGCCAGATCCCCGCGCGTCGCACGCTCGTGCGGCGCCGCTCCCGTCAGGCTAGGCGCGGCGCGACGGTGCGCGACATCGCCCGCGCCGCCGATCGCGCCGCATCGACGCGCTTGTCACCGGAAATGCAGCCGTGGGCATGCGCTGCGATGCAGCCGTTAGGGGGACGGAGATCGATGCGCGAGTGATCGTGCCGCGGGCAGGTCGAACGAGCGCGGGCGCGGGTGGAAGCGGCATCCTTGACGGCGGCGGCGCGCGGCTTGACGGGAGACCTCGACGGCCGGCGGGCTGCGGGCGTAGGCTCGATGCATGCGGATCGCGGTGGCGCTGACGCCGGGGTTGATGCGCGAGCCGGCGGAACACGCCGTGGCGGTGGTCGACGTGCTACGCGCGTCGACGTCGCTGGTCGCGATGTTCGACCAGGGGTTGCTGCGGGCGATCGTGGCGGGGACGCTGCGCGACGCCCGGTCGCTGGCCGTCCAGAACTTCTCGCTCTTGTGCGGAGAGGTGGAAGCGCGGCCGCCGCGCGGGTTCGACCATGGGAACTCGCCCGCGGAGTTCGCGTCGCTGTCGCTCAAGGGGCGCTCGGCCGTGCTGTTCACGACGAATGGCACGCGGGCGCTGCGCAGCGCCCGCGCGGCGCCGCTGGTGGTTGCGGCGGCGCTGGTGAACCGGCGTGCGGCATCGTGCCGGCTGCTCGCCGAGGCGGCGCGTCGGAAGCTCGATATCGCGGTGGTGTGCGCGGGCAGCGACGGCGGGCAGGCGTTCAGCCTCGAGGACAGCATCGCCGCCGGGGCGATCGTCGAGGCGGTACACGAGGCGGACGAGACGGTGATGCTCGGCGACTCGGCGTGGGCGGTGTATCACCTCTGGCGCTGGTATCGCGGCGACGCGATGCGCGCCTTCCGCGAGTCGGCGCACGGCCGCGCGCTGCTGGCGCTGGGCTTCGGGCAGGATCTGCGCTTCGCCGCGCGGCTCGATGCATCGCCATGCGTGCCCGTGCTCGAGCGCGACGGCCAGACGCTGCGCGCGCGCCGCGCGCGCGCCGATGCTCGATAGACCATTCGCCGTCACCGGTTCTCATGCCGGTTCTCGGCTCTCGTTCCCTTTTCCTCTTCACCAGCGCCCGGACGCGTTCCCCCGCCGCCAAGCCCGTACAATGCGGGTACGAGAGCTGCGAGATGAAAGGATGGCATCATGCCCACGCGCATCGGCATCAACGGCTTCGGACGCATCGGCCGCCAGGTCCTGAAGGCGATCAAGGAACGGCACCCGGGCGAGGTCGAGGTGGTGGCGATCAACGACCTCGTCGACAACAAGACGAACGCACACCTGCTGAAGTACGACTCGAACTACGGCCGCTACCCGGGCACGGTCGAGGTCGGCGAGGGCGGGCTGATCGTCGACGGCAAGCCGATCAGCGTCTTCGCCGAGCGCGAGCCGGGGAAGATCCCGTGGGGCAAGGCGGACGTCGACTTGGTCGTCGAGTCGACAGGCTTCTTCACCGACGCCAACGAGGCACGGGCGCACATCCACGACGGCGTCAAGAAGGTGATCATCTCTGCGCCGGCGAAGAACGAGGACGTGACGCTGGTGCTGGGAGTGAACGCCGAGAAGTACGACGCAGCGAAGCACCACGTCGTCTCCAACGCCTCCTGCACCACGAACGGCCTGGCGCCGACGGTGAAGGTGCTGCTCGACGAGTTCGGCATCGTCAAGGGGCAGATGACGACGATCCACTCCTACACCAACTCACAGCGGCTGCTCGACATGCAGTCGAAGGACCTGCGCGAGGCGCGGGCGGCGGCGCTGAACATCGTGCCCACGTCGACCGGCGCCGCGCGCGCGCTGAAGCTGGTGATCCCGGAGATCGAGGGGAAGATGGACGGCGTCTCGTACCGGGTGCCGACGCCGACGGTGTCGATCGTCGAGGTCGTGTGCCTGGTGGAGAAGAAGACGAGCGTCGACGAGGTGAACGCAGCGCTGCGGAAGCGGGCGGAGGGCGCGATGAAGGGCATCCTGGCGGTGACCGACGAGCCACTCGTCTCGATGGACCTGAAGGGCGACCCGCACTCCTCGACGGTCGACGCGCTGACGACGAACGTCGTCGCCGGCGACCTCGTGAAAGTGGCGTCGTGGTACGACAACGAGTGGGGCTACTCGTGCCGGACGGCCGACCTCTGCGCCTTCGTCGCAGGGAAGGGCCTCTCGTAGCGTCGCCGCCGGTCGTCGGTGGTGAACGCGAGTCCGTTTCTCTGGCGGCACCCCGACGCGCCGCTGCCGCTTGACACACCGGCACCGCCGGCGGTACAGTGGGGCGCACCCCCACCCGGGGGGTATGGGAGAAGCAGATGAGAGACGACACGAAAGCCGACGTCCTCAAGCGCATCAACTTCATCGAGGGGCACCTCGCCGGCATTCGCCGCATGGTCGAGGCCGAGAAGTACTGCGTCGACGTGCTGAAGCAGACCTACGCCGTGCGCCGCGCCATCGAGAAGATGGAGGCGTTGATGCTCGAAGGCCACCTCCGCACCTGCGTCGTCGAGGGCATCCGCGACGGCCGCGATGATGCCGTGGTGTCCGAGCTCAGCGAGCTGTACGAGATGGCGGGGCGGTAGGCGCGGGACCTCGATCGTGGTCATTGGCGGCGCGGTCCGGCGGCGGTCGTGGCGCGGATGGTGCGATCTGACAGTTGGATGTTCGATGTGGAAGATGCTGGAGGCCGTCGCGTTCCGTGCGATGGTCGCCGGCTGCGGGCATCGGGGTAAGCGAGTCTGGGCGTAGAGCTCAAGGAGGATCGACGATGGCACAGACATTGGTGTTCGATGTGAAGGGGATGACGTGCGACAACTGCGTGCATCACGTGACGGAGGCGGCGCAGGCCGTCCCGGGCGTCACATCAGCGAAGGTCGACCTGGCGACGAACACGGCCGAGATCCAGGGCGAGTTCCAGGCCGGGCAGGTGGTCGCGGCGCTCCAGGAAGAAGGCTACGAGGCGGCGGTCCGGTCGTAACCTCGGCCCGCTGGCCGGGCGCGGCGGCGATTGCCCTCGAGCTGACGCCCGGCGGCGACCCGATCGCCTGATCGCCCTTCCTCGCGGGAGAGGGACGGGGTGACGCACGGTTACCCCTTCCCCGACCCATGCCGACTGCGGCGGCGAGGAGAGCCCGCTCGCGAAGCCATGTTCAAGGCAGGTGAGATGACGATGACGACAGCGACGGAGATCCCACAACCGAACAAGAAGGCGGCGGCGCGGACGCAGAGCATCACGCTCGACATCACGGGCATGACCTGCGCTTCCTGCGTGCGGCGCGTCGAGCGGGCGCTGAGCAAGGTGGACGGCGTCGAGAGCGCGAACGTCAACTTCGCCGCAGAGACGGCGCTGGTGACGGCGGAGCGCGGCCTCGCGCCGGAGCAGCTCGTCGCGGCCGTGCAGAAGGCCGGCTACGCGGCGAAAGAATCGACGCCGGACGGCGACCGCGGCGGCGAGCGCGCGGTGCACGCCCGCCGCACGCTCGGGCTCGTGATCTTCGGCGCCGTGCTGGCGATCCCGACGGTGATCCTGGCGATGGCGATGGACATCGCCGGACTGACGATCGCCGGCAACGCCCGGCTGCACGGATGGATCGTGCTGGCGCTGGCGACGCCGATCCAGGTCGTGCTGGGCTGGCGCTACTACCGTGGCAGCTACGCTTCGTTGCGGCACCTCAACCCCAACATGGACGTGCTGATCGCGCTGGGCACATCGGCGGCCTACGGCTTCGGCGTCTGGGTGGTGGTCGCCCAGCAGCCGTACCAGATGTTCTTCGATGTCTCGGCGGCGGTGCTCGTCTTCATCACGATGGGCAAGTACTTCGAGGAGCGCTCGAAGGGCGCCGCATCATCGGCGATCCGCGCGCTGCTCGGCCTCTCGGCGAAGTCGGCGCGCGTCCTGCGCAACGGCCAGGAGGTCGAAGTGCCGACGGACCAGATCGTCGTCGGCGATGTCTTCATCGTCCGGCCGGGCGAGAAGGTGGCGGTTGACGGCGTCGTGCGCGACGGCCACAGCGCGCTCGACGAAGCGATGATCACGGGCGAGTCGCTGCCGGTCGAGAAGCGCGGCGGCGACAGCGTGATCGGCGGCACCGTGAACCAGGACGGCGTCCTCCGCATCGAAGCAACGGCCGTCGGCGCCGCGACGACGCTCGCCCGCATGGCGAAGATGGTCGAGGAGGCGCAGGGGTCGAAGGCGCCGATCCAAAAGCTGGTGGACCAGGTCGCGGCGGTTTTCGTGCCGGTCGTCATCGTCATCGCCGTCTCGGTCGCGCTGCTCTGGGGTCTGGTCGGCGGCGACTGGATGCTGGCGCTGACGGCGGCGGTCGCCGTGCTCGTCATCGCCTGCCCGTGCGCGCTGGGTCTGGCGACGCCGACGGCGATCATGGTCGGCACCGGCATCGGCGCCGAGCGTGGCGTGCTGATCAAGAACGCCGAGGTGCTGGAGCGCACGCGGACGCTCGACGTCATTGTGCTGGACAAGACCGGCACGCTGACGGAGGGCCGGCCGCAGGTGACCGACGTCGTGCCGACGGGGCTGATGCCTGAAGCGGCGCTGCTGACGCTGGTCGCGGCGGCCGAGCAGGACAGCGAGCACCCGCTGAGCCGGGCGATCGTCGACGCGGCGGTGGACGCTGGCTACGAGCTGCCGGCGGCGTCGGACTTCGCGTCGCTGACGGGCCGCGGCATCATCGCCACGGTCGAGGGCCGGGCGGTGGTCGCCGGCAACCGGGCGCTGGTCGACGAACGGCAGATCGCCGTCGACGACGCCACCGCCGCCGAGCTGGCGCGCCTCGAGACGGCTGGCCGGACGGTGATCCTGGTGGCGGTCGACGGCCGCATCGAGGGCGTGGTCGGCATCGCCGACGAAGTGAAGAAGACGGCGGCGCGCGCCGTCTCCGCGCTGCACCAGCTTGGCCTGCGCGTCGTGATGCTGACCGGCGACAACGAGCGCGCCGCTGCCCGCGTGGCGGAGGCCGTCGGCGTGCGCGAGTGGCAGGCGACGGCGCGGCCGGAGGACAAGCTGGCGCTCGTACGGCGGCTGCAGGGCGAAGGCCTGTCGGTGGCGATGGCCGGCGACGGCATCAACGACGCGCCGGCGCTCGCCCAGGCGGACATCGGCATCGCCATGAGCACGGGCACGGACGTCGCGATCGAGGCGGGCGACATCACGCTGCTGCACGGCGACATCTCAAAGGTCGCCGAGGCGATCGCGCTCAGCCGCAGCACGCTGGCGACGATCAAGCAGAACCTGATGTGGGCCTTTGGCTACAACGTCATCGCCATCCCGATCGCCGCGCTCGGGCTGTTGAACCCGATCATCGCCGGCGCGGCGATGGCCTTCAGCTCCGTCTCGGTGATGACGAACAGTCTGCGGCTGCAGACGAAGGCGCGGGAGATCGCCCAGCGGAGCGGCAACGACTACGGCGCGCCGGGCAGGAACTTCCTGGCGCAGAACGCCGGGCCGGCGCTGGCGATGGTGTTCGCGGCCGTCGTGCTGCTCGTGCCGCTGATCGTCTTTACCAGCATCGACCGCGGCTGGTTGTAGCACCGATGCACGCCGGCCGCCTGCCCCTGCGTATCCGCGGATCTTCGTCCTGGACGCCGGCCGCCTGCCGCTGCCAGGGAGAGGGTCGGCTCCGTCGTCTGCGACGGGTGGGACACAGGTCCTGATCGACGCGGTTTCTACGCCATCCGGCCCGTGGCGCGCGCCCGGAAGGCATCGACGCGCGCCTGCACATCGGCGATGTCTGTGACGCCGTCCGCGAGCAGGCCTTCGAGGAACTGCTGCCGCGCGGCGAGCGCTTCGAGGAATCCGTCGGTCGTCATCGCGAGGCGGCGCGCGATGGCGTCGATCTCGGCCGGCGTCGTCAGCACGGCGTAGCTGTCGTCTCCGGGGTTCCAGCGGGCGATGGAGTGCCGGTCGTAGGAGGCGCCGAGCGGCTCGAGGACGGCGACCTCGCTGACGCGTCGCACGCGCCTGCCGCCGGCTGATCCGACAAACATCGGCACGACGAAGGCGAGATGCCCGATGTGGCGCGGGTCGACGTCGTTCTCCTCGACGAGCTGGCGGATCACGTCGTCGACCGTGTCGGCGTGCATCGTCGAGGCCAGAGCGTAGCCGTCGGCGAGGAGCTCGAAGGCGCGCTGGACGTATGGCCCCCAGGAGTAGACCGGGAGGTGGTCGCTGATCTCGTTGATCAGCAGGTAGACCGGCGCGTCGCCGGCTCTCGGCGGCAGCGCGAAGGTCTCGCCCCAGCCGCGGGTGAAGTAGACGGAAGCATCATCGCGCGCGAACGCGAGCAGCGCCGTAAGGACCGTCGTCTTGCCGGCGCCCGGCGGGTCGGCCGCGAGGATGATCGAGGCGCCGCGCTCGACGGCGAGCCAGAGGATGGCGGCGACGCGCGGCGGCATCGTGCCGGCGGCGACGATCTGGGTGATCGAGAGCGCCTGCGGCTGGTTGTATCCGTGCCAGCCCCACCAGCTCTCGGGTTGATTCAGCGCTCTCACCCGCACATGATAGCGATGCCGACAGCGGCGGGCTGGCGGAGCAGCGGGCGTGCGGGCGGCGTTGGAGGTATGCGGCGGGCGGGTGCCGCTGTGATGCGCGACGGAGGCGTGATGAAGGTGATGGCGCTGGCGGCGCCGGGCGCGTTCGAGCTGAAGACGATGGAGCAGCCGCAGCCGGGGCCGGGCGAGGCGCTCGTGCGCCTGCGCAGCGTCGGCGTCTGCGGCAGCGACCTGCACTTCTTTCGCGGTGAGTTTCCGCTGCCGCCCGGCCATGTGCTGGGGCACGAGTGCGCCGGCGAAGTGGAGGCGCTGGGCGAGGGAGTGACGGGCTTCGCGCCGGGCGACCGCGTCGCGCTGGAATTGTTCGCGGTGTGCCTGACGTGCGCGCAGTGCCGTTCGGGGCAGTACCACCTCTGTCCGTCGCGGAAGGCGAACGGCCTGAACGTGCCCGGCGGCCTGCGTGAGTACATGGTCGTGCCGTCGTACGCGCTGTATCGCCTGCCGCCCGAGGTGGACTGCGAGCTCGGCGCCCTGTGCGAGCCGCTCGCGGTCTGCGTGCACGGTCTGCGGCTCGTCGAGCTCCGCTTCGGCGAGCGCGTGGCGGTGCTCGGCGCCGGCACGATCGGCCTGATGGCGCTCACGGCGGCGCGGGCGATGGGCGCGACCTGGGTCGGCGTGACGGCGCGGCACCCGCATCAGCGGGCGATGGCAGAGGCGCTCGGCGCCGACGCCGTCTTCGCCGCCGACGTCGACGGCGTGCAGCAGTTGACGCGCGCGGCGGCGGGCGCCGATGTCGTCGTCGAGACGGTCGGCGGCCAGGCGAGCACGCTGCAGGACGCGCTGACGGTCGTCGGACCGGGCGGCCGGATCAGCGTGCTGGGCGCGTTCACGCAGCCGGTGCAGATCCACCCGATCGTCTTCTTCCTGAAGGAAGCGCGGATCTTCGGCTCGAACTGCTACGGTCGGCCCGGCCGTCGCTCCGACTACGAGCTGGCGATCGAGATCATGCGTCGGAACGCCGCGGCGCTGCGTCCGCTGATCACGCATCATTTTCCACTCGACCGGGTGGAGGAGGCGTACCGGACGGCGGACGACAAGCGCTCCGGGGCGATCAAGGTGCACGTCGCGCTGTAACGGCCGCTGAGCCCACTCAGCAGCCCGTCCGGTGATGTCGCACCCGCGCCGGCCGGCGCGCGAAGGGCAGTGCAGGCGCCGGGCGCGTCACCGGTATGCGGGAACCCGCGCCGGCGCGTGTGGCCGCCATATCGATGCGCCCAAGAGGACGGCGTGGGTAGGGCGTGCGAGACCGCGGCACCGGCACGAAGATCGATCGCCTCCAGGCCGGGCGCCGGCGCCGAGGCAGGCGCTTGCGGCGGACAGCGCATGGGCCGGTTTCGTCAGCCGCTCAGGGCACGTGCCGGCGCAACCAGAGGTCGACGACGCCGACGGCGAACGGCGTCGTGAAGGCGATGAGGGCGAGCGTCCGCACATCGGCCGCGGTCGGCGACTCGAGCGCATGATAGGCGCGGGCGCCGGCGATGGCGCCGAGCAGCATCGCCGGCACGCCGAGCAGGGCGTAGGCGCCGGCACCCCACCACGCGGCGACGAGCAGCGAGAAGATGGCCCCCGCCGCCGCCCACGACCACCGCTCGCGTCCCGTCAGGCGGCGCGTCCCGAGGTACGCGAGGGCCGCCGGCAGCAGCGGCACCGGCAGCCAGTTGCGCCGGTCGCCGGCGACGCCGAAGTAATCGGCGGTGCGATGGGCGCCCGATGTCGCGAAGAGCGTCGCCAGGGCGACGACGAGCAGGAAGACCCAACCGCCGCCGCTGAACCGGTGCGCCAGCGCCAGCGCGAAGCCGGCGGCGAACGCGGCGACCGGCAAGAACGCCGGGTTGGTGCGCGCGAGGTTCCAGTGCTCGGCGATGCGGAAGGCGTGCTGTGCGGCGGGATCGCGCGCCAGCACCGGGATCGCCGCGACGCGAGCGATGAGATCCTTCGTGCCGTAGTTGTCGAGCGGCCCGAGCGGTGTCGTCGCCGTCAGGCTGAGCGCGAGCAGCGCCAGCAGGATGAGCGCCGGACGCGAAAGCGCGATCTGCGGCCGCAGGGCGAGGCGCGCGGCGACGAGGCCGAGCGTGGCCAGCATGATCCCCCAGCCGAGCATGGCGTGCGGTGTCGACCAGCCCGTCTCGTCGAGCCCGAACGTGGTGTGCCAGACGTCATCGAGCAGGCCGGCGACGCCGACGAGCAGGTAGCCGCCGCCGGTGAGCGCGAGCGGTGCCGGGACGCCGGGCGAGAAGACGCCGACGCGACGGCCGTGGTCGAAGCAGGCGCGCAGCGTCGGTGACCAGGCGATGCGCAGGAGGCTCAGGGCGGAGAGCGTGAAGGTAGCGTAGATGAAGAGGTGCGGCGGCGAGTAGAAGTCCTGGAAGGCATGCGTCGCGTGCCAGGCGCGGTCCCAGCCGATGCCGAGGCCGAAGGCGGCGAGGAAGAGCCAGAACGTCCACCAGAAGGCGCGGGCGGCGCGCCGAACGTCGCCCGCCTGCGCCGGCCGCTGCGGCGACGTGGGGCGGACGCGGGTAGCGCCGATCGCGGGGTTCATCGCCATGGTCGTGTCGCCGCGTCATCGTAGGGGCGGCGCTCCACGATCAGTATCGGGCCGCGGCGGCAGCGGCGGTAGGCAGGCGCCAGAGGGAGGAGACATAGGCGGCGGACAGGAAACCCGCCGTGTGCGAGCGATGCCCGGTACTGGTCGATGTCGCCCGTCCCCCGTCGCGCCATGCGTCAGCGGCTGACGGCTCACGGCGGCGCGGCATGCTGAAGGTGGCCTGTCTCCAGGCGAGCAGCTTGTTGAGGCCTGGCCCGCGAACCGGAGAAACCTGCCAGTGAACGCGGACCCAGCGGATCCGGCGATCAACGCACGGCGGTGGACGCAGGCTGAGCCGATACGTTCGTCGCCACGCCTCGTGTTCCCGGGACTGCGGACGGCGATCTGCGGGTTCGCGGCCGGCGGCCGATCTCACGCCGCGCGCGCCGCCTCCACCGCCTTCGCCGCCGCCTCGCCGAGGTCCGCGGCGCGGATCACCGGCAGCCCGCTCTCGTTGATCAGGCGCTCGCCCTCTTCGACGTTCGTGCCGGCGAGCCGCGCGACGACCGGGATCGCCTTCTCCATCTGCCGCTGCGCCTGGATGATCCCCTCGGCGATCACATCGACGCGCGCCATGCCGCCGAAGATGTTGACGAGGATCGCCCGCACGTTCGGGTCGGCGGCGATGATCGTCAGCGCGTCGACGACCTTCGTCACGTCGTTCGCCGTCGCGATATCGAGGAAGTTCGCCGGCTCGCCGCCCGCCAGCTTGATGCTGTCCATCGTCGCCATCGCCAACCCGGCGCCGTTCACCAGGCAGCCGATGTTGCCCTCGAGCTTGATGAAGTTGCTGATGCCCTTCGACTGCGCCTCCACTTCGGACGGGTCTTCCTCATCGCGATCGCGCAGCGCCTCGACCTCCGCATGCCGGAAGAGCGCGTTGTCGTCGAAGTTCATCTTGGCGTCGAGCGCCAGCACGCGGCCGTCCTTCGTCGTCACGAGCGGGTTGATCTCCGCCAGCGATGCATCCTTCTCGATGAACGCCGCGTACAGCGCCGTCATCAGCTTCGCCGCCTGCTTCTGCTCGTCGCCGCTGAGTCCGAGGTCGAAGCAGAGCTCGCGCGCCAGGTGTGGCTGAAGGCCGGTCACCGGGTCGATGCTCACGCGGTGGATCGCCTCGGGCGTCTTCGCCGCCACCTCCTCGATCTCCATGCCGCCGGCGGCGCTCGCCATCATCACCGGCCGCGCCGAAGCGCCGTCGATGAGCACGGCGAGGTACAGCTCACGCTCGACCGCCATCTGCTCTTCGATGAGCACGGTCTTGACGCGCTGCCCCTCGGGCCCGGTCTGATGCGTGACGAGCTGCATGCCGAGGATCTGCGATGCGGCCTGCTCCGCCTCGTCGGGCGAGTTCGCGAGCTTGACGCCGCCGCCCTTGCCGCGGCCGCCGGCGTGGATCTGCGCCTTCACGACGCACTTCCCGCCCAGCGACGCGGCGATCTCGCGCGCCTCGGCCGCCGTCGTCGCCGTGCGCCCCTGCGGTACCGGTACCCCGAACGCGGCCAGGATCTGCTTCGCCTGAAACTCGTGGACCTTCATCGCGTGCTCCCCGGTTGAGATCTGCGTACTCGATCGATCGACAGCCTACAATCGCCGCTCTCCACGAGACAGCAAGCGCGCCTCCACCCTCGATCACCCCGCCGACGCGATCGCCGCGCGCGCCGCGTCCGCAAGCTCCGTCGAGCGCGAGCCGCCGAGCAGATCCATCGTCAGCGCGTTCGGGACGAAGCCGAACGCCATCTCGATCTGCGGGTCGGCGAAGCCGATCGAGCCGCCGAAGCCGGGGTGCCCGAGCGCCGTCGGCCGTGGGCCCTCCGTCGTGATCACGCCGCCGCCGAGCATGTAGCCGAGGCCCCACGGGATCTCGAGGCTGATCACCCGATCCACGCGCTTCGGCTGCGGCTCGACCATCGCCTGGACGCGCTGCGCGCTCATGATGCGCGTGCCATCGAGCGCGCCGCGCTGCGCGATGCAGGCGTACATGCGCGCCAGGTCGCGCGCCGTCATCGTGCCGGTGACGGCCGGGATCTCCGCCCGGTGCGCCGCCGCTGAGTTGACGAACGTCACGCTTTCGCCCATCCACGCCGGCATCGCCCGCGAGAGCAACGACCCGCTCGAGATCTTCGCGCGCGCGGCCTCCATCTCCGGCGTCAGGACGATGCGCGACGTGACCTTCGCGATGCGCGGCTCGGCGTCTGCCGGCGCGCCGATGTAGAGGCCGTCGATGCCGAGCGGCCGGGCGACCTCGTCGCGCAGGAACGCGCCGACGCTCCTGCCGGAGACGCGCCGCACGAGCTCGCCGACGAGCCAGCCGAAGTTGTACGCGTGGTAGCCGTTCGCCGTGCCCGGCTCCCACAGCGGCTCGAGCTGCTCCATCGCCTGCACCATGCGCTCCCAGTCGAGCAGGTCCGCGTTCAGGTAGCCATCGGGCTGCTGCGGGATGCCGGACTGGTGCGTCAGCACGTGCCGCACGGTGACGTGCTCCTTGCCGTGCTGCGCGAACTCCGGCCAGTGCTTCGATACCAGGTCGTCGTAGGCGACGAGCCCGCGGTCGGCGAGCACGTGCAGGCATGTGGCGGTCAGGCCTTTGGTCGTCGAGTAGCCGACGCACATCGTCTCGCGCTTCCAGGGCGCGCCTGACGCTTCGTCCGCAACTCCGCCCCAGAGGTCGACCACCGGCCGCCCGCGATGGTACACGGCGACCGCCGCGCCGATGTGCTGTCCGCTCTCGAACTGCCGCGCGAAGACCTCGCGCACCCCTTCGAACCCCGGCTCCACGGTTCCTTCGACGCTGTCCGTCCGGCTGACGCTGCCCATGACATGCTCCTTCCCGCATCGCTGCTCGTGCCCCAAGTTTCGGGTAGCGGCGCCGCTGGTGAAAGCGCCGGCCGGTGGCGCGACCGGCGAGCATCGATGATGCTTCTGGAGCGGACGGCGCGGCAGGCAGAGCGAGAGGAGACGAGGATGCGGCTCGAAGGCAAGACGGCGCTGATCACGGGCGCCGGCAGCGGCATGGGCCGCGTCGCGTCGGTGCTCTTCGCGCAGGAGGGCGCGCGCGTCGTCGCGACGGACATCGGGCGTGACGGCCTCGACGGGACGGCGGCGCTCGTCGGCGCGGGCGCGGGTCGCAGCATCCTGGCGCTCACCGGCGACGTCACGAACGCGGCCGATGTCGAATCGTGGGTACGCGCCGGCGTCGAGCGCTACGGGCGGCTTGATGTCCTGTACAACAACGCGGGCATCTTTCCGGATGCCGACCGCAGCGTGCTCGAGATGGACGAAGAGACGTATCAGCGCACACTCGACGTCAATCTGAAGGGCGTGATGCTCTGCTGCAAGCACGCCATCCCGGAGATAGCGCGGAGCGGCGGCGGCTCGGTGATTAACGTCGCGTCGTTCGTCGCGCTGGTCGGCTGCACCGTGCCGCAAGACGCCTACACGGCGAGCAAGGGCGCCGTGCTGGCGCTGACGAAGTCGCTGGCGGTGCAGTTCGGGCCGCAGCGGGTCCGCGTCAACGCGATCTGCCCCGGTCCCGTGTTGACGCCGCTGCTCGTCGACCTCTTTCCGAGCGAGGAGGAGAAGGACAAGCGCCTGCGCCGCATCCCGCTCGGCCGCTTCGGCCTGCCCGAAGACATCGCCTACGCGGCGCTGTACCTGGCGTCGGACGAGTCGTCGTGGACCACCGGGACTGAGTTCGTCGTCGATGGCGGCATCACGGTGAACTACTTCTGACCCGCGTGCTCGCCCGCGCAGGCGCGGCGTCGCGCCCGCTGCCCGCTCGCCGCGCGCGTCACCCCAGGGCGACGACCGCCGGTGCCGTCGCCGCCTCCGGCAGCGTCACGTCGAACAGCTCCGCCAGCAGGCTGAAGAACGCCTGCACGCTGCGCAGGTGCTTGCGGTTCTTCCGGAAGATCAGCGAGATCTGGCGCCCCGGCATCCGCGCGTCGCTGACGGCGACGGGCACGAGCGTGCCGATCTCCAGCTCGCGGCGCGTCGACACCTTCGGCAGCATGGCGATGCCCAGGCCCTCTTCGACCATCTTCTTCGTCGCCTCGATGGTGTCCAGTTCCATCAGCGTGCGGGGGACGACGCCGTTCTGGCGGAAGACGCTCTGGATCAGCGCCGTATAGCTCGACCCCTTGTCGAAGAGGATCAGTGACTCCCGGCTCACCTCCTCGATCGTCGCCGCGCCGCGGTGCGCGAACCGGTGCTGCGGTGACGCGACGAGCACGAGGTCGTCTTCGTACAGCGGCACGGTGACGATCTCGGCGTGGTGCACCGTGCGCTCGAGCGCACAATGGACGTCGTCGTTCAGCACCATCTGCAGTACTTGCTCCGAGCGGCCGGTATGCACGCTCACCTCGACGCCCGGATATGTCGAGCAGTATTTCTTCAGCACGCGCGGCAGGACGTACGTCGAGACGGTGAGCGCCGCGCCGAGCTTCAGCGTGCCGATCTCCAGGTTGCGCATGCTGTCGATCGCATCGCGTCCGTCCTGCAGCGCCTTCAGCGCGCGACGGGCGTACGGCAGGAACGATGTCCCCATCTCCGTCAGTCGCACGCCACGGCCGTTGCGCTCGAACAGCGTCTCGCCGAGGTCGCGCTCGAGCGACTGGATGCGCGCGGTGACCGATGGCTGCGTGAGGAAGAGCGCCTCCGCCGCTTTGCTGAAGCTGCGATGATGCGCCACCTGCACGAACGCTTCGATCTGCCCGAGATCCACCTGAACCGCCCGTGAGCCGACCCCCGACATGCACCGGCCGGCTCGCCCCATCCGCTGTCCCGGCATCCGATGTACCGCCTCGGCATATCGGCGCCATCTATAGGGGCTGAGTGTGCCACCAAACGCCGTCAATTTCAAGACGCCGCGCGAACCGCCCGCCGCCGCGGCACGGCCGGTGCACCATGCGGCGCGCAACGCCGTACAATGACACGAAGCACCGGAGCCGCGAGCACCACACCAGGGAGAGAGGACCATGCTCAAGGTCGGACAGCAGGCGCCCGACTTCGACCTCGAGGACGAGAGCGGCAACCGCGTGCGGCTCGCCGACTTCCGCGGCGCGTCCGCCGTCGTCCTCATGTTCTATCCCGCCGATAACACCCCCGGCTGCACGAAGCAGCTCTGCGCCGCGCGCGACGACTACGACCGCTACCAGGCGGCCGGCATCGCTGTCTTCGGCGTCAACCCCGGCAGCGCCGGCGCCCACAAGAGGTTCATCGACAGGCACGGCCTGCGCACGCCGCTCCTGCTCGACCGCGGCGGCACGGTGGCACGGGCCTACGATGCGCTGATGCCGATCCCGCTGCTCACGGTGATTAACCGCACCGTCGTTGGCATCGACCGCGACGGCGTCATCCGCTTCTACGAGCGCGGCATCCCCACGACGGGCCAGATCATGGAAGCGTTGGGGGCGAGCCCCGTCGCCTGACCGGCCGGACCTCCAGCTCGTCCATCAACGATCGATCATCGTGGCGGTCGCGCCGCCGGCGCTACCATGCCGCTATGGCGCCTGACCTCGATGCACTCGAATCGCGCGACGAACGCGAGCCGCTGGCTGACGACGAGATCGCGCAGCTGGCGTCGCTCCTCGACGATGACAGCGCCGGGGCGCCGGCCCAGGGGCGCGCGCTGCTCCTCCTCGCCCGCCGGCATACGGCGGACGCCGAGCACGCGCTCCACGCCCTCCTCGAGCGCCCGGCCGATGCCGCGGTCGCGGCGGAGGCGCTGCGTACGCTGTGCCTGCGCTGGCGGCTGGGTGACCGCTACGCCGGCGTCCTGCGCCACTTCGTCCGCGGCGTGCGCTGGGACGTCGAGCGCGGCGGTGACGTGCGGCGCGCGGCGATCGGCATCGCCGGCGAGCTGCTGGCCGAGCGCACCGACACGGAGCTGATGTTCGACTTGATCCGCATCTCCGAGGACGAGCCGGACGAAGCGGCGCGCGCCGCTGCCGTGCGCGCGCTCGCCCGCGCGACGGCGTACCGGGGCCGCCCCGTCGACCTGCGGCTCGACCCCTGACGCGCGTCGAGGGGCCGCTGGCCGATCCGGCCCCCGTCGACCGTGCGGACGACCGGCGATCGCGCACCGCTGCCGGGCTGCGACATCGTCCACCGTGCCCCCGTGTGGCCACGCCCACGGTGTGTGCGAATGGGCGGCTCTCACCATGGGCTACGGCGAGAGGTTGGTGAGAAGGTCGATGCTATCGTCGTCGGACGGCAGCGCACGGCAGGTGTGCCCTCGCTACCGTGCGCTCCGGACTGGTGGCGGGGGGTGGCGCGTCACTGAGGAGTGGTTGCGCTACCCCGTGCCCCGCTCGCTGGGCGGGGCTGCGGGTCCTGCGGCCGAGCGGGGCGCGCCGGCGTGCGGCCAGCCTCGTGGAGTCGCGGCCCGCGCGGCGCCCCGCCTTCTGGGTTCCGCCGCCGCCGCCATCCGACCGCCGCTTCGCCGGCGAGCACCAGCAGGCCGACCAGGATCACGACGTCGCCCGGGCTGGCGACGATCCCGCGTCCCGTCGCGCCGACGACGAGGCTGTCGCCGAGCGCCACCGCGCGGCCGGTGCTGCGCGTCACGAGGACATCCTTCGAGCCGTTGATCCAGGCGCCGGCGGCGTAGCGCTCCGCCCGCTGCGCCCCGGCCGCCGCGACGACGCTCTGGCGCTCGATCGGCATCAGGCCGCCGTTCGCCAGCACCACGGCGAGGTTCGCTGCCATGCCGACGAAGATCACCCAGACGCCGGCATGCCGACGGTGCGGCCAGAGCACGACCGGCACCGCCGCGATCGTCGCCGGCACGACGATGCGCACCGGCAGGCTGGACGGCGACAGCCGGATGACGGCGAACTGCAGCAGGAGCAGCGCGAGCGCACCGAGGGCGCTGGCGGTGACGGTATGACGGCCGATCGCCCCTCCTTCGCCCGCCGCCTCCTGCGCGCTGGGGCCTACTTAGGTATCGACCTGACGGCGCCGGAGGGCCACCCTCAACGTGTCCGGCCCGGCCAGGGCCAGGCAGGTGGCCCCTCCGTGGCAGGGACGCCCGGCGAGGCCGTAGTGCGGCGTTTGGCCACGATGCGCGTCTGCCGGCAGCCGGCAGGCGCGACCCGCCGGCGCCGCCGGACGTGACAATACCCCGCGCCGGGCGGGGCATTGTCGGGCGGGCCGTCCGGGGATCTACCCCCAGTACCACGGCGCCGCGGCCACGAGGACCGTGGCGACGAGGCTGAACGCGACCAGAGCGGTGGGCAGGAAGCGGGACATCGAATACCTCCACATGGCTGCGTCTCTGCTACGGGAGATATCGGCAGGGAACCGGAGAACTTGAGGCGCCAGACGCCCCTACGGATGCACCCGGAGCCGACGACCGTCATCGACGCCACCAGCCTCGCTCTATTGTTCGTGTCAATAGGCCGTGTTATGATCCGGCCGGTTAGCGCCTAAATTCACAATCCCCCGATGCAGCTGGGACGCCCGTGATCGAACAATTTGGCCGCGCCGGATTTCTGCTGATCTTCGCCATCGCCTTCCCGCTGATCCCGATCGCCGCCTCGGTGGCGCTCGGGGTGTTCCGTATTCGCCCGCGCAAGCCCGACCCGATCAAGTCGTCGGTCTACGAATGCGGCATGGTTCCGGTCGGGGATGCGCTGGTTCGCTACAACGTGCGCTACTACCTCTTCGCCCTGCTGTTCGTCGTGTTCGATGTCGAAGCCGTCTTCCTCTACCCGTGGGCCGTCGCCTATCGTGCGCTCGGCGTGTACGCGTTCGTCGAAGCTCTGATCTTCATCGCCATCCTGTTCGTCGGATACGTGTACGCCTGGCGCAAGCGCGCCATGGAGTGGATCTAGTGCCGCACGCCGCCACCGTGATGCTCGCCGGCGCCACCGTGGCCGAGCGGATCCGCGCGGCCGTGCCGGACGCGGTGCGCGAGGTGGCGCCTCAGTGGGTGGTGCTGGAGCCGTCGGCGGCGTTCGAGGCGATGGCGGCCGTCCGTGACGACGAGTTGCTCGACGGCAAGTATCTCGTCGAGCTGTGCAGCGTCGACCAGATCACGCGCATCGATGTCGTCTATCACATCGCCTCGCTGGCGCAGAACCACCTGTTCGAGCTGAAGGTGCCGGCGGACCATGAGCATCCGGAGGTGCCGTCCGTGACGCCGCTCTGGGTCGGTGCGACGCTCCAGGAGCGCGAGGTGTACGACCTGATGGGCGTGCGCTTCCCCGGCCACCCGGAACTGACGCGGCTCTTCCTCTGGGACAGCTTCCCGGGGCACCCGCTGCGCAAGGACTTCCTGGCGCTTCCCGGCGGCCAGAAGGCGGGCCTCAGCCAGTTCCCGAAGCAGATCGTCGGCGAGACCGGCGGCGAGTTCCGCCCGCGACGCCCGGGCACCGGCGAGTAGTAGCGCGGCGAGACAGGAATCCCGTGCCGATCAAGTCTGAGCCAGTCGAAGTCAACATCGGGCCGCAGCACCCGAGCACGCACGGCGTCTTCCGCATGGTGGCGATGATCGACGGCGAACGGATCACCGACGTGAAGATGATCGTCGGCTACCTGCACCGCAGCATGGAGAAGCTCGCCGAAGAGCGGACGTACACGCAGAACATCCCCTTCACCGACCGCATGGACTACCTGGCGGCGATGACGAGCAACCTCGGCTACTGCCTCTCGGTGGAGAAGCTGGCCGGCATCGATGTGCCGGAGCGCGCCCAGGTGCTGCGCGTGATCTTCGCCGAGCTGCAGCGCATCGCCAGCCACTGCATGGCGACCGGCGCCTTCATCAACGACTGCGGCGCCTGGCAGACGCCCGTCATGTACACCTTCCGCGACCGCGAGAAGGTGCTCGACCTGTTCGAGATGACGTGCGGCGCCCGCATCACGACCAACTACATGCGCATCGGCGGCGTCGCCTTCGACGTCCCCGACGAGTTCCTGCCGGCGCTCGACATGCTGATCAACGACGACCTGCCGTTCCGCTTCGAGGAGTACGACCAGCTCCTCGTCGGCAACGAGATCATCCTCATGCGCGCGCGCGACGTCGGCGTCGTCTCACCGGAGATGGCGATCAACGCCTCGCTCTCCGGGCCGATGCTGCGCAGCGCCGGCATCGCCTGGGACCTGCGCAAGGCCGACCCCTACTCCGGCTACGACCAGTACACGTTCGAGATCCCCGTCGGCTACAACGGCGACTCCTACGACCGCATGGTGATCCGCATCGAGGAGATGAAGCAGAGCCTGCGCATCATCCGCCAGGCGGTGCACATCCTGCCCGGCGGACCGCACAAGACCGAGGTGCCGCTCGCGATCCGGCCGCCCGCCGGCGAGGCATACAGCCGCGTTGAGTCGCCGAAGGGCGAGGTCGGCTTCTACGTCGTCAGCGACGGCGGCGCGGCGCCGTACCGCTGGCATGTGCGGGCGCCTTCGCTGATCAACCTCAGCGTGCTGAAGGAGATGACCGTCGGCCAGACGATCGCCGACGCCATCGTCACCCTCGGCAGCATCGATATCAACGTCGGCGAGGTGGACCGATGACGCCGCGCCCGCTGACGCTGATCACGGACAACTGGTACGACATCCGCGACCTCTCGAACCTCTCCGGGAAGATCGAGGAACTGATCCGCGACGCCAACGGTCCGCACTGGGCGGTCTGGGTGGTCTCGGCGCTGCTCGGGGCGATCGGCATCGTCGCCTTCATCGGCGGTGTCGCCATCATCAACATCTGGATCGAACGCCGCGTCGTCGGCCGCATGCAGTCGCGGCTGGGGCCGAACCGCCTGGGGCCGTTCGGGCTGCTGCAGCCGCTGGCCGACGCGATCAAGCTGATGCAGAAGGAAGTGCTGCAGCCGAAGGCCGCCGACGGCCTCGTCTTCTCGATCGCGCCGATCGCCTTCACCGTGCCAGGGATCGTGATCATGGCGGTGCTGCCGTGGGGGCGGAACATGTCGCTCGCGCGCCTCGACGTCGGCATCCTCTTCATCCTGGCGATGTCGTCGCTGGGCGCGCTGGCGGTCTTCACCGGCGGCTACGGCTCGAACAACAAGTACGCGCTGTTCGGCGCCATGCGCGTCATCGCCATGCTCGTGACGTACGAGATCCCGAGCGTGCTCGCGCTGCTCGGCCTCGTGCTCTTTTCCGGCACGATGGACCTCGCGGACATGGTGCTCTTCCAGGAGAAGTTCTGGATCCCGCTCGTGCTCGTGCAGCCGCTGCCCTTTCTCATCTACTTCATCTCGTCATCGGCGGAGCTCAACCGCACACCCGCCGACCTCGCCGAGGCGGAGTCGGAGATCGCCGGCGGCTACCACGTCGAGTACTCCGGCATGAAGTTCGGCCTCTTCTACGCCGCCGAGCTGATCAACGCCGTCGCCATCTCGGCGATCATCGCCACCGTCTTCCTCGGCGGCTGGTGGTTCTACAAGCTCGATGAGCTGGTGCCCGGATGGATGATCTTCATCGGCAAGATCTACGCCGTCTACTTCCTCTTCGTCTGGACGCGGGGCACGCTGCCGCGCTTCCGCATCGACCAGCTGCTGGCGTTCGCCTGGAAGTGGATGACGCCGATGGCCTTCGCGAACATCATCGTCGTCGCGGCCGAGGTGCTGATCTGGGACGAGACGGGCGCCAGCGCCGGCCTCGTGCTGCCGCTGTACATCGCCTTCAACATGCTCTTCGCCGGCGTGCTGATCGTCGCCTGGGTGCGCTTCATGGGCCCGAGGTTCTCCCGCTTCCCCGACCGCCTCCGCTACTTCGACCGCATCGACGTGCCGTCGCTGCCGGCGATGCGCGCGCCGGCGCCGGCCGCTGCGGCGCCGAAGAGCGGCAGCGGCGCGCCGGCGCGCAGCGCGTCCGAAGGCGGCGGCGACCTCCGCGGCGGTCGCCTCGTCGGGGGGCCGCGGCCATGATCACCGATACGGGCATCGTCATCGCCTTCTACGTCATCGGCGCCAGCACCGTCGTTTCGGCGCTGATGGTGGCGGCGGTGCGCAACCTGATCCACGCCGTGCTCTTTCTCGTCATCACCTTCACCGGCGTCGCCGGCATCTACATCGTGCTGTCGGCGGACTTCGTCGCGATGGCGCAGGTGCTGATCTACGCCGGCGCCATCTCCGTCCTGCTCGTCTTCGCCGTCATGCTGACGCCGACGGGCGACCGCAGGAACGCCGAGACGTCGTTCCAGGCGCCGGCGCTGGTGCTGGCGGGTCTCCTGCTCGCGGTCGTCGTCTTCGTGATCTACGACACCGACTGGCGGATCGCCTCGCGGGGCCAGTTCACCACGACCGCGTCGTCGCTCGGGCGCGCCTTCTTCTCGCCGTACGTCGTGCCGTTCGAGGTGGCGTCGGTGCTGCTGGTGGCGGCGATGGTCGGGGCGATCATCCTGACGCAGGACGAGGACGAGGAGGCCGGGCATGCTGCCTGAGGTGCTGCTGGCGACCGTGCCGCTCGAGCACGTCCTGATCCTCGGCGCCATCCTCTTCGCCATCGGCCTCTACTTGGCGCTGTCGAAGCGCAACGCGATCGGCGTGCTGATGGGCATCGAGTTGATGCTGAACGCGGTCAACGTGACACTGCTCGCGTTCTCGCGCTACGTCGTCTCGCCGCGGCCGCTCGATGGTCAGGTCTTCGCGATCTTCGTCATCACCGTTGCCGCCGGCGAGGCCGCGGTCGCGCTCGCGCTCGCCGTCGCCATCTACCGCCACCGCGAGACGGTGAACATCGACGAGATTGACGTGCTGCGCTGGTGAGGCGCGGCGGCTACGGGAGGGATCGCAGATGTGGTCGAAGCTGCTCGATGTGAAGAACGGATACGCCGCCGAGGTGTGGAAGGAGCTCTTCGACGCCGAGGCCGTCTCGAACCTCATCGTGCCGCCGATCGCGGCCGACGCGCCGCTCGCGCAGCCGCGCGAGATATGGGTGCCGGACAGCAAGACGCACGTCGCGCAGGAGATCATGCGGAAGATTTAGTCGCCGGTGGGTGGCAGGTCGCAGGTTCGCGACACGAGCTGACGGAATACAACCGGGGACGAAAGCGGAGAGGGATCGAGCCGCAGGTGACAGGTCACAGGTTCTGCGACGCGAGGCCGACGGAATGCAACCGGGGAAGCCGACGTATGTGGGATGAATCAGGCATGCAGCGACAGATGCGTAGGGCGCGCGAAGCCCTTCGCGCGCCCACCGCCGGTCGCACGGCACTTGTCGGGCCCAGTCCTGACCGGCGAGCTGCGACGTGCGACCGGCGAGCGAAGGAACGCGGCGCATGACCGTGCCAGAGGGCATCGTCTGGGCGATCTTCCTGCTGCCCGTGGCGTCGCTCGTGACGGTGACGTTCGTCACGAAGCCGTTTCCGCGGCTGTCGGGCTTCGTGACGATCGCGGCGATCGGCTTGGCCTGGGTCTTCGCGCTCTGGACGCTCGGCGCCGTCATCCACAGCGGCGGCGAGCCGCTGCACTTCGGCACCTACCGGTGGCTGCGCATCGCGACGGACAACCCCGTCCTGAACGGCATCGGCGGCCCCAACCTCGATATCACCCTCGGCCTGCGCATCGATGGTCTGAGCGCGATCATGCTGGTCGTCGTCACGTCGGTGTCGCTGCTGGTGCAGATCTACTCACAGGGGTACATGGAGGGCGATGGCGGCTACTCCCGCTACTTCGCCTACATGTCGCTCTTCACGGCGGCGATGCTGGGGCTCGTCATCGTCAACAGCATCATCTTCATCTACGTCTTCTGGGAGCTCGTCGGCCTCGGCTCCTACCTGCTCATCGGCTTCTGGTTCAACAAGCAGACCGCTTCGGACGCGGCGAAGAAGGCGTTCCTGACGACGCGCCTCGGCGACATCGGCTTCCTGCTCGCCATCCTGCTGATCTGGACGAAGACCAACACCTTCAACATCCCGATGCTCCAGACGATGGCGCAGAACAACCAGATCAGCGATGGCGTCATCACGCTCTTCGCGCTGGGCATGTTCGCCGGCGCCGTCGGCAAGTCCGCCCAGTTCCCGCTGCACGTCTGGCTGCCGGACGCGATGGAGGGCCCGACGCCCGTCTCCGCCCTGATCCACGCCGCCACGATGGTCGCGGCCGGCGTCTACCTCGTCGCGCGCATGTTCCCTGTGTTCCAGGCCTCGACCGAGGCGATGCGCACCGTCGCCTACATCGGCGGCTTCACGGCGATCTTCGCTGCATCGATCGCGCTCGTGATGAGCGACATCAAGCGCGTGCTCGCCTACTCGACGATCAGCCAGCTGGGCTACATGATGCTGGCGCTCGGGCTCGGCGGCTACGTCGCGGCGATCTTCCACCTCCTCACGCACGCGTTCTTCAAGGCGCTGCTCTTCCTCGGCTCCGGCTCCGTCAACCACGCGACGGGCACCTTCGACATGCGGAAGATGGGCGGGCTGCGCAAGTACATGCCGTTCACCTACGCCACCTTCCTCGTCGGCAGCTTGAGCCTGAGCGGCATCGTGCCGTTCGCCGGCTTCTGGTCGAAGGACGAGATCCTCGCCAACGCCTGGGGCGACAACAAACTGCTCTGGGCCGTCGCCATGACCGTCGTTTTCATGACCGCGCTCTACACCTTCCGCGCCGTCTTCCTGACGTTCGAGGGTGACTACAAGGGCGGCGAGCCCTCGGCGCACGGCGAGGGGGCGGCGGCGCACGGCAGCGGGCACCGCATGCCGCACGAGTCGCCGTGGGTGATGGTGCTGCCGATGCTCGTGCTGGCGGTGCCGGCGCTGCTCGCCGGATTCGTGAACTTCCCGATGCAATCGACACAGGCGCTCGGCCATCTGCTCGAAGGCGCGCTGCCGGCGTCGTCAGCGGCCGCGCTCGGAAACGAGAAGTTCAACGTCCTGCTCGCGGCCTCGTCGACGCTGCTCGCGCTGCTCGGCATCGGCCTCGCCTACGCCATCTACGAGGCGAAGCTCGTGCGCGCCGAAGAGCTGCGCAAGATCTGGGGTCCGCTGGCGACGCTCGTCGAGCGCAAGTACTACCTGGACGACCTGTACGAGGGACTCGTTGTCCGCGATGGGCTGTACAACGTTGTCTGCGCCGTCGCGCAGTGGTTCGATACGCACGTGGTCGACTTCGCGGTCAACGGCGCCGGCCAGGTGACGCGCAAGGCGGGCGACACGCTGCGCCGGGTGCAGTCCGGCTCGGTGCAGGCGTACGGCTCGGTGGGATTCGCCGGCGTCGTGCTGGCGGCGTTCCTGATGCTCGTGTTGCTGGAGAGGTAATCAAACTGAACGGCCTGCTCGTCTTCACGGTCTTCTTCCCGGCGGTCGCCGCCGCCGTCATCGGCCTCACGGTGCCGCGGGAGAACGACGGCCATGCGAAGTGGCTCGCGCTGATCGCGACCGTCGCCGTCTTCGCGACGTCGTGCGTGCTGGTGATCAACTTTGACCGGGGCGCCGGCGTCAGCAGCAGTCCCTTCCAGTTCGTCTCGCAGGCAACCTGGATCGATGCCGGCATCGCCGGCTTCGACGTGCAGTTCCACATGGGCGTCGACGGCCTGGGCATCACGATGGTGATCCTGACGACGTTCCTCTTCGTCGTGGCGACGCTCGTCTCCTTCAGCGTCAAGCTGCGGACGAAGGAGTACTTCACCTGGATCCTGATCCTCGAGACGGCGGTGCTCGGCGTCTTCAGCTCGCTCGACCTGATCATGTTCTTCCTCTTCTGGGAGCTCGAGCTGCTGCCGATGTACCTGCTGATCTCGGTCTGGGGCACCGGCCGCAAAGAGTACTCGGCGATGAAGTTCCTCCTGTACACGGTCGCCGGCTCCGCCTTCATGCTCGTGGGCTTCCTCGTGCTCGGCTTCAGCGCCGGCCCCGTGCGCACGTTCGATATGGTGACGCTCTCGCAGTCTTCGATCGGCGGCTCGATCTTGCCGCTGTGGGTCATCTTCGGCTTCATCTTCGTCGCCTTCGCCGTGAAGCTGCCGGTCTTCCCGCTGCACACCTGGCTCCCCGACGCCCACACCGACGCGCCGACGGCCGTCTCCGTGATCCTCGCCGGCGTGCTGCTGAAGATGGGCGGCTACGGCATGCTCCGCATCCTCATCACGCTGATGCCGCGCGAGGCGCACCGTTACGCGGTCTGGCTGGCGTCGCTGGCCGCGGTCAGCGTCATCTACGGCGCCCTGCTGACGCTGCGGCAGAAGGACCTGAAGCGCCTCGTCGCCTACTCCAGCGTGAGCCACATGGGCTTCGTGCTGCTCGGCATCGCCGCGCTCGGGCAGGTGAGCATGAACGGCGCCGCCCTCCAGATGTTCACGCACGGCCTGATCACCGGCCTGCTCTTCGTCATGGTGGGCGTCATCTACGAGCGCGCCCACACCCGCAACATCGATGAGCTGTCGGGGCTTGCGCATACGATGCCGCTCACCGCCACGGTGATGACGCTCGCCGGCTTTGCGGCGCTCGGGCTGCCGATGCTCGCCGGCTTCGTCGCCGAACTACTCGTCTTCCTCGGCAGCTTCGATACCTACACCGTCCCGACGATCGTCTCCGTGTTCGGCATCCTCCTCGGCGCCGGCTACATCCTCTGGACGATCCAGCGCATCTTCTTCGGGCCGCCGACCGTCCGCTGGGCGCACCTGCCCGATGCGAACGCCTGGTGGGAGCGCGTGCCGATGGCCGCCATGACGCTGGCGATCATCGCCGTCGGCGTGCGGCCGTCGCTCGTCACGAGCGTGCTCGATGGCGGCATCATCAACATCGTCAAGGCGCTCTAGCGGGGGAGGGGAACGGTGCTCGCCAGTCTCGATCGCTTCGGCCCGGAGCTCGCCGTGATGGCCACGGCCGGCCTCGTGCTGCTCGCCGATCTCGTCGTGCCGCGCCGGCACAAGGCGTGGCTCGCCGGCCTCTCGGTCGCCGGTCTGCTGGCGGCGGCGCTCTGGCTCGTGATCCTTGTGCTGCGTGGCCGCCAGGCGTCGTTCTTCGACGACTCGATGGCCCTCGACAACTTCAGCATCTTCTTCATCTTCCTCTTCATCGCCGTCTGCGGCACCGTCATCATCGCCTCGCTCGACTACGCGCCGCGCTTCGGCAGCCACCAGGGCGAATTCTTCGCGCTGATGCTGCTGGCGACGTCGGGCATGATGCTGCTCGCCGGCGCCCGCGACCTCGTGACGATCTTCGTGTCGCTCGAGCTGACGTCGATCTCGCAGTTCATCCTCGCCGGCCTCCTGCGCGATGACAAAGGCAGCGAGGCGGCGCTGAAGTACCTGCTGCTGGGCGCCATCGCCTCCGCCGTCATCCTCTACGGCATGGCGTTCCTCTTCGGCATCGCCGGCACGACGCGCCTGGTGACGACGAACGGCGCCCCGAGCATCGCCAGCACGATCGCCGCCGGCGACGCCGGCATCCGCTCGGCGCTGATCCTGAGTATGGTCTTCCTGGCGGCCGGCTTCGGCTTCAAGATGGCCGTCGTGCCGTTCCAGATGTGGACGCCCGATGTCTACCAGGGCGCTCCGACGCCGGTCGCGGCCTTCCTCTCCGTCGGCAGCAAGGCCGCCGCCTTCGCCGTCGTCCTCCGCATCTTCTACGAGGGCTTCGGCCCGAACACCTTCGTCGGCAACGACTGGAAGGAGATGTTCGCCATCCTCGCCGCCGTCTCCATGTGCGTCGGCAACGTGATGGCGCTGCGCCAGACGAACATCCGCCGCATGCTGGGCTACAGCTCCGTCGCACAGGCGGGGAACTTCCTCGTCGGCCTGGCGGCGATCTCCGCGCTCACGAACGGGCGCACGAGCCTGGGCGCGAGCGGCGTCGTCTTCTTCCTGGCGACCTACGCCTTCACCAACCTCGGCGCCTTCATCGCCGTCATGGCGATCTCAAACCGCACGGACTCCGACGAGATCGCGGACTACGCCGGCATGGGACGCCGCGCGCCGATCCCGGCCGCCGTGCTGCTGTTCTGTCTGCTCTCGCTCACCGGCCTGCCGCCGACGGCCGGCTTCATCGCCAAGGTCTACATCTTCAACGCCGCCGTGCAGGCGGACCTGGTCTGGCTGGTGATCGTCGCCGTGCTGAATACCGCCGTCTCGGCGTTCTACTACCTGGGCGTCGCGCGCCAGATGTATCTCGAGACGGCGGAGGGGCTGCCGACGCTCGTGCGGGCGCCTTGGGCGACGCAGGGTATCCTCGTCGTCGCGGCGATGGGCGTCCTGACGTTCGGCGTCTACCCGATCCCCCTGATCGAGGCGGCGCAGCGCGCGGTCAACGTCTTCGGCTGAGCCGCCACGAGCGGCCGTCGACAGTGCCTCGCCGCAGCCGGCGGCGCCGGGTCGTCCGCGACGCATGGCGAAGCGTCGCGGCGCCCGCTGTTGCCGGCACGTCATCCTTCGCGGCCGCATGCTGTGCTGCGCAGGCGGCGCGTCGGCGTCAGGCGCAGGGCCGCTGGCCGCCCGCGATCTCGCGGCGCCGCCGCACGCGTCACTCGTACGGGATCGCCATCGCCGGCGCCGGCTGGCCGAAGCGCGTCCAGAGCGCCAGCGCGCGGCGCAGGCTCTCCATGTGCTCGTCGTCACACTGGAAGTCGGCGAGCAGGCAGCGGTCGAGGTGATACTCCATGAGCCGCGCGCCCACCTGGTCGAGCGCGCTGCGGACGGCCATCGTCTGCGTCAGCATGTCCTCGCATTCGCGGCCTTCTTCGAGCATCTTCTGGACGCCGCGCACCTGGCCTTCGATGCGCCGCAGCCGCGTGCCGATCTCATCGGCGAGGGTCTTCTCTGGCATCGTCGCGCTCTTTCTTCCGGACCGCGCCCGGAACCCTGGGCCTGCCGGGATCATCGCTCGCCAAGCCGCAGCTCGGGCCGATCAGTGCCCCGCTTGACATACCCTGTAGGGGTATACTATCCTGTGACCAGGAAGGGTGTCAACCCGGCCCCCCGGGGATGGCAACGAGCTCAGTGAAGGAGAAGCAGCGATGGCAAAGCCGGCAGAAGTAACAGACGCCAATTTCGAGACCGAAGTGCTCAAGGCCGAGACCCCGGTCCTCGTCGACTTCTGGGCGCCCTGGTGCGGCCCCTGCCGCATGGTCGCGCCGATCGTCGAGGAGCTGTCCGACGAATACGCCGGCAAGGTGAAGTTCGTCAAGCTCAACACCGACGACAACACGCGCACCGCCTCGACCTACGGCATCCGCAGCATCCCGACCCTGCTCGTCTTCAAGGGCGGCGAGCCCGTCGGGCAGATCATCGGCTTCCGGCCGAAGGGCGACCTGAAGAAGCGCCTCGACGCCGCGCTCTGAGCCTCGTCCGGGCGGCCGCGCCGGTGCGGCCGCCCGCGCCCCGTCCCGCGCAACGATCGCGTCCTGGAGTGCCATGTCTTCGCCATCCTCGCCTGACTACGACATCATCATCGCCGGCGGCGGTCCCGCCGGCCTCGCCGCCGGCCTCTACGCCGCCCGCGCCCGCCGCCGCACGCTGCTCATCGAGCGCAAGATCACCGGCGGCCAGATCGCGCTGACGTCCGACGTCGAAAACTACCCGGGCATCGACCGCATCAACGGCTTCGACCTGGCGCAGGCGATGCACGCGCAGGCCACGAAGTACGGCATGGAGACGGTGTACGCGGACGCGACCGCGATCGATCACGCCGACGGCACGCACCGGGTGCGCACCGACGACGGCGACTACCGCGCGCGCGCGGTGATCATCACCGGCGGCGCCGATTACAACCGGCTCGGCATCCCCGGCGAGGAGCGGCTCACCGGGTTCGGCGTCTCCTACTGCGCGACCTGCGATGCCGCCTTCTTCAAGGACCAGACCGTCGCCGTCATCGGTGGTGGCGATGCCGCGATGGACGAAGGGCTCTTCGTCACGCGCTACGCGGCGAAGGCCTACATGGTGCACCGCCGCGATAGCCTGCGCGCCAGCGCCATCCTCCAGGAGCGCGCGTTCGCCGACCCGAAGATGGAGTTCGTCTGGGACACCGTCGTCGAAGAGGTGCTCGGCGACCGCGCCGTCCGCGGCATCCGCGTCCGCAACCTGAGCACCGGGGAGACGCGCGTGCTCGATGTCGGCGCGATGTTCGTCTTCATCGGCCTGACGCCGAACACCGGCTACCTGCGCGGCACGCTACCGATGGACGCCGGCGGCCACATCTACGTCAACGAGTGGATGGAGACGGAGATCCCCGGCCTGTTCGCCGCCGGCGACGTGCGCGCCAATTCCGCCCGCCAGCTGGTCACCGCCGCCGGAGACGGGGCGACGGCCGCCATCCGCGCCGACCACTACATCTCCGATACGTTCGGTGGCCCGCCGGGCACCGGCGAATGGGAGGCCGAACAGACGCCGGGTCCAGCGGCCGGCGCCTGAGCCGGGTACGGGGACGAGATCCTCCCGACAGCGGGCAAGGGATCGCCGGCCTGCATGCGGCCCCGAACCACGACTCCGCCGCCTCGCGCGCTACCCGGACGGCTCTCGTGAACACGGACCCACAGGCTGGCGGGCTGCGTCCGCGTCGCTGGCTTCCTACGGGAATCCCCGCGTCTTCGCGGCTCTGCGCCCGCGATCCGCGTGCAGCGTCCGATGTTCCTGCCGCTGTCGCGTCGCGGCACGGCGCTTCCCTGCCGATACTCAAGCGAGGGGGTGCGCCCATGCCTGTGCCGACGCTGCCTTCGGAGGACGAAGGCCGCCTGCTCTATCTCGCCGAACAGCTCGCATCGCTGCACGCCTCCGTCGACATGGCCTGGCTCGCCGCGCGCCTCGAGTTCCTCGGCGAAAAGGCG
The DNA here is from genome assembly GCA_015478665.1 of Dehalococcoidia bacterium. Classification (GTDB taxonomy): domain Bacteria; phylum Chloroflexota; class Dehalococcoidia; order DSTF01; family JACRBR01; genus JADMII01. Next base: position 37,636 of record JADMII010000014.1, read on the forward strand.
CTCGGCGCGGCGCTGACCGTCCTCGCGCTCGTCGATGAGGCGGGGACGTACCGCCCCCTCCCGCCGTCCCCGCAAGCGCCCGCGCGCGCCCGTGCGCTCCGCGACGAGCTGAAGGTCGCCGCGATCAGCGGCGATGATGCGTCGGCCATCCTCACGCTCGGCGAGCAGGAGTCGCGGCCGGTCGTGCTCGCGGCCCGCGACGTCTTCGGCGTCGCGCCCGGAGATGGATCTGGCGCTGACGTCATCGTCGCGCCGGTGGTTTACAACCGGGAGTCGATCGGCGTCGCCCTCTTCCTCGTCGAGCCGACGGCCCTGAACCAGCAGATCGCCGCCACGCTCTGCGAGCACGCCGGCGTCGCCATCTACCAGCTGCGGCAGCGCGAGGAGGCGCGGCGGTTGCACTCCATCGACCCCATCCTCTGGATCCCGGACGAGACCTTCCTCATCGCCCAGCTGAAGCGCGAGCTGAGCCGCGCCCGCCGCTACGACCGCACGCTCGGCGTCGCCGCCCTGCGCTTCGAGAGCGAACGCGGCGTGCGCCGGCAGTTCGGCGACTTCTTCACCGACCACCTCATGCGACGCATCGGCAGCCACATGCTGGCGCAGGTGCGCGATTCCGATGTGCTCGGCGCCCTCGGCGGCCGCTACGCCGTCATCCACAACGAGACATCGTTGAGCGGCACGCGGCTTTCCGGTGAGCGCCTGCGCGACGCCGCCGTGCAGATGGTCGTCCAGCGCTTCCCCGAGGTGGCGGAGCCGCGCATCTCGCTCGCCGTCGCGGCCTACCCGGACAGCGCCGACAACCTGGAAGACCTCCTGCTGCGCCTCCTCGACGACGCCGTCGCTGCCGCCGCCTAGAGGCGCCCGCACGGACCTCGTGCGCTTTCCGGCGCCGCGAGGCCGGCAGCCATCGGGCCCGCGACGGCTGCTCCCGGACCTGAATGCGCCGCCGCGAGATGCCGCCGCCAGCCGCCCGGCTTCGCCTGGCCATCGCCGAGGGCGTCGGCCCGCCTCGCCATCCTCGAGGCGCCGCGCGGCCGCCGTCCGGTATCCTGCCGCCGCTGCCGACACTCATACAGAGGTTGACGGCAGAGGCGAGCCGCAACGGACGGGCGTATCCTTTTGCTCTCACGATCAGATAAGCCCATGGCAGCACCGGCCGGTATGGAGAGCCGTACCGGTACGGACGACGCCGAGGCGGCGCTCATCGAACGGGCGCGGGAGCTGGACGACGCGGCATGGGCAGCGATCTACGAGCGGCATGCGGAGCAGGTGTACGCCTACATCTACTATCGCCTCGGCGACCAGCACATCGCCGAGGACCTCGCGGCCGACGTCTTCGTCAAGGCAGTCGCGGGCATCAAGGGCTATCGCTATCGCGGCACGCCGCTGCTCGCCTGGCTCTACCGCATCGCGCACAACGTCACCGTCGACCACCGGAAGTCGGCGCAGACGCGCATGCAGCGGACCTCGACGGACGCGCTCGAGCGCGTCGAAGAGCCGCGCGACGAATTGGGACAGCGCGACCAGCGGCAGGACATGCTGGCGGCGATCCGTCGCCTCACGCCGGACCAGCAGCAGGTCGTGATCCTCAGGTTCTACACCGGCATGAGTAACGCCGAAGTCGCTCAGGTCATCGGCAAGCCGGAGGGCGCCGTGAAGGCGCTGCAGACGCGCGCCCTGCGCTCGTTGCGTCGCGGCCTCGAAGCCCGCGACCCGGAGAGGAGGGCGCGCGCATGAGCGGACGCTCATCCTTCGACGACGCGCTCGATGTCGCGCTCGACTCGCTGCTCGCGGGCGGCGCCGCGCCGTCGGTCAGCGCGACGCATCAGGAGCACGCCGGCGAGCTCGCGCATCTGCTGGTGGTCGCCGCCGGCGTGCGCGACGCTGCCGCCGCAGCCCCCGCGCCTTCGATGCGGCTTGCCGGGCACGCGCGCGCCGTGCGCCTCGCCGTCCGCGACGCGCAGGCGGGCGCGCGCCGGCGCCGCGCATGGTGGCGCCGGCCGATGACGTTCGCGTCGCTCTCGCTGCCGGCCGGCATCGTCGCGCTCGCGGCCATCGGCGCCGCGGGCGCAGCGGCGGGCGGCGCCGTCGCCGTCTCCCAGACCGGCGTTGCGTCCCGCGTCGAACGCATCGTCACGCTCGGCCGCGTCGGCGGCTCCGACGCTCCGCCGCCCGTCGCGACGCCCGCCGGAGGTTCGGACCGCAGTGGCGGCGCGGCAGGCGGCCCGACGGCAGTGCGCGACAGCAACGGCGGCGGTGTTGCATCGCAAGGCACGCCGGAGAACCCGAACGCGCCGGTCACGATCACCGTCTCCGGCGTCATCCGCGAGATCAACGGTGGCACCTTCACGCTGGAGACCGAGTCCGCCACCTGGAAGGTCAATCACGACGGCACGACGGTGATCACCGACACCATCGCCGAAGGCGCCTTCGCGACCGTTACCGGCACCGCGACCGCCGACAGGAACCTGCATGCGGCGCGCATCGATGTCGCCGGCGGAGGATCGCCGCCAGCCGGCGCCACCGGCGTCGTGCCGGGCGCCGCCGCGACTCCATCGCCGGCGGACGGCCGCCCGGGCGGAAACCCCGGGCACACGCCGGGGACGGGCAACGATACCGGCACGCCCCGCGCCGGCGGCGTCGACGGCACGTCGAAGCCGGGCAACGGCAACGGCACGCCGCCGAAGACGCCGGCCGACGGCAACGGCAACTCGCGCTCCAATGCGCCGCCGGGCAACGGCAACGGTCTCGGGAACGGTAACGGTGGGGGCCGCAGCCAGACGCCTTGAGGCGTCTCTCTTTGCGTTTCGCCCGTCGCCGGATGCGCCTCGAAGCGCGACTGATGTCGCGCGCGGCGCACCAGGTTGAGCGGCGCCCGGCCGCTGCCTGGCCACGCATCGCTGCCCGCCGGGTTCGATGACAGGGGCTCGCTACGCCAGTGCGTCCTTATGCGCGCGGCCGGCCTGCATGATCAGCGCCAGCCGCGCCGGGTCGCGCAGGACGGCGATGTCCGCCAGCGGGTCGCCATCGACGATCAGCAAGTCCGCGAGCTTGCCGCGCTCCAGCGTCCCGATCTCGTGCTGCAGGTGCAGGCACTCGCTCGCCGTCTTCGTCGACGCCACGATCGCCTGCATCGGCGTCAGGCCGGCGGCCACCATCTGCTCCAGCTCTTCGGCGTTCGAGCCGTGATGGCCGACGCCGCTGTCCGTCCCCATTGCGATGCGGACGCCGGCCGCCGCCGCGCGCGCGAAGTTCGCGCGATGCGCCTCCATCACGTCCTTCGTCTTGCGCACCGCCTGCGGCAGGACGCTGCCCGGCGAACGCTCGGCGTGGCGCAGCACCCACATCGGCGCGACGAGCGTCGGCACCAGGAAGTTGCGGCGCCGCTTCATCTCTTCGATCAACGCGTCGTCGAGGTAAATGCCGTGTTCGATCGACTCGACGCCCGCCTCGACGGCGTTGCGGATGCCATCGGCGCCCTGTGCGTGCGCCATGCAGGTCTTGCCGGCGGCGCGCGCTTCGTAGACCATCACGCGGATCTCCTCGGGCGTGAAGGCCGTGTGCGCCGGCTCGTCGCTCGGCGAGAGGACGCCGCCGGTCGATGCCAGCTTGATGAAGTCCGCGCCGGCGCGCAGCAGCGCGCGTACCGCCCTCCGCACTTCGTCCGGGCCATCGACGACGTGCTCCGGCCACTCCGGCCCGGCGCGCACGCCGGTGACCGCGCCGGATGGCATCGTCGAGTCGCCGTGTCCGCCGGTCTGCGAGAGCATGGCGATGGCGATGCGCATCCTGGGCCCGGGGATCAGCCCGCGCTCGATGGCCATCTTGAACCCGGCGGGCGAGCCGCCGGCGTCGCGCACGGTCGTGATGCCCGCGTCGAGCGTGCGCAGGGCGTTGCGCGCGCCGTAGAACAGGGCGAGGCTGGGCGGCGTCAGCAGCCGCTCCTGCAGCGGCCCGACGCGGCCATAGAGGTGGACGTGGCAGTCGATCATCCCCGGCATCAGCGTCCGGCCGCCAGCATCGCGCACGACGGCATCGCGCGGCGGCGCCACATTCGCACCGACATCGACGATGCGGCCGGCGTCATCGATCACGACGCCGGCGCCGTGCAGCGGGTCGGCGCCCGTGCCATCGATCAGCGTCGCGCCGACGATCGCCGTGGTCACGGCGCTGACCCTTCGGCGCGGAGCTTCTGCCAGACGACGAACACGCGCTGCACCGCTGTCAGGTTTGCCAGCACGGCAAGCACCCACAACGCGACCGGCACGGCGCCGTTCGACACGATCAGCGCGATGCCCAGCACCAGCACGCGCTCGGCGCGCGTGAAGAGGCCCTCGCGCAGCACGAGCCCGTCGGCCTCCGCACGCGCGCGCACGTAGCTGACGAGGATCGAACCGACGACGGCGGCGTAGATCAGCAGGATCTGCTGCGTGTGGCCGCCGATCTGCGTGTAGTGGAAGAGCAGCCCGGCGAGCACGGCCGCTTCGGAGAGGCGGTCGAGGACGGAGTCGAAGACGCCGCCGAACTTCGTCACGCTGTCCGTCTTGCGGGCGAGTGCGCCATCGAGCAGGTCGAGCCCGCTGGCGATCAGCATGATGATCCCGGCGGCGAGGAAGTGTCCGCCGGCGGCGAGACTGCCGGCGAGCACGTTCCCGGCGAACCCCAGGACGGAGATCATGTTCGGCGTGACGCCGGCCGCCGCCAGCGGCGCGACGATCGGGTCGCTGATGCGCGTCGAGAGCTTGTGCGGGACCAGGGTGAACGACGGCATCGTCCGAAGCTCCTGCGCCGACGCCTGCAGCGGACGCGACGGCGGCGCTCGCGCCGGCGCGGCGACAGGCGCCGCGGCCACTACCTCACCTCGATCGGCTCCTCTGTCACCTCGCCGCCGATGATGCGAAAGGCGCGCACGACGGGGTCGGCGTCCATCAGCGAGACGAGGACGTAGTACGCGTCCGGCCAGCCCGCGGCGAGCCGCACATCCGTCGGCGACGGATAGGCTTCCGTGTGCGTGTGCGAGTGGTAGATCGCCAGGAACTCCCAGCCGCGGTCGTCGGCGTCGTTGTGGATGCGCAGGAGGTCGCGCGGCTCGACGCTGTAGCGATACGGGCTCGCCTCCGCGTTGACCGCGCGGTACAGCTTGCGGGCGTCGCCGTCGCTGCCGGCGATGATGCCGCAGCACTCGTTCGGCGCGTCCTCCTTCGCGTGCGCGATCATCTCGTCGATGTAGCCGCGCTCCAGCCGCAGCACCATCAGTCCCCCGTCGGCATCAGCACGCCCATGGCGCTGCGCGGCAGCTCCACGGTCATCATCGGCAGGCCGAGCGTCCGGTAGGCCTCCGCCAGCGCCGTGGCCGCACACGCCGCGCAGAGGTGCTCGATCTCGCCATCGAGCTGGCGGAACACGGGGCGGTTCTCCGGCAGAAGCTGGTCGACGAAGTCCGGCGTCAGCCAGGCGACGTGGCTCTGCTCGCCGCAGCGCGCGCAGGCGTCGCCGATGGTCAGCATCAGCCAGGAGATCGCTTCGATGTCCTCGCGGACGAATTGGTAGGCCGGCATCTCGTCCAGGCGATAGTAGTAGTGCGCGGTGTACTCGCCGAACGGCTCGACGACGGCCGCCACGCCCTCGAGCGTGGCATAGGCGCTCTTCAGCCCCTGCTCGAGGCAGTTGTAGCCGAAGAGCGTCGGCTCGCCGGCGTCCTCGTAGGCGCCGCGGCACGTCGGGTCGAGCCCGACGCGGCCATCTTCGCCCTGACACACATCGCACAGCTGCCCGGCGGCGAAGAGCTCGTTCGCCTCTTCGTCGTCCTCGTCGTCGCTGACGATGTTCAGCCCGTCGTCGTCCTCGTCGCGCAACTGCGCGCGCTCGTCGTCACCCGCTCGCCGGAAGACCATCTACCACGTCCTCACATCGCCATCGTCGAAGCAGCTGCCGGGCGCGAGCTGCATGCGCAGGAAGTTCTCGCGCAGCCCGGGCGCCAGCGCATGCGCCGCCCAGTGCTCGCGCTCGGCGTCCGGCAGGTTCTGCGTCAGCGCCTCGAACGACGCATGCACCGTGGCATCGCCCTCGGCGATGCCGAAATCCAGCGACCAGCCGCCGTCCTGCTTCACCCGGCCGGCGCTGTCCGTGCGGATCACCGACCAGCCGGCGCGTCCGCGGTAGCGTTCGAGCACGGACGCATCGAAGAGCAACTGAAGCAGCGCCGGGTCCCGGCCGACGAGCGTCCGCTGCGCGATGCGACGCGCGTAGTCAGGCATGGGTGCAGGGTAGCAGTATCGGCGGAGAGCGGAACCCTCCCGCCCCGGCCCTCAGCCGCGGCCCCTCTCCGCTGTGTGGAGAGGGGAGCTGACAACGAGGGCGGTGTGCGGCGACGGTCGACGGCTGTGGGGGCGACCGGCCCTCACCCGACCCCTCTCCCGCGAGGGGAGGAGAGGGCGACGGCGGCTATCCGCTGGGCGCGGGACTCGCCCGTCGCCAGTCCCGCGTGCCCGGTGCCCAGCGCCCAGTCTCCCGCCACGAGACACCCGCCAACGAGAACGCTACTTCTCGATCGGCACGTCGACAAGGCTGCCGTACTCGGTCCAGGAGCCGTCGTAGTTGCGGACATTCTCGTAGCCGAGCAGGTGCCTCAGCGCGAACCACGTGTGCGACGAGCGCTCGCCAATGCGGCAGTAGGCGATCGTGTCGCGGTCCGGCGTGACGCCCTTGTCGCCGTAGAGCTTCTGCAGCTCCTCCTTCGGCTTGAAGGTGCCGTCTTCGGCGACCGCCTGCGACCACGGCACATTCACCGCTCCGGGGATGTGCCCCTTGCGCTGTGCCGTCTCCGCCAGCCCGGGCGGCGCCATGATCTCGCCGCTGTACTCCTGCGGCCCGCGCACGTCGACGAGCGCCTCCTTGCCGGACTTCACCGCCTGCAGCACCTCGTCGCGCTTCGCCCGCAGCTTCGTTTCGGGCTCCTTCGCCGCATACGTCTTCCTCGCCGGCGAAGGCGTGTCCCTCGTCATGGGTCGCTGCTCGGCCTCCCACTTCTTGCGGCCGCCGTCCATCAGCATGAGTTCCTTGTGGCCGTACATCTCGAGCAGCCAGAACGCATACGCGGCGAACCAGTTGTTGTTGTCGCCGTAGAGCACGATGGTGTCATCGTTGCCGATGCCGGCGTTCCCGAGCAGCGATTCCAGGTCCTCCTTCGTGATGATGTCGCGGCGCACCTGGTCCTGGAGCTGGCTCGTCCAGTTGAACGCCACCGCGCCGGGCGCGTGGCCCTCGTCGTAGGCGGCCGTGTCGACGTCGACCTCGACGAGCTTGACCTTCGGGTTGTCCAGGTTGTCCGCCACCCACTGGGTGCTGACGAGCGCGTCTGCCATTCGATCCCTCCTGCAGTTGGCGCCGCGTCCCTCGCGGCCGATGATCGGGATCACATTGTAGGCACGCGTCGCGAGCACCGTCGAGGCAGGTCGACGCGCTGTCGATGGGCGCTGATTCCGGGGCTGCATGAGCCAGCGGATCACCTTCGAAGAGCACGCGGGACGGCGCTCCGGGAGGCGGCATCGCGGCGAAGCCGGCTTCGCGCCGCGACGCGGGCGCGCGCCGGGCCAGCGCATCGCAAAATTGACAGGCCCGCGTGGCCGGACATACGATCCGGGGATGGGCGTGACGTCGCCTGCGCCCAGGAGGACTCCCATGTACGGCACCCTCGCCCTGCCCCAGCGCGCCCTCGACGACCTCGCCGAGGCGGCGGGCGACCGCGCCATCGAGGAGCTGCGGGCGCTGGCGCGCCCGCTCGAAGGCCTGCGCGTCCTCAACCTCAGCGTCACCGGCTTCGGCACCGGCACCGCCGAGCTCCTGAACTCCGCCGTGCCCCTGCTCAGCGACCTCGGCCTCGACTGCCACTGGCAGGTCGTCCGCGGCTCCGAGGACACCGCGCATGTGACGCGTGCCATGTACCAGGCGCTCGGCGGCGTCTACGTGCCGTGGACGCACGATATGACGGAGAAGTGGGAGCGCTACGCCTCCATGAACGCCGAGTTGCTCACGGAGCAGTTCGACGTCATCGTCGTCCACGATCCGCAACCGGCGGCGATCCGCTCCTTCGTGCCGCAAGCCGAGGCGGCGCGCTGGCTCTTCCACTCCCACCTCGACCTCTCGTCGGCGCAGGAAGACGTATGGCTGCTGCTCCGGCCGCACGTCGAGAAGTACGACGCCGTCGTCTTCGAGGCGGAGTCGTTCGCCCGCCAGGACCTCTCCGTGCCGATGCGGATCATCCCGCCGGCGATCGACCCCAGCAGCCCGCGCGACATGCCGCTGCCCGACGAGGTGATCAACACCGTCACCGAGCGCTACGGCATCGACCACGCGCGCCCCGTGTTGTGCCAGGCGTCGCCCTGCGAGCCGGCGAGCAAGCTCACCGAAGCCATCGACGTCTGGGAGCGCGTCCGCGAGCGGCACCCGGGCCTGCAGCTGGTGATCGTGCTGATGACCGACCCGCAGGACCCGCCGGCACGCGCCTGCTACGAAGAACTGGCGCGCCGCACGAACGACGAGCCGGATGTCTTCGTCCTCAGCATGGGCAACGAGCTGGGCAACGTCGAGCTCAACGTCTTCCAGCGCGTCGCCGATGTCAACATGCAACGCGGCCTGCGCAAGGGCTTCGGCATGTGGATCTCGGATGCGTTGTGGAAGCGCCGCGCCTGCGTCGTCGCGCCGAACGGCGGCCTGACGGAGCAGGTGATCGACGGCGAGACCGGCCTCGTCGCCGAGAGCACCGACGAGTTCGCCGCCGCCATCAGCCGCCTGCTCGATGCGCCGGAGACCGCCGCCCGCTTCGGCGCCCGCGGCCGCGAGCGCGTCGCCCGCCAGTTCCTCATCACGCGGTACCTGCGCGACTCACTCGAGATCCTGACGACGCTGCACAGGGAGTAAACGGTGCTCGGTTCTGTCCCCACGACCCCGAAACTGCTCGAAGACTACCGGCCGATCATCGGGGACGAACGGACCGATGAGATCCGCGAGCTCGCCGCGAACCTGCGCGGCGCCCGCGTCCTCAACGTCAACGCCACCGCGTTCGGCGGCGGCGTCGCCGAGATCCTCGGCACGCTCGTGCCGCTGATGAACGACGCCGGCCTGTATGCCGACTGGCAGGTGATCCGCGGCGCCGATGACTTCTTCAACATCACGAAGGCGATGCACAACAGCCTGCAGGGCATGTACTACGACTGGACGCCGGAGAAGCGCGAGATCTGGCTCAACTACAACCGCCTCAACGCCGACCTCTTCGACGAGTCCTACGACTTCGTCATCATCCACGACCCGCAGCCCGCCGCCATCCCGACCTTCCTCGAAGAGCGCCTCGGCCGCCGCGACGGCAAGTGGCTCTGGCGCTGCCACATCGACCTCACCGAGGCGCAGGTGCAGATCTGGGACTTCCTGCGCCCGCACGTCGCCCGCTACGACGCGGCCATCTTCACCCTGCCCGCGTATGTGAACGACGACCTCCAGGGCCCGCAGATCTTCTGCGTCCCGCCGGCCATCGACCCCCTCAGCCCGAAGAACGTCGACCTCCCGCGCGAGACCGTCGACGGCATCCTCGCCCGCTACTCCGTCGATCCGCGGCGGCCGATGATCACCCAGATCTCGCGCTTCGACCCGTGGAAGGACCCGCTCGGCGTCATCGATGTCTACCGCATGGTGAAGGCGGAGGTTCCGGACCTGCAGCTCGTCATGGTCGCATCGATGGCCAGCGACGATCCCGAGGGCTGGGACTGGTACGAGCGCACGGTCCGCCGCGCCGGCGAGGACTTCGACATCCACATCCTCTCGAACCTCAACGGCGTCGGCAATCTCGAGGTCAACGCCTTCCAGCGCGCCGCCGACGTCGTCGTGCAGAAGTCCCTGCGCGAGGGCTTCGGGCTCGTGGTGTCGGAGGCGTTGTGGAAGGGGCGGCCGGTCGTCGCCGGCAACGTCGGCGGCATCCCGCTGCAGATCGTCAACGACAAGATCGGCTTCCTCGTCAACTCGAACGAGGAGTGCGCCGACCGCCTGCTCTACCTCCTGCGCAACCGCGACGAGGCGGAGCGCATGGGGTCGACGGGCATCGAGTTCGTGCGCGACAATTTTCTCACGACGCGCTATCTTCGGGACTATCTGCGCATATTCTGTCAGCTGTCCGGCAAGACCAGCGAAGGACGGGGCCTTCCCGCCGGCCGCGCCCGGCGGTAGATCGAGGACCGAAGATGAAACGCGTCGTCGCGCTGATCCTCGCCGGCGGCCAGGGCGACAGGCTCAGCGTCCTCAGCGAGGAACGCGCGAAGCCCGCCGTCATCTTCGGCGGCCGCTACCGGATCATCGACTTCGCCCTCAGCAACTGTGTCAACTCCGACGTTACCCGCGTCGGTGTCATGACGCAGTACCGCCCGCGCTCGCTCAACGACCACATCGGCATCGGCCGGCCGTGGGACCTCGACCGCTCCGGCGGCGGCGTCACGCTGCTCCAGCCGTACCTCGGCCGCGAGAGCTCGGACTGGTATCGCGGCACCGCCGACGCCGTCTTTCAGAACATCTACTTCCTCGAGGAAACGAAGGCCGAGCTCGTGCTGATCCTCGCCGGCGACCACATCTACAAGATGAACTACGAGGAGCTGATCCTGCAGCACCTGGCGAGAGAGGCCGATGTCACCGTGCCGCTCTACCAGGTGCCGATGGACGAGGCGCACCGCTACGGCGTCCTCACCACCGAGGACGACGGCCGCATCGTCGAGTGGGACGAGAAGCCGGACCACCCGAAGTCCAACCTGATCTCGATGGGCATCTACGTCTTCAGCCGCCAGGTGCTGATCGACCAGCTCTTCGCCGACTCGCAGCACGACACGACGCACGACTTCGGCCGTGATATCGTGCCGGCGATGGTCGACGACCCGGCGATGCGCGTCTTCGGCCACCGCTTCGACGGCTACTGGCGCGACGTCGGCACCATCCAGTCCTACTTCGATGCCAACATGGATCTCCTCGAAGACCTGCCCGCGCTCAACCTCTACGACCCGGAATCACGCATCCGCACGCGCATCACCGGCTACCCGCCGGCGAAGATCGGCCGGCGCGCGTACATCTCACGCTCACTGCTCGAACTCGGCTGCATCATCAACGGCCACGTCGAGCACTCGGTGCTCTCGCCCGGCGTCTACGTCGAAGAGGGCGCCGTGGTGCGCGACTCCGTCGTCTCCGACAACTGCCGCATCGAGCAGGGGGCGATCATCGAGCGGTCGATCCTCGACAAGGAAGTGTTCGTCGGCAAGAACGCGTACGTCGGCTACGGCGACGACTGGTCACCGAACAGCGAGCGGCCGGACATCGTCAACGGCGGCATCACGATCGTCGGCAAGCGCGCGACGCTGCCCGCGTACACGCGCATCGGCCGCAACTGCGTCATCGGCCCCAACGTCAGGCCGGGCGCCGACGAGGCGTACATTGCCAGCGGCACCACCCTGCGCGAGAAGGAGAAGCGCTTTCCGTACCGCGTCTGAGGCGCCCGAACGCAACGGGCAATCCGCCCAGGAAGGACGCCAGCTGCGCCTTCCTGGTCTGCGCGTGCTGGATCTGCGCGAGATGGCTGCGGGCGGCAAAATAGATCCGCCGTGGCGTTCGGGCGCAGGAGGCGGCATCGCGGCGCGGGGGGCGGCCGAAGCGGCAGGCGCCGCCGGAAGAGCGCACATCGGCGCCCGAGGATCATGATGCGATCCTGCAACATGGTCCCAGGGGGTGGATTCGAACCACCGATACACGGTTTTACAGACCGTTGCCTTAGGCCGCTTGGCTACCCTGGGGATACTCCATGTATAGCATGCCCGGGCGTCTTGGTCGCGAGGGGCGACCGCCGCCGGAGCGCCTTGCCGGCGAGGGCGAACCACGCGTCACGTTGCGGTGCGGTCGCGCCAGTTCACGACGAATCGTCGAACCCGCAGCGGCTCCGGCATCCTCGCGGCGGCGCAGCGGCGCGCCGGTCATTGGCTGAACCGCGAGCGGACCTCCGGCCTACGCCGCGCGGCGACGCTCGTCGCCGTCGTCGCCGGCCGCCGCCCCCGGTTGCGGCGCCAAGCCCGGCACCGGCGCGCGGCGCCCGAGATGCGACGAGGCCGGCTCGACGGCCCGCGCGCGGATCCAGACCCGACGGCCGAAGTCGTAGCGGCTGATCACGCGCGCCGGGTTGCCCGCGGCGACGCAGAAGTCCGGCACATCGTGCGTGACGACGGCGCCGGCGCCGACGACGGCGTGCCGGCCGATGCGCACGTTCGGCAGCACGACGGCGTTGATGCCGATGAACGCGTCATCGGCGACGATCAAGTAGCCGCGCGTCATCGCCTGCTCGATGACCGGCAGCGACGGGTCGCCGTAGCCGTGGATCGCATCGCCGATGTGGACGTTGCTCGAGATCAGCACGCGCGCGCCGATGACGATCGAGCCGGCGCAGCTGACGATGAAGTTCTGACCGATGCTCGTGTCGTCGGCGATGCGCAGGACGCCGTCGTAGCGCTCGCCGCGGCGCTCGCCCAGCACCGAGAGGAAGGCGTACGGCCCGATGACCGTGCGCGAGCCGACGCTGATGCGCTGCGCGCCGATGATGCGGTACGGCGGCACGATCAGCGCGTCGTCGCCGAACGCGCGAAAGCCGTGCGCGACGCCTTGCAGGCGCGATGCCACGCGCAGGGCGGCGCCGGCCGCGCCGCGTGGCAGCCGCGGCGATGCCCCCCTACGCACCGTCGCCTCCGTTGACGGCGACCGCCCGCCAGAGGAACGGCAGCGTGCGTGAGAGCAGCGCGCCGACCGGCCGCTGCCACCAGCGCAGCGGCGGCGTGGAGCCTGCGACCACGATGCGGGCGAAGCCGGCGTCTTCGAGCAGGCGCTCGAGGCCAATCCGGCTGAAAGCGCGGACGTGCGTGTAGTCGTCGTAGAAGTTGGCCGGGAAGGGATACAACTGCGACCACTGCGTCGGCACGTAGGCGAGCAGCACGCCGCCCGGCCGCAGCACCCGCCGCACCTCCGTCACCAGGTCGAGCGGCCGCTGCACGTGCTCGAGCACCTCCTTCAGGCGGACGCAGTCGAGCGCGCCGCGCGCCAGCGGCAGCTCTTCGCCGGCCGCCTGCAGCACGTCGATCCCGCGTGCGGCGGCGACGGCCGCCGCCGCACCGAACCGTTCGACGCCGACGGCATCGATGCCGCGCGCGCGGCACGCCCGGACGAAGCCGCCGTTGCCGCAGCCGACATCGAATACCGGCGCGCGACGGCGCACGCGCGCGATGGCGCGCACGTCGCCCTCGACGAGCGACGGCGGCTCGCGCAGGCGCTGCCAGTAGCGCCGGCGCGCCTCGGAGGGCTGGGCCGCGATGCTGCATGCGTCGCCCCGGACGTCCATCCCCGCTCCTTTCGTCGCCGGCACAGAGAATCGCCGCGACCGCGTGTCATGCGCGAGCCTACCAGCGGAGGCAGCGCCGCAGTATCAGGAAGTACCCTCGGAAGCAGCGGTTCGCCAGCCGCGTCAGCCGCGCCGGTTGCCCGGGCAGCTGATCCGGCAGCGCCGGCGTCATCGCCGCGAGCAGGGCGCCGTCGCCGACGCGGCGCAGCGCCTGCACCCGCTGCCGCCGACGCAGCATCGCCGGCAGCGCGCGGACGATGGCCGCGTACGAGCGCGCCTTCGCCGTGCACATCGCACGCCCGCTGCGCAGCGCGTAGGCCCAGACGCCGGCTTCGGCGAGGAGCAGCGCCGGCGCGAGTAGCGCCAGCGTGCGCCAGCGGAAAATGTTGACCAGCATGAAAAAGCGGTTGCGCTCCAGGTAGTAGAACTTCCACGGCGAGACATCGAGCGCGTAGTCGTGCACGACGCGCGACCGCGGCGTCATGACGACGGAGTAGCCCGCGAGGCGCGCGCGCATCGAAAGCTCCGTGTCCTCCATGTACATGAAGAAGCGCTCGTCCAGCCCGCCGATCGCCTCGAGCACGTCGCGGCGAGCGACGAACGCTGCTCCCGACACGGCCGCGACGGGCGTGGTCGCGACGTGGCGCTGCTGCTCCTCGCCGAGCGCGCGACAGAACGCGATGCCGGAGAGGTGCACGGAGAGCCCGCAGGCGTTGACCCGCGTCTGGTCCGAGGCGAGCAGCACCTTCGACGTCGCGAGCGCGGCGCCGGGATCCGCTTCCAACGCGCGGACGAGCGCGCGCAGCCAGCCGGCTTCCGGGCGCGCGTCCGGGTTCAGCACCGCGATGTAGGTGCTGCGCGACTGCGCGAAGCCGAGATTGTTGCCCGCTGCGTAACCGCCGTTGCATCCGCTGCGCACGACGGCGACATCGGGGAAGTGCGCCTCGACCTCGTCGGCGCTGGCATCGTCGGACGCGTTGTCGACGACGACGATGCGGTACGCCGGGTAGTCCTGCGCCGCGAGCGCCGGCAGCGTCTGGCTCAGGTGCGGCCATGAGTTCCACGAGACGACGGAGACATCGACGGCGTCGTCGCCGGCGGGAATGCGGATCACCATCGGCTCGCCTCCCCGCGCACGCGCGCCGCTCCACCGCCCTCGACCGCGCGGTGAGCCGCGTCAGCGCCTCGCCGCTCCACCCCGGTGGGCAGTGCGCTCGCTGGATCTGGCGGGATCGCCCACGCGCCGGGCGCAACGACAGACTGCCTCTCCACCGCAGCGGGCACGGGCCGGGGGAGCGGTATCTCGCGCGAGGACGCGGCGTCCGGCGGACGCTGCGAGTCCCTTCCGCAGATCGCCAGGACGGCGACCGCCAGCAGCAGCGCCGGCGTCAGCCAGAACGGGCCGCCGGTCGATGCGGCGCCGAGCACGTCGCGGGCGGGATAGTTCGTGTTCGTCTGCGAGACGAGCGCGGCGATGTAGAGCGACGCGATCATCAGCCCCGCCGTGCGCGGCGCCAGTCCGCAACGCAGCAGCAAGGCGAAGGAGGCGGCGATCAGGGAGGCGTCGTAGAACTGCGCGTACGGCGTGACGAGGATCATCGCCAGCGGCACGACGGCCGCCGCCTTCGCCGCATCGAGCCGCGCGAAGGCGACGCCGGCGACCGCCGCCGAGAGCAGCAGGAGGTCCGCCGTCAGCAGCCGGTTCGGCTCCACCCCGACCGAGAGCAGGAAGCCCGGCCACGAGTACATCCACGCCTGCTGCACCGGCAGAAGCTTCTGTGTGCTGTTCGGTCCCCAGTCCAGGTACAGCCTGGCGAACTCGCCAACGCCGCCGGGGCCGATGAAGACGAAGCCGATGCCGACGCCGGCGGCCGCCGTCGCCAGCAGCACGGCGAGCAGCCGGAACTGGCGCCGGCAGACGAAGAAGAGGAACGGCGACACCGCGTACTGCGGCTTGATCGACATCGCCGCGAGCAGCACCGCGCCGCGCCGCGGATGTCGCTGCACGAGGAGCAGTCCGCAGAGCGCCGCCAGCGTCAGGATCGGCGTTACGTGCCCGAAGCGGATCGCCCAGTGCAGCTGCGGCAGCGACACCACCGCCAGCGCCGCCGCGGCCCGCGCCTCCGGCGACCGCAGCGGACGCTGCGCCAGCCAGGCGATGCCGAGCGCCGACGCGACGTTCAGGCCGAACAGGATCCGGTAGCCGTTGTTGATGCCGGCCAGCGAGATCGGGAAGAGCAGCGGCGTCAGGACCGGGCTGTAGAGCCCCATCACGCGCAGATCCCGCGCCCGGACGTAGAGGTTCCCCCAGTCGCCCGGCACGGCACTGACGAAGCGACGTGCCGTATCCGGCGCCCAGGCGGCGAGCACCGCCAGCTCGATGCCGATCGCCGCGAGCAGCGCGCAACGCAGGGCGACGGGCGCGGCCGCGCGCCAGAGCGTCGGCAGGGCGTCACGTGCGCGGAGCTCGGTGGCGATCATGCTCGTCCTTCGTGCGCCTGCGATGCGGCGCAGGGGAGCATCGGCTGGCGCGGCCGCTCGGGTCATCGGGGGAACGCCGTAGGGTGCCGGGGTAGTGGGCGGTGGGAGGCCGGATGTTGGATGGCGGCGGCCGGGGAGCGGAGGCAGTGGCAGGTGAGATGAGAGACGTGAGGGGGTCCGGGCGGAAGTGTGGAAGTCGGAGCTCAGAGAGCGGGGCTTCGGAGGGATCGCGTCGCTCGCGCCCTCACGCACACGGCCGGATCTACTTCGGGGCGAGCGACGTCGGGATGGGCGTGAAGTCGAAGGTCACGCGGCTGCCGCTGCCCTGTGGTGCGACGGAGAGCGCCGCGAAGTGCGTCACCTGACCATCGGCGCTGAGGCGGGCGAGGTGCGTGGTGAAGGCGCCGGTGAGCGGCGTGTTCTGGGCGAGCTGCCACTTCGGGCTGCCCGCGAGGTGCTGCAGCACCTGCGTGCCCACCGCATCCGGCGGCGCGGTGGAGTTCCAGACGACGCGATACGCCAGCTGCGGGCCGCGTCCGGCATCGACGAGCTGCAGGTCGAACGGGAGGGGCGCGTCGAAGGGAATGGCGCGCAGGACGGCCTGCCGGCTGTACGGCGCCGGGTCGTGCGACGGGAACGGCGTGCTACCGGCGTACCACGCCGCGCCGAGGAACGCTGCCGCCACGATGGCGACCGACGCCGCGGCTCGCGCCCACACTGGAAGCTGGAGGCGGGAGGCTGGAAGCTCAGGCGGGCGTCGCTCAGTAGAGCCGCGAGATTCGTGGGCCAGGGACGGCGCCCGAACGATGACCTGCATGCGTTCTCTGTCGGCGCGTCGGCGCGTGGTCGGCATCGGGTGATCATCTACGCCGACTGGGATCCGGTGCGGGCCATCGAGCCTCCAGCCCCCGGCATCCGGCCCCGGCCGGCGGCCGCCAGCCCGCGCGCCGGCATGGGCAGCCGCGCGGCGAGCGAGCGTCCGGTAAGCTGGGGCGATGAGCGCTCCCGCGGCGGTGCCGTGACCTCCTCGAGTCTGCGTCAGAAGTTCGTCATCTCGCTGCTGCTCGGCGTGCTGGTGTTCGGCGGCCTCGCCGCCTACGGCGACTTCCCGCAGCTCATCGCCCACTTCGAAGAGTTCCGTTGGGAGCTGCTGCCGCTGATCCTGCTCGTCACATCGGGCAACTACATCTTGCGCTTCTTCAAGTGGCAGTACTACCTCAGGCAGATCGGCGTCGTCGGGCTGAGCGCCGTCGACAGCTTCCTCATCTACTTCTCCGGCCTCGGCATGACGGTGACGCCCGGCAAGGCCGGCGAGTGGCTGAAGGTTCACCTGCTCAACGAGATGCACGGCACGTCGGTGACCAAGTCGACGCCGATCCTGATCGCCGAGCGCCTCACCGACGCGCTGGGGTTGCTGATCATCGCCGCGGCGGGCGTCGTCGTCTTCGGACGCAACCCGCTGATCATCGGCACCGTCGTGACGTTCGCCGGCGGCGGCGTCCTGGTCGTCTGGGTGCTGCGCCGGCGGCGGCTCTCGCACTGGCTGCTCGGCCTGCTGGCGCGGGTGCCGGTCGTGCGCCGGCTTGAGCCGCACTTCGAGGAGTTCTACGAGGGGACGTACACGGTGATGCAGCCGCGCGGCATCCTGCTGATGACGGCGCTCAGCGTCGCGTCCTGGTTCTTCGAAGTCGCAGCGTTCTACCTGACGCTGATCGGCGTCGGCACCGCTGGCTCGTTCGACACGCTGTTCAAGGCGGCGTTCATCCTGCCGATCGCGACGCTCGTGGCTGCGCTGCTGCCGACGCCGGGCGGCCTGGGCGTGGCGGAAGCCGGCATCACGTCGCTGTCGCTGCGGCTGTTCAAGGAGATGACGAAGAGCACGGCGGCCGTGGCGACGCTGATCGTGCGGCTGGCGACGCTCTGGTTCGGCGTCGGGCTGGGGCTGCTGATGTTCGCCGTGCTGACCCGGCGCCTGGCGCGCCGCGGCATCCGGCTCGACGATACGCCGCAGCCGGCGGCGGTCGTCGATTCCGGCGCCGGCTGAGGCGATCCGCGCGCGGCCCGCCGTCGGCCCGCACGCGAGACGACCGGCGGCCAGACAGGCGACGAACACAAAGCGCCCGCGATCTGCGGGCGCGTCGTGTGCTATTCGATTGTGCTGTGCCGGCTCGTCTTAGCGGCGGCCGCCGCTCGGCGACTGGGCGCGGAAGCAGTCGCGACAGTAGACCGGGCGATCGCCGCGTGGCTGAAACGGCACCTCGGTGTCGCGGCCGCACGATGCGCAGACGGCCGGGAACATCTGGCGCGGGCCCGACGAGTAGCCCCCGCCGCCGCCGTAGCCGCCGCCCCCGCCGCCGCCATAGCCGCCGCCACCACCGCCGCCGTAGCCGCCGCCATCGCCGCGCGACGCCTTGCGGGCGCGGCGGCAGTCGGGGCAGCGCTTCGGCTCGTTGGTGAAGCCGCGGCTGGCGTGGAATTCCTGGTCGTCTGCGGTGAAGGTGAACTCCCCTCCGCAGTCGACACAACTCAATAGTCTGTCGGTGTACGGCACCTGACGACCCTCCTGTGAGAACGTTTCCTTGTCGTCAGGCGTAGCGAAGGCCGTGGACGATCGCGGCGGACTTGGACTGGAAACTACTGTTAGACGTCTAACAGTAGCAGAGTCGGCGGCCGCTTTCAACCGGTCGTGATAGGGAATATTTTCAGCCGCCGCACGGCCCGACGACCTCGGCGTTGATGCGCTCGTACACCTCGCGCTTCCACGGCCCCTGGCTCGTCATGATCATCTGCGACACGCCGGCCTCCGCGTATCGCTCGACGATGCTTCGCACGTGCGCCCCCGAGCCGATCGGCAACTGGCGCTTCGCCTCCTCGGCCGACATGCCGAGACCGGCGCCGAACATCGCTGCCACGCGGTCGATCAGCTTCTCGTTGTCGCTCACGACGATCGTCCCGAACGTCGTGATGGCGATCTCCGCCGGGTCGCGGCCGACCTCGCGGCAGTGCCGCGCCAGCACGTCGATCTTCCGTCGCACGATGTCCGGCGTGCCGGAGACGTTCATCACGTCGCCGTACATCGCCAGCGTGCGTAGCGTGCGCTTCTCGCCCCCGCCTCCCACCATCATCGGCGGATGCGGCCGCTGCACGCCTTTCGGCAGGAAGACGGCGTCGCGCAGACGATAGTAGCGGCCGTCGAAGCTCACCGGCGCGTCGCTGTCGAAGAGCAGGCGGATGACGCGGAGGGCCTCTTCGAGCCGGTCCTCACGCTCCCGCGGTCCCGGGAAGGGGATGCCGTACATCTCGTGCTCGCCGGCGTGCCAGGCGGCGCCGATGCCGAAATCGAGCCGGCCGCCGCTGAGCTGGTCGACCGTCGCCGCCATCTTCGCCAGCACCGCGGGCTGCCGATAGGTGACGCCGGTAACGAGGCAGCCGACGCGGATGCGCGACGTGCGCGCGGCCAGCGCCGCGAGGGCGCTCCAGCCCTCGAAGCAGTTGGCGTTGGGATCCTGGCCCGCGCCCGGCGGCAGGAAGTGGTCGAAGGTCCAGGCGCTGTGGAACCGCGTATCGCGGTCGAGGAAGGTCCACATGTCCTCGATCTCGCGCCACTCGACGTTGTTGAGGCTGGTCTGCAATCCGAAACGCATCGCGGGGCCTTCTCGTTGCCGGTGACCGGTGACCGGTGACTGGTGACCGGGAGATGTTCGCGCGAACGATGGCCTGAGGCAAATCGCCCTCCGTCCTCCGAGCGCCGCCGCCAGCGTCCCGCACCCCTACCTGCGCGTGGCGCCCGGGCGGCCAGGTCGGAGCCGAGCAGCCCCGTGCCCCCGCACCCCTACCTGCGCGTGGCGCTCATCGCCTGCGCGACGAAGAACTGCCAGATCTGGTCGGTCGCGTTGATCTCCTGCGTCGTCGGGCCGAGCGCGGCGATGTCGACGGGCGCGCCCGGCCAGGTGTGACCGCCGCCTTCGACGACGAACAGCACGACGGCGATGTCGTCGCGGCACTCGCTGTAGGCGACGCTGCGCACGTGGTTCGCGAACCGCGCGCGCGCCGGCTCGGAGGCGCAGCCGTCCGCCCTCGCCCACGCCGCCGCTGCATCCTCGATCGCCGGCGCCGGCAGGCCGCTGTTGGCGACGGTGCCGCCGGCGAACGGCACGAGCGGGTCGGCGGTGCCGTGGAACTCGAGCACCGGCATCGCCTTCGCCATCGGACATCCCGGCGGATACCAGAGCGCGGCGACGATGCCGATGGCGGCGATGCGGTCCTGCAGCGAACAGGCGAGGCGGACGGACATCGCGGCGCCGCTGGAGATGCCGGTCGCGTAGACCCGCGCCGGGTCGACGCAGAGCGCGGCCTCGGTCGCGTCGAGCGCACGGCGGATGAAGCCGACGTCGTCGGCGCCGTCTGGGAGCGGGATGAAGTTCCATGCCTGCGGCGTCCCGAGCGCGTCCGGCGTGATGGTGATGAAGTTCTCCTGCGCGGCCTTGCGCTGGAAGCCGGAGTAGAAGGCCTGCTGGGCGGCGTTCGAGCCGGCCCCGTGCAGGTTGATGACGACGGGCAGCGCCTGCCTGCCGTCGTAGCCGGGCGGCACATAGAGGACGTAGTGGCGGCCATCGGGCGTGCGCACGTCGCTGCTGCCGGCGGCGTAGGGCTTCGCCGGCGCACAGGGGGCGGCCGTGGGCACGGCGGCAACCGCCGAAGTCCCCGCCGCCGGCGACGAAGCGCCGGCGGGCGACGACGCCGTCGGCCTCGCCGCCTGCGCGCTGCCGGTCGCCGTGCGCGCCGCCGTCCGCTGCGCGCCGGTCGACGTGCCGCGCGCGCAGCCCGCCAACACGGCCGCCGCCACCACGAGCAGCGCGGCGAGGCTGTACCGGCGCATCATCGACCGGTTCGCGGCGCACATCGCCCCATCATAGCGCCGCCCCATCCCGGGATGACGACAGCCCTCCGATCTCCGGTCTCCAACCGCACGCCTTCAGCCGCGCGCCTCCAGCCGCGCCGATGCGCCATAATGGACGCGTGGTACGTCTGCCGTTGCTCGCTGCGTCCGACTGGGGGATCGCCATCGCGATCTTCCTCCTCCTCGCCCTCTTCGTGATCGTCGGCTTGGCGATCATCCAGGGCACGCGCGCCCAGCTGTACTGGCGCCGCCGCGTCGAGGACGGGGACGTCGAGGCGATCAAGGCGCTCGTCGGCGACGAGCTGAACCGCTGGAAGACCGCCCGCATGCCCAGGGGCACGCAGCCCGCCGTCTGGCACGGCGTGCAGGGCGCCGAGCTGCTCGATGCCGCCCCCGACCGCGTCCGGCTCAGCGCGTCGGCCGAGGGCCAGTACGCGCTCGTCGGCAGCGAGCGACGCGAGGTCAGCAGCTCGCTCAAGGAGGGGATGAAGCTCACGGCGAAGCTCGCCGACTTGGTGCTGTACGACATCCCGAACGTGCGCCTGCCCTACGTCCAGGTCGACGTCTATACCACCTACCATGACGGCGATGGCTCCGCCCAGCGTTGCATCCTCTCGACCATCGCGTCGCGGGAGGTGGCCGACGTCCTCGACTGGGACGATATGGATGCGGAGGAGATCGTGCGGGCGTTCGGCGGCCGCTTCTCGCTCGATGACCGCGGCCGGCCACAGCCCATCGATCCCAACGCCGTCGGCCCGAGCGGCGTCCCCGCCGCCTTCTACGAGGACTAGATGCTGCGCTTCCTGACGTCGGGCGAATCCCACGGCAAGGGCCTCGTGATGGTCATCGAAGGCATGCCTGCCGACCTGCCGCTCACCGAGGAGTACATCGCCATCGACCTGCGGCGGCGCCAGGGCGGCTACGGCCGCGGCCGCCGGCAGAAGATCGAGCAGGACCGCGCCGAGATCATCGCCGGCGTGCGCCACGGGAGGACGCTCGGCAGCCCCATCGCGCTCTCCGTGCAGAACCGCGACTGGGTGAACTGGACGGAGGTCATGGCTGTCGACGCCATCGACGCCCAGGTCGAGCGGGTGACGCGGCTGCGGCCCGGGCACGCCGACCTCGCCGGCACGGTGAAGTACGACTTCGACGACGTGCGGCCAGTCCTCGAACGGGCGAGCGCGCGCGAGACGGCGGCGCGCGTGGCCGTCGGCGCCGTCTGCAAGCGCCTGCTCGAAGAGCTGGGCGTCAGCTTCCGCAGTCATACGGTGCAGATCGGCACGGTCGATGCCGTCGTGCCAGACGACGTCGACTGGGCGGCGGTCGAGGAGTCGCCCGTGCGCTGCGCCGATGCGGCGAGCGGCCAGCGCATGGTCGAGGCGATCGACGCGGCGCGCAACGCCGGCGATACGCTTGGCGGCGTCGTCGAGGGGCGGGCGCAGTGCGTGCCGATCGGGCTCGGCAGCCACGTCCACTGGGACCGCAAGATCGATGGCCGGCTGGCGCAGGCGCTGATGAGCATCCACAGCGTGAAGGGCGTCGAGATCGGCTCCGGCTTCGGGGCGACGCGCCTGACCGGCTCGCGCGTCCACGACGTCATTCTGCCGCGGGAGCAGTGGACGGACCGGCCGTGGGCGCGCGCGACGAACAACGCCGGCGGCACCGAAGGCGGCATCACCGACGGCCAGGACGTCATCGTGCGCGTCGGCCTGAAGCCGATTGCCACGCTGCCGCGCTCGCTGCCCTCGGCGGACCTCGCGACCGGCGAGGAGATCGCCGCGCACTACGAGCGCAGCGACGTCTGCGTCGTGCCGGCGGCCGGCGTCATCGTCGAGGCGATGATGGCGATCGTGCTGGCGGCTGCGGCGCTGGAGAAGTTCGGCGGCGACAATATCCGGGAGACCGTCCGCAACTTCCGCGCCTTCGAGGCGACGACCGGCCCGCGCGCGATGCGGGAATAGGGGGCTGGTTGCTGGTTACTGGAGAGTGGTCGCTCAGGAATACGTGGCGAGTGCGTTGATCTGAGCTCCCCTCTCCACCGCAGTGGGGAGGGGCCGGGGGAGGGGTAGAGAGATGATGGATGACCAGATCTGGCTCACGGGGTTCATGGCGACGGGAAAGTCCCGCATCGCACGGCCGCTCGCCGCGGCGCTCGATTGGCGCGTCGTCGATCTCGATGCGCTGATCGAAGCGGACGCCGGTGAACCGCTGCGGGCGATCTTCGAGCACGGCGGCGAAGCGGCGTTCCGCGCCATCGAGGCGCACGCCGTCGAGCAGACGGCGCAGGAGGACCGCATCGTCGTCGCGACAGGCGGCGGCAGCGTGCTCTCGGCGGCGAACCGCGAGGCGATGCATCGCCGCGGCTTCGTCGTCTGCCTCGACGCCCAGCCGGGCACGATCCTCCGGCGGATCGAGGCCTCGGGCGCGCGCCTCTCCGGGCGGCCGCTGCTCGCCGGGGGCGACCCGCTGGCGCGGATCGTCGAGCTCAAGGCGGCGCGCGAACCGCTGTATCGCCAGGCGGACTTCATCCTCAGCACGGACGAGCTCTCGCCGGATCAGTGCACGCATCAGATCCTGACCGCGTTCCGGGAGCGCACGGAGGTCGTGCGCACGCCGTGATCAGCGTCGAGGCGCGCTCCGGCCGCTACGAGGTGCACTGCCGCTGGGGCGCACTCGACGAGCTCGGCGGGCTGCTGCGCGGCGCCGGCATCGTCTCCGCCGACGCCGTCGTCGTCACGGACGACGTCGTCGGGCCGCTGTGCGCCGCACGCGCCGTGTCTGCGCTCGCGAGAGCCGGCTTCGAGGCGCGCGTCCACACCGTCGCCGCCGGCGAGTCGAGCAAGGGTCTGCGGACCGTCGAGGCGGCGTACGACCGCCTGTTGTCTTGGCGCGCCGAACGCACGACGCCCCTCATCGCGCTGGGCGGCGGCGTCGTCGGCGACCTCGCGGGCTTCGTCGCGGCGACGTATCTGCGCGGCGTGCCGTTCGTGCAGGCGCCGACGTCGCTGCTGGCGATGGTCGATGCCTCGATCGGCGGCAAGGTCGGCATCGACCACGCGCGCGGGAAGAACCTCATCGGCGCGTTTTACCCGCCGGCGCTCGTCGTCCAGGACACGAGCCTGGTCGCGTCGCTGCCGCCGCGGGCGCTGCGCGAGGGGTTCGCGGAGGTGATCAAGCACGGGCTGATCCTGGACCCGCCGATGCTCGACGTGCTCGAACGCGACGCCGGCCGCCTGCTCGCCGTCGACCCGGAACGGACGACCGAGATCGTGGCCCGCAACGCCGCGCTCAAGGCGCACGTCGTCTCCGCCGACGAGCGCGAGGGTGGCCGGCGCATCATCCTCAACTACGGGCACACGATCGGCCATGCGATCGAGGCCGTGACCGGCTACGGCGCCATCCGCCACGGCGAAGCGATCAGCGCCGGCATGATGGCGGCCGCGGCGATCGGCGAGCGCATCGGCGTCACGCCGCCGTCGGTGGCCGAGCGGCAGCGGTCGCTCTTCGAGCGCTATGGCCTGCCGCTGCGCCATCCAGGCCTCGACGCGGACGCCGTGTGCGAGGCGATCGCCTTCGACAAGAAGGTGTCCGGGAAGCGTGTGCGCTGGATCCTCCTCGAAGCGCCGGGCCATCCCGTCGTCCGCGATGACGTGCCGCCGGAGCTCGTGCGCGATGTCGTGCGCGCGGTCGTCGCGGCGTAGCCGGCGCCGCTTTGGCACGCGCGCCGGCACGGCGGAACGGGCACTCGAGGGTCGGGGCAAGAACGGAGGCGGCGTGCATACCGGTAGCGCTCGCTGGCAACAACCCGGCGCCCACCGCTTGACACCCCGTTACTCGATCTATACTTCCCGAACAGATGTACTTGACAACGAGGACGGACTGTCCTAGGATAGCCGCGCATTAGCTTATGTGTTCTAAGTACGGCAGGAGGCTTGGTATGGCACGGAACAGCGACAAGACCGAAAAGAAGGTCTCGGAAGACAAGGAGCAGGCGCTGCAGGATGCGCTGGCCGACATCGAGAAGCGGTACGGGCACGGCGCCATCATGAAGCTTGGCGACGCCCAGGCCGAGTTCAAGATCGATGTCATCTCCACCGGCTCGCTCTCGCTCGATATGGCGCTCGGCGTCGGCGGCCTGCCGCGCGGCCGCATCACCGAGATCTACGGGCCGGAGGGCGCCGGCAAGTCGACGCTGGCGTACCACGTCGTCGCCCAGGCGCAGAAGGGCGCGGGCGTGGCGGCGTACATCGACGTCGAGCACGCGCTGGACAAGGATCACGCGGAGTCGTGCGGGATCAACGTCGCGGAGCTGCTGATCTCGCAGCCGGACACGGGCGAGCAGGCGCTCGAGATCTGCGACGCGCTGGTGCGCAGCAACGCCGTCGACATCATCGTCGTCGACAGCGTCGCGGCGCTGGTACCGCGGGCGGAGATCGAGGGCGAGATGGGCGACTCGCTGCCGGGGCTGCAGGCGCGGCTGATGTCGCAGGCGCTGCGCAAGCTGACGGCCGTGATCTCGAAGTCGCGCGCGTCGGTGATCTTCATCAACCAGCTGCGCGAGAAGATCGGCGTCGTCTTCGGCAACCCGGAGGTGACTCCGGGCGGGCGGGCGCTGAAGTTCTACAGCTCGGTGCGCATCGAGCTGCGGCGCGCGGAGTCGCTGAAGCAGGGGACGGACATCATCGGCAACCGCGTGCGGGCGAAGATCGTCAAGAACAAGGTCGCCGCGCCGTTCCGCACGGCGGAGTTCGACATCCTGTTCAGCGGCAAGCACCGGGGCATCAGCCGCGAGGGCGACATCGTCGACCTCGGCGTCGACAACAACGTGCTCAAGAAGATGGGCGCGTTCTTCAGCTTCGGCGAGCTGCGGCTGGGCCAGGGCCGCGAGGCGGCGAAGGATTACCTGCGCGAGAACCCGGAGGTCGCGCGCGAGATCGAGGATCTCATCGTATCGGCGACGAGCTGTGTGGCCGCGGCGAACGCGCCGGTGCTCAGCCGGAACGGCCATCTTGAGGCTGAGGCTTGAAGGCTTGAGGCTGGAGGGGCGCGGACGAGCGGCGTACGAACGAACAGAGAGATCGTCGCGAGACGGGCGTGAGGGCCGGATGATCATCACGACGATCGAGCCGACGTCGCGGCGGCGCGGGCGCGTCGACGTCTGGCTCGACGGGGTGAGCCGCATCGAGCTGGCCCGTGACTTGGTCGCGGGAGTGATGCGCGCCGGCGATGAGGTCGATGGCGCGACTGTCGCCGCGCTCGTCGAGCGGGACGCCCGGCAGCAGGCGATGCGGCTCGCCGCGTCGATGCTCGCTCGCCGCGCGCGCAGCGAGCACGAGGTGCGCCGGCGGCTGATGCAGCGGCGGTTCGAGCCGGATCTGGTCGACGAGACGATCGCACGGCTGCGTCAGGCAGGGCTGCTCGACGACGGGGCGTTTGCGCGCTCGTGGTGCGAGGCACGCCTCGAGTCGAGTCCTCGTGGCGGGCGGCTGCTGGGAGAGGAGTTGCGGGCGCGCGGCGTCACGGGCGAGGTCGCGGCGAGCGCCGTCGCGTCGGTGTCGGACGACGACGCGGCGTACCGGGCGGCGGTGCGTCGGGCGCGGTCGCTGCGGAGGCTGGACTACGCGATGTTTCGGGCGCGGCTGAGCGGGTTTCTGCAGCGGCGCGGCTTTGGCTGGAGTGTCGCGTCGGCGACCGTCGAGCGATGCTGGGGCGAGTTCGGGAGCGGCGAGCGCGACGACGCGGCCCGGGTGACCGGCGCATAGGCGCAACAGGCGCAACAGGCGCGACGGCGGCGTGGCGAGCGCTGCGGCGACGGGCAGGCCGCGGCCGTCGCGCAGGCGTCGTTGAAGGCGCAAAGGACGTCGCTGAAGCGCCGGCCCGTGGGCCGATGTGGCGTTCTCGGGCGCTCCCCGGCGCACGCGTGATAGGCCGCCGTCAGATTCCTTGACCGCCTTTACGAGCGATAGGATATGATGGATTCGCGGTTCGAACGGCGCCAGCACGGCGCTCTGCGGCCGCGCAGAGGGAGACGGAATCAGGAAGACAGAGGAAAGAGAGGCTACCAGTGATCGCCATCGTCGGCGCCGTGGTCGGCGTCGTAGCGTTGGCGGTCGGGGCTCTTCTTGGCTACGCCGCGCGGCGTGGCTCGACCCGAAACCAGGAGTTGGAAGCCGAGCAGGCAGCGGCCCGAATCCTGGCGGATGCGCAGGCAAAGGAAAAGGACACCCTCCTCGACGCCAAAGAGGGGGCCATTCAGATCCGAGCTCAGGCCGAACAAGAGGTCAAGACGCGCCGCGACGAGGTGTTGCGGCTTGAGCAGCGTGTTGCAAACAGAGAAGAGAACCTCGATCGCAAAGT
>JADMII010000015.1 GCA_015478665.1 Dehalococcoidia bacterium
CCCCCCCCCCCTGCCCATTGCTGACCGCTTCCGGCGATATCCCCGGAAATTCGCTTCGGCGGGCGCCTCCCATTTGGCCCCCCGTTTTCCCTTCCCGCTTTCTTTTCGCTTTCGGTCCCCGGACCCCCCCCCCCCCGCAACAATAGCGCTGTCGCCTGTCGCCTGTCGCCTGTCGCCTGTCGCCTGAAGTCTGTCGTCCATCTCTCAACTCTGCCGTTTGCCGCCGTGCCTCTACTGCTTGCTGTTTCGCTGCCCGCCCCACGACGGGCAGTCCCGGCCCGCCCTCCTACACCCCGATCATCTCTCGCCCGGCGGCCAGCACCTTCGGCACCAGCGACTCGTCGTCGACCACCTCCGTGTAGATGCGGACGAGGGGCTCCGTGCCGCTGAATCGCAGCAGCAGCCAGCCGCGGTCGTCGAGCAGGTAGCGGAAGCCGTCGGTGGTGTCGATGCCGGTCACCCTGATACCGGCGACAGCCTCCGGCCGCGCCGCCTCCGCCCGCTGCCAGACGGCGTCGCGGTCCTCGGGCCGCAGCTCGACGTCGAGCCGGTCGTAGTGGTGCGCGCCGACCTTCGCGTACAGCTCGGCCAGCAACTCGCTCGGCCGCTTGCCGGTGCGCGCCATCAAATCGAGGACGTAGAGCCCGGCGAGGATGCCGTCCCGCTCCGGCACGTGGCCGCGGAAGCCGTAGCCGCCGCTCTCTTCACCGCCGATCAGCGCGTCCGTCGCCATCATCTTCGGGCCGAGGAACTTGAACCCGACCTTCGTCTCGTGCACGGGCACGCCGTACAGCTCACCCAGACGCTGCACCATGCGCGTCGTCGTCACCGACTTGACGATCGGCCCGCGCTCGCCGCGCACCTCGAGCAGGTAGTACGCGAGCAGCCCGAACACCTGAAGCTGGTTGATGAAGCCGCCGCGTTCGTCCGCGATGCCCACGCGGTCGGCGTCACCGTCCGTCGCGATACCGACGTCGTAGCCGCCGCCCGCGAGCGCCTGCGAGAGCTCCTGCAGGTTGCGGGCGATGGGCTCCGGCGCGTGCAGGCCGGGGAACGCCGGATTGCGGAAGCCGTGGAGCTCCGTCAGCTGCGTCGTGCCGCCTTCCAGCAGCGGCGCGAAGTACCCGGCGCCGGTTCCGTACATCGCGTCGTACGCCACGCGCAGCCCCGCGGCGCGGATGCGCTCCAGGTCGACGAGCCGGCCCAGCGCGGCGAGATACGGCGTGCGCGCGTCGAACAGCTCGACGCGCCCGTCGCGCTTCGCCTGCTCGATCTCACTGCGCGGGATCGGGCGGCCGACGATCGATGGCAGCGGCGCCTCGATCTCGTCGACGATCTCCGGCGAGGCGCTGCCGCCGTAGTCCGGCTTGTACTTGAAGCCGTTCCAGCGCCAGGGGTTGTGGCTGGCGGTGATCACGACGCCGCCGCCGGCCTTGCGGTCGATGATCGAATAGCTCACGACGGGCGTCGGGCAGTGTGATCTGCTCAGGAAGACGCGGACGCCCGTGGCGGCGACGACCTCGGCGACGGCGGCGGCGAAGTCCTCCGAGGCGAAGCGCGTGTCGTAGCCGACGACCAGGCCGCGGTCGGCGAGCCCATGCCGCTTCAGGTACTGGGCGACGCTGGCGGCGCAGGCGCGGACGTTGTCGAAGGTGTACTCCTCGGCGATGACGGCGCGCCAGCCGTCGGTCCCGAACTTGATCTGCACCGGCGGCCGCTCGTCTGCCATGCGCTGCTTCTCCGTGGCTTCGGCGCACTGTCGCCGCTTCGATGATAGGGTGTCCGCGCGGCTACCGCTCGCGTCGCTCGCCCGCGGGCGCCGCATGCACAGTTCGGCGCGTGATTACGCGTTCGACGGGAAGAGGCGCCGCCCGCCGCGGCGACGGAGTTTGGCGCGTCGGGTAAAGGCGGCGGTGCGGATTCGCCAAGCCGCGGGCACAGCAATGCCCCGAGTTACCGCCGGCTCCGTCGTTCGGTTTCATCCTCCCCCGGTCTTCCGGTTCGGCTCGCGCCTCACCGTACCTCCGGGTTCGTCCACCGAGGACGTCCGTAGCAACTCGGGACAGGTGTACGGTATCAGCAGCAGGCGCCGCTGTCAACGGGGTTTGACGCCATCTGCCATTGCTATTTCCGCATAATGACGCGCCTGTTACCGTAAAGCTCCTATAACAGCCGTGGCTGTCCGCAGCCTTCCCCGCGGTAGACTGCGGCGTGCGAAAGAAGCGCGTCGACCGCCCCGACGGCCGCTACCTCTGGTACTACGCGTTCGACGAGCCGCTGCCTCCCGTCCTCGATCTGCCGCAGCCCGCACGCACCGCCGATCCGCTCGAGCTGCGCATCGACCCGCTGCTGGGCGAAGCGATGGTGATCTCGACCGGCCGCCAGGACCGCACGTTCCTGCCGCCGCCCGAAGCGTGTCCGCTCTGCCCGAGCCGCCCTTCCGCCGAAATGACGACGGAGATCCCGTCGACGCACTACGAGATCGTCGCCTTCGAGAACCGCTTCCCCAGCTTCCGTTCGGATGCCGCGACCGTCGCCGACGAGTCTGCGCTGTTCGCCCGGGCCAGCGCCGCCGGCGTCTGCGAGGTGCTGGTCTACGCGCCGCAGCACCACGCCACGATCGCCTCGCTGCCCGAGGCGCAGGTGCGACGTCTCGTCGACGTCTGGTGCGACCGCTACGCGGCGCTCGCCAGCCGGCCGGAGGTGGCGTACGCCTTCATCTTCGAGAATCGCGGGCGCGAGATCGGCGTCACCCTGACGCACCCGCACGGGCAGATCTACGGCTTCCCCTTCGTCCCGCCGCGGCCGGCGCGTGAGTACGCGCGCGCCGCCGACCACGCCGCGGCCGGCGGACGCTGCCTCCACTGCGACGTGGTGGCGGAGGAGCTCGCCCACGGCGAACGCATCGTCGCGACGACGCAGGGATTCGTCGCCTACGTGCCGTTCGCCGCGCGCCTGCCGTACGAAGTGCACGTCGTCGCGGCGGCACACCGCGCGTCGCTGCTCGACCTGACGCCCGCGGAGCGCGCCGGGCTCGCGCAGATGCTCCAGCGGCTGCAGTCCGCGTACGACGCGCTCTGGGGCTTCCCGATGCCGTATACCATGTCGATGCACCAGCGCGCGGCCGACGGTGTCGCCCGCGCCGGCGACCACCTGCATGTCGAGTTCCAGCCGCCGTACCGCACGCGCGCCAAGCTCAAGTACCTCGCCGGGATCGAGACCGGCGCCGGCACCTATATCAACGACACGGCGCCCGAGGCGACGGCGGCCGAGCTGCGCGCGGCGGCGCCGGCGTCGTGAGCGAGGCGCCCGCCGCCCGGCGCGACGCGCTCATCGCCACCTTCCGCCGGCAGTTCAGGCGCGCCCCCGAAGGGCTCTGCGGGGCGCCGGGCCGCGTCAACCTGATCGGCGAGCACGTTGACTACAACGACGGCTTGGTACTGCCGTTTGCCATCGACCGCAGCGTGCTCGTGGCCTGGGCGCCCCGCGACGATGACGCCGTCTGGGCGTACGCGCTCGACTTCGACGAGCACGCGCGGTTCAACCTCAGGCACGTCACGCACGCCGCCCCAGGACACTGGTCGAACTACGTCCGCGGCGTCGCGGCCGCGATGATCGCCGACGGGCATCGGCCGCGCGGCGTCGACCTCGCGCTCGTCGGCGACGTGCCGGCCGGCGCGGGCCTGTCGTCGTCGGCGGCGCTCGAAGTCGCGACCGCCGGCGCCCTGCGCGAGGCATCGGCGCTGGACCTCTCGCCCGAACACCTGGCGCTGCTCTGCCAGCGCGCCGAGAACGGGTTCGTCGGCGTGCAGTCCGGGATCATGGACCAGTTCGCATCGGCGCTGTCTCACCAAGGCGCGGCGCTGCTCATCGACTGCCGCACGCTGGCGCATCGCGACGTGCCGCTGGCACTCGCCGCCGCCGGCCTGGCGGTCGTCGTCACCGACAGCGGCGTGCGGCGCGAGCTCGTGTCCACCGCGTACAACGAGCGACGGCGCGACTGCAAGCGCGCGGTGGCGACCCTCCGCGAGCGGCTCGCCCGGCCGGAGCTGCGAGCGCTGCGCGACGTCGCGACGGCCGAGCTCGACGTCCTTTCCGACGCCGAGGGAGCGCCCATCCTGCGCCGCGCTCGCCATGTCGTCAGCGAGATCGCGCGCGTGGCGGCCGCGGTCGCCGCGCTCGAACGCGACGACTTCGCCGCGCTCGGCCGGCTGATGGTCGAATCGCACCTGAGCCTGCGCGACGATTACGACGTCAGTACGCCGGAGCTCGACCTGCTCGTCGCGCTGGCGACGGCGCAGGGTTTTGTGCTCGGCTCGCGACTGACCGGCGCAGGCTTCGGCGGCTGCACCGTGACGCTGCTCGAAGCGCCGGCGCTCGAACGCTACGAGCGCGACGTGCTGATGCCGTATCGCGAGCGCACGTCGCGCGCCGCGACGATGTACGTCGTGGCGCCGCAGGACGGCCTGCGAGCCTCTACCACATAGCGGTCGAGGGGCGTCGCCGGGGTGACGAGCAGGTCGCGAGCCGGCGCTCGCCACGGAGCGCGATCCGCTGTCGCCCGCATCTCGTCGACGCGGCTGTGTGGCACCGGGACGGCCGCGCGCGTCCGGCGCACCCGCTCAATGCGGACACCTATCCGTATCTGGCCCCGAGATCGCGAGACTCCGGCGTCGGCCCGCCAGAAAAGTCCGATTCACGCCCTAAAGCGCGCTCCCGGCCCGCCGACAATGCCTAAGGACTTCCCGTACGGAAATGCCCGCAGGGTTGGGGACAGATCGACGGCCCGGCGCGCCGTCACCTTCACAGGAGGTTGGCTATGAGGGCCTTGCGAAGACTCCTCGGCCGCATTCAGGAGGAACGGGGGATCACCGGCCTCGAGACGGCGATCATCCTCATCGCGTTCGTCGTCGTGGCGGCGGTGTTTGCCTTCGTCGTGCTCAGCACCGGGCTCTTCAGCTCCGAGCGCGGCAAGGAGGCGGTGTACGCCGGCTTGGCGAAGACGCGCGGGACGATGGAGCTGTCGAGCGGCGTTATCGCCAACTCGGCGAACACGTCGACCATCAGCACCGTCGAGTTCGACATGACGCTGGCGGCCGGCGGCGACTCGGTGAACCTCGACCCGACGGCGACGACGAACCGCACCGTCATCAGCTACATCGACTCGTCGCAGGTCAAGAACGACATGACCTACACCGTGACACCGATCACCGGCAACGCGAACACCCTGCTCGAGCCCGGCGAGCTGCTGCGGATCACCGTCGACCTCGCCGGCAACGGCGTCACCGTCGGCACGAACGCCACCTTCTCGCTGGAATTAAAGCCGCCGACGGGCTCATACCTCGTGATTCAGCGGACGACACCGCCCGCGCTGGAAACGGTGAACGAGCTGAATTAGCAGATTCGGCGCTCGCAAGGGCCTGAGTTGTGGCGGGGGACGGCGCACGCCGTCCCCTTTGCCGTCCGCGCGAACGAATGCCAGGCTCGGGCGAGCGTCCGGTTCGCCGATGGGCTGGAGCACTCCGGCGCCGCCATCGGTGCAGCGCCCCGCATCACCGCGGGCGCCGCCATACCACCGAAGGACTTGAACTGCAGGCGACGGGGTGCGAAGCTCATGCTCGCCATGCCCGGCGACGGCAGGGATGGAGGCGGTTGATGGACGATTCGACGTTTCTCTCGCAGCTCGAGCAGCGCACGGAGCAGGTGAAGATCACGCTCGCGAACCTCGAGGCGCAGCGCGCCCGCATCGAAGCGGCGATCGCGCAGCTGCAGCCGCTCGTGCCGCACTACGACGCGCTGATCTCGGCGGAGCGCGCGCTCGCGCAGGCCGAGATCGCACTCGACGTGCCCGCCTCGCAACAGGCGCCGTCGGAGGGCGGGCAGGCGGAGGGCCCCCGGCACGGCAGCCCGGAGCCGCACGAATGGGGCGACCAAGCGCAGCCCGAGCAGCACGGCGAGAGCGCGGACGGAGACTGGCGCGGCGAGCAGCACGACGAGCGGCCGACCTGGTAGCAGGCGGCACGCACGATGGCGGCCTCCCCCTGCGAGCCGGTAGGCCAGGCCGCACGCGCCGCGCAGCGGCGCTCCTCGACCGAACGACGCGGTTGGCAGCCGAGACTCCCGGGGAGACGTCGAACTTCCGCCGACGATCGTGAAGCGCTCGGCCATGGCGCGTTGGTGCAGCCGGAACCTCCGGCGAGACCTGCCTGCGGGATCGGCGCTACGGCGTGGTGCTGGCGACCGCCGGGAATGCCTTGATCGCATAGGGGACGGTGAAATCGCTGTCCTGGACGCTCGCCTGGATCTGCGTCGCTTCGAGCGTCGTCGTATCACCGCCGTTGGTCGTCTTGTCGTAGACGCGCACGCCGAACGGCCCGAAGCACGTCTCGCTGCGATCGCCGCTGCCCTTCGTCGTGTACTGGTAGCAGGTCGCCGGCTGGCCGGCGACGGTTCGCGTCGTGACGGCGCTCACGCTCGCGTCGCCGCCGACCGTCGTCGTGCGCAGGTCACCGATGATGTCGCCGAGGACGTTGCCGCCGCTGCCCGATGCGTCGTTCTTGAAGCAGACCCCGGCATCCGGCTGGAGGCCGAGGAGCGGCGCCAGGCCGGCGGCCTTCTGGAAGCAGAAGACGGAGACGTCCTTCGTCTCGATGTCGGTCAGCGCGACGTCCTGCCCGGCCTGGCTGGCGGCGACGTCGATGCGCAGGGAGTCGGCGCCGCGGCGAAACATCGTGAGCGTGGCGTTGAGCGGGTCGGCGCCCGTGGCGCTGAACGTGTAGGACGCCCGGTACGTGGCTGCGTCGGACTTCGCGGAGGCGGCGCGCAGCTGTTGCAGCGCCGGATTCACCGTCGCGGTGGCCTTCGCCGGCTTCGGCGTCGAGGCACGACCGTTGCCGCTGCCGCCGCTGCAGGCCGCCGCGGCGACGCCAAGCGCGACGATCGCCGCCAGGAGCAGCTTCCATCGTTGTCCGGGCATCATCTCGTCCTCCGCTCACACCCATTCTCGAAACCGCGACACTATATCGGAAGCATGGCGCGGGAGCAGCGCGGCGCCGATGCGACGGCGTGGCTGCCCTGGTCACTTCCGCAGCGTGACGTCGCCGGCCTCGACGGTGACGCGCTCGCCGGACGCTGTACGGATGACGAGCGCGCCGCTCTCGTCGACGTCCTCCGCCAGGCCGTCGGCGCTGCCGCCCGGCCAGCTGGCGTGCACCTCGCGGCCGAGCGTGATCAGGCGCGCCCGCCACGCGGGCTGCACCGACTCGCCGGACCGGGCCGCCTCGTACATGCGCTCGAAGTGCGCGAGGTAGGCGGCGAGCAGCGGTTCGCGGTCGACCTCGTGGCCGAGCTCGACGGCGACGCTCGTGGCGATGTCGCGGATCTCGTCGTACGGCCGCAGGTCGAAGTTCACGTTGATTCCGGCGCCGACGAGCACGAAGGCGCCGGCGTCGGTGATCGACGTCTCGATCAGGATGCCGGCGAGCTTGCGGCCACGCGCCTGCACGTCGTTCGGCCACTTGAGGTCGGTCTGCAGGCCCGTAGATTCGACGATGGCGCTGCTGACGGCGAGCGGCGCAATCATGGCGATCTGGCGCAGGACGGGGGCGGGCGGGCGGAGGAGGAGCGTCGGCAGGAGGTTGACGGCGGGCGGCGCGACCCACGAGCGGCCGAGGCGGCCGCGGCCGGCCGTCTGCTCATCGGCAAGCGCCACTGTCCCTTCGACGGCGCCGCCTTCCGCCGCCGCGCGCGCGGCGTCCATCGTCGAGCCGACCCTCGGCTCGAAGATCAGATTGCGCCCGAAGGCCTTCGTGCGAAGGGCGGCGTGGTAGCGGTCGATGTCAAACGCTGGCATGGCTCACGTGATCCACAGGTGCACACGGACGGACGCCGATCGGTTCGCCGGAAGCGTGCTGCCCCTCACCCCCGGCCGTCTCCCACAGCGGGAGAGGGGAGAGCGATGTTCGGCCGGCGTACCCCCCGGCGCCTTCCACCGAAGGCGATGCGACACCCGCAGGATTGTACGGCGCACGGTCGGCATCTGCGCATGGCGGTTGACGGCGGGATGCTCACCGGATGCCGCGTCATCGGGCGGGTGCGTCATCGGGGAGGTCGTTGAGGGCATCGATCAGCTGGCGGAGGCGGGCGAAGTCGTACTGGGCGTAGAGGGCCACGCGCGCCAGATCGAGGCAGTCGGCGTCGCGCGCCTCTTCGCCCGTCGGCGGGATGACGGCGATCGTGCCGCGGGCGACGATATCGGCGAAGTCGCGGTTGAGGCGCGCGAGCTGCCGCCGTGTCGGCGGGCGGCGCACGCGCAGCACGAGGCGTTCGCCGACGTAGCGGGCAGAGTGGTAGTTGGCGTAGAAGTGCTCGATCTCGGCGATGCCGTCATCGATCGAGCGGGCGAGCTTGAAGAACGCCATATCCGCCGGCGAGACGAGGCCGTTGTCGACGAGATGGCGGCGCAGGAACTGGACCCAGTCGCTCCAGTAGGTGCTGCCTTCGGGTTCGAGCAGAACCATCGGGCGAATGGCGGTCTTGCCCGTCTGCATCAGCGTCAGCAGCTCGTAGGCTTCGTCCATCGTGCCGAAGCCGCCGGGGAGCAGCGCGAAGGCGTCGGACTCTTTCATGAAGGTGATCTTGCGGGTGAAGAAGTACTTGAAGTCGATGAGCTTGGGGTCGCGGGCGATGAACTCGTTGGCGGACTGCTCGGTGGGAAGCTTGATGCCGACCCCGAAGCTGTTGTCGGCGCCGGCGCCCTGGTGGCCGGCGGCCATGATGCCGGGGCCCGCGCCCGTGATCACCATCCAGCCGCGCGCTGCCATTTCGTGCGCGAAGTCGCGGGCGGCGACGTATTCGGCGTGCTGATCGAGCGTGCGCGCGGAGCCGAAGATACTGACCTTCTGGCGCGTGCGGTAGGGCGCGAAGATGCGGAAGGCGCGCCCGAGCTCGCGATAGGAGCGGCTGATCAGCTTCATCTCGCCGCGGTTGGCGCCGCGCGCCATCCGGAACGCCGTCGCCACGATGTCTTCGAGGAGGTCGGCGTTCTCCATGCCGGCGGAAGCGATGAGGGCGCGGATGCGGTCATCGAGCACACGGTCGCCGGAGCCGGTGCGACGTCGCATGCGCTGGCGGGTCGGCGAGAGGCGCCGCGACGCGGGCTCGAGCGGCTCGATGCTGGGGACGGCGGGTTCGTTGTCGGTGGTCATCGTATCCATGATGACGGCTCGGGCCGGGGGCGGGAAGCTGGAATGGGACGCGGCGGCTGAGGCTGGAGGCGCGCCGCGGCGCCGACACCCGCGCACGACGGACTCGTCGTACCGGTGGCGTGTCGCGCGCGGGGACGAGTGGTCGCCGCGCCCCGGGCGGCCGCCAGCGACCGTCAACCAGAGGCAAAGCCGCCGATCAGTGGCCGCCGCAGGAGCAGGCGCCGCCGCAGGCGCAGCCGCCGCCCGGCGCCGCCCTCTCGTATGAGCCGCCCGGCGCAGTCCGTCCGACCGGCGCGAACACCGAGAGCGTCCGGACGGCGCCGGCGTGCCCCGCTGGACATGCGGCGGCATCATCGCTTCGGTCCATCGACCGCAGCACCTCGAACTTCGCATTGCAGCGCCGGCAGAAGTACTCGTACATCGGCATGCGAACCTCCCCTCCGGCTTCAGTCTATCGACCGCGCCTGCCGCGCAGCACCGGCGTCAGGTCGGCGCCTGCGGCGCGCGCGCCCGCGCCGGCCGCCGCTGCCGCACCGTATCGATGAACCCCGCCGACCGGACGTCGCGTTCGAGCACCCAGCGCACGTACTCGCGCATCGCCCGCTCCAGCTCGTCGGCGAGCGGCGGCGCGATGCTCACGCGCGCGACGTCGTCGAAGCGGCCGTGCAGCAGCAGCCGCAGCAGCTTCAGCCCGTTCACCGAAAGTGAGCGGGCGGCGTCCGCACCCATGCGGCACTGCCGGCAGACCGCGCCGCCGGCCGCCGCGCTCCAGTAGTTCGTCAGCGGCTCGAGCGCCCGGCGGCAGGCGACGCAGACATCGAGCTCCGGGCGGTAGCCGAGCGCATGTAACAGGGCCATCTCGTAGAAGCGCACCGGCGTGTCGACATCGCTGCCGCGCGCGACCCGCCGCAGTGTGTCCAGCAGCAGGCGGTACAACGGGAACGACGGCTCGTGGGGTTCGGTGAAGCGGTCCAGCAGCTCCGCGCAGTACAGCCCACGGCTGAGCCGGTCGAGGTCGTCGCGCACGCCCTGAAATGACTCGATCGTCTCCACCTGCGTGACGATGTCGAGCGATTTCCCCTTCGCCAGCAGGAACGTCGCCTGCGTCAGCGGCTCGACGTGCCCCGCCAGGCGGCTCTTGGTCTTCCGCACGCCCTTCGCGACGACGTCGATCTTGCCCTCGCTCGCCGTGTACAGGGTCAGGATCTTGTCCGCATCGCCGAGCTTCCGCTGGCGAAGCACGAGCGCTGGGCTCTTGTAGACGCGCGGCCTCTCGGGCATGCGGGGATCGTAGCACGACCGCCTTCGCGGGATCCGTAGCGGCGACACCCGCGCTCCTGCGATGGTCGCTCGCCGAAGCCGCATCGCTTCGCGGTCTCGCGCTCGACCATCGACTCCCCGCGAGGTGCACCGCAGATCAGCGCCGCGCGAACGGTTGACGCGGGCAGGCGCCATGCCTACCGTTCCTGAGACGGCGAGGCGAACGAGCATGGAAGGGCAGGATGCGATGGACAGGATCGGCGCATGCCTCTGGTTCGACGATCAAGCCGAAGATGCCGCGCACTTCTACACCGGCATCTTCCCGGGCGCGAAGATGGGCGCCATCGCTCGCTACCCGGAGACCGGGCAGGAGATCACCGGCGGCAAGCCCGGCAGCATCATGACGGTCGAGTTCGAGCTGTGCGGCCTGCGCTTCACAGCACTCAACGGCGGCCCGGCGTTCAAGTTCAGCGAGGCCGTCTCGTTCGAGGTCGACTGCGCCGACCAGGATGAGGTCGACTACTACTGGTCGAAGCTCGGCGCGGGCGGCGATCCCGGAGCGCAGCAGTGTGGCTGGCTCAAGGACAAGTTCGGCGTCTCGTGGCAGGTGGTCCCGCGCGCCGTCATGGACGAGCTGCTGAACAGCGACGACCGCCCGAAGGCCGAGCGCGCCTTCGCCGCCATGCTGCAGATGAAGAAGCTCGACGTCGCGGCGCTCCGCCGCGCCTACAACGGCGAGTAGCTGCGCGCCAGAGCGGTCGCCGGCATCGCCCACGTCGGGCTACCGCCGTCTCTGGCGTTCGACGGCCCGTGTTTCGCCTGTCGACAGGGGATGCCGCTCCTGGACGCCCGCGCGTTCACACCCGCGCGCCAGTGCGGGCGGCCGACAACGGCCCGCGCTTACTCGCGCGGACGCCCGAACCCGAACATGATCTGCGCGATGCGCCGCATCTGCACCTCCTCCGACCCCTCCGTGATGCGATAGCGCCGGTGGTGCCGGTAGATGTGCTCGAACGGCATGTGCCGTGTATAGCCGATGCCGCCATGAACCTGGATCGCGCGGTCGGCCGCATCGCAGACGAGCCGGTTCGCGCGGTAGTTGCACATCGCCACCTTGTCGCTGATCTCCATGTGATGCCGGTGGTCCAGCTCCCACGCCGTCTTGCGCACCAACTGCCGCACCATCTCGCACTCGGTCTGCAGCTCGACGAGCGGCCACTGGATCGCCTGGCGGCTCGACAACGGCTGCCCGAAGGTGACGCGGCTGCGCGCATACGCGACCGACTGGTCGATGCAGTACTGCGCGGCGCCGACGCCCGACGCCGCCTGCCGGATGCGGTTCTCGTGTGTGAACGTGTTGGCGAGCGCCAGGCCGTCGCCCTCGCCGCCGAGCATCGCCGTCGCCGGCACGCGCACGTCGTTCAGCGTCACCTCCGCGTGGTCCGTCGGCATGTTGAACGTCCACCACATGAACTCGACCGAGAAGCCCGGCGTCTGCACCGGTACGATGAAGCAGCTGATGCCCTGTGCGCGCCCCTCGTCGCCCGACGTGCGCGCGAAGATCAGGTCGTGCGTCGCGTGATGCATGCCGCTGTTGAACCGCTTCGTGCCGTTGATCACCCACTCGTCCCCGTCGCGCGTGGCCTTCGTCTCCAGCCACGATGCGTCCGAGCCGTGGTTCGGCTCCGTCAGCCCGAACGCGACGCGCGTGCGGCCGCTGAACATGCCATCGAGGAACTCGCGCTTCTGCTCCGCCGTGCCGTAGTTCTCCCACATCCGGATCGTCGGGAAGTTGCCCACGACCGACGACTCGTTCTGCAGGTCGTTGTGCAGCCCCAGCCCCTTCGCCGCCAGGTGCTCGCGGATGATCGCCATCGCCAGGTTCGAGCCGTCGCGGCCGCCGTACTTCGCCGGGATGCCGTAGCGCAGGAAGCCGGCCGCGTCGGCGCGGCGCCGCATCTCCGCCAGCAGCGCCTCCCATTCCGGTCGCGGGATGCCGCCGTTCTCGAAGTCGGTGCGCGCATACTCGCGTCGATGGTCGAAGAACCGGAGGTTGTCATCCTCGTGCTCGAGCGGCGTGATCTCCGCGGCGATGAACGCATCGAGCTCGTCCAGCACCTGCTGGATCTCCTGCGGGACATCGAAGTCCATGTCCTCTCCCTTCGCTGCCGTATCGAGCGTCTCCGCCAGGCTCACAATGTATTGGCGCCGGTCGGGCGCGGAGCTTCGCCGCCGCCGTGCCTCCTCGTACACCGCTCAGTATCCGTCCCAACGTATTCGGGTCATTTCTTCACGCCCGCAACGCCGCTTCCGCCGACTCCAGCGTCCGCTCGAAGTCCGCCTGCTGGTGCGCCAGCGACACAAACCACGCCTCGAACTGCGACGGCGGCAGCGAGACTCCCGCCTCCAGCATCGCCCCGAAAAACCGCCCGTACCGAACCGCATCCGCGCGCTTCGCCGACGCATAATCCCGCGGTGCCTCCTCAACGAAAAACACCGTCAGCATCGACCCCAGCTGCGTCACCACGACCGCCGCCTCGGCCTGCCGCGCCGCCTCGCGCAGCCCCTCCGCCAGCGCCGCCCCCATCGCGTCGAGCCCCCGATACATCCCCTCGTTCGACAGCAGCCGCAGCGTCACGATGCCCGCCGCCATCGCCATCGGATTCCCCGAGAGCGTCCCTGCCTGGTACATCGCCCCTTCCGGCGCCACGAGCGCCATCACGTCCGCCCGCCCGCCGTACGCCCCCACCGGCAGCCCGCCGCCGATGATCTTTCCCAGACACGTCAGATCCGGCACGACGCCGAAATACATCTGCGCGCCGCCCAGCGACAGCCGAAATCCCGTGATCACTTCGTCGAATATCAGCAGCGTTCCGTGCCGCTCCGTGATCTCCCGCAGAAATCGCAAGTATCCCGGCTCCGGCAGCACCACCCCCATGTTCGCCGCCACCGGCTCGATGATCACCGCGGCGATCCCGCGCCCGTGCGCCGCGAATACCCGCTCGACCGCGCCGGCGTCGTTGTACGGCGCCAGCAGCGTCTCCGCCGCGTATGACGCCGGCACCCCCGCGCTGTCCGGCAGCCCCAGCGTCGCGACGCCCGACCCCGCCCTGGCGAGCAGCCCGTCCGCGTGCCCGTGATAACATCCCTCGAATTTCAGGATCTTGTCGCGTCCCGTAAACGCCCGCGCCAGCCGCAACGCCGACATCGCCGCTTCCGTGCCCGAATTCACGAAGCGCACGCGCTCGATCGACGGCACAGCCGCGCAGACGAGGCGCGCCAGCTCGACCTCCAGCTCCGTCAGCGCCCCGAAGCTCGTGCCGCGCGCCGCCGCCTTCTGCAGCACGTCGACCACCGCCGGATGCGCATGCCCCAGCACCAACGGCCCCCACGACCCCACGTAGTCGATGTACTCGTTGCCGTCGACGTCCCAGATGTGCGACCCGCGCCCGCGCGCCATCACCACCGGCTCGCCGCCGACCGCGCCGAACGCCCGCACCGGCGAGTTCACCCCGCCCGGCATCAGCTCGCGCGCCTGCCCGAAGATCTCCCGTGACCGCTCGTGCGCCAGCATGCGCCCAGTGTACCGGCGCCGCCCGCTACAAACGCCCGCGCCAATTCCGGCGGCCGCCGCGAATTCACCGCATCGAGTCTCATCTCCAGCGCCAACTCACAAACCCTCGACGGACGTTAGGCGTTGGTCGGGACGGGACGGGGCAGCGCACGGGGCCGTCCCAGTGCTCGCGACGAGGGCCGAGAGACGAGGGGTGTGGATGTGCCAGGGCAGCTGGCGCGCGGAAGCCGGCCGTCCTTCCGGAAGGGTCCTTCGCTTCGCTCCGGGATGACACGCGGCGACGCGGCCGACCGCGGTCGCGGGAGTCGAACAACCGATGCCGGCTACTCCGGCAGGCGGCGGGCGAACTCGGAGAGACGGTCTTCGAGGCGGCGCTGCTGCACCGACAGCGTCAGGTCGCCGCGCGTTTTCTCGAGGATGCCGCGGACGGCGTCGGTCGTGCGGCGCAGTCCGCCGGTCATCGCGTCGGGGTAATCGATCGTGACGAGCACGCCGTACATCTCGTCCATCGCCCGCAGCCACTCTTCGCAGCGCGCGACGTCGCCGCCGCGCAGCGTGTCGAGCAGGTGGCGGCGCAGCTCGCCGACCGCTTCGCCCATACCGTTCAGATACGGCGGCAGTTCCGTACCGAGCTCTGACGGCGACGGCATCGGCGCGCCGGAGACGAGCGCCAGCGTGATCGACGCCTCGGCGAACTCCTTCTGCGCGTCGTGTACGAAGCCGGCGTAGCGCACGTCCGGATGCTCCGCGAGCGCCTCGGCGGCGCCGCGCACGCGCTCGCCGGACTGCGCGACGAGTGTCCGCGCCATCTCGAAGTCGTCGCGGTGCACGGCGCGGATCGCGTTCGCGGAGGAGCGGATCGACTCACGGCAGAGCGGCAGCGCGCGCTCACGGGCGGCGTTCTTCGACGCGAAGTGCTCGCGCACGCCGTCCATGATCTCGTCGAGCGCGTGGGAGAGGTCGGACACGCGATCAGCCTTCTGCTCTCGCCGACCACCGCCGGCCGTACGACATGCTGACACGCCGCCAGACGGGCGTCTAGCAGCGTGCGGCGGCGCCGCCGCCCCGGGCTTCGCTCTCACCTCGGCGGTCGCCGGAGAGGCTCGTACCGGACGGCCGATCCGGCTACGCCCGTCCGAACGAAATGGAGGACGCGGTGTCCCGGTTGACACCGGTGAGACCGAGCTGGATGACCTCGATGCTCCTCATCCCATGCGTGCTCGCGGCGGAGGACACGGCATGCCCGGTCGAGCGGGCCGGAGTTGGCGGCGGTTACAGATCCTTGACGGCGTCCGGCAGCTCGCCCTCACGCGCGGCGTCGATCATCGTCCGCGCTTCCTGCGGCAGCTCCATGCCGTAGTCGTCGAACCTCTTCTCGACCCAGCGGCCGATCTGGCGCGGGTCGTGGTACTCCTCTGGCGTGCGCGGCAGGGCGCCGTGCTCTTCGAGCACCCGCTGCTCGCTCTTGTGGTAGGCGAAGCGCGAGAGGGCGCGCGTCGTGCGTCCGCCGCAGTGCTGGCACGGCGGCGCGGCCTCGGCCGCGATGTTCCGCACGAGGGTGCTGGTGAGCCGGCGGCAGGATGTGCAGGTGTATTCGTAGATGGGCATCGCCCTCCAGTATACCGTCCGCCTGGCAGCGAACGACGGGGCGCTCGGCGCGATCTGCGCGCCGTCGATCGCGGCCGGCCTGCGGGCAACGGCGCGCTTCGCTCGCACGCGGTCGCAGGGCGCGGGGCAGGCCGACTCACACGTGCTGCAGCAGCTTCGGGCAGCTTACGGTGCCGGCGCCGCTGTCGCGGCAGGCGTGGCCTCCGGCGGAGCGGTCGCCGCGGCGGCTCCGCCGCAGCCCGGCAGAACCGAACGCGTTGCCAGCGTGAAGGTGAACGCCTGTCCGGCAGCCGTGATGCATGCAGTGCCCGCGCTGCTATCGAAGGTGACGCTCTCCACCGGTCCCGCCGCTATAGGCAGTGGGATGAACTGCCAGGCGGCGCCCAGACGAATGATGTTGAACTGGTCTCCCAGGCATCTCGAGTAGATCGATTCGGTCGACGGTGCCGGACCGCACACCACGACGCCCGGCTGCGGCAGACCCTCGGTGACGCCGACGACCGTGGCGCCGTACTGCTGGCAGGCCGCCGGCTTCACCCAGGTGTGGTAGAGGTCAGGAGCAGTATGGGCGCCCCCGCGATACTGGAAACTGGAATACTTCGCATGGAGTAGAGCCGACGTTGGGATCGAACGGCGGCACGATGCACCCCTTCGTGTAGACGAGCGTATCGAACTGGAACGCCCAGAGCTGCGTCTCGTTCCCCACGCACTGGTACTCGCCCGGGCCAGACACATCGCCGACGTATTTCGTGGCGCCGTCCGGTAACGGATAGAACGCCCAGTTCTT
Source organism: Dehalococcoidia bacterium (assembly GCA_015478665.1). GTDB lineage: Bacteria > Chloroflexota > Dehalococcoidia > DSTF01 > JACRBR01 > JADMII01. The sequence continues at coordinate 16,436 of JADMII010000015.1, forward strand.
GAGGTACGAGGCCGTGCGATCGAGCGCCGGGCCGATGCCGATGCCGCAATGCGACGCCGTCGCGTCCGGCGGCCGCGCGCAGACGCTGAAGCCCAGGCGCGGATCCGCGGCGCCGGTCGCGCGCAGGACGTAGGTTCTGTCCCCGGGGTTGTCCGTCCTTGGCCCGCAGCCGCCGGCGCCGTGCAGGCTGACGAGCTCAGCGGCCGCTTTCGTCACGGTGTAATAGAAGAATTTGCACGCCGTGTCCAGCGGGTTCGCCGGCGTGCGGAGCGGCGTAACCGTACCGGCGTACGGCGTTGGGGTGGCGGACGCCGCGGCGGTGCCAGCGGCGGCGATGGCGGATCCCGCCGGCGTCGCGTCGGCGGCGTTCCCCGCCGCCTGCCGGGTCGTTCCGCAGGCGGCGGCCGCGAGTGAGATGGCTACGATCGCCAGCAGCGGCAGCAACAGGCGTGAGCAAGTGATCGCCGACAGCATGATTCTTGGTCCCCGGCGCCCCGCCAGGACACGAATTACTCCTCGGTGTGCCTCCTTGTCGACAACGAACGTTGCTCGGTTCGAAGCGTTGGATCGTGATCGCGTCGGCGACATCCGGCGGGTAGTTGGCGAACAACGAACGTTGCTCGGTTCGAAGCATTCGCACAGCGCATGAGGACAGCGGCCTCTCGCCGTCAGAGGCTGGAGAGGATTGGTCCGGTCGTCCCAGCGCGGCAGTCCGCGCGCGCTCGATGGCGGCGCCAGCACGCCGCCGCTACCCGAAGTCCTCGTCGCCGCCATCGCCGCCGCGGTCTTCACCGAAGAGGTCTTCCGGCGACTCGCCCGCCTCCATGCGGCCGACCATCTCGTCGAACTCCGGGCCGAGGTCCTCGCCGGACTCTTCGCGCATGCGGCGCGCCCAGCGTGCGACGGACCGCGGGTCGTTCTCGTCAACGTCCACCATGCCGCCGAGGTCGTCGCCGAACTCGGCGTCGCCGCCAGCCGCCGCGCGGTGCACCGCGAACTTCGAGATCAGCCGCGACAGCCGCGCGCTGCCGCAATGCTCACACGTCGCGGTGACGGTCGAGCGGACGCTGCGCACGAACACCGACGTCCGGCGCCTGCAGGCGAGGCAGCGGTACTCGTAGATGGGCACGATGTGGGATAGCAGACGCGATCGTCGCGATCAACCGGCGGCGTCCTGCGTCAGGCCCAATACCCAGTCACCGTCCGCAGGTCGCCGGTCCCGGGCACCCAGTCCCCGCCTCATTCCCGGTACCCAGTCCCCATCACCAGCAACCGGTCACCACTCCCGTACCGCATCCTCGATGTGCGTGACCTCGCGCATTCGGCCGGCGGCGTCGAGCTCGACGGCGACGACATCGATGCGCAGCGGCAAGTCCGCAACGTCCGGGTGCGTCTCGAGGTAGCGCTCGACGGCGAAGAGCAGCTTGCCGGCCTTCCTGCGCGTAATCGAGAGGGCTGCCATCCCCGGGTAGGCGCCGCGCCGGGTGCGCGCCTCGACGAACACCAGCTGGTCGCCGTCGACGGCAATCAGGTCGATCTCGGCGTCGCGCACCCGGTACTTGCGGTCGATGACGCGGTAGCCTTTCGCCTGCAGATGGGCGGCGGCGACTCGCTCCCCGAAGTCACCCAGACGCTGCTGTGCGGACGGCATGCGCATACTCTCGCTTGGCGGCGCCCGCTGGCGCAAGCCCCGCAGCATGGAGTCGAGCGCCCCGTTCGGCGGGACGTGGACTGCACGACGAGGGTTCGCGGCCGCTGCAGCGCCTCGCGGCGTCCGGCCTACGCCGCGGCGTCGGGCTGGCAGACGCGGCACCAGCTGGTGATGCGCTGATTCGGCGCGATCTCCGTGATGCGGGTGCCGCAGCGGGGGCAGCGACCCGCCTTCTCGCCGCCCTTGCGGTGCACCTTCAGGTGGTCGCGCCATTCCTCGTAGTCCAGCTCCTCGCGGAAGTGCTCGCGGAGGACCGGGAGCGACCGCCGCAGGGTCGTGCCGATGGCGCGGTAGAGCGCGCCGACCTCGCCGTCGGACAGCGAGGTGCGCCTGCGGAACGGGTTGATCCGCGCTTCGAACAGGATCTCGTCCGCGTAGGCGTTGCCGATGCCGGCGACGAACTTGAGGTTGGTGAGGACGTTCTTGATCGCGCCGCTGTGCTTGCGGATGCGCGCCCGGAACTCCTCCTCGCTCACGGCGAGCGCGTCGGGGCCCATCTCGCTGAACTGCGGGACATGGGGGACATCGTCGATGTGGGCGTAGTAGATCTTGCCCATCAGCCGCTCGTCGGCGTAGCGCAGCTCCCAGCCATTGTCGAGCGCCAGCAGCAGGCACGTCTTCGCGCGCTTCTTCGTGCCGGGCCGCACGTACTGGAAGCGGCCGCTGAGCATCGGATTGATCACCAGCACGTACTCGTCGGCGAGCGTGAAGAGCAGGAACTTGCCGCGACGCAGCACCTCGCCGAAGCGATTGCCCGTCAGCCCGGCCGCCACGTCCTTCGCCGGGGTGCGGAAGATGTACGGGATCGCCGTCTCGGCGCGCGTGACCTCGACGCCGATGATGCGTTCGTTGAGGAACGCGCGGATCGCTTCGAGGTCCGGTATCTCCGGCATGCCGCAGTGTACCGGTGGGCGACCGATGGCATAACGCCGAAGCTCGGCAAGAGCAGCGACCTCAGCGCGCGGGCACCGGCGCCGCGACCGGCGCAGCGATCAGGTCGTACGCGAGCGCGCGCGTGACGCGGGCGCGCACGAACTCGCCGGCGGCGTATTCGCCCTCGAGCAGCACGAGACCGTCGACCTCCGGCGCGTCGCGATAGCTGCGCCCGACGACGAAGCCGCGCCCGTCCGGCGCCCCGTCGATCGTCGCCCGCGCCGCATCGCTCGACTCGACGAGCACGTCGATCTCGCGGCCAACGAACGCGCGGTTGCGGATCGTCGACACCTGCTGCGCGACCTCCATCAGCGCCCGCTGGCGCCGCTTCTTCACGCGCTCGGGCACCTGCGCCGGCTCGCGTGCCGCGGGCGACTCCGACTGCGGCGAGAAGGTGAAGCAGCCGACGTGGTCGAACGCCAGCTCGCGCACGAAGGCGAGCAACTCCTCGAACTCGCGCTCCGTCTCGCCGGGGTAGCCGACGATGAACGTCGTGCGCAGCGCGATGTCCGGCATCGCCTCGCGCAGCATCGCGAACATCTCGCGCACCAGGCGCGTGTTGCTCGGGCGCTTCATCCGCCGCAGCACCGCTTCGCTCGCGTGCTGGAGCGGGATATCGATGTAGTGCGCGACGTTCGGCAGCGCCGCCATCGTCCCCGCGAGGCGCCGCGTGACGTGGCCGGGGTAGGCGTACATCAGCCGGATCCAGGGCACCTCCGGAACCGCTGCGGACAGGCGTTCGAGCAGCTCCGGCAGCCCGTCGCGCAGGCCCAGGTCGCGCCCGTAATCGGTGCTGTCCTGCGCAACGAGCACGATCTCGCGGACGCCTTCGGCCGCCAGCCGCCGCGCCTCCGCGATCAGCTCCTCGGCGGGGGCGCTGTGCAGCTTCCCCTTCATCCTGGGGATGATGCAGAAGGTGCAGGGCGCGTTGCAGCCGTCGCTGATCTTCAGGTACGCGCTCGGCCGCGGCGCCCGGACGAGCGGGATGGCGGCGCTCTCCGGCAGCTCGTAGCGCTGCGCGTCGAGCCGCAGCGGCTCGACCGCCCGCGCGTAGGCGCCGATGCCGGCCCAGTCTTCGGCGCCGAAGACAGCGTCGATCTCCGGCACTTCGGCACGCAGCTCCTCGCCGTGCAGCGCCGTCAGGCAGCCGGCGACGACGAGGCGCTGGCCGGCCTTCTTCGCCACCGCCAGCCCGACGATCGTATCGACCGACTCCTCCTTCGAGGCGTCGATGAAGCCGCATGTGTTGACGATGACGACATCGGCGTGCTGCGGCGCGGCGACGGCGACGTGCGCGCCGGCGCCCAGCACCCGCTCGATGCGCTCGCTGTCGGCGACGTTCTTCGCGCATCCCAGCGTGACGATGTGGTATCGCATGCCCGTCCATGGTAGCAGCCGGGGCACGCGGACGGCGGCAGGCGCGCGGCGCCTGTCCTACCGCCGCCGTACGGCGTTGTTTCGGTCCGGGCGCGAGCCGTGCCGGTTACGGCTGGATGATGTTGTGGATCGGCGCGATCTGCGGTTCTGCCGGCGTCGCGCCGCTCTTCGTGAGGATTGGCATCAGCACCGCGCCGAAGGCTTCGAAGTCAGCCTGGGAGTCCCAGACGTCGAACACCTGGAGGTCGTTCGGGTCGCCGAATGCGGCATGATACAGCCGGCCCCTGGGGCTCGGCGCGCCAGCCGCTTCGAGCTGCCGGATCACTTCCGCGTAGCGCTCCGCGGTCAGTGACTGACCGGAGAAGTAGACACCGATTGCCATCGTCATGCTCCTTTGTAAGTCCACGGGTATCGCAGTTAGGACGCATCTTGCGCCGAACCGCCCGAGGCTGTCAAGCCCGCTCGCTGCGCGGAAAGAATTGCGTCAGGGCGCCTGTGTAGTGATTCCTGTACCGCTCCGCGGTGAGCCTGCCCGACATGGCCGGGCACGCCGGGGGCGCCGACATTCGTCCCCAACGCCGACCTTCCGCGGCGTCTTGCGCGCCGGCGCGAGCCGTTATGGCGCTGTCCCGTCCGCTGCCGGCGCTGTCCGGGCCGCCGCCGGAGATGCCGGTCTCGGCTGCGAGACGCCGGTCTGGCTGCTGCGATTAGTACGCGCCCTGCGCCTCGAAGATGCGGCGCGGATTGTCGATGGTCATCGTCCGCACCTGCTCCTCGCTGACGCCGGCGGCCCGCAGCGCCGGGATGACGTCGTCCGAGATGTGCAGGAAGTTCCACTTCGGCAGCCCCTGCTTGATCAGCGCCGGGTCGAACCAGTCGATGTGGCAGCTGGCATCGTGCGAGAGCACCATGCGCGCCGCGTGCCCGCGCTCGCAGAGCTTGACGATCGTCGCGACGCGCTTCTCCGTCGGCAGCAGCATGTCGATCCCGAAGCGGTCCATGCCGATGTACGATCCGCGCGCCATCAGCTTCTCCAGGTAGACGATGTCCTCGCTGTCGCCGCTATGGCCGATGACGACGCGACCGAGGTCCACGCCCTCCTGCTCGAAGATGTCCTGCTGCCGCAGCCCCTGCTCGCTCTTCGCGTGCGTGTGGGTCGAGATCGGCACGCCGGTGCGGCGATGGGCGCGCGCGACGGCGCGCAGCACCTTCTCGACGCCCGTCGTCACGCCCTGCTCGTCGGTGGCGCACTTGAGGATGCCGGCGCGGATGTCCGTCTCCTGGATGCCCTGCTCGATGTCCTGGACGAAGAGGTCGGCCATGTGGTCGGGCCCGCGCGACTCGAAGTAGTGCGGCAGCACGTCGTACGTGTAGAGCCCGGTGGCGACGATGATCCGCATGCCGGACGCCTGCGCGATCTCACGCACGGTCGCCACGTCGCGCCCGAGCCCGAGCACCGTGAGGTCGACGATCGTGTCGACGCCGTGCGCCTTCGCCTCCGTGAGCGCGGCAATGGCGGCGGCGACCTGCTCGTCGCGCTCCCAGAGGCGCGGGAAGTTCGCGACGACGCCTTCGGAGAGCACGAAGACGTGCTCGTGCATCAGCGTGAAGCCGAGCGTGTCCGTATCGATAGGCCCGGTGGCCGTCGGGATCGTCGTCATCTCCTGCTCCTTCGCTGCGTCGCGCACGTCTCGCGACGATTGTAGGGAGCGCCGGCCCGTGAGGGTAGGGCTGTACGCGTCCAGTACATCCCGCTACGGCGGCCTCCGTTCGCGCGATCGGTGGTTGACCGGTGCATGTAGGACGGGAGACGGGCACGGCCCCTGGCGCCGGTCCTGCAACGAGATGAGCGGCGAGATCGCGTTCCGGTACGGCGCGCAAGGCGACCGGCCCGCGCCTGCCGGCCATACCGGGCGCTCGTCGCCGGCGACGGCGCTGCGACATGCGGATTGCGGCCTCACCGGCGTGCCGGTGACAGACGGCCCCAACAGGTGCGACACGCCTCGCGTCCGTTGGTGCGCACGCGGTCATCGTGCAGCGGGTCCGCGTCAGCATCGTCGCGCGGGCCACGACGACCCGCGACGCGCCGCGCGTCCGCGGATTATGGCGCCGGCCGCGCATCCTTGACTTGCCGGCGACAGCGCGCGGCCGTCCGATGTTATAATCGCTCTGGTCGCGTACGTCGCCAGGCGACCCTCCGTCGCACCTGATCCGAGCAGGAGATGCAGCGCGATGCTGATGGCGATCTGGAACCGCGGAAACTGGGAGACGCCCGCTCTGATCGCGGGCGTGATCTTCGGCTCCTACCTGCTCGTCATGTGGCTCGGAGCGCTCGTCTGGACCTACCGCGACATCCGCGCTCGCACCCGGGATCCCTTCACACACGCCATCGCCCTGCTGGTCGTGCTCGCGTTCAGCCTGCCGGGCATCCTGCTGTACATGGTGTTGCGGCCGAAGGAGACGCTGGCCGAGGAATACGACCGGCGGCTGGGGTCGGAGGCCCTCCTGCACGAGATCCAGGAGCAGGAGACCTGCCCGACCTGCCGGCGCAAGATCGAGGCAGACTTCCTCGCCTGTCCCTACTGCCGGATGGCGCTGCGGGCGCCGTGCGACGCCTGCGGCAAGGCGCTGCATACGTCGTGGGTGCTCTGCCCGTTCTGCGGCGCCGACCGCGCGCCGGCAGCCCGCCCGGAGCCCGTCCCTCTTCCGGCCCAGGGCCGCGCCCATCTCACGCCGGCGCCGGCGACCCCGCCCCGGCGGGCGAGCACGGCCACCTACACGCCGCCGGCGCCCAAGCCCGCCCCGCAGGCGCCCGCCGACGCGCCGGACTCACTGTAGCTAGCTGTAGTTCCCACAGACGTTCTTGACAGACCCGCGCGAGCGGAGTGAGGCCGCCGCGTGCGGTATGCGGGCGGTTTGCGTTGTCATCGAGGCGCTCGTCGAGGGCGATCGTCCGTTCGTCGTTGTTCGTATTGGGGTCGCGTCGTTGGGCGCGGCGGCGGCCTCGCCCTGGTCCCGCAGCTTCAGTGCGTCAGACCATTACCGGCTCGCGCTTCGTGAAGGCTCAGCGCGCCGCGACCGGCTGCAGCGACTCCGCGATGCGAACGAGCCCTCCGAAGCCCCGGTTGCGGCCCTGCACCGTCCAGTACGCCCCGCGGTCGTCGTACCAATTGATGGTGGAACTGAACTGGAGCCCGACCGGGATGTCCCGCGGGTTGGTGTATGGAACGTAGATGGCGTACTGGCCCCGGACGAACAGGCGCTGCGGGACGCCTCGCACCTGGCCGTTTGGGTCGGTTAACGACAAGGGGTAGATGTCGTTCGGGCGCGAGTACCAGTAGGCGGCGGGGATCCACGGCGTCGCCTCGTCGCGGACGCGCAGGCAGGGCGCACCGGCACGCAGCCTTCGCCCCCCACCGATGAACATCCATCCGCCGCGCGCGCGATGCCCGTCGGCGTTACGCACCGCCGTCCTCGAGCCAGCCCGCCGGCACGAACTCCGGTCCGGCGCGCGCGCTCCGCACGAAGCCGACCGCCTCGAGCGCGCGCCGCACCTCCCCGGCGTGCTCCGCGTCGCGCACTTCGAGCAGCAGCACCACCTGCACGCGCCCGACGGGCAGGGCGATGCCGAACCGGTGGTGCGCGACGCTCAGCACGTTCGCGCCGACCCCGGACAGCAGCTGCGCGAGGAGCGCCAGCTGCCCCGGCTTGTCGTCGACTCCCACAGTCAGGCTGAAATACCGGCCCGCCTGCATCAGGCCATGCTCGACCACGCGCGCCAGCATGTTGATGTCGACGTTGCCGCCGGAGAGCACGACCGCCACGCGCTGCCCCCCGACATCGAGCTTGCCGGCGAGCAACGCCGCCACGCCGACCGCGCCGGCGCCCTCGACGACGAGCTTCGCGCGCTCGAGCAGCAGCACCATCGCCTGCGCGACGGCGTCTTCGTCGACGACGAGGACGTCATCGAGGTAGCGCTGCAGGAGCGGAAAGGTCACCGGCCCCGGGCCGCCCACTGCGATGCCATCGGCGATCGTCGGGCCGCAGGCGATCGACGTCGGGCGCCCGGCGGCAAGCGCCCGCACGACGCCCGTCGCGGCGGCGACCTGCACGCCGACCACGCGCGCGCGTGGCCGCCGCGCCTTCACCGCGACGGCGATGCCGCCGGCGAGGCCGCCGCCGCCGAGCGGCACCAGCGCCGTCTCCACCTCCGGCAGATCGTCGACGATCTCGAGCCCGACGGTGCCCTGGCCGGCGACGATCAGCGGGTCGTCGTACGCCGGGATCGGCACGAGCCCCCGCTCGTCGGCGAGCCGCTGCGCGAGTTCGCGCGCGGCGTCGTAGGAGTCGCCGTCGAGCACGACGTCGGCGCCGTACGCGCGCGTCGCCTCGACCTTCGCCAACGGCGTCGTGCGCGGCATGACGATCGTGGCGGCGACGCCGTAGGCGCGGGCAGCGACGGCGACGCCCTGCGCGTGGTTGCCGGCGCTGGCGGCGATGACGCCACGCGCTCGCTCGCCGGCCGTGAGCGCGGCGATGCGGTTGATGGCGCCGCGCACTTTGAACGAGCCGGCGCGCTGCAGGTTCTCGGCCTTCAGCCAGACGTCGGCGGCGCAGACCGTGCTGAGCGCCGTCGAACGCAGGAGCGGCGTGCGGCGCGCCTGTCCGTCGAGCTGCGCACGGGCGGCGAGGATGTCGGCGATGGTCACGTCGTGCATGCCGACATCGTACGCTACCGCCACTGGCGCGCGGCGACGTTGTGCACCCTGTGCGTCGCGGACGGACGCAAGCGAATATGCCTGACGCGTTGGCGGCCGGGTCGCCCGAGGCCGGCCGATACTGCCCGCGGTCGCCGGCCGGCTACGACGTGCTGGCGCGACGGGCGGCGGACGCCCGCGCCTGTACGCCACAGGCGATGAGGCCCGCCACCGACGGGATGCCGAAGACCAGCAGGATCATCACCGCGAGCGTCGGGTCGCCGGCGGCGGCGCTGACGGCGGCGGCGACGACGGACAGCCCGAGCACGCCGGCGACGACGCGCACCACCGTGCGCGTGCCCGAACTGACCGCCGCGATGCGGCACGAGATGTAGCCGGTGAGGTACGGCACGTAGGCGAAGGTCAGCGAGACGCCGCCGTAGATCGTCGCGTCGCGCATCTCGCCGGCCGCAGCGGTCGCCCCTTCGAGGACGACGAGGACGACGGCGACGACGGCGAGGACGACGAGGAACAGCAGCAGCGGCACGCCGACGCCGGCCAGGTCGCCGCGGACTGCGACAGGGCGCGGAGCAACCTCCGGCGCGACGGCGACGACGGGCGTCGATGCCATGCGCCTACTGTACGCGGCGCCGCCGCCGGCCGGCTCACCCGGACGGGTGAGCCGTCAGCGTACTTCGCGCAGGCGGCCGGACGAGACGTCGTACACAAAGCCGCTGATCGGGATGGCGTCGGGGATCAGCGGGCACTGGCGCAGCATGCGCACGTCGACGCGCACGCTCTCGTCAAGGTCACTGAAGGGCAGGAAGTCGATCTGCGAGGCGTCCAGGCCGAGGTCTGCGCGCAGCATGTCGCGCAGCTCGTCGTTGGTGAAGCGCATCATGCCGCAGTCCTCGTGATGCACGACGACGATCTCCCGCGTCCCGAGCAGCCGGTACGACACGACGATCGAGCGAATCGCGTCGGCGTCGGCGCGACCGCCGGCGTTGCGGATCACGTGCGCATCGCCGGGCGCAAGATCGAGGAAGCGCGCCGGGTCGAGGCGGCCGTCCATACAGGTGAGCAGCGCGAACCTGGGCGCGTGGATGCCGCTCGCGTCGAACGTCTCCGCGAAGCGCGCGTTGGCCTCGAGCAGCGCGCCGACCATCGTCATACCGGCGCCTCCGTCCAGCCGGCCGCGCCCTCGAGCCTGAGTAGCCGGCGCTTCATCTCGAGACCGCCGCCGAAGCCGCCGATGCGCCCGCCGCTGGCGACGATGCGGTGGCAGGGGATGACGAGCGGGATGGGATTGGTGCGCATGGCGTTGCCGACGGCACGGAAGGCGTTTGGCCGGCCGGCCCGGCGGGCGATCTCTCCGTAGCTCGCGACGGCGCCCCGCGGGACGCGCGCCACTTCGAGCAGGACGCCGCGCCGGAAGCCCGGCACCCACGAGACATCGAACGGCAGGCCCAGCTCGGCGCGCCTGCCGTCGAGGTACGCGCGCAGGCGGCGGACCGTCACCGCCAGCGCCCGCTCGTCGCGTTCAAGCGCGAAGCCGCCGCGCAGCTCGCGGTCGAGCGCACCGAGCGCCTCCGGCAGGCGTCGCTCGTCGACGCCGAACTTGATCGCGATGAGCTTGCCCTCGCTCATCGCGACGAGCAGCGGGCCGATCGCACTCTCGGTGAGCGTATACGACGCCCGGCGTCGCACCGCGTGCGGCTTGGGGTGGCTGCCGGCGGCGGCCCGGTCAGGCACGGTCGCCGTCCGGCGGCGCGTAGTACTGCACGCCGTCCTCGAGGAACTTCTGCAGCCGGTCCTCGATGACCATGTACTCGAGGTGCGCGAGCGTCTCGCCGATTGCCGCGCGCTGCATCCAGAACGAGAAGCTGTCGAAGCTTCCCGTCGCCCACTTGACGCCCTTCGCCACCTCGTACGCCGTGCGCGGCCGGCCGCCCATGACATCGAGCATCTCCTGCAGCCGCTCGTCGTGGTGATGCTCGATGCCGCGCAGCCTGCCATGGAGGTCGTCGAACGTGTACTCGTGCGCAGGCAACACCGTCCGCACGTCGAGCCCTTCGAGCCGTTCGAGCGACGCGATGTAGTCGCCGAGCGGATTGCCCTGCTGCTGCGGATGCAGGCTGACGTTCGGCGTGATCGTCGGCAGCACGTGGTCGCCGGTGAGGATGAAGCGCTCGTCGCGTTCGAGGAAGCAGATATGGCCCGGCGAGTGCCCGGGCGTCCACAGCACTTCGAAGAGGAAGCGGCCGATGTCGAGGCGCTCGCCGCCCCAGACGACCTCGTCGGGCTGCACGGCGTCGACGTAGCCGCGTACCGGCATCGCCGAGGTCTGGAGGTCCTGCACCTGGGCGCGGGGCACACCGTGCATCACCAGCCAGTCGCCCATCGTCGCCAGCAGTTGCTCCGGGTTCTTGTAGCGGCTGCGGATCATGTCGCGCTCCCGCTGGTGGATGATGATCCTGGCGCCACTGCGCTGCTTGACGACGCCGGCGAGGCCGTAGTGGTCGGGGTGGATGTGTGTGACGAGCAGCGTCTTCAGCCTGCCGTAGCCGACGCCGGCGTCGTTCAGCTGCTGTTCCAGCGCGTCCGCCGCCTCCGGCACATTCCAGCCGGAGTCGACGAGCGTCCAGCCGTCCCGGCCCTCGATGAGGTACGGCAGTACCCAGCCGAGCGGGTTGTTGGGGATCGGCACCTTGAGCTGCAGCAGGCCGTCCATAATCTGCAGCGGGTGCCGCGTGTCGACGGGAGCAGTCATCGCTGACCCCTTTCGCGGGTGTGGTCGATGCCGTCGCGCCGGCGCGGTGTGCCGGCGCACCTCCATCTTACGCGCACGTCAGGGTGTGGCGGAAATCGCACGGATGCAAATCGCCGCCCGAGTGCGGGCGGCCGCGGCGTCGCGATGCCGCTACACGTCGAGGTTCTTGACCTGCGTGGCGTGACCCTGGATCCACTTCTTGCGCGGCGCGACCTCGTCGCCCATCAGGGTCGAGAAGATCTCCTCGGCCTTCATCGCGTCCTCGATGGTCACCCGGAGCATCGTCCGGTTCTCCGGGTCCATCGTCGTCTCCCACAGCTGCTCCGGGTTCATCTCGCCGAGGCCCTTGTAGCGCTGGACATGCGCCTTCTGGCCTTCCTTGAGCTTGCCGAGGAAGGCATCGCGCTCCTGGTCCGAGTAGATCCACGTATGCTGCCGTCCGTTCTGGATGCGGAAGAGCGGCGGCTGCGCGATGAAGAGGCAGCCTTCGTCGATCAGGTCGCGCATATAGCGGAAGAAGAACGTCAGCAGCAGCGTGCGGATGTGCGAGCCGTCGACGTCGGCGTCCGCCATGATGATCACGCGGCGGTAGCGGAGCTTGGCGATGTCCATCGTGTCGCCGAAGCCGGTGCCGAGTGCGGTGATGAGGGCGCGGATCTCCTCGTGCGCGAGCATCTTCTCCATGCGCGCCTTCTCGACGTTGAGGATCTTGCCGCGCAGTGGCAGGATCGCCTGGAAGCGGCGGTCACGCCCGGTCTTCGCCGTGCCGCCGGCCGAGATGCCCTCGACGAGATAGAGCTCGCACTGGAACGGGTCCCGCTCGGAGCAGTCGGCGAGCTTCCCCGGCAGCATTGTGCCATCGAGCAGGCCCTTGCGGACGACGAGGTCGCGCGCCTTGCGGGCGGCCTCGCGCGCGCGTGACGCCATGATGCCCTTCTCGATGATCTTGCGCCCGTCGGAGGGGTGCTCCTCGAGGTACTGCATCAGCCCTTCGGCGATCGCGCCCTCCGCGTGATTCTTGACCTCGGCGTTACCGAGGCGCGTCTTCGTCTGGCCCTCGAACTGCGGCTCGGGAAGCTTGACGCTGACCACGGCGACGAGCCCTTCGCGGACGTCGTCGCCTGTCAGGTTGGCGTCGTCGTCCTTGAGGAACTTCTGCTTGCGCGCGTAGTCGTTGAGCACGCGCGTCAGCGCCGAGCGGAAGCCGGTGAGGTGCGCGCCGCCGTCGATCGTGTTGACCGTGTTCGCGAAACTGAACTCGACCTGCGAGAAGCCGTCGTTGTACTGAACCGCCGCCTCGATCTGCGTCGTCTCGACCGTCTTTTCGATGTAGATGGGACGCGGGTTGAGGGTATTGCGGCCTGCGTTGATGTGGCGGACGAAGCTGGCGACGCCGCCTTCGAAGCAGAAGTTCATCTCCCGCTCGCGGCCGGCGCGCCTGTCCTCGAAGCGGATCCAGAGCCCCTTCGTCAGGTAGGCCATCTCCCGCAGGCGCTGGAGCACCGGCTCTGTCTCGTACGTGATACTCTCGAAGATCTCGTCATCGGCGAGCCAGGCGGTCGTCGTGCCGGTGTGCTTCTGCTTCGGGTCGGCGGTGGTTTTGAGGGAGCCCTTCGTGATGCCGCGCTCGTACTCCTGGCGAAAGACCTTGCGGTCGCGCCGCACTTCCACCCACATCTTCCTCGAGAGCGCGTTGACGACGGACGCGCCAACGCCGTGCAGGCCGCCGGACACCTTGTAGGCGCCGCCGCCGAACTTGCCGCCGGCGTGCAGCACCGTCATGATCGTCTCGAGCGCGGACTTGCCCGTCGTCCGGTGCTTGTCAACCGGGATGCCGCGGCCATCATCGACGACGCGCACCCAGCCATCGGCCTCGATCGTCACCTCGACGCGCGTGGCGAAGCCCGCCATCGCCTCGTCGACGGAGTTGTCGACGACCTCCTTGATCAGCTGCTGGAGGCCGCGCTGGTCTGTCGTGCCGATGTACATGCCGGGGCGCCGCCGGACGGCCTCCAGGCCTTCGAGAACCTGGATATCACTCGCCGTATAAGAAGGCTGCGCCTTCCTGCGGCGCGGCTCCGGCGCCTCGTCTTCCATGCGTTGTCTCACCATGCGGCTGTGGCTTTCCCTCTTCGGCTGAGGTTCTTTCGGAGAGCAAGCGGCCCGCTCGCGAGGGGCCAGGAACACTGCGGGGGAGAGAACTCTTGCACCGATGTAATTGTACCACAATCCGGGCACGATGTTGCCCCGATTTCGCACCGACCGGCGTCTGATTCGCGCTCCTGATCCGCCTCACACCGCGCGTCATGGCAGGCGATCTGAGACGTCCGCAGCGGGAGCCCGGCGCGCAGGACCGCGCTCGCCTGCTCCTCATCCGGCCACGCACCCGTCTTGTCCGACGATTCGGTGGCCCCTATGATCGCAGAGTCCCCACGCCCGGAAGGAGCGCCTCGTGAGCAAGCTCGCCGACCGCATCCGCAGCGCCACGCGCATCCAGGCGCAGGCGATCGGTTTCGTCTCGACGCGCACGGCGCAACAGGCGACGATGGTGCTGGCCGGCGTCGCCCCCGACGCCAGCGGCGCCGGCGCGCTCGCCGAGCGCGGCGCGGATGTCGTGCTCATCGGCGGCCCGCAGGTGCCCGCACGGCCGGACGCAGTGCCGGCCGCCGGCGCCATCGTCGGCGCCTACATCGCCGGCGAGCAGCCCGACGAGGCGAAGCGCTTCCGCGAGGCAGGGTTCGACTTCGTCATCGTCGACCCCGACCGCGCCGGGGCGACGGCGCTGTTCGACGAGACCATCGGCTACGTGCTGCGCCTGCCGTACGACCTCAGCGACCTCGAGGTGCGCGCGCTCGAGGGCTTCCGGCTCGACGCCATTGACCTCGGCGAGCTCGCTTCGCCGATGACGGTGCGCCGGCAGATCAGCCTCCAGCGCATCTTCGCGCTGACGCGGAAGCCGCTGATCGCCACCGTCCGCGCCGATATCTCCGCGCCCGAGCTGCAGGCGCTGCGCGACACGAATGTGCCGGTCGTCGCCGTCAGCGGCGGCGCCGATGCCGTCGCCAGGGTGCGGGCGACGATCGACGAGCTGCCGCCGCGGGCGCGACGCAAGGATGACGGCGAGCGGATGACGCCGTTCGTGCCGCGCCCTGCGGGCCACGGCGAAGACGACGAGCACGAGCACGACGACGACGAGTAGTCCCGCCGCCGACACTCGCCGCCCGCAGCCCGCAGCCCGCGGCCCGCGGCTCGCGGCTGGACGATGGAGAAGGGACGCGGCGAGCGCCCGAGCCGCTCTCCACGAGCGCAGGGAGCGGGCAATCGCGGAGCTGCGGAGGACCCAGGCGACGATGACGGCGGAGACGACGAGCGGCGTGGAAACGATCGAGTACGGCGACTTCGCGGACCTGCTCAAGCCCGACAGCAAGTGGACCATCGGCGGCTTTCCGGGCTGGGAGTTCCGCGAGCCGAATGCCGTCGTCGTGGTGCAGAACGGCCGCCTGCGCGTCGCCGCCGTGCCGCTGACGCGCGGCAACGCGATGATCCAGATCCTCGACAATGCGAAGCACATGTACTTCTCGAAGGAGACGTTCGCGGCGCCGGAGGGCGGCGAGATCTCCGTCGAGCTGGAGATCCGCGCCCGAAAGCTCAACGGCGTCGCTGGCGACTTCTACGATGGCTTCGTCTCGGTCAACCTGCTCGACTTCACCACGGGCATCGCGGCAGACTTCTTCGTCTCGAACGAGTGCTACGCGACGGTCTACGCACGGCTCCCCTTCCCCGGCGTGACGCCGCCGGACACCGACGGCCAGCGCTACTTCGGGCTGTTCAAGGAGCAGCCGCTGCCGAAGGGCGAGCAGAAGACGCATCGCTACCGGATCACGTACGACCACGGCGCCGCCCAGCTGCGATTCTACGTCGAGGACCAGCTGGTGAATCGCGAGACGGAGGTGCCGGAGATTCGCTCGTTCCTCGTCGCGCTCGGGTTGATGACCGAAAAGGACATCACCGCCGGCCAGAGCGTCTCCTGCCACGGGCAAGGGCTCGTCGGCGAGTGGAGTCCGCTGCGCATCACGCGCCGGGCGCCCATGGCGATCCCGTAGCGCATCGCGGGGTCTTGGCGCTTCAGCTCATCCGCGCCGTCCGCGTCGCACCTTCATACGCACCCGACGCGATGCAACGAGGCGCGTGGCCTCACGCGCATCGGCGCGCTGACCGACTCGGTCGAGTTCGCGCTGGCGCAGACCCGAGGCGACAAGAGGCTCATCATCGAAATCGCCGAGCGTGCGTTTCGGGTCATGCGGTAGTTCGTGGAGGCGTCAGCGCACCTCGCGCGCGCGTTCCGCCTCCAGGATCGCCTCGATGCCGGCGGCTGCATCTTCGAGCCGGCCGGGCGCGTTGACGACGACATACTCGAACTCGCCCTGCCGCGCCATCTCGCCACGCGCGGCAGCCAGCCGGCGCTCGATCTGCGCCTCCTCGTCAGAGCCGCGGCCGCGGATTCGGGCCTCGAGGTCCGCGAACGACGCCGGCGCCAGGAAGATCAGCACGGCACCGGGCATCAGCCGCCGGATCGATGCCGCGCCCTGTACGTCGGTGCGGACGACGACGTCACGGCCGGCGGCGAGCTCGTCGAGCACCTGCTGCCGGGGCACGCCGGAGCGGTGGCCGTAGACGACGGCGTGCTCGAGCAGGCCGCCCGCGGCGATCAGCGCATCGAACTGCGCTTCGGTGACGAAGTGATAGTCGACGCCGTCGCGCTCGGCCTCTCGCGGCGGGCGCGTCGTGCAGGTGATCACGCGATGGAACCGGAGCCCGCGGTGGGCGAGCTCGTCGAGGACGGCATCTTTCCCGACGCCCGACGGGCCGGAGAGGACGACGAGCAGCGGCCGCGCACGATCGGGCTCCCCCTGGTCCGGCGCGGGCGGCGTCGCATCGCCCGCCGGCGCTCCCGTCACGCGGTGCCGCCGTCGCTGGTCATCGGCACCGGACGCGAGCCGCTTCGCTGCAGGCGCACCCGGCCTTCGATCGTCTCCGGCGTGATGGCAGCGAGCATGATGGCGCCGTTGTCCATGAAGACGACGGCCTTCGTGCGGCGGCCGCTCGTCATGTCGATCGTCGTGCGCTTGTCGCGGCCCTCCTGGACGAGGCGCTTCACCGGCGCCGAGCCCGGGGCGGCGATACCGACGACGTGATCAGCCGCAATATAGTTCCCGAATCCGATGTGGATCAACTCGGTAGGCATTCCCTGACCCCCGGCGGTCATCCTCCGCCGTCCGTCGATGAGAGTCGCTGCAGGCAACTCCAAAAGTCAGGATAGGAGATGGCCACCACCTCCGCATCACTCAATCGGGTCTGGCCGTCTGCCGACAGCGCCGCCACCGCCAGCGCCATCGCCAGCCGGTGGTCGCCATGCGATGCGACGCGAGCGCCCCGCAGCCGCCGGGCGCCCTCGATGACGATGCCATCGTCGTGCTCGCTGATCACCGCGCCCATCGCCGCCAGTTGCGATGCAACTGTCGCGATACGGTCCGATTCCTTCACCCGCAGCTCCTGCGCGTCACGGACGACCGTCGTGCCTTCGGCGAAGGCGGCGGCGACGGCGAGCGCCGGCACCTCATCGATCAGGCGCGGGATGACCGCGCCGCCGACCTCGACGCCGCTGAGCCGGGACGACCGCACGACGATATCGGCGACGGGCTCGCCGCCTACCTCGCGCTCCTCTTCGATGGCGAGGTCTGCGCCCATCTGGCGCAGCACGTCGATGATGCCGCTGCGCGTCGGGTTGACGCCGACGCCGGTCAGGCGCAACTCGGCATCGGGGTGGATGGCGGCGGCGACCATCCAGAACGCCGCCGCGGAGATGTCATTGGGGATGCGCATCGAAAGCGGCGTCAGCCGGGCGCCGGGCGTGAGTCGGATGGCCGGCCCCTCCCGGCCGATCTGCGCGCCCATCGCCGCCAGCATGCGCTCGCTGTGGTCGCGCGTCGGCTGTGGCTCCTCGACGACCGTCTCCGCGTCGGCGAAGAGCGCGGCCAGCAGGATCGCCGACTTCGTCTGCGCGCTCGCCACCGGCAGCCGGTAGCGCACGCCGTGCAGCCCGCCGCCGCGCACCGCGAGCGGCGCCAGCGCGCCGTCGTCGCGGCCGTCGACGCGCGCCCCCATCTGCCGCAGTGGCTCGACGATGCGGCGCATCGGCCGAGCGCGCAGCGATGCGTCGCCGTCGAGCACGCTGTGAAACGGCTGTCCGGCCAGGACGCCGCAGAGCAGCCGCATCGTCGTCCCCGAGTTGCCGCAGTCCAGAACGGCCGCCGGCTCGCGCAGCCCGTCGAGGCCGCGGCCGCTGATCCGCAGCAGCGGCGCGCCGTCTTCCTCGCCGAGGCTCGATTGGACGCCCAGCGCGCGGAGGACGGCGAGCGTCGAGCGGCAGTCCTCGCCGGGGAGGAAGTTGCGCACCTCGGCATCGCCTTCCGCCAGCGCGTTGAGGATGGCGGCGCGGTGCGAGATGGACTTGTCGCCGGCGACGGCGACGGTGCCGCGCAGGCGGCGCGCCGGCTCGATGACGCGATCCATCAGCGCTTCTTCTCGTCGACGCGCGCTTCGGCGGCGCGGATCGCCTCTTCCTGTTTGCGCATCATGCCGGCGATCTTCGAGCCAAGCAGCATGTCGGCGAAGCTGATCCGCTCCATCGGCTCCCCGACGTCGCGTTGTGGCGGTCCGTTCGTCATGTAGTTGTCGCGCTCGAGTTGCCCGCGCGCGAACGCCTCGATGACCCGCTCGCCCTCGGCGGAGCCGATGACATCGCGGAAGCGCATTAGCTCGTCCTGGAAGCGGTCGAGCCAGTGCAGGAGGTTCGCGCGATTCGTCGCGATGATGTCGTGCGCCATCTCCGGCGAGCCGGACGCCAGCCGCGTCGTGTCGCGGAAGCCCGACGAGGCCAGCGCCGCCAGTTCCGGCCAGGCGGCGCTGCCGAAGGCCGTCGAGAAGAGCGCCGAAGAGACCACGAGCGGCAGGTGGCTGATCGCCGCGACGTAGCTGTCGTGCTCTTCCGCGTCCATGAAGACGGGCCGGGCGCCGGCGAGCTGCGCCAGGCCGACGATCGTCTGGACCGATGCTTCGTCGGCCGTCACCGATGGTGAGATCACCCACGGCTTGCCCTCGAACAGGCTCGCCTCGGCTTCATCGATGCCCTGCGTCTCCTTGCCGGCCATCGGGTGGCCGCCGACGTAGTGGACGCCCATCGGCAGGAACTCCTGCGCCCAGCGCGCCACGTCCCTCTTCGTGCTGGCGACGTCCGTGATTACGGCGCCCTCCGCCAGGGCCGGCGCGATCTCGGCGAAGACGCCGCGGATGGTCATGATCGGCGAGGCGACGACGATGAGTTGGGCGCCGCTGACCGCTTCCGCCGCGTCTGCGCAGTCGATGTCGATCGCCTGCAGCCGGCGCGCCTTCTGCACGGTGCCGCGGCTGCGGGCGACGCCGGCAACCTCCAGGTCCGGCAGGTTCGCGCGCTTGAGCGCCAGCCCCAGCGAGCCTCCGATCAGCCCGAGTCCAACGATCGCGATGCGTCGTGGCATACGCGCTCCTACGCCTCGTCCGCCGCCTGCAGCAGCGCCAGGCGCGCATCGGCCGGCGCCGCATCCTGCGCGCCGATCATGCGGACGACGTCCGGGTCGCCGCCGGCCGCCGCTACCATCGTCGCGCCGATCTCCGGATGGTGCAGCAGGCGCCAGAACGCGCGTCGCCACGCGGCGCCGTGCTCGCTCGCGAAGCGCGCGCGGATGGCGGGCGCGCAGGCGCCGAGCACGACGTGCGCGACCCGCTGCCAGAGGCGCACCTCACCCTTGCCGCAGTCATGCAGCAGTGCGGCGGCGAAGAGCCGCCGGTCGTTGCCGGCGGCGCCCGCGCGCACCCGGCGGTAGACCTCGATACCGTGCTGCTGGTCGCGGAGCATCATCGACTCGAAGATGCGGCGCTGGGGCGTATCGAGCCAAGCGTAGGCGTCGAAGCGGGCGCGTGGGCTGACGCCCGGACGCAGCGCGCCGAAAAACTGCCGCAGGCGGTGCCGCAGGCGCGCGAGCATCAGCCCACCCCGGTGAACAGGCGCACGAGGCCGGCGACGGACGGGCCCATGATCTGCGTCAGCGGGCTGTAGCCGATGAAGATCGGCAGCAGGATCAGCAGCATCAGCAGGCCCACGCCGTACTGCGCCGTCTTCGCCCATTCGTTCGCCAGCTCGTCGGGAAGCAGCCCGAGAGCGACCTTGAAGCCATCGAGCGGATGCAGCGGGATCAGGTTGAAGATCCCCAGGATGACGTTGAAGTAGACAGCGGCGGTCAGGAAGAGCCCCACGTAGTCGCCCGTGCCCTGGACGACGAAGCGCAGCGAGCGT
The DNA here is from genome assembly GCA_015478665.1 of Dehalococcoidia bacterium. Classification (GTDB taxonomy): domain Bacteria; phylum Chloroflexota; class Dehalococcoidia; order DSTF01; family JACRBR01; genus JADMII01. The sequence continues at coordinate 36,316 of JADMII010000015.1, forward strand.
GGGTCGCTGATCAGCGGGTTGATGTACGGCGCCCAGCCGAGCTTGATCGGGATGCCGAGCAGCCCCGCCGCCGCGAAGTTCGACAGCGGCCCGGCGAGCGACACGAGCAGCGTCGCCGTCTTCGGGCTCACCTTGAGGCCGTAGGGGTTGAACTGCACCGGCTTCCCCCACCCGAAGCCGACGAACAGCATCATCACAGTCCCGGCCGGGTCGAGGTGCGCGAACGGGTTCAGCGTCACGCGCCCCTGGCTCGCCGGCAGCCGATCCCCGAGCGCGTTCGCCGCGAAGGCATGGCAGAACTCGTGGAAGCCGATGCCGATCAGCAAGGCGAAGAGCGTCGCCGCGGCGAGCGTGAGGAAGAGCGCAAAGTCCGAGTTGATGAGGTCGCTATAGATGAAGATCAAGGTGTGGCGCAGCCCCTGCCTCTCAGCATAGCACGGCCATGACGACAGGCCGGCCGAGGCGACCGGGCGTGGACAGGGGCAGCGATTCTGTCACTCCGTACGTGGGCAGCGATTCTGGTACTGGCGAAGCTGCCGGCCCAAGTCGCAGGCCCGAACGCACGCCGCTGGCGCCGGCGCGCCGCCGCGGAGTCGCCCTTCATCGTTCCCGCCGGGCCCCGGCGGCAGGCAACCGCGCCGAACGCCGCGCTGGCGCCCGAACTACTCACCGACCCGGAAGCGGTAGCCGACGTTCCGCACCGTCTCGATAAAGGTGTGGGTGCGGTCCTCGATCTTGCTCCGCAAGCGCCGGATGTGTACGTCCACCGTGCGGGCGCCGCCGTAGAAGTCGTAGCCCCAGACGCGGTTCAGGAGCGCCTCGCGGGTGAAGACCTTCTCGCGGTTCGTCGCCAGGAAGCGCAGGAGCTCGTACTCCTTGTACGTCAGATCGACCGGCCGGCCGGCGACGTACACCTTGTAGTTCGCGAGATCGATGTGCAGGTCGTCGGCGCGCAGCGTATTGTCGCTTTCGAGCCCCGATTTCACCCGGATCGCCCGTCGCACGCGCGCCAGCACCTCTTCCGCCGCCGCGGGATGGACGATGAAGTCGTCGAATCCGGCGCCGAGGTCCAGCGTGGCCAGATCGTCGAGCCGCACCAGCGCGACCGATGCGACGCCGTGCGGCAGGTCGGGCGAGCGGAGCAGGTTGCGGACGGCGCTCGCGTCGGGGCGGGCGAGCAGGTTCAGCAGCAACACCGCCGGCGTCTCTTCCGACGGCTCGTGGAGGACGTCGGCGAGCGCGGCGTGCGCGACGTGATAGCCGCCGCCGGCCAGCGCCGCCGCGACCGGCTGCACCTCCTCCGATGCGTCGATGAGCAAGACGGTCGCCACGCTGCCCCCGCTCCCTGCTGATGCGGGAGTATACCGGCCGCCGGTACGAGGGCGGTCGGTCAGGGCGCGGAACGCCTGAGGGTCTTCACCTGACGGAGTTCCCCGGTCCCGGCCGTCCTGGCGTCGAGGTGATCGTCAGCACTCCGGCGACTGGCCCGGCGACGGCCTCGCCACGCGAGGCATTGAAGTGGTTGCACCTTCCAGCGGCGGTACAACTGCCGCCGGCGCGGCGGTTCTACACCTACTGCTCAGCGGCGCTGGATTACGGCGCCGGGATGTTCCGTTGAACCCGCGACCGTGTGCGGCCTATACTCCCCCATCACAGCCGACGGGAGCGCGCGGATGACGATCGATTTCGGCTGGTTCCTGCCGACCATGGGGGACACGGAGACCATCGGTCCGCCGACGCGCGAGGCCTCGGCCGACTACCTCGTCGCGGTGGCGACGGCGGCCGAGGACGCGGGCTTCGTCTTCGCGCTCGTGCCGGTCGGCACGACGTGCCAGGACGCCTGGCTCGCCGCCTCCGTCGTCGCCGCCCGGACGGAGCGGCTGAAGTTCCTCGTCGCCATGCGGCCGGGCTTCATCGCCCCCACCGTCGCCGCCAAGATGTCGAACACGCTCGACCAGCTGACGCGCGGCCGGGTGCTGATCAACGTCGTCACCGGCGGCTTCCCCGCCGAGCTGGCGATGGACGGCGACTTCACCGAGCACGACGAGCGCTACGCGCGCACGCAGGAGTTCATGCAGGTCGTGCGCCGGGCCTGGCTCGAGAAGCGCTTCGACCACCAAGGCCGCTTCTACAGGATCGAGGGCGGCTACGTGATGCCGCGCCCCTACCAGCAGCCCTGCCCGCCGTTCTACTTCGGCGGCGCCTCCGATGCGGCGAAGCGCGTCGGCGCCGCGGAGACCGACGTCTACCTGCTCTGGGGCGAGACGCTGGCGATGGTGCGCGAGCGTATCGCCGACATGCGCGAGCGGGCGGCGGCGATCGGCCGCAGCCTGCGCTTCGGCATGCGCATCCACGTCATCGTCCGCGAGACCGACGACGAGGCGTGGGCAGCGGCCGAGAAGATGATCGCCGACATCCCGGACAACTTCCAGGACATGATGGACCGCTTCATGGCGAAGTCCGACTCCGAGGGCGAGAAGCGCCAGCGGCAGATGGCGAAGGAGAGCGAGAGCCTGGTGCTCGGGCCGAACCTCTGGTCGGGCATCGGCAAGGCGCGACTCGGCGTCGGCACCGCAGTCGTCGGCTCAGGAGAGAGCGTGGCGGCGCGGCTGCAGGAGTACGTCGACGAGGGCATCGACACCTTCATCCTCAGCGGCTATCCGCATCTCGAAGAGGCGCAGCGCTTCGGCCGCTACGTGATGCCGCACTTCCCCGGCCGCAGCAGCGTGCCGGCGCCGCCCACGCGCGACGCCGTGCCCGCCTGATGGCGCCGCTGCGCGCCGTCGCGATCTCCGGCAGCCCTCGCAGCCCGTCAAAGTCGAAGGCCCTCGCCGAGTTGCTGCTGGCGCAACTCCAGCGCGCCGCCTGCGAGACATCGATGATCGACGTCGCGACCCTGCCCGCCGAGGCGCTCGTCGGCCGCGCCTCCGCGGCGAAGGTCGACGCTGCGATCGCCGAGGTCGCCGCGGCCCAGATCGTCGTCGCCGCCTCGCCGACCTATCGTGCGCTCTACACGGGCGTGCTGAAGGCGCTGTTCGACCTGATGCCGACGGGGCACCTGGCCGGGAAGGTCTGCGTGCCGCTTCAGACGGCGGCTTCACCAGCGCACTTCCTGGTGATCGACCACGGCTTCGCGCCGCTCTTCGCAAGCCTCGACGGCATCACGGCGCCGGGCGTCTACGCCACCGACGACCGCTTCCCGGACGGCGCACCCGACGAGAAGCTCCGCGCGCGCGTCGCATCCGTGGCGGACGCTGCGCTCAGCCTCGCCCTGGCGCTCGCCGGCTGATGCGCATCAGCGTCGACTTCGACGGAGTACTCTGCCTAACGCCGTTCGGCCGCCTCGCCACGCACGCGCCGGGCGGCGTCGCCGAGCTGCCGGCGGAGTTCGAGCGCCTGTACGATGCGCCGCGGCGCACGCGGCCGCTGCGGCTGCTCGTCGAGTACGCGCGCTTCGGCTGGCGACGCATGGACGCGGAGGCGACGCCGGTGCTGCGGCAGCTCGTCGCCACGCACGAGGTGTACGTCGTCACCGGACGGAGCGAGGCGGGGCTGGCGCTGCTCTCGCGCTGGCTGCGGCGCAGCGGCCTGGACGGGCGCGTCGGCGTGCGGATGGCGCCGCCGGGGCTACGACCGGCGCAGCACAAGCTGGCCGTGGCGCGGATGCTGACCATTGACGCCCACATCGACGACGACCCGCGCACGGCGCACTACCTGGCGGTGCACGACGTGCCGGCGGTGTACCTGCTCGACCGCGCCCGGCGCACCGCCGCCGCCACCGAACTGCCGGCGCACCTGCGCATCGTGCGCTCGCTGCGCGAGTTCGCCGCACGGGTCGTCGACCAGAAGTGATGGCTGCGTCCCGCGAAAGCGACACGCCCGGGAGCGAAGAGTGAGCGCCGGGTTGCCGCGCGTCGCTGTGTGCTCTGTGCCGTTTGCTGTGCGCCGCCAGTCACCCCGGCCAGCGCACGCGGACGTAGCTGCGCGCCGAAGTCCCGGGATTGCTGTTCGCCCGTTGCCGTTTGCTGTGCGCCGCCAGACGCGCGGCCCTGTTGTCTGTTGTCTGTTCTGCGCCGTCAGGCGCTCACGGCCTCCAGCGAAGCGAACTGCGTATCGATCTTCGACGATGCGTTGAAGAAGTCCTGGATCGACTGATTGAAGCGGTAGAAGGCGTCCCGGCGGTAGCCGTCGTGCGAGCGCGCGAAGCCCTCCGGGATGTTGAGGTCGATGGTGTTGAGCGTGTGCGAGAGGTCGGCGGCGCCGTGCTCCTTGATGTTCGTGACCATGTCCTTCCACTGGTCGTACGACTGCTCCAGCCAGAAGTCCATGTCGCGCAGGTCGTTCTCGCCCGCCTCGCGCACGGCCGTGCATTCGAACGCCTCGAACGTCAGCTCGTAGATCTTGTGCTCGACCTTGATGCCGATGACGGCGTCGACAGTCCCGAGCTGCCGGAACGCCGGATCCGCGTTGACGATGTCCTTGATCGCGTCGAACCATTCGACGGACGGAAACGTGGGCATGGTCGTGATCCTCTCTCGTTGGCTGGCCGTCCGACCGGCGCCCGGACGGGCGGCCGGCACGCACGCCCGCAAGCGCCGGCGAGCGTGCCCGCGCGACGCTACTCTTCGAACGCCGGCCGCAGCCCCGGGTGCAGGCGGGCGTCGCGCCCCAGCGTAGCCCACTTCAGCCGTTCGAGGTACTGCTGCAGGCCGCGGCGCCGCATCGCCCGCTCGAGCTTCAGTCCGTCGGCGATGCGCTCCTTGCCGCCGGCGAAGTAGATCGCGAAGGCCTCGCGCGTCGCCCTGTCGCGCTTGTCGTCCATCACCAGCATCCCCTCACCCTTGTCGAGGTAGCGCTGGATCTCCTCGCGCCGCTCCGGCCGGTGCAGGAGAGCATACTTGAGGTGCGTGATGCCGTAGGCGATGTGCCGCGCCTTGTCCTGCATGGCCCGCGCGAAGATGTAGCGTTCGGCCGCGTTCTGCGCGTACTTCTCGCCGTACTGGTACTGCGCCAGCGTCAGGCTGTCCTGCAGGACGAACTGGATCGTCGACATCTCGGTGAAGTTGCGGGAGTCGATGACGGAGCGATACGACCAGCCTGGCGCCTGCAGCCCGAGGCCGCCGCCGTTCGAGAGCGCCCGCTTGCGGAAGACCTCGACCGCGCGCGCATCCTCGAAGACGACGGTCGCCAGGTAGAGCTTCACCTCGTGGTAGCCGTAGCTGATCTCCGGCTCCCAGCGGCCGATGATGTCCGCTTCCACCTGCGCCTTCTCGCTGAGATGCGTGGAGACCTGGCAGATCGCGCGCTCGAGGTCATCAGGAAGCGGCTCGATGCTCGTCCACGGCACGTCGGTCGCCGGCCGCCAGCGGCGCTGGATCGCCTCTTCGTAGAGGGCAGCGCAGGCGTCGCTCCAGACTTCCTGCTTGTGGAAGATCGAATAGCCCATGCCCTCCGTGCCGGCGATCGGCACGGCGCCGCGCGGCATCTCCGTCTGGAACTCCCAGACGTCCGGCACCTCGCCGTACTTGCCGACGTTGATCGCCTGCAGCGTCAGCCCGTGCTTCGTCGGCCGGGCGCGCGTGTTCCATTCGGTCGGGACGTACATCCAGCTCAGGTCGAGCTCCTGCGGCTGGCCGCCGCCCATGAACTGCTCCGCCTGCTCGGCGGTGACGCCCATGTCCATGTAGCGGATCAGGTCCTCCTCGGCGCCGCCCATCGCCAGCGCACGGCGGATGAGGTCGAGCGGCCAGCCGGCCGCCTCGGCCTTGGCCTGCAGCGCCTCCGACGGCTCCGGCGCCGCGGCGCCCGGCGGCTGGGACGCGAGAAACTGGCGCGCCTGTTCGGCCGTGACCCCCTGCTCCATGTAGCCGATGATCTGCTCGGGCGTGGCGCCGGCGGCGAGCGCCTGCTGCACGAGGCCGACCGGCCACGCCTTCTCCTGCGCCTTCGCGCGAAGCGCTTCGTTGATCGTCGCCGTGTCGTTGGCCATCGCAGGCCTCCTGCCCGGGCGTACCTTCGTGGCTGCCTGGTTCGCGCTCATTCTGAACGCGCGGACCGCGGCGGTCAACCGTCCCCACGCCCGCCGATCGCCGTGCCGGGCGCAGCCCGGCGGCGTTCGGGATTGTCGGTGACGGCGCTTCGAAGACCACGGCGGTGGATGAGGACGAGAGCACCCGGCCGTCACGCAGCCGCCGCGGCGACCTACGCCGCGTCGCGCTCGCCGGTCAGCTTCGCCAGCTGCCTGACGAGGCCGGCGACGCCGCTCGCCTCGTCGTACTCGAGGACGTCGAACTCCGGCCGGAGCGCGCAGTCGAACGACTGGCCGAGCAGCGGCAGGGCGCGGCGCAGCTTGTCGATCAGCGCGAAGGTCTGGAGGCGCCGGAAGCCCGGCAGGATGGCAACGACGCGCTCCTCGCCGTACGTGAAGGTATCGCAGTCGCCGCCGGCCGCGCTGATCGCGCCGCTCGCCGCATCGCGCAGCGTCGCCAGCGCGCCCGGGTCATTCGACTGCTTGACCGCGGTCAGCCCCTCGAGGTCGACGATGAGGAACGCCGGCTCCAGCCCTGCCTCTGTCATGGCGGCGATGGCGGCGGCAAGTTCCGTGCGGAAGTCATCCATACCGGGGTTATCGGCTGCGGTCGAGAGCGGCTGCACCGCGACGTGTTATGTCGAGCATACGGCGCGTCCGGCACCTTAGTGCCTGCTCGCCGCCGCCTCCCGATCGCGCGCGGCGTCGCGCGCGACGCCCGCGTGCGCCTTGAGCTCGGCTGCGCCGTCGCGCATCAGCCGCGTCAGACCCATGCGCTTGACGACGGTCGTCTTTAGCGCCGGCGCAATCACGCCGAGGAGCAGCAGCGGCTTCACCGGACCGGCGTTGACGAGCACCTCGGACGCGCCCTCGACGACCTTCAGCACGGCGCTCGCCACCTTCGCCGGCGGCACTTCGCGCAGCAGCAGCGGCGCCTTCCCGCCGTGGTCCGCCCACATGCCGGCCTCGCTGACGAACCCGGGACAGACGACGCCCATGCGCACGCCGCTGCCGTCGAGTTCCATGTTCATCGACTCCGTGAAGCCGCAGAGGCCGTGCTTCGTCGCCGAATAGATGCTGTTGTAGGGGACGCCCGCCTTGCCCGCCATCGAGGCGATGTTGACGACGACGCCGCTCCGCCGCGCGCGCATCGCCGGCAGGACGAGTTGCGTGAGCGCGATCGGTGCGTTGAGGTTGGTGCGGATGACGTCCTCGATCTGCTGGAGGCTGAAGTCCTCGAGCGCCGCCGTCACTTCGATCCCCGCGTTGTTGACGAGGATGTCGAGCGGCCCCAGCTCCTGCGCCGCGACCGCGACGAGCCGCTCGCGGTCCAGCTGCGACGTCACGTCGCAGGCGACGCTGATCGCCCGTACGCCCGCGCGCTCGCAGACGGCGCGGGTCGCTTCGAGGGCATCGCCGGAGCGCGCCGCCAGGGCGACGTTCACGCCGCGTCCCGCGAGCGCCCGCGCGATGTGCACGCCGAGCCCACGCGATGCGCCGGTGATGATGGCGTTCTTGCCGTGCAGATCCTTCATGGTCGCTTCCTCCACGCTAGCAGATGCCGGTTGAGGAGCCGAGTATAAAACACCGTCGGCGGAGATGAACATCCATCTCGACGTGAGCTTCCACGCAAACGCCGCGATGCCGGCGTCGATCACATGCGCCCGGGCGCGGCGACGCCCATCAGGGTGAGCGCGCGGGCGAGGGTGAGACGGGCGGCGGCGCAGAGCTTGAGTCGCGCGGCGGAGAGCGGCGGGTGATCAGCGTCGAGGACGCGGCACTCGGTGTAGAAGGCATGGAAGGCAGTCGCAAGGTCCTGCGCGTAGTGCGGGAGGTGGTGCGGCTCGAGGGTCTGCGCCATCATCTGCACCAGCTCGGGCAACTGGAGCATCCTGCGCACCAGCTCGAGCTCCAGCGGATGGGTGAGCAACGCCACATCGCCGCCTTCCGCCGGCAGCCCGCGCTCCTGTGCGTTGGCGAGGATGCCGGCGATGCGCGCGTGCGCGTACTGCACGTAGTAGACGGGGTTGTCGGCCGCCTGCTTCTTCGCGAGGTCCAGGTCGAACTCCATCTGGCTGTCGGCCGAGCGCGCGAGGAAGAAGAAGCGCGCCGCGTCGGCGCCCACCTCCTCGACCACGTCGCGCATCAGCACGATGTTGCCCGCGCGCTTCGAGAGCCGCACCAGCTCATCGCCCCGGCGAAAGCTGACGAGCTGGTAGATGATGATCTCCAGGCGCGAAGGGTCGACGCCGACCGCCTCGACGGCAGCCTTCATCCTCGAGACGTGGCCCTGGTGGTCCGCACCCCAGACGTCGATGACGCGCTCGAAGCCGCGGCGGACGAACTTGTCGTAGTGGTAGGCGATGTCCGACGCGAAGTAGGTCGGCCGGCCGGTGCTGCGGACGACGACGTTATCCTTGTCCTCGCCCAGCTCGCTCGAAGCGAACCAGAGCGCGCCCTCCTTCTCGACGAGCGAGCCGCGCTGCCGCAGCACCGCCATCGCCTCGTCGTACGGGGCGCCGCCGGCCTCGCCCGCGGTGTACAAGGAGCGTTCGCGAAACCAGGCGTCATAGTGGACACCGAGGCGCTCCATGTCGCTCCCGATCGCCTCGACCATCAGGTCGACGCCACGGACGACGAACTCGGGCGGCGGCGCATCGACCGCCGCATCGACATAGGCGTCGCCGCACTCGTCCTTCAGGCGCCGGGCGACATCGATCATGTACTCACCCGGGTAGCCGTCCTCGGGGATCTGGACGTCGCGCTCGAAGAGCTGCTGGTAGCGGGCGAGGAGCGTCCGGCCGAAGACCTCGGTCTGCGTGCCCGCGTCGTTCACCAGATACTCGCGCTCGACGTCGTAACCGGCCGCCTGCAGCACCGACGCCAGCACATCGCCGATGGCGGCGCCGCGGCCGTTGCCGGCGGTGAGCGGACCGGTCGGGTTGGCGCTGACGAACTCAACCTGAACGCGGGCGCCGCCGCCCAGCGCGAGGTCACCGAAGGCGTCGCCGGCAGCGATGATCGCATCGACCTGCGCGGCGATCCAGGCTTCGGCGAGCCGGAAGTTGATAAAGCCCGGCGCGGCGACGTCCGCCGCGGCGACCGCGTCGCTCGCCGGCAGCCGTTCGGCGATGGCCTTGGCGATCTCGATCGGATTGGCGCGGGCGGCGCGCGCGAGGCGAAGCGGCAGGCTCGTCGCGTAGTCCCCGTGCTCCGGGCGCGCCGGCCGCTCGATGATCACCTCGGGCAGCACGACGTGAGGGAGGACGCCGGCGTCCATCGCCGCCCGCGCCGCCGACAGCACCATCGCGGAGAGCTCGTCGCGCATCATCGGCGATCAGCGAAACCCGCGCGCGCTGCGACCAGCGCGAGGACGCGCGCCACCGCCGCCAGCGCTCGGGCGCCCGAACGATACGTCGCCTTCGCTGCGCTCCCGAAGACAGGATGCACGTGATCCAGGACGAGCCTCCGGTGCCGAAATCGGCATCGCAACACCGCCGGCAGGGTAGCGCATGCTGCCTGGCTGTGCGAGCGTGCTCTGCGCATCATGTGCCGATCCTCGCATGGCAGCGACGACCGATGTGGATGCGACGGATTCTTGCTGTGACGCGAACGAGACGCGAGAGGCCTCGCGAGTTCGCGAGGCCTCCGGCGTGTCCTGGTGGCAGCGGCTAGCGCGGGATCGTGCCGTTCTGCTGCGTGATCGGCGCGCCTGTGTTGCCGGCGGCCTGTTGCTTCGCGAAGAGGTCGGCGTTGAGGTAGGAGAGGACGCCGTTTGCGTTCTCCTGGCCCGGCGCCACCCAGACGTGCAGCATCCACTTGAGGTCGGCCGTGAAGGCGCCGCCCTTCGCCGTGCAGCTCTCGGCCGTCTCGTTTTCGCTGGCGGATTTGGTGCCGACCAGGCAGAGCCCCGGGTGGCCGTGCCACATCGCGAGGTTGCCGGCCCACGTGTTCACCGGCTGCTGCGTCACGGTGACGCCGTTGATCCCGGGCAGCATCAGGTACCAGAGCCCGACGAGCTCCTCGGCGCCGTTCGGCCCGATTTTGCTGTAGAGGAGGCCGGTCGGCTTCGCCGGGTCGAACTTGCCGCTGCGCAGGATGTCGTAGTTGATGTAGTGCTCACCCATGTAGGGGACGTCGCTGGTCGTGTTGACGTAGCCGGCGGCCTTCGCCGCGGCGACGCCGGTGTACTTCTGCGCGGCGGCCCGTGCCTGTTCCAGCTGGCCGCGGAACTTCGGGATGTCCGCGAGGGTCATCGTGCCGGCGGGGAAGAGCGGCAGCAACTGCTTGTCCGTCATCGTCTCGATCTGCGTGAAGGTCGGCTGCTTGCCCGCGTCCTTCATGTTCATGGTCATCGTCGGCGATGCCGCCGGCGTCGAGGCCGGCGCCGCTCCGGAACCGGATCCGGAAGTCGAGAGCAGGCCGTTCTGCTGCAGCCCCTGGGCGATGCCGACGGCCTCCGGGTCCGGAGCGGACGTCGTGCCGCCGCCGGTGGACGAGACGACGCTGGTGGAGTTCTGGTTGTGCGTCGAGATGCTGGCGCCTGTCGCAGCGATGTACGTGACCGAGACGGCGCCGACGGCGACGAGGGCCACGAGGGCGGCGCTGACGGCGGCGCCGCGGCGGAGCAGCGCCGGGCGCGTCTCGGCGTCCCGGAGGGCCGCGACGTAGAGGCCCATCAGCGCCGAGACGCTGGCCAGCGCGACGCCGACGATGGCGATCAGATGACCGGGATTCGCCAGGCTCAGGAGCGATTCGTCGCTGGAGCTATGGTTGTGGCGATAGGCATCGACGCCGAGCCCGCCGAGGAGCAGCACCATGCCGCCGGCGACCAGCGCGAACCACAGCGTCGCGGTATTCGCCGCCGCGAAGCGCCACACACTCGCCCGACGGCCCGCACGCTGTCCGTTCCCTCCAGAGTTGTCCGTGCCTGCCATGGTCTTCCTCTACCTTCTACCTTCCCGGTCTATCGTCCCCCGACTGTCCCTGATGCCGGCTGCAAGTACGCCGTGATCATCTCCGCGCATGCGTCCCTGAACTCATCCGCCTGCTCGCCGTCGCCCAACACGAAGGCCTGATACACAGCCATGCTGACCACACCGTTGATCAGCCGCGTGGCGATGACGGGGTCGCACGACCGCACGAGCCCGGCGTCGATCGACCGCGCGAGCTCGCGGACCATCGGGCGGTCGCGCATGTCCTCGGCCGCGCGCATGCGACGCTGGATCTCGGTGCCGGGGTCGGCGTTGACGACGACCAGCCGCACGAGGTCGCGGTTCGCGGCGCAGCTCGCGAAGATCCGGGCGATGCGATGGTAGACCGTCGCCGCGAGCGTCGGCCCGACGGGCGCCCGGCCGCCCGCCTGCGCCATCAGTTCGCCGAAGCGCTCACTCAGCGCGCAGAGGATGGCGTCCTTCGAGGGGAAGTAGAGGTAGATCGTGCCGAGGGCGATGCCCGCGTCCTCGGCGATATCGGCGATCGTTGTGCCACGGAAGCCGCGGGCGGCGAAGACGCGCCGGGCGGCGGCGAGGATCTCCTCGCGCCGCGCTGCCCGGGCGCGTTCGGCGCGTTCGCCGCGATCGAGGATCGGTGCTGAGGGCACGGGCGGCTCCGTCACTGAATATCGTTCATTCTCTGCTTCCCGCCGCCCGCTGTCAATGGGTCCGCCGGCGGGCGGCGCGCGATGCGTCCAGGGCCAAAGACGACGCCGCCTGCGCACCGCCCGCTCGCCCCGCGCCGCGTGCCTGTCGGCGATCGACGCAGATCGACGCCAGGAGCCTCGCAGCCGTCCTCGGTCCATCGCGCATCATGCGCTGCGAACCGCGTCAGAGCAGCGGCTCGTCGGCCAATTCCCGGCCTGGAACGAGGTTGCACGAGCATCGGCCACAACCGATACTGCGGCGGCGCCCGGCATACGGGCGGGCGTTGTTCGTGCAAAAATTCACGTTGACCGCACGACGCCGCTTGTGATAGGATTCTCAAACTCGGAGATGTGAGGCGTCCGATGCGCCTGAGCCCCGCCGTACAACTTCTCGGCATGGGATCGTATGTCGCGGTCTGCATCGCGGGCGGCACGGTCGGCGGGTACTTCCTGGATGAGGCACTGCATACCGGCAAGATCCTGACACTTTCCGGTCTGGCATTGGGATTGGCGGCCGCCTTCTATGGCGGCTATCGCATGCTCATGGATACAATCGCCGAGATTCAGCGCTGGGACGCCGCGACGGCACAGGCGAAGAGGAAGAAGCAGGGCCCGTGAAGAACCCGAAGACGCTCCTCACCGTCGCCGGCGTGATCGCGCTCCTGCTCGTCGGCTTCCTCTACGTGCGCGGGCCGAAGCCGATCATCGAGATCAAGGCCGAGAGCCTGACCGGCATCGGGCCGTTCCCGCTGGCCAACACGTACGTGTCCTCGTTGTCTGCGGTGGTCGTCATCCTCGTCCTCGGATACATCGCCGGCCGCAAGGCGTCGCTGATCCCGCGCGGCGTGCAGAACCTGGTCGAGTTGGTGTTCGAAGCGGGCTACAACCTCTGCGTGGGCACCGCCGGCGAGCGCCACGGACGCCGCTTCTTCCCCGTCTTCATGACCATCTTCATCTTCATCTGGGTGGCGAACTGGATGGCGCTGCTGCCGTTCTTCAACGCCATCGGCTCGGTCCAGAAGGTAAGCGTGGACGAGTTCCGCAAGGAAGCGGCGGTGATGTCGAACTCCGGCGGCATCCTGCTGGTGAAGCCGAAGGCGCAGGAAGTGAAGTTCGAGGTCGACTTGGGGCCATGCACGTTCAAGAACACGCCCGCGGCCGAAAACGTCGGCACTGCGGCGGCCGATGCGGCGGCGCGGAAGAACAGCTGCGTGCGCGGGCAGCGGGCCCTGGCGATCGTGGATCAGTTGGAGAAGAAGCGACTCGCATCCGTCGCCGACCCGGCGACGTGCCCCGGAGCGCCGGGCGACAAGAGCTACACGGACTGCCTCGTCGGGCTCTCGGACGAGGCGCTGAACCAGCTGTCGGCGAAGGGGAAGAGCGTCGGGATCATCGCGCCGTACTTCCGCAGCATGAACACGGACATCAACTCGCCGCTGTCGATCGCGATCATGTCGGCGATCTTTGTCGAGTTCTGGGGGATTACGACGCTGGGGTTCTTCAAGTACGCGAAGAAGTTCTTCACCATCTCCAGTCCGATCAACTTTTTCGTCGGCCTCCTGGAGTTCATCGCCGAGGTGGCGCGCCTGATCAGCTTCACCTTCCGGCTCTTCGGCAACATGCTGGCGGGCGAGATCCTGCTGCTGGTGATGACGTTCCTGGCGCCGTTCGTCGTGGCGCTGCCGTTCTACGCGCTGGAGATGTTCGTCGGGGTGATCCAGGCGTTCGTATTCGCTATGTTGACGCTCGTCTTCGCCGTGCTCGCCGTTTCGACGCATGACGGACACGACGAGCACGAGCCTGTGGAGGTGACGGCGATTCACTAGGGTACTCGCCCGCACATGCGGGCTCCGAAAGGCGACCGGCGCATGACAGTCGCCCGCGCGTCCGCGGGCACAACGAGGAGGAGTTCCGAACTTGGACATTGCAGCACTCTTGCCACTGCTCGCGATCACAGATGTCGGCCTCAAGTACATCGGCGCCGGCATCGCCATCGGCATCGGCGGCATCGGGCCGGCGCTGGCGATCGGCGTGCTGACCGGACGCGCGATGGAGGCGCTCGGCCGTAACCCGGAGGCGCAGTCCGTGATCCAGACGAACATGATCCTGGGCATCGCCTTCGCCGAAGCGGTCGCGATCTACGCGCTCGTCGTCGCCGTGATGATCGGATTCGTCTTCTAGCGAGGCGGCCGCCCGCACGGGCGACTGGAGTTGCGTATGATCATCCTCGGAATCGGGAGCCTCGGCATCAACCTGCCGCTGCTCGTCGGCCAGCTCGTGAACTTCACGGTTCTGCTGGTCGTGCTGCGGCTGGTCGCCTACGGCCCGCTGATGAAGATGCTCGACGAGCGACGCGAGCGCATCCGCGAGAGCCTCTCTGCCGCGGAGGAGATGCGTACCAAGGCGGCCGAATCCGACCGTCAGGTGCACGACCAGATCGAGGCGGCGCGGCGCGAGGGGCAGGCGCTCGTCGCCCAGGCGCAGGAGGTGGCCGCGCGCATCCAGGCCGACGCCCGCACGCAGGCGCAGGCGGACGCCGACGTGCTCGTCGCCCGGGCGCGCGGCGAGATCCGGCTCGAACGCGACAGCGCGCTCGCCGATCTGCGCAAGGAGTTCGCCGATACGACGATCGCCGCTGCCGAGAAGGTGATCAACTCCTCGCTCGACCGCTCACAGCATCGGCGGTTGATCGATGAGGCGCTGGCGGAGTCGAGCTTCAAGGAGAGCGTCTAGAGTATGGCCGCCAGTGCGCTTTCGGCGCGGCGCTACGCGGAGGCGGTGTTCGACATCGCCGACGAGCAGGAGAGGTTCATCCCCTGGGCGAACGACCTGCAGACGATCGCGGGCTTCGCCGGCGAAGCAGACGTGGCGAAGATCATCGCCAGCGCGCGCGTGCCGAAGGATGAGAAGCTGCGCCTGCTGACCGCCGGCCTGCGCGGCCAGATCGGCGACGAGGCGATGAACCTCGTGCGCATCCTCAACGACCGTGAGAAGGTCGGGCTCATCCCCGACATCGCGCGGATCTACGGCGAGAAGGTCGACGAGCGCCGGGGCGTCGCGCACGCCGTCGTGACGACGGCGGTGCCGCTGAGCGCCGACGAGCGCGACGCCGTGGCGGCGCGGCTCTCGGCGATCACCGGCAAGGCGGTCGATGTGACGCCGGCCGTCGACCCGGCGATCATCGGCGGCGTCATCGCGCGGATCGGCGACCAGCTGATCGACGGCAGCACCAGGACGAGGCTGAAGGCGCTGCGCCGCAGCCTCGAGGGAGCGGGACGGTAACGAGGGCCGGCGAAGGCGCGGACCCGGAGGACACGATGGCGATACGCTCGGAAGAGATCGCAAGCATCATCAAGCAGCAGATCCAGCGGTTCGGCGCCGAGGTCGAGGCGGTGAACGTCGGCACGGTCGTCGAGGCCGGCGATGGCATCGCGCGCGTCCACGGCCTGTCGAACGTGGCTTCGAGCGAGCTGGTGCAGTTCGGGAACGGGGTCATGGGGCTGGCGCTGAACCTCGAAGAGGACAGCGTCGGCATCATGGTGCTCGGCGCCTACGACGAGATCAAGGAAGGCGACGAGGTGCGCGCCACCGGCCGCATCGTCGAGGTGCCGGTCGGCGACGCGATGCTCGGCCGCGTGGTGAACGCGCTCGGCGAGCCGATCGACGGCAAGGGCCCGATCGCGACGACGAAGACGCGACCGGTCGAGCGGATCGCCCCCGACGTGACGACGCGGAAGTCCGTGGACACGCCGGTGCAGACGGGGATCAAGGCGATCGACGGCATGATCCCCGTCGGCCGCGGCCAGCGGGAGCTGATCATCGGCGACCGCTCGACGGGCAAGACGGCGCTGGCGATCGACGCGATCATCAACCAGAAGGGCGGCGACCTGATCTGCATCTACGTCGGCATCGGCCAGAAGGCGGCGAAGATGGCGCAGACGATGGCGACGCTCGAGAAGTTCGACGCCCTGGCGCACACCGTGATGGTCTCGGCGACGGCGTCGGAGTCGGCGGCGCTGCAGTACCTGGCTCCGTACTCCGGCTGCGCGATGGCCGAGGAGTGGATGGAGCAGGGCAAGGACGTGCTGATCGTCTACGACGACCTGTCGAAGCACGCCTGGGCCTACCGGCAGGTGTCGCTGCTGCTGCGCCGCCCGCCCGGCCGCGAGGCCTACCCGGGCGACGTCTTCTACCTCCACAGCCGCCTGCTCGAGCGCGCGGCGAAGGTGACGGAGGAGTACGGCGGCGGCTCGATTACGGCGCTGCCGATCATCGAGACGCAGGCGAACGACGTCTCGGCATACATCCCCACGAACGTCATTTCGATCACCGACGGCCAGATCTTCCTCGAGAACGACCTCTTCAACGCCGGCATCCGGCCGGCGATCAACGCCGGCATCTCCGTCTCACGCGTCGGCACCGCCGCGCAGCGGAAGGCCATGAAGCAGGTGGCCGGCCAGCTGCGCATCGACATGGCGCAGTACCGCGAGCTGCAGGCGTTCGCCCAGTTCGGGACGAGCGACCTGGACGCGGCGACTCGCCGCCAGCTTGAGCGCGGCCAGCGCGCGCAGGAGATCCTCAAGCAGCCGCAGTACGAACCGCTGTCGATGGCGGCGCAAGTATCGATCTTCTGGGCGCTGAACAAGGGCTACCTGGACGACGTGCCGGTCGAGAAGGTGCAGGCGTTCGAATCGGCGTTCCACGCGTTCATGGCGAGCAACAAGCCCGACGTGACGGCGAAGATCGCGCAAGAGAGGGCGCTGTCGCCGGAGATCGAGGAGATGCTCGCCGCGGCGGTCAAGGAGTTCAAGGACGCGGTGCCGTACTAGGTCGCCGGGGACGGTGGCCCCGGCGCCGTGATTGGCCAAGAGAGCTGACGGCTGAAAGGCAAGAGCTAACACCCGATGGCGACAATCCGGGAGATCCGTGGGCGCGTGCGGTCGGTGACATCGATCGCGAAGGTGACGAAGGCGATGGAGCTCGTCGCCGGGTCGAAGATGCGCCGGTCGCAGGCGCGCGCGCTGCAGGCGCGGCCGTACGCGGACAAGATGCGCGAGATCCTCAGCGACCTGGCGCAGCAGCGCACGGACGCGGACGATACGCATCCCTTCATGACGGCGCGTCCGGCGAAGAATACGCTGGTGCTCTTCCTCAGCCCGAACCGCGGCCTGGCGGGCGGCCTGCCGTCGAACATGAACCGCCGCGCGGCCGCCTTCGCGCTCGAGCAGGAGACGCCGGTGTCGTTCGTCACCGTCGGCCGCAAGGGCCGCGACTTCGTCGTGCGCGCGGGCCAGCCGCTGCTCGCGGAGTTCACGATGCCGGACTATCCACGGCTCGCAGACACGCTGCCGGCGACGAGCATCGTTATCGACGAGTACGCGTCGGAGCGCGTCGACCGCGTCTTCCTGCTCTACCCGCGCTTCGTGAACACGGCGTCGCAGCTGCCGGCTGTGCGCCAGTTGCTGCCGATCGAGCCGCCGCCCGACGAGACGCGTCCGCGCGGGCCGGAGATCGACTACATCTACGAGCCGGGCATCGACGCGGTGATGAACGAGCTGCTGCCGCGCTACATCGAAATGCAGGTCTACGCGGCGATCCTCGAATCGGAGGCGAGCGAGCTCTCGGCGCGCATGGTGGCGATGCGAAATGCGACGGACTCGGCGAACGAGATGATCGGCACGCTGACGCTGATCTACAACAAGGCGCGCCAGGAGCAGATCACTGGTGAACTGCTCGACATCGTCGGCGGTGTCGAAGCGATGAAGGCCTGAGCGCAGGCCCGGAGGGATCATGGCGAAGGGGAGAGTAGCGCAGGTCATCGGCACCGTCGTGGACGTCGAGTTCCCGGCGGAGGCGCTGCCGGCGATGTACAACGCGCTGGAGATCGCCGTCGATGGCGGCAAGATCACGGCGGAGGTCGAGCAGCATCTCGGCAACAACTGGGTGCGCGCGCTGGCGATGGAGCCGACGGAAGGCCTGCGCCGCGGCGCCGAGGTCGTCGACACGGGCCGGCCGATCACGGTGCCCGTCGGGCCGAAGACGCTGGGGCGCCTGTTCAACGTACTGGGCGAGCCGCTCGACAAGAAGGGCGATGTCCCGAACGAGCACGTCGCCTCGATTCACCGCAAGGCGCCCAGCTTCGAGGAGCAGTCGACGCAGGTGCAGGTGTTGGAGACAGGCATCAAGGTCGTCGACTTGGTGGCGCCGCTGGTGCGCGGCGGCAAGGTCGGCCTGTTCGGCGGCGCTGGCGTCGGCAAGACCGTGCTGATCAAGGAACTGATCCGCAACATCGCGGCGGAGCACAGCGGCATCTCCGTCTTCACCGGCGTCGGCGAGCGCTCCCGCGAGGGCAACGACCTCTGGGTGGAGATGGACGAGTCCGGCGTGCTCGACAAGACCGTGCTGGTCTTCGGCCAGATGAACGAGCCGCCGGGCGTGCGCCTGCGCGTCGGCCTGACGGGGTTGACGATGGCCGAGTACTTCCGCGACGAGTCGGGCGAGGACGTCCTGCTGTTCATCGACAACATCTACCGCTATACGCTCGCCGGCATGGAAGTGTCGGCGCTGCTCGGCCGCATGCCGTCGGCAGTCGGCTACCAGCCGACGCTGGCGACGGAGATGGGCGAGCTCGAAGAGCGGATCACGACGACGAAGAAGGGCTCGATCACCTCGTTCCAGGCGATCTACGTCCCGGCCGATGACTACACCGACCCCGGCGTCGCCACCACCTTCGGCCACCTCGACGCCGTCGTCGCGCTCGACCGTGGCATCTTCGAGAAGGCGATCTACCCGGCGATGGACCCGCTGTCGTCGTTCTCGCGCATCCTCGACCCGAACATTGTCGGGCAGGAGCACTTCGATGTCGCGCGCGGCGTCCAGCGGGTGTTGCAGCGCTACAAGGACCTGCAGGACATTATCGCCATCCTCGGCGTCGAGGAGCTCTCCGACGAGGACAAGCAGACCGTGGCGCGCGCCCGCCGCATCGAGCGCTTCCTCGGCCAGGCGATGTACATGGGCGAGATCTTCACCGGCATCCCCGGCCAGTACGTGCCGGTTCGCGAGACGGTGCGCGGCTTCAAGGAGATCCTCGAAGGCAAGCACGACAACCTGCCGGAGCAGGCCTTCGTCAACGTCGGCACGATCGACCAGGCGGTGGAGAAGGCGCAGAAGATGGAGGCCGTCGCCTGACGCGACGGGGCGCGCAATGCCGCTTTCGGTCGAAATCGTCACAGTCGAGCGCACGGTGCTGCAGGAAGAGGGCATCGATGAGGTCGTCGCGCCCGGGGCCGATGGTCAGCTCGCGGTGCTGCCGGAGCACGCCGCCTTCATGACGATGCTGCAGCCCGGCGAGCTGATCCTGAAGCGCGGCAACGACGAGCTGCCGTTCGCCGTCACCGGCGGCTTCTTCGAGGTGCTCGACGACCGCGTCGTCGTGCTGGCCGACGCGGCCGAGCGCGTCGAGGAGATCGACATGCAGCGGGCCGAACAGGCGCGCGAGCGGGCGCGGCAGGCGATCGAGCAGCGGGAGAGCATCGAGGACCTCGCAGCGGCGCAAGCGGCACTGCAGCGGGCGCTGATCCGCCTCAAGATCGCGGAGACGCGGCGCCGGCGCCGCGAGCGCCCGACCTAGCGCACTCCTCCGGCACACGGCCGCCGAGCAGTCTGCACGATGCACGCACAGGCGCGCGGACTCACGCGCTCCCTCTCACGCTGCAGACGCCTGATGCCCGGACGGTGCGGAACCGCGGCGATAGCGGCCGCCCGTGCACCGGCGCATGGTCCCGGGCATGGGACCGACGTCGGCATTGCCGCCGTCGCTGGCGCTACTCGCCCGCTGCTTCCGCCTGCGTCCGCACGACGTCGACGTCGATCGGCTTGAAACTGCCGTTGTTCGACTTCCCGGCAGAGCAGGCGGTGATGCCGACGATCAGGTCCAGCTCGGCGCGCAGGTCGATGTGGTCTCCGGCATGCGAGAGCGGCGCGCCGATCGTGAGCGCGCCCGACGGCGAGAGCGTGACGTTCATGAAGATGTTGAACGTCGTCGGAATGGCGTCCGGCGTGATGCCGTACGGTGCGAGCGCGTCGCACAGGTTGCCGAAGCAACTCGGATGGTCGGGCGGCGCGTCGTCGTAGAGCAGCGCGAAGGTCTCCGGGCTGCACGGCGTCAGCAGCAGGTCGTGGCGGCCGACGGTGTCGGCGACGACCGTGAGCATCGGCCGGCTGCGGTTCGAATACAGCCGCTGGCCGGTGGTGACGTAGATGCTGTTCGCGTAGTCGATCGTCCGGCCCGACGAGAGCCACTCGCGCCGGTCATCGGCCGCGAAGGCGATGAGGTCGGCGACCTGCTCGCCCTGCGGGTCGGTGATGCGCAACACGTCGCCAGCGCTCAGCGTCAGCGCGATGCCGCTCTGCGGGGCGATGTGGTGGTGCGCGATGACATGCACCGGCCCGCGGTCAATCATCGAACCGCACCGGGCAGCGCCAGTCACCCGCGACTTCGCGGCCGGAGTACTGTCGCGCTTCGGTGTGCTCGCCGAATTCGGCGAGGTTGGGGTTGATGTCGCCTTCGAGCTGCTCGTCGCGCTGCCGGATCACGTCTTGCATGCGACGGAACTGACCGTTCCGCCGCAGCGCCTCGAACTGCTCGTGCGCGTTGAAGACGAGGACCGGCCAGGGAAAGGTACGCGCCCAGCGCTCGCCCGACGGCGCCAGGCCGACGATGAAGAACGCGCGGCCGCCGAAACTGAACGAGAATGCCGCGTCTTCCGGATCGCGGGCGACGGCGGCATCCCACGGAGCGTCGTCACGGGCGTGCAGCGCGTGCAGCTGCGCCCAGAGCAGCCGCTCGAACTCGGGCGCGTCCAGCACCTTCGGCGTGTCGAAGCAGGCGATGAACGTCGTGAACTCGCCCTCGATCCGCGGCTGCTCGTCGATGAACGCGCGCAGGTCGTGGGCGAGGGCGTCGGTCGACGTCGTCGCGTCGAGCTCGCGGTACATGCCGAACCGATAGCTGCCCTGGTTCAGCGCCGATCGGGCGCCGACGCAGGGGAACTGCGGATCGAGCACCAGCGCGCGGAAGGCGTCGTGCACGCGCTGTGCGAGCGCCGGCGCCGGCGTCCCGTCGGCGACGAGCACGAGCTTCCCGTCGTCCACGCACGCGTAGCAATCGGGCGCGCGCTCCGCGCCGGCTCCGGTCTGCCTGCGTGTAGCGGCTCTCATCCACCTGATCGTATCGGGCGGGGGTTGCGTGACCGGAACGCCGGCGATGCGGCATGTTGCTGCGTCGTTGCTAAAACGGACGCGGACGAGACCCCCACTGGTGCGACGCTATCGCAGCCGACGCAGGCCGGTCGTCCGGCGGGTCACCGTCGCCTGCGAGGCCTCGCTGCGTGGTGCCGCAGACTCGTCGACGGCAACCGCGTCGAAGAAGAGGAGCGAGTTCATGACGGCCGCGAACGGCAGGCTGCCGACGAACGCCAGCGCGGCGATCGCGCTCGATACGGCGCCGAAGCCGTTCAGTGCGGCGACCAGGAACAGCAGCAGCGCCGGCGCCAGGCAGGCTGCCCAGACGCCGGCGCACGTCGCCCGCGAGGCGGCGAAGATGCGCCGCGCCTCGGCGACGGCCTGCTCCGGCGTCGCACGCCGCATCACGAGCGATGGCACGGACAGTACGCGCACGGACGCGACCCAGAGCGTGACAACGACAAGGCTCAGCTCGGCGACTCCGCGGACGACCGACGGCGCATCGCCGCCGAACTCCGCGTCGGCGAAGAGCGCCAGCGCCAGGCCGCCGGCAAGCGGCAGCCACGGCCAGACGATCGCCGGCAGGCCGCGCAGCACCACCGTGAACGATTCCGCCGCCGACGGCTCGAGGTGGTCCGTGACGCGTCGCAGCGCCTCGGTCACCGTCGCCAGGGTGGCGACGGCGACCGGGACCAGCACGAGCGGCAGGAGTGCTGTCGCGACGGGGCCGCCGACGGCGACGAGCACGAGCGTCGCGATGCAGGCGGCGAAGGCGCCGATGAGGCCGGCGAAGGCGTACTCGGAGGCGTCCTGGCGGAAGATGCCGATGCTGTCTTCGATGATCCGGGCGAGTGTACGGCGGCGCCGCACGTCGCTGGCATACGTGCGCATGGTTCCTGACCCTTCTGCTCCCCTGCCGGGATCTTCGGACGGCCGAGCGGAAGCTGATGGGGAGAGATGCGTCTCCGGAACCGGCGGCCGCCGTCACAGCTGCGGACGTGGCGGAGATCGCAGGCCGGAGGCTGTCATCCTGAAGGGAAGCGACGGATCCCTCCGGCATACGATGCCGCACGGGTTCGACGACCCGCCCGCGCCTTCGCGCTCTACTGATAACAGCCGTTCCCGCTCGATGTACGTGCGCACTGCGTCCGGCACCAGATAGCGGATGCTACGACGAACCCACGGCTGCACACAGATGGACACGGGTGGCGGCAGCGCCGATGACGAGACGGTCGCAGGATGGCGGGTGGCGGAGGTCGGAGGTGGCAGGTCAGAGGGCCGGGACGCGAAGGATCGCTCCCGCGGAGGACGGCGGACACATCCGTCGGGATCCGCCGGTGACGAGAGCGGCGAGACGCACCGGCGAACCGAACAAGGGCGCCCCGGCGAATCGTCGCCGGGGCGCCCGTCCGAAACCCCCACCGCCAGCCGGAGCCGTCCGCTCTCGGCTCGCTGTTTCCGCTAGTAATCCATCGGCGGCGGCGCCGGCGCGGCGGACGGCGGCTCCGGGATGTCCGTCACAAGCGTCTCGGTCGTCAGCACCATCGCGGCGATGCTGGCGGCGTTCTCGAGCGCCGACCGCGTCACCTTCGCCGGGTCGATGATGCCGGCCTTCAGCAGGTCGACGTACTGGTTGTTGCGCGCGTCATAGCCGTACGTCTTCCCCTTGCCGTTGCGGATGTTCTCGATGACGACGGAACCCTCCTGGCCGCCGTTTTCGGCGATGATCCGCGTCGGCTCCTCGAGCGCGCGCTCGAGGATCGTCGCACCGGTGCGCTCGTCGCCAGACAGCTTCTCGCGCGCGGCCTGCACGGCCGGGATGGCGCGCAGCAGCGCCACGCCGCCGCCGGGGACGATGCCCTCTTCGACGGCCGCGCGGGTCGCCGAGAGCGCGTCCTCGACACGGAGCTTCTTCTCCTTCAACTCGACCTCGGTCGCCGCGCCGACCTTGATCACCGCGACGCCGCCGGCGAGCTTCGCCAGCCGCTCCTGCAGCTTCTCACGGTCGAACTCCGACGTCGCCTCCTCGGTCTGCGCCTTGATCTGCTTGATGCGATCCTGCAGCGCGCGGTCCGTGCCGTAGCCCTCGATGATCGTCGTCTCGTCCTTCGTCGAGACGACGCGGCGGGCGCGGCCGAGGTCATCGACCTGGGCGTTGTCGACCTTCAGACCCATGTCCTCGGTGATGAAGGTGCCGCCGGTGAGGATGGCGATGTCTTCGAGCATCGCCTTGCGCCGGTCGCCGAAGCCCGGCGCCTTGACGACGAGCGCGTTGATCGTCCCGCGCAGCTTGTTCACGACGAGCGTGGCGAGCGCCTCGCCGTCGCAGTCGTCGCAGATGATGACGAAGT
>JADMII010000064.1 GCA_015478665.1 Dehalococcoidia bacterium
GGAGAGCTGCATCTCGAACATGGTTGACGCGATCACGGGCGACTCGATTCAACATCGGGGTGCCCCCCGACATCGACCTGAGCAAGCTGACGGTCGCCGAGAAGGATGCGCTGATCCTCTCGCTGTTGCCGTTGATTGGACGGCTGGAGGTGGCGCTGGCGCGGATCGCCGAACTGGAAGCCCGGCTGGCGCTGCTGGAGAAGCCGCCGAAGACGCCGGACAACTCGTCGCTGCCGCCGTCGAAGGGCCAGAAGTCCGACCAGCCGCCAGACGGCAGGAAGCCGCCGCGCAAGAGCCGTCCCGGCTCCGGCCGCGCGCTGGAGCCCAATCCCGACCGCATCGTCGATCGTTTGCTCGACGCCTGCCCGCATTGCACCGCCGCCTGGCCGGCCGGGCCGCAGACGCCGCAACAGGTCTATGACCGCACTGAACTGCCGCCGGTCAGGCCGGACGTCACCCGGGTGCGGCTGTTCGGCGGACGTTGCGCCTGCTGCGGCGAGCGCGCCGTCGCCACTGCGCCGGCCGGCCTCGAGCCCGGGTCGCCGTTCGGCCGGTCGATCGAGGCGATCGCGGTCTGCCTCCACTACGCCCAGGCGATCGGCATCGAGCGGCTGCGTCTCGTCTTCGGCGAACTGTTCGGCCTGTCGATCAGCGAGGGAGCGCTCTGCAACATCCTCGCCCGCGCGCAGGCGCCGCTGCAAGCCGCCGCGTCGGCGATCTCCGCGCGGGTCATGACCTCGGACGTGGTCGCATCGGACGAGACATCGGTGCGGGTGATGAAGAAGACCTGCTGGGAATGGGTGTTCGTGACCGCCGCCTGCGTGCTGCACATCATCCGCCCCAGCCGGGGCGCCGGCGTGGTGCGGGCGCTGTTCGGCGAAGTGCGGCCGCGCGTGTGGATCTCCGATAGCCTGGGCAGCCAGCGCGGCCATGCCGACACCTGGCAGATCTGCCTCGCGCATCTGCTGCGCGACGCGCAATACGCCATCGACTGCGGCGATGCGGGCTTCTCGGCGGCCTTCAGGCGCTTGCTGCTGCGCGCGATCGCCATCGGGCGGCGGCGCGGCGATCTGCGCGACACCACGCTGGCGCAGTATCGCGCGGATCTGGATCGCAGACTGAACCATGTGATGACGC
>JADMII010000016.1 GCA_015478665.1 Dehalococcoidia bacterium
ACCGCGAGCAAACCGCGAGCAAACCGCGAGCAAACCGCGAGCAAACCGCGAGCAAACCGCGAGCAACCGCCAGCGCCCGCGGACGAGGCAGCCGGCGTCCCGGCTGGCGTCGAGCGGCGTCGTGCTCCCCGGGGCGTCAGCCGCGTCCGCGCATCTGCTCGGGCGAAGCTGACGAAGCCTCCGCGCTGCCCGGCCCGATGATACGGCCATCGCGCATCGCGACGACGTGGTCCGCGGCGGCGGCGACGTGCGCATCATGCGTGACAAGCACGAGCGTCAAGCCGCGCTCCGCCCGCAGGTCGCGGAAGAGGCCGAGGATGCGGTCGACCGACGCCGAATCGAGGCTGCCGGTCGGTTCATCGGCGAGGACGATCGGCGGCCGGTTCGCCAGCGCCCGCGCGATCGCCAGGCGCTGGCGCTCGCCGCCGGAGAGCCGCGGCGGCTGCACCTTCTGCTTGTCCGCGAGGCCGACCGCCTCGAGCAGCTCGAGCGCGCGCTGCCGCTGCTCGCCGTACGTGAGGCCGGTGCCGAACATCGGGATCTCGATGTTCTCGATGGCGCTGAGGTGCGTGAGGAGATTGTGCAATTGAAAGACGAGGCCAATCTCCTTGCGGCGGAAGCGGTCGTTGCCGGCGGTGCTGAGGTCGCGTCCGTTCACCCGGATCACGCCGGAGTCCGGACGGTCGAGCGCGGCGATCAGGTGCAACAGCGTCGACTTGCCGCAGCCGGAAGGACCGGTGACGGCGACGAATTCGCCACGCGCGACGGACATCGAGACGGAGTCGAGCGCGCGCACGCGGCCGTCGTCGTAGGTCTTGACGACGTCGTTGAGCTGCACGATCGGCGCCTCGGCCGAGCGCTCACTCATGCCGCAGCGCGTCCATCGGCACGAGCAGGGCGGCGCGGATCGCCGGGTAGAGCGCGCCGACGAACGCCATGCCGACGGCGAGGCCGAGCGCGCGGCCGAAGATGCCAGCCGGATAGTTGGGCTGGAAGACGCCGACCAGCGCCGGCACGCGCTGGATCCCCTTGATCGCGATGAAGCCGAGCGCGACGCCGACCGCCGCTCCGACGAGGCTGATCAGCAGCGCCTCCGACATGACGAGCGCGATCAGCCGTGCCCGCGTCCAGCCCACCGCGCGCAGCACGCCGAACTCGCGCGTGCGCTCGAACACGGACATCACCATCGTGTTCATGACGCCGATGGCGCCGATGACGAGCGCCAGGATCGTGATGCCGACGTTCGCCGCGCTGATCAGGCTCAGATTGCGGTCGACTCGCCCGAAGTCCGACTCGGTCTTCACCGTCGCCATCTCCGGCGAGTCCTTCTCGATCCTCTTGCGAAGGGCAGCGATGTTCGCCCCCGGCTTCGTCTTCACGAAGGCCAGCGTGACGGCGCCCGGCTTACGCTCGTACCCCTGCAGCGCCGGCAGCGGCAGCATCGACGCCGAGTCACCGAAGACCTGGCCCGTCGAGAAGATGCCGACGACCCTGAAGTTGTTGCCGTCGATGTTGATCGTGTCCCCCACGCCCTTCTGGAGGTCGCTCGACGCGCGCCAGCCCAGCATCACCTGGTCCGTGGCCGTCGGGCTGTACGCCTGGCCGCGCAGGATCTGCACGCCGAACGGCGCCAGCTCGTTCGGCTGGATGCCCAGCTCCAGGAAGAAGGGGTGGTTGGCATCGAGCTTCACGGCGGCGACGAGGACGCCGACGACGCTATCGACCTGCGGATACGAGCGCAGCGTGTTCACCTGCCCTTCGTCGAGATTGCTGTACAGGACGTCGGATACGCCCTTCTGCGCGACGGTGAAATCGGCGGTGCCCGTGCGCAGGACGGAGACGGCCGTGCGCCGCAGGCTGTGCGTGAGCACGCCGAGCGCGACGACGGTCATGATGGCGATGGCGACGGCGAGGCCCGTGAGGCCGGCGCGCACGCGTCGCGTCATGACATTACGGACGACGAGCGAAAGGAACGACATCACCGCATCCTAACCCGCCGGCTGCCCACTCACGATGCCCCGGACGTCGCCGCGGACTCGCGTACGGCGACGCCGCTGGTGGTCGTGCCGTCCTCGTCGTCCGTCACTTCGTAGCGCACCACGAACGCGACGCCCGGATGCAGCATGGCGAAGACGGGGCAGTAGCGCGTCATCGAGAGCTGGAGCGCACGGGCGACGTTCGCCGCGGCGAGCGCGTTGCCGTGGAGCTGGTGTGTGAGGGCGATCTGCGTCAGAACGCGCGGATGCTCGGCAGCGCGCTCGCCCTCGGCGTGGATGTCGTAGCCGGCGACGTGCTGGCGCATCTTGCGGAGGATGGAAACGGCGTCCATCGCCATGCAGCCGGCGGCGGCCGTGAGCACGAGCTCGACGGGCGTCGCCGCCGCATCCGTGCCGCCGCTCGCCGATCCAGCGTCGAGGCCGACGTCGTGGCCGCTGCCGGTCGTCGCCGTGAAGCGCATGCCTTCGATCAGGCGCAGGTCCGCTCGTGTCGTCGTCGCCATCCGCCATCCTCCATCGCGCTGCCTTCCCACATGATACGTGGCGCCGGCCGAACGCACGGCGACCGGCCTCCCGGGCGGGCGTGCCGCAGCCGGATGCGACAGAATGGATGCGCGCGAGACGGGCGATGCGTGCCGGCCCAGAGGGCGAACAACGGAGCGGACAGGTCACGATGAAGATCCAGCGACTGCGCGTCACGTTCAGCCGCGGCGACGAGCTGAAGTACATCACGCACCTGGACCTGATGCGGTTCTGGGAACGGGCGCTGCGGCGGGCGGCGCTGCCCGTCGCGTACTCCGAGGGCTTCACGCCGCACGCGCAGATCTCGCTGGCGGCGCCGCTCGCCGTGGGCACGACGAGCGAGGGCGAGCTGATGGATGTCTTCCTCAGCCAGCGCGTGACACCGAAGCGCTTCCTGGCCGACGCCGCGACGCAGTTGCCGGCCGGCATCCGGCTGCTCGCGGCGCACGAGGTGGGCCTCGCGCTGCCGGCGGTGCAGGCGGACGTGCGCTTCGCCGAGTACGAGGTCGATGTGCCGGATAGCAGCGTCGACGCGGCGTCCGCGGCGGCGGAGCGCTTCCTCGCCGCCGAGACGGTGCCCTGGGAGCACAAGCGCGAAGACGAGGTGCGCTCGTACGACATCCGGCGGCTGGTCGATGCGATTCGCGTCGTCGGGCCCTCGGCGGCCGGCGGCGTGCGGCTGCGCCTGCGGCTGCGTTCGGACAGCCAGGGCGCCGGACGGCCGGAGCAGGTCGTCGCGGCATTGGGGCTGCCGGCGCCGGCGCGCGTCCATCGCACGAAGCTGGTGCTGGCCGAGCGCTCACCGGCGCGCACGGCGTGGCGCACGAAGGGCAGGTTCGCCGGCTGATGCGGCTGATCTTCATACGCCACGGCGAGACCGAACACAATCGCGGCCAACTGACCCTCGGGCGCGCCGACGTGCCGTTGAACGAGCGTGGGCGACGTCAGGCGGAAGCGGTGGCGGCGTCGTTCACGGTCGCGCCGGACGCGATCTACAGCAGTCCACTGACCCGCGCCACCGAGACTGCCAGCCGGATCGCCGCGGCGACCGACGTCCCCGTGACGATCGAGCCGGCGTTGATCGAGATGGACGTCGGCGAGATGGAGCATCTGACCGCTGCCGAGCTTCGCGAGCGCTATCCGGAGTTCCTCGCCATCTGGCTCTCGCCGGCGTGCGCCGGGGCCGGGGCGCGGATGCCGGGCGGCGAGACGCTGACGGAGGTGCAGCGCCGCGCCTGGGACGCGGTCGAGCGGATGCGGGCGGCGCACCCGGACGAGACGGTGGTCGCCGTCACGCACAACTTCGTCATCCTGACGGCGCTGTGCGCGGCGCTCGGTCTGCCGCTGGCGAACTTCCGCCGGCTGCGGCAATCGCTCGCCGCCCGCACCGTGCTGGAGGTGCGCGAGTCCGGGTCCACCCTGCTGCAACTCAACGACCTCGCGCATCTCGTGGCGGCCGGAGTGGCCGATGATCCGTCCAGAAGGGAGGGCCGCGCATGAATGACGCCCAGACCGCGGGTCACGGACCCGACTACGCAGACCGCAAGGCGACCGACGTCCGGATCTTCACGCCTGCCGGCGTCGTCGAAGGGAAGTTCCACCACGCACCCGGGGTGCGGCTGAGCGACTACCTGCGCAACGCCGCGTCGAGCGAGCGCTACCCGATGCTGACCGACGTGACGGTACGCGCACTCGACGGCGCGGCGGACGCGGTGCCGCAGACGGCGCCGTTCATCCTCATCAGCAGCGCGCACGCGAACATGATCGTGCCGATCGAGGAGCCGGCCGCGGCGTAGGCGTCCGACGGTCGGTCACCGTCCCTCAGCATGATCTGCGGCAGCGCCGTTGCGTGCGCGCGCGTCCTCAGACGTCCGTCCCGCGACCTCCGGGATCCGATCTCGCTCCCCCTGCCTCGATGGACGGTGACCTTCGCCGGCCAGCGAGTACGCGTCGGAAGTCCCCGAAGGCGCATGTCGAAGTGGTGGATTGGGGAGCTGCGAATGCCCGAAAGTGGCTCTCGATGACCTGAGAGAACGCCTGGTGCCACCGTCTCGGGCAGGCTGCTCGCCTCTCTGTCGCCGGGTTCAGCGACTACCGCACCGCATGGCCTTACGCGTCCCGCTGGCCGACCGGCTGCTTGACCCACGCGCGCCCACCCGACACGATTCCGCCTGATACCCACTGCCGCATAGACTCGAAAGAGGCCGCATGCTGCCGCTCGAAGGCATCAAGATCCTCGACCTCTCCCGCCTCGCGCCGGGGCCGTTCTGCTCGATGATGCTCGGCGACCTTGGCGCCGACGTGCTGCTCGTCGAAGCGCCGGCCGACGGCAAGCTGGCGCCGGCGCTCGGGCCTCGCGGCGGCGACGCGGAGAAGGCCGCGGCGTACAACATGATGGGCCGCAACAAGCGCAGCATCGTGCTGAACCTGCGCGAGCCGGATGCGCGGGAGATCTTCTACCAGCTGGCGGACGGCGCCGATGTCGTGCTCGAAGGCTTCCGCCCCGGCGTCGTGAACCGGCTCGGCGTCGACTACGACACGCTGAAGCAACGCAATCCCCGCCTCATCTACTGCTCGCTCTCTGGTTATGGCCAGACGGGGCCGTACAGCCAGATGGTCGGGCACGACATCACCTACATCTCCATCGGCGGCGCGCTCGGGATGATCGGCTGGCCCGACCAGCCGCCGGCGATCCCGATGAACATCATCGCCGACTTCGCCGGCGGCGGCATGCACGCGGCGTACGGCATCCTGGCGGCGCTCATCGCCCGCGAGCGGACGGCCTGCGGCCAGTACGTCGATATCGCGATGTCGGACGGCGTCCTGTACCTGCTCGCCAGCGTCGCCGGCGGCGTGCTCGCCGGCGGCGCCTCGCCGGGGCGCGGCGCCACGGTGCTGAACGGCTCGGTGCCGCACTACAACGTCTACCAGTGCGGCGACGGCGGCTGGATCAGCCTCGGCGCGCTGGAGCCGCACTTCTTCGTCAACCTCTGCAAGGTGATGGGGCGCGAGGACTTCATCCCGCATCAGTACGACCCCTCGACGCGCGCGGAGATCGCGCTGCACTTCAAGAAGCAGTTCCTCACGAAGACGCGCGACGAATGGTTCGACGTCCTCAAGCAGACCGACATCTGCGCGGCGCCCGTGTACTCGCTCGAGGAGGCGCTGCGCGACCCGCACAACCTGGCGCGCCAGATGGTCGTCGACGTCCCCCACCCGACGCTCGGCAGCGTCCGGCACATCGGCATCGGCACGAAACTCTCGGATACGCCGGGCGAGGTGCGGACGACGGCGCCGCTCGCCGGACAGCACACCGACGACGTCCTCCACGCCCTGGGGTACGGTTCGGAGGCGGTCCGCGACCTGCGATCGCGGGGCATCGTGGGCTGACCGGCGCCGGCGCGGCGGCAGGCCGCGCCGCCTCATCGGCCGGTCCATATTGTCGCCCTCCCGTCTCCGTCGGCGGGGAGTCGAAGGCGGCGGTACGATGGCGAGATGAGGGATCTCCGGCGGGCGATGCTGTACGCGCTCGTGGCGCTGGCCATCGGCGGCTGCGCATCGGCTTCCGCACCTGCGGACGGCGGCAGCGTGCGGCCGCGCGGGAGCGTGCAGGCGACGCCGAGCGCGCCGAACCCGGGCCTGGCGCGGACGAGTCTCCGCGTCGGCGGCACGACGATCCCGGTCGAGCTGGCGGACACGGACGCCACGCGCGCGCAGGGCCTCTCCGACCGCGAGTCCCTGGCGCAGGACGCCGGGATGCTCTTCGACATGGGCGCGGTGACATCGCCGACCTTCTGGATGAAGGGGATGCGCTTCCCACTGGATCTCGTCTGGATCGGCGAGGACAAGCGGGTCGTCGGCGTGACGCCGGACGTGCGGCCGCAGCCAGGCGTCGCCGACAGCGGGCTGACGCTGTACCCGCCGCCGTCGCCCATCCGCTACGTGCTCGAGGTCAACGCAGGGGCCGCGCGTCGTCTCGGTCTGGGGACCGGCGTCTCGGTCGAGTTCGCGCTGCCGTCGCCTACGCCGGCAGGGCGCTGAGCAGCTGCTCCCAGGCGGGCGTCGTGTTCGTTGTGATGCGGGCGATGCCGGCGGCGGCGAGCTGTCCGTGCGCGTCGCGGGCGCCGTCGTCTGCGGCATCGAGCGTCCAGACGTTGGCGTCGATGCCGCGTCGGCGGAGCCAGGAGGCGACGTCGAAGCCATCGTCGAGCATCTGCAGCACGAGGCGATAGTCGATGAACCACTCCCGCGCGGCCGGCGCCTGCTGCGCGAGCGCCTCCATGCGCGCTTCGAGGTATGCGGCGGACGGTTCGATGGCGCCGAACGCCAGCGGGTGGTCGTCGCGGTAGCCGTAGGCGCCGGTGGTGCGCGGCAGGAACACGCTCGCTCCCTCAGCCTTCGTATCGATGTAGAGGCCGGGATCGAAGCCGATGGCGAGCGCCGGCTCGGCGGCGTGCAGGAGGCGCAGGTTCCAGTCCTGCCCGGTCGAGACGATGACGCGCTCTCGTACCGGCGCGACGGCGCGAAGCAGCGCGTCGATGCGGTCCCGGGTCAGCGGACGCCAGTCCTTCAGGTCGAGCTGGATCTCGGTGCGACCCCCGGCCGCCAGCGCGGCGACTTCGGAGAGCAGCGGCGGCCGGTCGCGCGGGTCGTGGCGGAAGCGCGCCGCGCGCACGGCGTCGGGCGTGACGGCGCCGACCGAGCCGGCGGCGTCAGTGCGGCGCTCGAGTCGGCGGTCATGGGTGACGATGTAGTCGTCGCCGGCGAGCGAGTGGATGTCGATCTCGATGCGCCCGACCCCTGCATCGAGGCATTCGCGGATGGCGGCGAAGGTGTTCGGCCGGAGGGCGCCGGAGAGCACTGCCATATGGGTGACGAACGCCGGCGCCGGCGTGCGGGCGATGCTGATGGCGGTGCGTGCGGCGCGCGTGTGAGGTGTATTGGGCGCGAGGTCGCCGGGCGTGAGACTCACGGTCACATGGTATCAGGAATCGATATGGATTCGTGACGTAGCGGAGACGTTCGCGGCGTCGCGCGCGATGACATGGATGCGGCGTCCGGGCGTCGGCGCGTGGCGTACGCGCTCAACGCGCTCACGACGGCCATGCGATGCCGCGTGCACCGTGACGACGGGCAGATGACTGCGTCTGCGCTCGTGACGGCGCTGCGACCCTCGTCGCGGTGCCGGGGCGCGCGGTCCGAAGAGAGCAGCGGACGGCGGAGGGGGTGGGATTCGAACCCACGGTCGCTTTTGACACGACAACCGTTTTCAAGACGGTCTCCTTCAACCACTCGGACACCCCTCCGTGGGCTGGCTGCCGGGCGGTGGGAGCCAGGGCGGTCGGTCTCCGTCGCTCGCGCCTCGACGGCAGTGTAACCGGCGGTCATCGTCTGGGACGTGCGGCGCCGGAGCAGGGGAAGTGGAGATCGGAGGTCGGATGCCGAGAGGGGCCGGGTGGTCCACCGGCGGTCGTCGGGATTGCGGCCGCGGGCCGCGGCCACGGCGGCGCCAGCGCGTCGCGTCCGCTAGGATGACGCCGCTGTGAACGCTGATCTGCACGCCGCCGCCTGCTCATCGTCCCCGGAGGGCGCGGTCAACCGGCGCTCCGCCATCACCGCCGCAATCGAAGCGCCGCGGCCCGCCGGTCACCCCCTGAGGTCTGTTGTCTGTCGTCCCTTGTCGCTCGTCGCCCCGAAGGCCTGCGGGCGAACGGGCAGCGCGCACGACCGCGCGACGCGCCCGGCATGAAGATCTGCTTCCTCATGTACCAGGGGAACATGTACTCCGGCGGTCAGGGCGTCTACCTGCACTACCTGACCCGCGAGCTGGCGCGGATGGGGCACGAGATCCACGTCATCGCCGGGCCGCCGTATCCGCGGCTCGACGAGCGCGTCACGACGCACAACATCATCGACTACAGCTACTGGACGTACCACCACTACAAGAAGGACTTCATCTTCGGACGGCCGCCGCTGGCGCACTTTCACCCGGTGAACTTCTACGACTTCTTGTCGACGCGCGTCGCCCTCTCGTCGCTCTTGGCGAACTTCAGCGTGCGCGCGTACTTCAAGCTGCGGGAGCTGTCGAAGGAGCACCGGTTCGACATCGTGCACGACAACCAGACGCTGAGCTACGGCGTCTGGGCGGCGCACGCGAGCGGCTTCCCGCTCGTCGCGACGATCCACCATCCGCTTTCGTACGACCTGCGGAACCAGCTGCGGCAGGCGCGCACGACGTACGAGAAGGCGCGCCGCATCCTCTGGTCGCCGTGGATCATGCAGCAGGTCGTGGCGCGGCGCGTCGACCGGGTGGTCGTCGTCTCCGAGACGTCGCGCGTCGATGTCGAAGCCGCGTTCCGCTTGCCGCCGGAGAAGCTCCGGACGGTGTACAACGGCATCGATACGGAGACCTTCCGGCCGCGGCCCGGCATCGAGCGCCGCCCGGACACGCTGCTGTACGTCGGCAACTCGGAGGACCGCAACAAGGGCGCGCGCTACTTCCTGGAAGCGCTGAACCTGCTGAAGGATGAGATCGACTTCCGGGTGACGTTCGTCGACAACGCGAAGCACAACCTCAAGCTGGCGCCGCGCCTGGTCGACGAGTTCGGGCTGAACTCGCGCGTCCAGTTCACCGGCCGCATCCCGACGGAGGAGTTGGTGCGGCACTACAACGAAGCGAAGCTACTCGTCTCGTCGTCGGTGCACGAGGGCTTCGGTCTGCCGCTGGCCGAAGCGATGGCCTGCGGGACGCCGACGGTGGCGACGGACATCGGCGCCTATCGGGAGATCGTGCGGCACGGTGAGAGCGGCTGGCTCGTGCCGCCGGGCGATGCCGGCGCCCTTGCGGCGGCGATCCGGATGATGTGGAATGACGCATCGCTGCGGCAGCGGCTCGCTGACGGCGGCCGGCGCCGGGTCGTCGAGGCGTTCAACTGGCGCACGGCGGCCGAGCAGACGCTGGCGGTGTACGAGGAGCTGCGGCCGCCGCGTCGCGCCACGACGACAGGCACAACGTAGAGCCGAGAGCCAGGAACCTCGGGGCCGGATTCGTATTCGCTGCGACCGTTCCTGCTCCTCCATTCCCGGATCCTTCGAACCCATGCCCGATAACATCGTCAACATCGACTTCCACCGCCACTTCCACATCCAGCCCGGCGAGCGCGTGCTCGACCTCGGATGCGGCAGCGGCCGCCACACCATCGAGGCGGCGCGCTACCCCGGCCGCATCGTCGGCGTCGACATCGCCGCGGATGACCTGCGGGCGGCGAAGTTCATGTACGACGACATGAAGGCGAAGGGGCTGGCGGGGCGCGCCGACTTCATCATCGGCGACGCGACGAACCTGCCCTTCCGGGACGGCGTCTTCGACAAGGCGCTCTGCACCGAGACCTTCGAGCACATCCCGGATGACCGGCGGGGCATCGACGAGTTCCTGCGCGTGGCGAAGCACGGCGCCCGGACCGTCGTCAGCGTGCCGGCGTTTTGGCCGGAGCGCGCGTACTGGTCGCTCTCCTGGGACTACTGGCACTCGCCGGGCGGACACGTGCGCTGGTACCGGCCCGGGGAGATGCGGCGGATCCTGGAGCAGCACGGCATGACGGTGGAGTTCGAGCGCCGCCGGCATGCGTCGCAGAGCCTGTACTGGTTCCTGCGCTGCATCCACGGCCTGCCGCGAGAGAACTTCCCGCCGGTGCGGCTGACGTGGAAGCTGATCAACGTCCACCATAACCGTCGCTGGAAGCCGCTCGAGTTCGTCGAGTCGGTGGCGAACCTGATCATCGGCAAGGACCTGATCCACTACGGCCACAAGCGCGGCGACAGCTCGCCGGCGACGCAGGACGCGCGCGCGATGGCGTCGGCGCGCGAAGGATGACGGCGATGGCTTCCCGGCTCGACCGCTTCCAGTCGATCGACCCCGCGCTGCTCGATATCGGCGCCGGCGACCGCGTGATCGACCTCGGCTGCGGCACCGGCCGCCACGTGCTCGAACTGGCGAAATCGCCCGGGCGGCTGGTCGGCGCCGACCTTTCGTCGCACGACCTGCGCGTCGGCCGCTACCTGCTGGAGATCATGCGCCGCGACGGCGAGGTGCGCGCCGAGGTGCACTGGCTGCAGAGCGCCGGCGAGCGGTTGCCGTTCGTCGATGCGGCCTTCGACCGCGTGATCTGTACCGAGACGCTGGAGCACGTCGACGACGACCGCGTGCTGGCGGCGGAGCTGCAGC
This sequence comes from Dehalococcoidia bacterium, assembly GCA_015478665.1. Lineage (GTDB taxonomy): Bacteria > Chloroflexota > Dehalococcoidia > DSTF01 > JACRBR01 > JADMII01. Next base: position 10,744 of record JADMII010000016.1, read on the forward strand.
GGGTGCTGAAGCCCGGCGGCATCCTCGCCGTCAGCGTGCCGGACGAGTACTCGGAGTCGATCTTCTGGCGGCTCTCGACGAACTACCGCACGCACGTCGGCGGCCACGTGCGGATCTACCGGCGGCCGGAGATCGTGCGGCTGCTGCGCGGCGCCGGGCTCGAGCCGTATGCCGTGCGCTACCGCCACTCGCTGGAGACGCTGTACTGGCTGAGCCACGTCGCCTTCTGGAGCGAATGGGGGCAGCAGGGGCCGATCACCCGCGTCTTCCGGCGCGCGCTGGACTCGACGCGCGCGCGCCAGTCGGCGATCATCACCGCGCTCGATGACGTCGGCAACCGCATCCTGCCGAAGAGCATCGTCGTGTACAGCAGAAAGCCGCTGCGGGCGCGCCAGACGCTGGCTAACGACGAGCACGAAGCGACGGCGCCCGGCAGGAACGGCCATGCGCCGGCCGGCGCGCCGCCGCCGCCGGACGAGCGCACGACGGTCGAAGTGCGCGCGGTGCCGGCGCCCTTCGAGATCGCCACGCCGTCGCCCGCCACGCCCGACGAGGCGGCCGGCGCGACGATGCGCGCTCCGCTCTCGCTGCGCGACGAGCTGCGCCTGGCGCTGACGCTCGACGCGGAGGCGCAGAAGGCGCGCCTGCTGGAGATCCTGCGGTCGTGCCGCTTCACCTTCATGCGCGAGGTGCAGGGCCTCGACGGCGAGCAGGCGGCGACGCCGTGGACGGCGGACGGCCGGTCGATGAAGGAGATCATCGGGCACATCGCGGGCTGGGAGACGTGGACGGCCGCCGCCTGCGACGAGATCGCGGCGGGCAGCGCGGAGCCGGCGATGATGTCGCTTTCGGGCTATCCGCACGGCATCGGCCGCTACGCATCGATCGATACGTTCAACGCCGCGCGGATGGCGGAAGCGCGCGAGCGGCCGTGGGCGGAACTGCTGGCGTCATCGGACGCGACGTTCGGGGCGCTGCTGGCGGCGGTCGAACGGACGCCGGCGGCGGCCCTGGCGCAGACGGCGTCGTTCTTCTGGCCGGACGTGGGCGGCACGGTGCCGTGCGGCGTCTATCTGCTCATGGTGGCGGCGTACCACTACCAGGAAGAGCACCTGGCGGAGGTTCGCCGCGCCTGAGCGCGGTAGCTGCCACGCGGGCCTTCCGTCATCGACCGGCCGGCCACGCCCGACGCGTCGCATCATCCGGTGAGCCGACCGGCGTCGCCTCCACCTCGTCCACGAACGCGCAGACGGCCTGCGCCCACAGCCGCGGCTGATACATCGGCGTCGAATGCGCCGCCCTCGGGATGGTGACGAGACGCGCTTGGGGGATCAGCGCCGCGTCGCGGATGGCGCAGGGGTAAAAGAGATCCCACTCGCCGCACGACACGAGCGTCAGCGCAGCGATCGCCGGCAGCCGCGGCACGAGGTCCGGCCGGTCACGCAGGGCGCGCCCGGCGTGCACGTAGCCAGCGGCGGTCATCGACGTGTTCTTGCGCGCCGCCTCGGCGTCCTGCTCGTCGTCGGACTCGACGCGCGTGCGCGCGTACGCATCGTGCTCGCGACGAAAGCGGTTCTCGCGCCGGGTGAGCTCGGCGAGCCCGTGCTGCTCGGCGATGCGCGTCATGCGGTCGAAGGCTTCGCGCACCTGGCGCTCGGCGTCACGCGCGACGTCGCCGGGACTGGAGCCGGCGGGCGCGTTGCCGCAAGTGGTATCGCAGAGCAGGAGCGACTGAAGGCGCTCCGGGTAGTCGCAGGCGAACTGGGCGCTGATCATGCCGCCCATCGAGACGCCGCCGATGTGCGCCCGCTCGATGGCGAGCGCGTCGAGCAGCCCGGCGAGGTCGGCAGCGAACTGCGGCAGGCTGTAGGCCGACGGCGCATCGGGGACGGACGACCGGCCGTGGCCGCGGACGTGGTACCAGAGCAGGCGATACTTCGCGCGGAGGTCGTCGAGGGCCGGCGGCCAGTACGGGTTGCCGTAGCCATGGGTGAGGACGAGCGTCGGCGCGGTCCGGGCGCCCGCCGGGGGCTCCGTCAGCTCGTACCAGAGCTGAATGCTCTTGACGCGCGCGTAGGGCACGACGCGGTCAGCCGCCGTGCTGCTTGGCGCGTCCGGCGCCGCGGCCATCGGGCCGCCGACCGGGCGCGACGACGCCGGCAGGCGGGGAGGAGTAGCGGGCGCGGCGCGCGCGCGACGGGAAGATGCCGTTGAGGCCGGCGAGCATCAGCGCCGCGCCGGCGACCGCGAGCATGACGAAGAAGAGGAGCAGCCAGGCGCCGAGCAGCATCGAGCGGATGCCGAGCGCGCCCGGCAGGGGCGACCAGAGGAGCAGGAAGCCCAGCACAAACCAGAGGCTGGTGAAGACGAAGGCGATGGCGGCCTGCCGGTAGCGGATACGGCGCATCGCGGAGATCTTAGCACACAGAGATCGGCAGCGAATCAGGGAGAAGATGTGGATGTTGCGGCCATGTGACGGAGCGGCGTCCGTACAGGTGATTCCAGCTCGTGAACGAGGGTTGTTCGCGGTGTCGCAAGGAGCTGCGCCTCAAGCCCTGGCCGGAGTTCGAGTTACTATGTGATCACCGGCGTGACCTGTGTGGACTTGGTACCCCCGGCAGGACTCGAACCTGCGCACATGGTTTAGGAAACCACTGCTCTATCCTCTGAGCTACGGGGGCGCCTGAAGGGTTCCCAGGCAGTATATCGCCCGCCCAGACTCGGTTCTGCGCCTAGAGGCCGACCTTCTCGCTGCCGATTCGCTTCGCCGCGTCGCGTGCAGAACCGTGCTGAGGCCTCGCGAAGTGGCTCTGCACTGCAAGCTGGCGACGCTGACCGGTCGAAGCTGCACTTCACCACAGCGGGGCGAAAGCACGCTACGGATGCGGTCTGCGCTGCGTGCGCGCTGCGTTCGATGCCCACCCCGGCCGGCGCTGCTCGAGGTTGCTCTGGACGAGCATGAGCGCGAACCCCGCGATCGCCAGGATCGCGAGCACGCCCGCCGCCGCCATCGGCCAGTAGCGGCTCGACGCGACCCAGTCGATGCCGCGCAGCGCCGGCCAGACCCGCAGCACCACAGCGCCGTTCAACGCCACGAGCAGGAGGATGACGATGCCGCCTTCTCGCGGGTGTTGGAGCCGGCGGCCGGCGAATTCCGGCACGACGAGCAGTGCCATGCCGACGATCATCATGGTGACCACACCCACCGTCAACGTATGACGAACCGCGTCCGCCTCGTACGAGTCGATGATGCCGCCGTCGGCGAGCGCCGTCCCCGCGTACCAGGCGAGGAGGGCCGCGGCGACGAGCAGCCAGCCGCACGCTGCGCGCACAAAGTGGAACTGGATCTGCGACGCAGCAGCGACGCGGTTCGCGCGCGGCCGGAAGACGCCGGCAAGCCAGACGACGGTGACAAACGTGGCCGCTACGCCGAGCAGGGCGGCATCCTCGACGCGAGCCGTCGTAACCGTCGCGCTGCGGTATGCGGCCCAGATCGCTGCAGCCGCGTAGGCGGCGACGAACGCCGCAAGCATGGACGCTGCCACCTTCGATGCGGCGTTGCTCCGGGCGTTACCCGTGAGCGCCGGGATGGCGCGTGTGGCGACACCCGACAGGAAGAGCATGAGGAAGCCGAACAGTTGCACGAAGACGAGCGCCTGATCCTTCGCATACGGCGCTACCTCGCCGTCGCGACGCACCATCTCGACGATGATCGCCGCGTTGAGCGCCGCCTGCCCGACGTAGGCGACCGCCCCGAGGCAGAAGTACCATCCCGTCGCCTCCGCCCGGCTGGCGGGGTGCGCAAGCGTCCGGAGGATGATCGATGCGAAGGCCAGCGATCCCGCCAGCAGCAGTGCCGCCGACCCGAGCAAGACAGCGTCGCGCGCCGTCCCGCTTGCCCACGGTTGCGCGATCGCCCGCATCACAAGACTGAGCGCGACGCAGGCGAGCAGCGGCCGCACGAGCTCCGGAGAGGCGAGCGTCCGCCCGGAGAAGCGTGGCATCAGGCGGAACGACATCCCGATGACGAACAGACCGGCGAACCCCAGGAGCTGCAGCTGACCGTGCACCTGCACGAGCGCCAGCCAATCGGTTCCCCAGCTGAGCTCGAGGGCCTGCGCGAGGGGCAGCACGACGGCGAGCAGGAAGCCGCCGAAGACCGCCAGGGCGAGACTCGTCGCGATGAAGAGCCGATACGGCGCGTCGTCGTGCGGGCGCGCCTGCTGTGCGACCCCTCCGCCCACGGGGCGGAGCGGAATCGGCGATGATTCGTGGGCCATGCATGCAGTCTGGCTGATCGAACTGATTCGTGCGCTCTCCGGCCTGCGCCGGCGGTCGTCGATGCCGGGCGCACAGCGAACGGCGAGCGCCTGGAGCCCGAGTACTGCTCCGTCGGCCGCAGCTACCGGGCGTCCGCAGCACAGGCTGTCGGATGCGGCGAGCGGCGGAGTAGGTGGCCCCGCAGACGCTGGCTGTCAAGCCGCCGGTGGGTGCCGCGCCGGCAGTATCGGCTGGGCCGTCGGGTTGGTCAGGTTGTTGTCGGCGATGGCCTTCTGCTGCGCCTTGTCGGCGAACATCGTCCGGGCTGCGGGCGTCGGTGATGGTCGGGGCCGAGCCTACTCCCCCATGTCCCCTTCGCCAGCGGGCGGCAGCGGCTTGCGGCCGGACTTGTCGATCGCGCGTCCCTGCTTCTCCTCGAGGCGGCCGAGGGCGCGGCCCCGCTCCGGGTGCGGGTCTGCGATGACGCCGTAGATCTCGCGTCCTTCGTGGCCCTCTGGCAGGTGCTCGGTAATCGGAAGACCTTCCGAATTGCAGAAGAGCAGTCAGTGGCAGTACTTGTACTTCTGCATCTCCTCGCAGGCGCAGATCCAGGTGCTGCGCGTCGCCTCTTCCGCCTTGTCCTCGTAGAAGTTGCAGGGGCAGAGCGGCCGGCCGACTTCGTCGATGTGCCTGGCGAGGCCGATGACGAGGAACTCGGTGATCTCACGCTGGGGGTGCAGGTAGGAACCGCTCTTCTCGGCGAACTTCTCGACGAACTTCCACATCTTGTCGACGTTCTTCGGCGAAGCCTGCTGGCGGTCCTCTTCGGTCGGCTGGTCGAGCGGCATGCGCCCAGCGTACCGCGCGAGGGGCAGGACGTCGAAAGCGGAGCGCGCCGTCCGGAGACCGCGCCGCGGTGGGCTTCGGCGCGACCACACGATCGCGAGCTCTGTGCGCGCGCTCGAGGACGGCCTTACGCCTTCTCCGTCACCTTGTACTCGAGGCGTCGGCCCAGCGCGAGGCGGATCTGCGCATCGACGGCGGGCAGCGCGGTGAAGAAGAGTGTGATCGGCGCCATCAGCGTCCACTGCGCGAACTGCACCGGGTAGAGCCACAGCTTCCAGCGCTTCGGACGCTGCGGCCGCATCATCGTGTCGAGGATGATCATGCCGATCAGCGGCACCATGCACGGCAGGAGGATGTAGTGCGAGGCGGGGACGAACCACGCCGGGATGTTGTAGAGCGCGAACGGATGCAGGCCGATGAAGCCGCCCCAGGCGCCGGCGGACATGTTCGCCGCGACGCCGGTGATCAGGAACCACTGCGCCGACCAGAGGACGTGGTTCTCCGTCAGGCTCCAGACGCGGCGCAGGCGGCGCAGGCGCGGGATCTCCGGGTGGGCGAAGGCCTGCCGCACCGCGTAGGGGATATCGGTGCAGCCCCAGGCGTGGCGACGGGCCTGCTGGTAGTGCTCCCAGAACGTGCGCGTGTAGCTGTGGGCGCGCACGCCGTCGTTGCCGACGGGCAGCAGGATCGGTTGCACGTCGGGCTCGCCACCGAGCGCGAAGAAGCACTTCAGGAACATGTGCCAGTCTTCCGGAACCACGTCGACGTCCCAGTAGTCGACGTCATGACACATGCGGAGGCTCAGGCTGTAGGTCGACTGCGGGAAGAGCACGGTGTACTTCCGCACGAGCTTCGCCAGGTGGTTGATGCCGCCGAGGCTGTTCTGGATGCGCAGCGGCGCCGGCACGTCCCAGACATTGTTGTAGTAGAAGATCGGCCCTTGCCAGAAGAGGCGATAGCGCCGCGTGTTCGTAGCGAATTCATAGGTCAGGGCGCTGAAATATCGGGGATGGAAGAGCGTGTCGGCGTCGCAACTCGTGATCGTCATGCGGTCGACATCGAAGCCCATCTCGTCGCAAAACAGGCGCTTCGCCTTTTTCGCCGCCCATGCCTCGTTCGACGATTTGCCGCGCACCTCGCCGGGAATATCCTTCGGGTGCGTCGTGCCCACCATCGCCAAAAAACAGTGACCGAAGTCGCGCTGCAGGATCTGGAACCGCGCCGGCGCACCGGCGTCGGCTTCCTCCATCGCGATCACGACCAGCAGCTTGTCGTGCGCGACCTCGCTCTCCGCCAGCTTGCCGAGCGTCGCGCCGAGCTTCTCGACGCTCTCCTTGTACGTCGGGATGACGACGATGTGGCGCACGTCCTCCCATGCGAGGACGTCGTCGCGCGTGATGCGCTCTGCGTCGTAGCGCTTGCGCCAGTCGATGCGGGCGGCGGCCTTCAGCGCACGATAGCCACGGATCGTGTGGATGCCGATGTTCAGCGAGCGCCACGCCCAGTAGACGTCGAAGCCGAGCAGCATGACCACCAGCGGCACGGGCAGCCAGATAGCCCCCCAGACGAGCGACGAGATGAGCGTGGCGGCCAACGCCAACGGCAACACCTCGAGCATGCGCGTGATGACCCGCTGCGACGCCGGCACGCGGACGCGCTGCCTGACCGCCGCTGCGACATCGGCGACCGGCTGCGCGAGGTCGCCGATGGCGATGACGGGCGCCGGCCGCGGCGGCGCCAGCACAGCGGACGCGCCCCCGCTGCTCCGCCAGGACCGCGCGGCCACGGGCGCCGCAGGCAGTGCTGCTGTCGCGCTGGCGGGCTGACGACGGTACGCGGCCGGCACCTCGCGCACGATGGGCATCACCGGCACGGCCACGGGCTCCCACGCGGCGCGGAAGCTGTTGCGGCTGCGTGGTTTCATCGGCTTCGCAATGGGCGGCGTGCCTCCCTGCACCGGGGATTGTGGGTACGAAAAAAGGTCGTCCATCAACGGTCCGACCTTCAAAGCCTACGAGGTTAGCTGGCGGCTTGGGGGAGAAGGTTCCCCCGGATCACCCGCGCGGCGATCCTTCAGCCCATGGTGGCGGTTCCCCCGCTCTCTCCGTTCCGGGAGAGACTCGGCTGCATATTCTGTTGTCGTCGCCCGATCTTAGGGGCGCGCGTAAGAAGCTGTCAAGATCTACGCGCGGCGGCAGATGTAACGATTTCATCGACATTGTCGATGCGTGAGGACCGCCGATGCGGCGTCCATCGCCCGACGCGACGACGTCCCGACGCGCTCCACAGATTCAGATGCGGCGAGAACCGCTGCCCCGCGGCCGCGCGCGACGCAGCTTCCCCGCGCGCTGCGCCGCCTGTACGCTGGTGCCATGCCAAGCGTGCATGTCAACGGCATCGACCTCTACTCCGAGGTGCATGGCACGGGCGAACCGCTGCTCTGGATCGGCGGTCTCGGCGCGAACACGCGCGAGATCTCCTACCTCATCGAGCCCTACGGCCGCCGCTACCAGTTCATCGTGTACGACGGGCGCGGCTGCGGTCGCAGCGACAAGCCGGCGGAGGAGTACAGCATCGGCGGCTTCGCGGAGGATGCGGCGGCGCTGCTCGACGCGCTCGGCGTTCGCGATGCGTTCATCTACGGCTCGTCGATGGGCGGCATGATCGCGCAGGAGCTGGCGCTCAATCACCCGGAGCGCGTGCGCGGGCTGGTGCTGGGCTGCACGACACCCGGCGCGGTCAAGGGCGTGCGCCCGAGCGACGCCACGGTCCGGCAGATCGTCGCCAACCGGGCGCTGAGCGGCGATGCCGCGCTCGAAGCGGGCTGGCGGCTCGGGTACAGCGCGGCGTACATCGAGTCGCACCGGGACGCCCTGTTCGCACGCTCGCGCCATGCCGCAGAGCTTGCCGCGCCGCGCGAGGCCTACATGCGCCAGGTGATCGCCGCGGCGAAGCACGACACGTACGACCGGCTGCAGGAGATCACCTGTCCCGTGCTGATCATCCACGGCTCCGAGGATCTGATGATCCCCTCCGGCAACGCGCACCTGCTGAAGCGCTGCATCCCGCACGCGGAACTCTACATCCTCGATGGCATCGGCCACGGCTACAACCTCGAGGCGCAGGCGGAGGCCGACGCCATCGTCTTCGACTTCCTCGGGCGCTGCTCCGCGGGAACCGCGACCAGGGTTACCGCCGATGCCGCACGCTGACAGCCGCGGCGCCGCCGCCCGGATCTACTACGAGGCGCACGGTTCCGGCCCGCCGCTGTTGCTGATCTCCGGCTTCGGCTCGAACGCGACCGTGTACTGGGCGAACATCCCGCGCTTGAGCGAGCGCTTCCGCGTCATCGTCATGGATCCTCGGGGCTCCGGCCGCTCCGACGTCACGCCCGGGCCGTACACGATGCAGCTCCTCGCCGACGACTGCGTCGCCGTGCTGAACGCGTGCGGCGTGCATGCTGCGCACCTGCTGGGCACATCGATGGGCGGCATGATCGCCCAGCATGTCGCGCTCGGGCACCCGGAGCGTGTGCGCGGCCTCGTGCTCGCCTGCACGACGCCCGGCGGCGCACACCACGTCCTGCCGCCGCCCGAGCATCTCGCCGTCTTCGTCGCCGCCGCGGAGATCGCCGATGCCGTAGAAGCGGTGCGAGCGACCTACCGGCTGCACTACAGCGACCTCTACGCCGCCGCCCACGACGCCGAGATCGTCGCGCGCTCGCGGGCGAACGAGCGCCTGCGGTCGACGCCTGAAGGACGTGCGGCGCAGCTCGCCGCCGTGCAGGCGCACGATACCTTCGACCTGCTGCCCTCCATCACCGCGCCGACGCTCGTCGCACACGGCGAGCGCGATGGCATCGTGCCGGTCGAGAACGGCCGCTCGATCGCGGCGCGGATCCCGGGCGCCCGCCTGCGCACGTGGGCCGATGGGCGGCACCTGTTCTTCGTCGAGTTCGCCGACGAGTTCAACGAGGCCGTCATCAGCTTTCTCGATGAAGCCGACGTGCGGGAGCGGGCGGTCGTCGCCGGCGAGCACGAGCACAGCCAGGGAGGCGAGCGATGACCATCGCGCAGATCAACGGCATCGACATCTACTATGAAGAGCACGGCGACGCCGATGCGGCGCCGGTGCTGATGATCATGGGCTTCACCGGCAACGGCGCCGCCTGGGCGCCCCAGGTGCCGGCGCTCGCCGCGCAGTACCACCTGATCGTCTTCGACAACCGCGGCGCCGGCCGCACGAGCCAGCCCGAAGGCCCCTATAGCATGCAGCAGATGGCGTCGGACGCGGCGGGCGTCCTCGATGCCGCCGGCGTCGCGAGTGCGCACATCATCGGCGCGTCGATGGGCGGCATGATCGCCCAGGAGTTCGCACTTCAATACCCCGAGCGCGTGCGGACCCTGGTGCTGGCGTGCACGACGCCCGGCGGGCCGCACTCGCCGGACTACGAGCGCATGCACGCCGAAGCCGGCACGCTGCTCGATGCGACGGAGGTCAATATGTCGCCGGAGCGCATGCGCGAGACGATGGAGCTGCTCTTCACGCCGGAGTTCATCGCCAACCCCGGGCCGGGATTCCTGCAATTCGCCGGCTCGTCGGTGCAATACCCGGCGTCGCTGACCGGCATGAAGGCGCAGATGCAGGCGATTCTCGCCCACGACACGTACGACCGCCTGCCACGGATCAGCGCGCCGACGCTCGTCGTCGCCGGCGACGCCGACCCGCTCGTCTCGCCCGACAACTCGCGCATCCTCGCGGCGCGCATCCCGGGCGCGAGGCTGCGGCTGCTGCCCGGCCAGCGCCACGGCTTCACAGCGGAGAAGCCCGAGGAGACGAACGCGATCCTGCTCGAGTTCCTCTCGCAGCACGCGCCCGCGCCGGTGTAGCGTTCGCCAGGAGAACCACCGGACGGAGGGAAGGCCATGGAGATCGTGCGAAGCGGCGGCGACACCGCGCTCGGCCCGGCGGAGTGGTTCACCGGCACCGTCTACATCGATGCGCTGGCGCTGCCATCGGGCCGGTCGCGGCTCAGTGCGAACGTGGTGCGGTTCGCGCCCGGCGCGCGGACGGCCTGGCACCGGCATCCGAACGGCCAGACCCTCTTCATCACGGAAGGCGTGGGCCTCGTGCAGCGGCGCGGCGGCGCCATCGAACGGGTGCAGGCGGGCGACCGCGTGTTCTTCGAAGCCGACGAGGATCACTGGCACGGCGCCTCGCCGACGCGCTTCATGACGCACCTGGCGCTGATCGACGTCGACGCCGACGGCAGCAGCGCGACGTGGGGCCCGCACGTCAGCGACAGCGACTACCACGCTGCGCCGGCCGAGGGCCGCTGATCACGAATGACGGCAGCGCCGCGCGGACGAGGCGGGCCGGACCGGAGGTCGTATGCGTGACCTGGCGATGCGCGCACTCGATACGGCGAAGCAGCGGGGCGCCGCGTACGCCGATGTCCGCGTCGTGCGCTTCACGTCGGAGTCCGTCGTCGTGCGGAACAGGAACGTCGAGGCGCTGACCGCCGACGAGTCGCTGGGGTTCGGCGTGCGCGTGATCGTCGATGGCTACTGGGGCTTCGCCGCCAGCCACCGGATGACGCTCGACGCCGCGGACGCGACGGCCGCGGAAGCGGTGCGCGTCGCGAAGGCGTCGGCGATGGTGCGTGGACCGCGCGCGGACATCGGGCCGCCGCAGGCGTCGAGCGGCAGCTATCGCACACCGGTGCTGCGCGATCCCTTCGCCGTCTCGCTCGACGACAAGATCGCGCTGCTGCTGCGCGCCAACGACGCCATGCAGGCCGTGCCGCACATCGTCTCGGCGGAAGGCAACCTCTACTGCCAGCGCGAGGACAAGGTCTTCGCCAACAGCGAAGGCGCCTACATCGAGCAGGAGCTGTACGAGACCGGCTGCGGCATCGAGGCGACGGCGGTCGACGAGGGCGAGGTGCAGAACCGCTCGTACCCGAACAGCGTCGGCCGGCATCAGGGCACCGAGGGATGGGAGTTCATCGAACGCTACGACCTCGCCGGGAACGCGCAGCGCGTGGCCGAGGAGGCGCGCGAGCTGCTGACGGCGAAGTCACAGCCGCCCGGCACGACGACGGTGATCCTCGATGGCAGCCAGGTCGCCCTCCAGATCCACGAGTCGTGCGGTCACCCGATCGAGCTCGACCGCGTGCTGGGGACGGAGGCGGCGTTCGCCGGCATGAGCTTCCTGACGACCGACAAGCTCGGCAGCTTCATGTACGGGTCGCCCGCCGTGAACATGACCGCCGATGCGACGATCCCGGGCGGCCTCGGCAGCTTCGGCTTCGACGACGAGGGGGTGGCCGCCCAGTCGACGCCGATCGTGCGCGACGGCCGGTTCGTCGGCTACCTGACCTCGCGCGAGACGGCGACGGCGCTCGGCCAGCGCAGCAACGGCGCCATGCGAGCGTCCGGCTGGAACCGCATCCCGCTGATCCGTATGACGAACGTCAGCCTGGAGCCCGGCACGTGGACGCTCGCCGACATGATCGCCGACACGGACGACGGCATCTACATGGAGACGAACCGCAGTTGGAGCATCGACGACAAGCGGCTGAACTTCCAGTTCGGCACGGAGGTCGGCCGCGAGATCCGGCACGGCAAGCTCGGCGCGCTGGTGAAGAACGCCACGTATACCGGCATCACGCCGCGCTTCTGGGGCAGCTGCGACGCCATCGCCAACCGCGACGAGTGGGTGGTCTGGGGTACGCCGAACTGCGGCAAGGGCCAGCCCGAGCAGGTCGCGCACACCGGCCACGGCGCCGCGCCCGCGCGCTTCCGCGATGTCCGGGTCGGCGTGATGAAGTGAAGGCTGGTCCGCAAACCGATACAGGCGCGCGTGATGGAGGTCGGAGGCCGCGGGTCGCCCGGAGCCCCGGAGCCGCAGTCGACGCAGTCGACGCAGATGGGCGCAGATGACGGGTGATCATGTGCTGTCGTCGGGGGGCGAAGCGAAGGACGTCTCCGGCACACAACACGGACGCCGCAGCTGCACACACACGGCGGGCGAACCGCAGATCATTCAGATGGGCACAGATGAGCGATGCGTGTGCGCCTCTCGTCCTGAGGAACGGAGATCCACGGAACACCGGACGTCGCAGTTCTCCTGGCCGTCACGCCGCCGACGGATCGACCGCCGATGCGAGCGGCCGCGCGTCATCACGCAGGCGGTCGGCCGAGACGCGCTTCCGCGCTTCAATCCAGGCGGGCGCCGCCTCGCGCTCGTCGTCGGGCCGGCCCATGACGAACGCGGCGACGAGCCGACCGCCGCGCAGCCACCAGACGCTGAAGCTGCTGGTGGTGATATCGCCGCGCACGGCGACGTCGTCCGCGCCCGTCGTATCGCCCCAGAGCTCGTACGACAGGTCGAACACGTCGGAGAAGAAGTACGGCACGTGGACGAACGGCGTCCGCTCGCCCAGCATGATGCGGGCGACGTGGCCGCCCTGCTCGACGGCGTTGTCCCAGTGCTCGACGCGCCGTCGCGTGTCGAAGAGTACGTCGCGGTAGTTCGCAACGTCACCGGCCGCATAGACGCCGGGGACGTTCGTCTCGAGGTATTCATTGACTACGACGCCGTTCTCCAGCTCCAGCCCGCTGTCCGCCAGATGTTCGATCGCTGGCGTGACGCCGATGCCGGCCACGACGATCTCGGCATCAAGGCGGGCGCCGGTCGCCGTGATGGCGGCGCGCACGCGGCCATCACCCTCGAACGCGGCGACCGTCTCATCCTTGCGGAAGGTGACGGCGTGCTCTTCGTAGTACGTCTCGAAGAATGCCGACATCTCCGGCGTGAAGATGCGCTGCCATACGCGGTCTTCCGGGAAGATCATTGTCGTCGCGTTGCCCTGCTGCGCGAGCACCGCCGCGACTTCCATGCCGATGAAGCCCGAGCCCAGGACGACGGCACTGCGCGCGCCCGCGTAGCCATCGCGGATGCGCCTGGCGTCGTCGAGCGAGCGCAGATAGCAGACGCCGCCGAGCGATGCGCCGGGCACGTCGAGCGTACGGACGCGCGCGCCGGTGGCGATGAGCAGGCGCTCGTACGTGAGCTCCTCGCCTTCCGTCGTGATCACACGTCTGCCGCCGATGTCCAACCGCTCGACCACGGTGCGTCTGCGCAGCGTGATGCCGTGCTCTGCGTACCAGGCCTCCGGGTTGATGAAGATGCCGGCTTCGTCGTCCGTGCCGGCGAGGAAGCCTTTCGAGAGCGGCGGCCGCTCGTAGGGCGGCGCGGCGTCCGAGGAGACGATGAGCAGGTCGTGGCCCGCGCCGCGCTCGGTGAACTGGCGTGCGGCGTAGCCGGCCACCATCCCGCCGCCGAGGATTACGTACTTCGCTCCTGCCATAACGCGCCTCCGTCATCGGGCCGCGCGAGCGCGACCGCTTCGTGGCCGCCGTGCGTCGCCCCGGTACGCCCGGCGTCTGCTCCCTGGATGTGTCCCACGGCCCGCGGCAGCTGAGATCGTACTCGAGGGTGAAGCTCAGCCACCTCGCACGCGGACGATGGTCGCCCGCTCGCCCCAGGTCGCGGAAGGCCGGCGAGACGGCCGTTGACCGCATGATGTCGCCCGCGACGAGAAACTCCAGCCCGGGCAAGATCGCCCGTCCCAGGCGTGGCGGAACTCCCGGCACGACCCGTCCGCATCTTTCGTGCGAAGAGCATCCGCGCGAAGACGAAGCCGGCGATCCGCGCGCCCGCCGATGATCACGAGGACGTCCACCGCGCCGCCGACGTCCTCCATCGCGTCCGCGCAACCCATCGGCACCGCTCACGCCACCCGACGGACCCTGGTATTGTCCGCGCATAGGGGCCGCCGCCGTTACCACCCGGTTGGTCCGCATCGGCACGCTCCGCGATCGCGGCGTCGTGGACTCGACGGTCGGCGGTGCGGACGTGCTGGAGGCGCCCGCTCGCCCGTCCGGGTGATGGCGATCGGCTATGCTGACTTCGTATGGAAGCGGAGCCGGTCTTCGAAAAGAGCATCCACGTGCGGCCGATCGGCTACACGCTGTCGCTGCGGGCGCGACCCTCGACGATCCGGCGCACGGTGCTGCGGCTGCTGCCGTGGGCGCTCTACATCGCGCTGCCGGAAGGCCGCATGGCGAAGCTGGCGTTCGCCGTCGCACGCCGGACGTCGCCATTGGCGAAGCGCAACCTGCGGTAGCGCCGCCGTCGACGCCCGCGGATGCCGCGCGGCCGGGGCCGGCTCAGTCGCCGGCGTGCTCGGCGAAGTAGGCGCGCGTCGCCTCGACGTCCGCGGCGATGGCGGCGGTGAGCGCCGCAACGCTGTCGAAGCGCGCTTCGCCGCGCAGGCGATGCAGAACCTCGACCCGTAGCTCGCGGCCGTAGAGGTCGCCCTCGAAATCCAACAGGTACGTCTCGACCGAGGGACGCTCGTCGGCGAACGTCGGGTTGATGCCGATGTTCGTCGCCGAGGCGTACGCGCGGCCGGCGACCGTCGCCCGCGAGACGTAGACGCCGAACGCCGGCAGCGCGCGGTCCGGCGTCACGGCGATGTTCGCCGTCGGGAAGCCGATGCCGCGGCCGCGCTCGTGTCCGCGGACGACCGGACCGCGGACGGCGAAGGGCCGGCCGAGCAGGTCGCGCGCCAGTTCCATCTCGCCGTCGACGAGCGCACGGCGTACGGCGGTAGCGCTGACGCGGCCCTCGCGCGCGGCGAGCGGCGCCGAGAGCACCTCCATCTCGAACCCCAGCTGGTCGGCGATCTCGCGTACGCGCGCCGGCGTGCCCTCGCGCTCGCGACCGAAGGCGTTGTCCGGCCCCATCAGCAGGAAGCGCATCTGCAGCGCGTCGTGGAGCATCGAGACGAAGTCGAACGCCGAGAGCTCGGCGACCTCCGATGTGAACGTCAGCGGCGCGACCGCATCGACGCCGGTAGCGCGAAGCAGCTCGATGCGCTCTTCGAGGCTGGTCAGGTAAGCGATGCGCACATCCGGGCGCAGCACCTGGACGGGCGCGGGGTGCAGCGTGACGACGACGCTCGCCAACCCGCGCGCCATGGCGCGTTGACGCAGCGCCGCGATGAGGTGCCGATGGCCGCGATGGACGCCGTCGAAGACACCGAGCGTGATCGCGCTCGCGCGGCCGGGCGCCGAGCGCGCCAACTCATCGCGCGCGAGGAGCATGCGGACCAGGTGCGGGATGCGGCGAGTCGGCGGCGGGCACGCGATGCGGCGCGGTGATCATCTCGTGGCGGATCGTATCGACGCGCCATCATGGTGGCAAGCGCGTCGTGGTCGTGCCACCTGGCGCCCGATCAGCAGCGTGGCAGCGATCGTGTTCGGCGCTCCGCTCTCTGCGTTTCGCGGTACAGAAGCGGCGGTCCGCCGTCCGGTCGAGGAGCGCGGCAGCGCACGACCCGATGGGCGACCGCCCCGCGCCCCGCAGACTCCGCAGCGTCATCGCAGTGACCGCACGCGCCCGGCGTTGTCATGCGAGGCACGGGGGGCGTCACCCGCAGCTTCACATCGCGGCCACCGATTGGCCCATCCCGATCGCCGTGATGGACGGACAGACCAGGCTCGCCAGCGGCGCGGCCAGGATCCGTCGGCAGCGCAGATCTCGCCGGGGCGGAACCCGCCGGGCACGATGACCTGCGGCAGTCGTCCGCGTCCGGGCTCGCCGGTCGGGCCGCCGCGTCGTTGCCGGGGCGCGTCTGACGTTCGCGGCCGGCCGGAAGCGGCGTTAGCGGCTCACCTGCGGCGGCGTCGCTTCGGCCGTGCAGACCTGCGGCCCGCACGCCGGGTCGGGATTCTGCACGCACGGCGCGCAGCCGGGTTCCCCGGCGCACTCCGACGGCCTTCCGGACGGTAGTGTCGGCGTCGGCGCCGGACACGACGGGCGCGGCAGCGGCGGGCACGGCGGCGTGCCGGAGGCAAGCGGGCAGGCCACGCCGGGCGGCACGCAGGCGACGGCGGGCGGCGCCTGGGCGGCGACGGCGCTCCCCTCCCCCGCTGGCGGGCATGCGTCCTGGCACGATGCGACCGGCGTCGCGCCGGGTTGGCACGGGTCGCATGCCGACGGCGTGGCGCCGTCGCGCGACGAAGGCGCCGGCGGCGGCTGCGTCGGGCAGCCCGGCGCAGTCGGGCAGTCCGGCGCGACCGCGCAGGCGACCGGCGGCGGGACGCACGCCGTCCCTGTCTGCGCCTGGACGCCGGCCGGCGTCCCGGAGGGCGCCGAAGGGGCGAGCGGACGCGGCTGCAGGCACGATGTGACCGGCGGGCAGGCGTCCTGCCTGCAGGGATACGACGGTGGCGCAGTCGCGCACCCCTCCTCGACGCGGCAGGCGGCGCCATCCGTGCCGCCGCCGCCGACGATCTTGTCGACGCAATTCGGCACGCCGGGTGCGCAGACCGCGGCGCTGACGCCGCCGCCGCCCGGTGGCGTCCCCGCCGATGGCTGCGTCGTGCCGCCGCCCGCGTGCGTCCCCTCTCGCGCGGACGGCTGCGTCGCGCCGCCGCTGGCGCGGCTGACGATCACGGCCACGATGAGTAGGACCGTGATCGCGACCACCACACCGCCCGCCGCCCGCCGCTTCCAGTCCCACCGTCCCATGGCTTCCTCCTCTTCAGTCCCCGATGCACGGACGCCCCACTGGCGGCGCTCCGTCTTATGGCGCCGCTGCCGGAGTGGGCGGCGTCGCCTCGTCGCACCGCAGATGGCTGGCGCCGCCGCCGGCCCCCTGGTCGTTGCAGACCGGGGCAGTGCGGCTACACGTCGCCGGGACCGGCCCGCTGCCCGGCGTCCTCGCCCCGCGCGCCAAGCCCGGGCCGTCACCGCCGCCCGGCCAGCGTCGCGGTGATGCCGATGACGCCAGCCGCGAACGCTGCCGCCGCCGCCTTGCCTGCCCGCAGCTTCCCATCCCGCGTCCCATCGCCGCTTCCTTCCACTCCGTCACACAACCCAGACGCTGCGTGCGGCCGATAAGTTCCGGGCGGCAGAGCAAGCAGTCGCCCATCACCGAGCGACCAGCCGCCGACGCGGCGATCGGCGACGTCCGGCCCTATACTGTCGCGATGCCAGCGCCCGAAGAGCCGTCGTTCGACACCCGCTGCGTGCACGAGAGCGCCGCGCCCGACGTCCGCACGCCGCCGCTGGCGCCGCCGCTGTACCTGTCGTCCGTCTATGAGACGCCGTCGCCAGATCTCGTCGAGCGGGCGATGGACCACGAGCGCGGCTACTACCTCTACGCCCGCACCGCCAGCCCGAACGTCGTCGCGCTCGAAGATGCGCTTGCGGCGCTCGAACACGGCGAGGCGGCGGTGGCGACCGCCTCGGGGATGGCGGCGATCTCGTCGCTGGTCCTCGCGCTGCTGGCTCAGGGCGACCACGTCGTCGCCGCCTCGGACCTCTACGGCACGACGACGACGCTGCTCAGCGGACCGCTCGCAGCACACGGCATCACGACGTCGCTCGCCGACGTCAGCGACCCGGCGAGCTTCCGCGACGCGATGCGGCCGCCAACGAAGCTCGTCCTCGTCGAGACCGTCTCGAACCCGCTGATGCGCGTCGCCGACATCGCGGCGCTGGCGGAGGTCGCCCACGCCGGCGGCGCCGTGCTCGCCGTCGATGCGTCGTTCACGTCGCCGGCGCTCTCGCAGGCGCTCGCGCAGGGCGCGGACGTAGTCCTGCACAGCGCCACGAAGTACCTCGGCGGCCACAGCGACGTCACCGCCGGCGTCGTCGTCGGCCCGGCGCCGCTGCTGGAGACCGTCCGCAGCGCCCGCAACGTCTTCGGCGCGGTCTGCTCGCCGCTCGATGCCTGGCTGACGCTGCGCGGCATGAAGACGCTGGCCCTGCGCATGGAGCGGCATACAGCCAACGCCCTCCACGTCGCCGGCCACCTCGCCGGCCACCCGAAGGTGCGCCGCGTGTACTATGCCGGCCTGCCGTCCGACCCCGACCACGGCTGCGCCCGCCGCCTGCTGCCGCGCGGCGCCGGCGGCATGCTCTCGTTCGAGCTCGCCGATCGCCCGGCGGTTGGGCGCTTCGTCGCCGCGCTCTCGATGGTCCGCTTCGCCGCAAGCCTCGCCGATGTTGCGACGACGGTCTCGCATCCGGCGACGACGTCGCATCGCGGGCTGAGCGCGGACGAACGAGCCCATCGCGGCATCGGCGATGGACTCGTGCGGCTCTCGGTCGGCATCGAGGCGCCGGACGACATCGTCCGTGAC
The DNA here is from genome assembly GCA_015478665.1 of Dehalococcoidia bacterium. Classification (GTDB taxonomy): domain Bacteria; phylum Chloroflexota; class Dehalococcoidia; order DSTF01; family JACRBR01; genus JADMII01. The sequence continues at coordinate 29,073 of JADMII010000016.1, forward strand.
CTCGACCAGGGACTGGCGGCGGTGTGATCGGGACGCGCATCGGCGTGGCACTGGCGCTCGTCCTGTCGATCGCCGCTCTCGGCGTCGGTGTGGCGGCGCTCATGGGCACCATCCGCGACAACGGCGCTCCCGGCGGCCGCCTCGTGCAGACGCGCATCACGAACGAGCTGACCGGCGACCCGGTCGAGTTCGCGGCGGACGGGTTCTTCATGACGTCGGACGGCTCCGGGCGCGTCGCGGCACTGTACGCCTACCCGCCGGGCTACTTCGGCGACGTGCGCGGCTGCAAGCTCGTCTGGCAGCCGCTGGCCGTCGTCTCGAGCGCGAGCGGCACGGCCGGTCCGGGCCTCTTCACCGACCCCTGCAGCGGCGCCCGCTTCGACCGTACCGGCACGCTCGTCACGGGGCCTGCGGACCGCAACCTCGACCGTTTCCCGATGACGCCGGAGCCCGATGGCTTTCTCGTCGACACGCGGACGCTGCTCTGCGGCGCGAACCTGCCGGTCGCAGACGCCGCGGATGCGCCCACTGCGACGCCGACGCCCGAGACGCCGGCGACGTGCGCGCGCGTCTCGCCCGATGCGGCGCCGTAGCGGCGAGTCAGCAGGCGCGGGCGATCAGCTGGCGATGGTGGGCGATCTCCCAGTCCGCCCAGCGGTCGAGCGCGTGGCGTAGCGGCCCGAGCTTGCGCGGCAGGTCGGGATAGGCGATCTCGCCGCGGATGATCTCCGTCATGTAGCGCCAGAACGTGCCGTTGTACTTCAGCATCAGCACGGAGAACGACGGCAGCCGCTGCAGAATCGCCTGCAGCCGCCGCGACGCCACGATCTCGTCGCGCATCGCCGCGTCGAGCGCGCGCTGATAGCCGGAAAGGTCGGGCACGTGGCCGGAGAGGTAGCGCAGCCCTTCGTCAGCCGCCAGCCGGCCGCTGACGAACGCCGCCCAGATGCCCTCGCCCGAGAGCGGGTCGACGAGGCAGGCGGCATCTCCCGCGAGCATGACGGCGCCGCGGTGCACCGGCGCGTCGTCACGGCGGAGCGGCAGCCGATAGCCACGGAAGCCGACCAGGCGCGACTCGTCGAAGCCGTAGTAGCGGCAGAGCTTCGAGAGCCGCTGCCGCAGCGTCGGGCCGACGTACTGCCAGCCGCCGACGCCGATGTTCAGGTGGTCGCCCTTCGGGAACACCCAGCCGTAGCCGCCAGGGACGCCGGCGAGGTCCAGGGCAATGACGCGTGACCAGTCGTCCATCGTCGCCGCGTCCGCCGGATAGTTCGCCTCGAAGGCGACCGCGTGCTCGGAGAGCGGCGCCAGGCCGATGATCTTCGCCGAAGGGCCGTTGACGCCGTCGGCGCCGATCAGCAGCCGCGCCTCATAGACGTCGCTGCCGGCCCGGACTCGCACCGCCGCGCCGTCGAGTTCGACTCCGTGCACCGGCGATGCGTCCCGGAACCCGGCGCCGGCGGCGGCCGCCTGCTCGACGAGGTAGCTGTCGAGACGCGCCCGCTGCGTCATCCGCGCCAGCAGGCGCGGACTCGTGCGTTCGAAGCGCCGCCCCATGCGGATGCTGATGCGCACGCCGTAGATCTCGCGCTCCGTCACCGGCGCCAGGTCGAGCTCGCTGGCGGCGTCGGCGCGGAACGTGACGCCGCCGCCGCATGGCTTGTCGCGCGGGAATCGGGCGCGGTCGAGGATCAGCACGCGGGCGCCCCCTCGCGCCAGTTCGCGGGCGGCGGTGCTCCCGGCGGGCCCGGCGCCGAGCACGATCGCGTCGTAGGTGGCGGTCATCGCTCTCCATTGTACGTGAGCGACTGTACGTGAGCGACGCACCGGCAGCGGGACGTGCGATCCCGTCGCGCCCGTCGAGGCCGACGCGCGCCGGTTCGCGGACGTGCGTCACCGCTCCGACTGATGCTGCGCGCTCGATGCCGGGAACTGGAAGCGACGAAGCACGCTGGTCAACTCGTCTCCCACCTCACCCCTTCTCACCGCATCCCGCGACTACCTCCTGCGTGCGCCATCAAGCCAGCCCTGGCTTGCAACGCCGCGCCGTCGCCTGTACGGTGGAAGCACAACCGAAGAGCAGTGACGGGAGCCTGCGGGCTGAGAGGGCGTACGCCGACCGTTTGAACCTGCCCGGGTCATGCCGGCGAAGGGACACACAGCCGAGGACGCCGTTGCATCGCAGCGGCGTTTCGCATCTCACACGCGTCGTCGCCCCCGGCGCCTTCGCTGCCGCGCAAGGAGAAGCCGATGCTCGACACCGCCGACCCCAGCGTTTCCGCCGCCGGCGCGCTCGCCGCGTCGAACAGCCGCAAGGTGTACATTCCCGGGACGCGCGCCGGCGTGCGCGTGCCGATGCGTGAGGTGGCGCTGACGTCCGCGCCGGGCGCCGACGCGCTCGCCGCAGTCCTCCTCTACGACACCAGCGGCCCCTACACCGACCGCTCGATCGCCACCGACGTCCGCGCCGGCCTGCCGCCGCTGCGGCGAGCTTGGGTCGAAGAGCGCGGCGACGTCGAGCCGTACGACGGGCGCGACACGCGCCGCCGCGACGAAGGCGCGCGGGGCGCCGGCGCCCGCCGACGGGACGGCGAGGAGTTCCCCGGCCTGCGCCGCCGCCCGCTGCGGGCGAAGGCCGGCCGTGCGGTTACGCAGTCGCACTACGCGCGCGCCGGCGTGATCACGCCGGAGATGGAGTTCATCGCCCTGCGCGAGGGCTGCGCGCCCGAGTTCGTGCGGGACGAGGTCGCCCGCGGCCGGGCGATCATCCCGTCGAACGTCAACCACCCGGAGAGCGAGCCGATGATCATCGGCCGCCACTTCCTCGTGAAGATCAACGCGAACATCGGCAACTCCGCCGTCGCCTCGTCGATCGACGAAGAGGTGGAGAAGATGACCTGGGCGACGCGCTGGGGCGCCGATACGGTGATGGATCTCTCGACCGGCAAGGACATCCATACGACGCGCGAGTGGATCATCCGCAACGCGCCGGTGCCGATCGGCACGGTGCCGATCTATCAGGCGCTCGAGAAGGTCGACGGCAAGGTCGAAGACCTGACGTGGGAGGTGTACCGCGACACGCTGATCGAGCAGGCGGAGCAGGGCGTCGACTACTTCACCGTGCATGCCGGCGTACTGCTGCGCTACGTGCCGCTGACGGCGAAGCGCGTCACCGGCATCGTGTCGCGCGGCGGCTCGATCATGGCGGCGTGGTGCCTCAACCGTCACGAGGAGAACTTCCTCTACACACACTTCCGCGAGATCTGCGAGATCATGCGCGCCTACGACGTCGCCTTCTCGCTCGGCGACGGCCTCCGCCCCGGCTGCATCGCCGATGCCAACGACGAGGCGCAGTTCGGCGAGCTGCGCACGCTCGGCGAGCTGACCGAGATCGCCCGGGAGCACGACGTGCAGGTGATGATCGAGGGGCCCGGCCACGTGCCGATGCACAAGATCAAGGAGAACATGGAGCTGCAGCTCGCGGTCTGCCGCGAGGCGCCGTTCTACACACTCGGCCCGCTGACGACCGACATCGCACCGGGATACGACCACATCACGTCGGCGATCGGCGCCGCCATGATCGGTTGGTACGGGACGGCGATGCTCTGCTACGTGACGCCGAAGGAGCACCTCGGACTGCCGGATCGCCAGGACGTCAAGGACGGCGTCATCGCCTACAAGATCGCCGCCCACGCCGCCGACCTGGCGAAGGGCCACCCCGGCGCACAGGACTGGGATGACGCCCTCTCGAAGGCGCGCTTCGAGTTCCGCTGGCGCGACCAGTTCAACCTCTCACTCGATCCGGAGACCGCCGCGGCCTACCACGACGAGACGCTGCCTGCCGAGCCGGCCAAGGTCGCGCACTTCTGCTCGATGTGCGGTCCCCACTTCTGCAGCATGCGCATCAGCCAGGACGTGCGCGACTACGCCCGGACGCACGGCGTCGCCGCCGAGAACGCGATCGCCGTCGGCATGAGCGAGAAGGCGGCGGAGTTCCGCGCCACCGGCGGCCGCCTCTACGTGCGGGAGTAAGCGCGCGCAGCAACGCCGAACTCCGTGGTCGAGCGATCCGGTCGGACGAGCCGCCGCGACCGGCGCGACCTGCGGCCGTCGCGCACCGAGCGTCGTCGGCGGTCGATCCGGCGCCCGCCGCCGCTCCTAGCCCGTCGCCGCCGTCACCTCGATCTTCACGATCACCCGGACGTCGCCGGGGCGGCTGAACGGGTACGTTTCCTGCCCCAGGTACTTCTTCGCCATGGCATCGATGTGCGCGTCTGCACCCTCCGTCGTCATCTCGACGACGCGTCCCCGGAACTCGACGAAGTCGTACGGGTTCCCCATGTCCAGCACGCTCAGCGTCACCCGCGGGTCGCGGCGCAGGTTGCGCAGCTTCACCCGCTTCTCCTCGGTGTTGAACAGGATGTGTCTGCCGTCGAAGTCGACCCAGACCGGCGTCACCTGCGGCGAGCCGTCCGGCATGATCGTCGCCACGTGCGCAAAGTTCTTCCCCTCCGTCAGCAGCTTCCGCTGCTTCTCCGTCAACGTGATCGCCATCGCATCGACCCCTTTCTTCCAGCAAGATGATCTATGGCGCTAGACAGGATATCGCGCCGTTGCTGCGTCGTCCCTTGCCCGCTCGGTCACCCGCTCGCCGGCGACGGTGGAGCTGACATGCGCCGCGCGGCGCCTGGCGTCGCCGCGAGACGTCATGCGCGGCTCCGATCGACCACGCCGTCCGTCGTCAGCAGCCGCTCCCGGTACGACCGCACGGCATCGTCGTCGTCGGTGAGCTGCGCGGCGGCGGCCGCGAACAACGATACCGTCGTCGCGACGCAGTACCGCATCGTCTCCGCCGCGGTCCGCACGGCGTCGCTGATCTGCGGCGGCCGGTCGTCCGGCGCCTGCAATCGGTACCCGTTCACCACCAACAGCCCGCGCGGCGCCGTCCCCCGCTGCTCGATCGCCCGCTCGATGCGCTGGCGCAGCCGATGATGCGCGCCCATCCCCACGGCCTGCTCGCTCGCCTCGGCCTCGACCACGACGGCGCCGATGTCGGTGCGCAGTTCGATCTCGCCCGTCGTGCTCACGTACACGTCGAAGCCGATCAGCCGCAGCGCGTCGACGACGACGGCCTCGAGCCCGAGCGCGCCCTCCTGCCAGAGCAGGCGCCCGTACCGTGCGCGCTCGTCGTATGCCGCGGCCGCCTGTGCGAAGGCAGCCGTGGCTTCGTCCTGTCTGCCGCGCGCCGCAGCGCGGGCGGCGCGGAGCTCATCGACGCCCGGCAGCCGCTCGCCGTCCAGCCAGGCCGGCGCCCGTCCCTCCGCCATCACGCCAAGCGCACGGCGGATCCCCTCCTGCAGCGCATCCGCGGCCGCGTAGCGCGCCTCGCCGCCCGGAGGGCTCATCGCCGGCAGGAAGATCACGCGGCCGTGCGCGGCCGGCAGTTCGACGCCGACCGGCATGCCGCCCGCGCTCTCGATGAAGACGATGTGCGCGCCCCGGTCGTCCGGGGCGACGTCGAAGTACGCGCGGTATGCGACGTTCGCCAACTGGCTCTCCACGAACGCCGCCAGCGGATGCCCGAAGTCCGTCACGGACACCCGCGTCCCGTCGGCGGCCCTCATCCGCGCCGTGACCAGCGGCGCCGGCGCGGCGCTGGCGGCGGCAGGATCGTCGCCGTGGGCGGCGCTCCCGGCGTCCGAAGAGGCGGGCTCCCGCAGCCAGTAGTAGTCGTCGAGCGCGTCGAGCCCGTCGATGCCGCTGTGGCTCGTCGCCGGCACGGCGAAGCACACCACCACGCCGTCGTGCGCCAGCAGCGCGCGCGTCTCCTCGCGTCGCCGCAGCAGCACGTCCGCCAACGCGAGGTCCGTCGGCTGCCCGGGCGTCGCGCGCACGCGCCGGCCGCCGAAGCTCTCGGCTTCCAGCGAGCCGTCGAGCAGGCGCTCGAGCAGCAGCGACAGCGCGGCGGGGTCGACGACGATGGCATCGTAGTCGAAGAACGCGGGCGCGCTGACGAAGTCGTAGTTGTCGACGAGCGGCCCCGGCAGCGGGTACCCGAGCGAGAGGATGCGGCCGGTCCGGCGCCGCGAGCGCCCGGCGTCCGCCTGCGGATCCGGCATCAGTCGTCGAGCGGCAGCGTGCGCAGGAAGTCGCGCAGCCCCGGGCCGATGTCCGAGCGGCGGAGGCCCATCTCGATCGACGCCCGCAGCAGCCCCAGCGGCCTGCCGGTGTCGTACCACCGGGCCTCGACCTCGCAGGCGAACACCGGCTGCGTCTGCATCAGCGTCGCCAGGCCGTCCGTCAGCTGCACCTCGCGGCCCTTCCCCGGCGGCGTCCGCTCGAGCACCTCGAAGATCTCCGGCGTCAGCACGTAGCGCCCGACGATGCGCAGGCGCGACGGGGCATCTTCCGCCTTCGGCTTCTCGACCAGCGTGGCCACCCGCACGAGGCCCTCCGCGTCCTTCTCGCCGCCGACGATCCCGTACTGCTCGACCTCGGCCGCGGCGATCTCCTCGACCGCGAGGACGCTGCCGTGGCAGCGCTCGAACACGTCGACGAGCTGCTTCGCCACCGGCACGTCGGCGACCGGGACGTCGTCGGGGAACATCAGCACGAAGGGCTCGTCGCCGACGATGTCCTTCACCTGCAGCACGGCGTGCCCGACGCCCTTCTGCTCGTTCTGCCGCACGTAGACGAAGTCGGCCAGGTCGCTGATCTTCTGGATCTCCGCCAGCCGCGAGAGGTCGCCCTTCTCCCGTAGCGTCATCTCGAGCTCCAGCGATCGGTCGAAGTGGTCCTCCACGGCCCGCTTGCTCGCCGCCGTGACGATGATCACCTGGCGCAAGCCGGCGGCCGCCGCTTCCTCCACCGTGTACTGGATGATCGGCTTGTCGACGAGGGGGAGCGTTTCCTTCGGTTGCGCTTTCGTCGCCGGTAGCAGTCGTGTCCCGTACCCCGCCGCCAGCACCACCGCCTTGCGCACGCCCACGCCGCCTCCTCCGGCCCGGATCGTGGGGCCGGGGAGATGGTAGCGCTGAACCCCGCACATCAGCAATCCGCCGTCGCCGCTACGTCGTAGAGAACAGCGAAGGGACGACGCGCTCCTGAAGCCGACCACGGGAGATCAACATGAGACGCTGCATCGCACTCGGCCTGATGTTGCTCGCTGCCGCGGCCACGGTCCATCTCCTGCCGGCGAGCGGCGCACGCGCCGCCACCGCGGGCGTCCGCGTGTCGGACACGATCGCCTTCATCGACGCCGCATCCGGCTCCTCGACGACGACGATCGCTGCCGGCGATACCGTCGTCTGGACATGGGACGGCGGCATCCCGCATACGGTCACGGCCGACGACGGCAGCTTCAACAGCGGCACGAAGCAGACCGGCACGTTCAGCTTCACCTTCAACACGCCCGGCACCTATCGCTACTACTGTGGCGTCCACAGCTCGCCGACCGGCACGGCGATGAACGGCACGATCGTCGTCCAGGCCGCCGCCACACCGGCCGCAGCCACCGCGACGAGCACGCCGCCACCGAGCGCGACGAGCACGCCGCGGCCGAGCGGCAGCGCCCAGGCGACCGCCACCGGCCAGCCCCCGGCCGCCGCCACATCGTCCGCGGGCCAGACACCGCCGGCGGGCGGCGCTGGCATCGCCCAGACGCCCGTCCCGGCGGGCACGGGCGCGCCGCCGGCAGCGACCAGCGCCGCGGCGGCTGCTGCCGGCGCCTCGCTCCCGTCCGCCGGCGACGGCGGGTCCGGCCGCGCCTCCAGCGCCATCCCGCGCTGGCTCGACGTACTGCTTGCCGCGGCAGGCGCCGCCGCCATCGCCGCCGCTCTCCTCAGCCGCCGTCGCGCCTGACCGGGCTGCTGCCCGGCGCCAGCCGAAGGCGACGCCGCCGCCCCGGCGGTCCCGGCTCGTCGGTCGCCTGATTGACCTGCTGAGAGCATGTGGATGAGGGCACGGCGCTGGCGCCGCGCTGCATAGGCGGGAGCCGGCCACCATCGACGACCGCGACCGATCGGCTTCGCGAAGGGCGAGTGGAGCGGCGGCGGCCGGCGGCGGCGCGTCATCGGCGCGCGGCCAGTGCAGATGCCGCGGCCCGTCGTCGCCGGCGTCGCGCTCCGCCTGGAGGCCGACGCGGTCGAGGCCCCGCTGATCCTGCCCCACGCCGGACGACCTCGTATAATGCGGTACCCCTTCGATCACCACGAGGCACGGGAGCGCGCATGCCGGCCGAAGTCCTCTATCGCAAGTGGCGCCCGCAGCGCTTCGCCGACGTCGCCGGCCAGGACGTCGTCACGCGCACGCTGCTGAACGCGCTGGCGCAACACAAGGTCTCGCACGCGTACCTGTTCTCCGGCCCGCGCGGCACGGGGAAGACGACGACGGCGCGCCTGCTGGCGAAGGCGATCAACTGCGAGCGCAACACCGGCGCGGCGGGCGAGGCGCCGGGCGAGCCGTGCGATGCCTGCCCGTCGTGCCTGGCGTACAGGGAGGGCCGGGCGCTCGACCTGGTCGAGATGGACGGTGCCAGCAATCGCGGCATCAACGAGATCCGCGAGCTGCGCGAGAAGGCGAACTATGCGCCAACGGGCGGCGCCGAAGCGCACAAGGTGTACCTCATCGACGAGGTGCACATGCTGACGACGGAGGCGTTCAACGCGCTGCTGAAGACGCTCGAGGAGCCGCCGCCGCAGATCATCTTCATCCTCGCGACGACCGACGCGCACAAGCTGCCGGCGACGATCCTCTCGCGCTGCCAGCGCCACGACTTCCGGCGCATCTCGCTGGCCGCGAGCGTCGACCGGCTGGCATACATCAGCGAGCAGGAGGGGATCAGCATCGGACGCGACGCGCTCGAGCTGATCGCCCGCAGCGCGACGGGGAGCCTGCGCGACGCCGTCAACCTGCTGGAGCAAGTGTGCGACTCGTACGGCAAGGACGCCTCGCTCGAGGCCGTCCGCGAAGGGCTGGGGCTCGTCGCGGACGACCGCGCGGCGGAACTCTCGCTGCAGGCGGCGCGCGGCCGGCTGGCGGAGGGGCTGGCGACGATCGGCGCCGTGCGCGACGACGGGCTGGATCTGCGGCAGTTTCAGAAGGAGGTCGTCGCGCGGCTGCGGGAGCTGCTGCTGGTGCAGGCGGGCGCCGGGGCGGAGCGCGGCTGGACGGCGGAGCAGGTGGCCGATATGCGCAAGAGCATCGAAGGGGTCGCGGCGGCGCAGATGGTGCGCGTGCTGAAGCTCTTTAGCGAGGCCGACCTGCGCGCCGACCCGCTCTCGCCGCTGCCGCTCGAGCTGGCGCTCGCGGAGTCGACGCTGGAGCCTGCCGCGCCGACGCAGGCGGCCACGACCGCGCCGGTGCCGCGCGGGCAGCCGTACCAGCCGTCGCAGCGGCCTCCGGCAGAGCGGCCGGCGACCGCGCAATCAGCGGCGCGGCCGGCGACGCGCGGCAACCTGCAGAACGCGTCGGCGGAAGAGATCGCCGCGATGCTCGGGAGCAAGGCGCCGGTGATCCCGCCCGCTTCGGAGGGCCCGCCGGCGACGAAGCCCGCCGCCGCCAACGGCGAGCAGAAGATCGCAGCGAACGGCGACGGCGGCGCGCCAGCCGTCGACCACGACGCCACGGCGCCGACCGGCGGCGACCCCGAACTGGCGACGCTCGTCGACCAGATCCGCAAGCTCGCCCGGCCGCGCAGCCCGAAGCTCGATGCGCTGCTCAACGGCTCGTGCCGGGCGATGTCCTGGCAGGACGGCGTGCTGACGCTCGGCTTCTACGCCGACGGCTACCCGAGGCAGCAGGCGGAGCTCCCGGTGAACCGCCACGTGTACGAAGAGATCGCCGCCGGCATCCTCGAAGCGCCGGTGTCGATCCGGTGTATCATTGCGCCGCGGCCGGCCCGGGCGGTGAGCCCGCTCGTGCAGCACGCGGTGCAGAACCACGGTGCGAAGATCATCTCGGAGGAGTAGGAGCGGCAGCGATGGCGATGAACCGCGACATGATGGCGAAGCTGGCGCAGATGCAGCAGCAGATCGCGAAGGCGCAGGCCGACCTGGCGGAGAAGCGCGCCGAGGGCTCTTCGGGCGGCGGCGCCGTCCACGTCGTGATCACGGGCGGCATGAAGGTCGATTCGCTGAAGATCGACCGGGAGGTCGTCGACCCGGATGACGTGGAGATGCTCGAGGATCTGTTGACGGCGGCGCTGAACGAGGTGCTGCAGAAGGTGCAGGCCCTGCAGATGGGGCAGCTTGCCGGCATGGCGGGCAGCCTGGGCATCCCCGGGCTGGGCTAGCCCGCGCGGGCGCACGCGGCAGCGTACGCCGCCGACGAAGATGCGCGATGCGACGCACGGTCCGCGCCGCCGCCGCCAGCTTCGACCGGGCCTCCGGAACATGAAGGACGACGAGGACGACCGCCGCCATGAATGAAGCGACCACCTCCGCCGCGGCGCCCGTCGCGCGGCTGATCGATGAGTTCCACAAGCTCCCCGGCATCGGCCCGAAGAGCGCGCAGCGGCTGACCTACCACCTGCTGCGCATCCCGCCGGAAGATGCGCTGGCGCTGGCGCAGGCGATCATCGAGCTCAAGGAGCGCACGGTGCTGTGCTCCGTCTGCCAGAACGTCACGGAGGACGACCCCTGCGCGATCTGCCGCGACGACTCGCGCGACCGGTCGATGATCTGTGTCATCGAGGAGCCGCTCGACATCCTCGCCGTCGAGCGGACGCGCGCCTTCCATGGGCTCTACCACGTGCTGCACGGCGTCATCTCGCCGATGGACGGCATCGGCCCGGACGACCTGAAGGTGAACGAGCTCTTGGCGCGGCTGCGCGGCGGCGCCGTCCATGAAGTGATCATGGCGACGAACCCCAACCTCGAGGGCGAGGCGACGTCGATGTACATCAGCCGGCTCTTGACGCCACTCGGCGTGCGCGTCACGCGCCTCGCCCGCGGCCTGCCGATGGGGTCGGACCTGGAGTACGCCGACGACGTGACGCTCTCGCGTGCGCTGGAGAACCGGCAGGACGTCTGATCGCCGCCGCGCGGTCTTCGGATGCGGCGGCTCCGGCCCGCACCGGCCTACGCTGCGCCGACGACGAGGCGGATGCCGAGGGCGACCAGGGCGACCGCGAGGAAGCGGACGATCGCCGGGCCACCGAAGCGCTGGGCCAGCCGGGCGCCCACCTGCGCACCGGGCACGACGCCGATCGAGAGCAGCACCGCGCGCAGCAGGTTGATGCCGGCGAGGTCGCCATTGGTGAGGTGGACGATGCTTCCGGACGCCGACGTGAAGACGAGGATGAAGTGCGACGTCGCCACGGCGACGTGTACCGGGAAGCGCAGCATCGTGATCATCACCGGCACGTGTACGACGCCGCCGCCGGTGCCGAGCAGCGTCGAGAGGAAGCCGACGCTGGCGCTGTAGGCGATGCCGAGCGGCAGGTTGTAGGAGTAGCGGAACTGCTCGCCGCGCTCGCCCGCCATCGTCCGCGTGATGATGCCTCGTCCGCGCAGCGGCGCGCGCACGACCTCCGTGCGGCCGGCGCTGTAGATCGTCCAGGCGGCGAGCGCGAGCAGGATCGCCCCGAACATCAGGTCGAACGTCTGCCGCGGGATCGCGGACACGAAGAAGGCGCCGGCGATCGACCCGGGGATCGCGCTGGCGGCGAAGATGACGCCGGTGACGTAGTCGATGCGCTTCAGCCGGGCGTAGGCGGTGGAGCCGGAGAGCGCGTTGAAGAAGACGACGGCGAGCGAGATCGACGTGACGCTCGATGCGGACTCGCCGGAGTAGATGATCAGCAGCAGCGGCACGAGGACGAAGCCGCCGCCGGCGCCGACGAGCGTGCCATAGGCCCCGACGACGAAGCCGAGCGGGATCAGCAGCAGTTCCCAGGGCGACATCAGTGGGCGGCGCGCGCCCGGTCATCGGTCAGCAGGGTGCTCCTCCGCGTCCATCCTATGCGGCGGCTGGCCATGGCGATAGATGGAGTAAGTTGGTCGGGAATGGCGCGATTACGCGCGCGCGTGCTGGCGATTCGCGGGCGGCTTCGGCGATGCCGGCGCTGGTGCCGGCGGGATGCGGCGGATTGCGGACGACAGCAAACACCGAAAGGGCACACAGCAACCGGTCGTCGTGAGCGGGCGACTTCGGCGATGCCGACGCTGCCGCCGTGCGCCCGCGGCAGACGGTCGCACACAATGACGGGCACGCAACAAACGGCGCGACGTGCGACCTGCGAGTTCCGGCCTACGATCCGCGCCCGGCGACCGAACCCTAGCGGCCCGCCCAGGCGACGCGCTCGTCGATGTGACGGCGGATGCCGAACTCGATCGGCTTGAAGCCGCTCGATTGCCAGAACTGCGCCCCCTGCAGGTTCGGCGCCGCGAAGTGCAGGCCGATGTGCTTGTAGCCCTGCTCACGCGCCCAGGCGGCGCCGCGCGCGAGCAGCGCCGTGCCGATGCCGGCCGCGCGCGCATCCTGCGTGACGATGCCCTGGTACAAGTAGACGGTCTCTTCCGGCACGGTCATGATGGAGAGGAACGCCGGCATCATGAACGTGTTCATGCCGACCGCGCGGCCGTCCTCGTAGGCAATCCAGTGCGCGTTGGCGGGGTCGTTGAGCAGGCCGAGCGAGAGTTCGTGGCTCGCCGCATCGGACTCCCGGATGTACGGCCAGTAGATCGGCGCGCGGGCGTGGTGCAGGTTCAGCTCTTCGGCGAGCGCGTAGACGACCTCCGCGTCCTCGGCGCTCGCCGGGTGCACCTCGATGTCCGCGGCGGCCCGCGTCGGCGGCGCGACGTCGCGCAGGGCGGCCACCGAGTGGCGGCCGAACCCCAGCGACGCCCATGCCTCGGCGGTCGCGGCATCGGATGGCGCGATGCTGACGATGTGGTCGAAGTAGCCGCGGCGCACGAACTCGTCGGCGAGCGCGGCGTACATCGCACGATAGACGTCGTATTCCCGGCCGGCACTCGCGGCGTGGGACTGATAGCTGACGCCGATACTGCGCGCCGGGAAGAACGAGGCGAGGAAGTGCGTGGGCGGGAAGAGCTGCGGCGTGCCGATGAGGAAGCCGACGCATTCGCGGCCGGCGCTGGCGACGACGCCGTACCAGCCCGACTGGGCGAAGGCCGGCTCGATGACGGCGCGACAGGCCGCCGGCACCTCGAAGGCGGCGGGCAGCAGCGGCTCCCGCCCGCGGTCGCGCCGCTGCCGTTCGGCGAGCAGCGACGCGGCGACGTCGAGGTGCAGGGCCGGGTTGAACGTAGCGATGGCGATGTCCATGCTCATGGCAGAGCGATCGTAGCACGGGCTTGTGTCTGGGGGCGGCGGCGGCCATGGAACGCCACGTCCTCCAGGCGACGGACGACGGACGCGACGGACGACGGACGACGGACGACGGACGAGCGGTGACAGCCGAGAGATCGCCCTGATGCGGAACGGCACCCGGGATGATGCAAGCGAGCGGTTTCGGAGCGGTTGACCACTTGCGGCCGTCGCGATTGCGCCGGAGAAGGGCAGTGCACAACGAAGCGATGTTCCAGGCAGAGACGGCAGGCGACAGACAGGCGAGCGGGGACGCACGCAGCGGGCGCCGCTGACGAGCCAGCAGCCGGGAGGGAGCCGTGATGGACGACAGCGCGACGAAGGGCGACGAGATCGCCTGGATGCCGGCGACGGAGATGCGCGAGGCGATCCGCCAGAAGCGCCTCTCGCCGGTCGAGGTCACGCAGGCGCTGCTGGAGCGCATCGACGCGCTCAACCCCGCGCTCACTGCCTACGTGCTGGTCACGCCCGAGATGGCGCTCGCGGCCGCGCGCGCGGCCGAGGCGGCGGTGATGCGCGGCGAGGCGCTGCCGCCGCTGCACGGCGTGCCGGCGTCGATCAAGGATCTGTTCGACGTCGCCGGCCTGCCGACGACGAAGGGCTCGCTGATCTACCGGGACCGCATCGCCCGGGGGTACGAGTATTCGGTCAAGCGGCTGCTCGACGCCGGCATCGTCCACCTCGGCAAGACGAACACGCCGGAGTTCGGCTTCCTGCCGACGACGGAGAACCCGCTCTTCGGCGCGAGCCGCAATCCGTGGGACCCGGCGTGCACGCCGGGAGGGTCGAGCGGCGGCGCCGGCGCGGCGGTAGCGGCCGGCCTCGGGCCGATCGCGCTCGGCAGCGACGGCGGCGGCTCGATCCGCATCCCGGCGTCGTTCTGCGGCATCTTCGGCATCAAGCCGACGTACGGCCGCGTCGCCCGCAACCCGGGCGGCTGGTCGACGCTCACGCACCGCGGGCCCATGTCGCGCACGGTCGCCGATGCGGCGCTGATGCTCGACGTCCTACAGGGCCGCGAGCCCGCCGACCCGTTCTCCGTCGCGGACTACCCGGGCTCGTTCCTCGCGGAATTGCAGTTCGGCGTCAAGGGCCGCCGCGTGGCATGGAGCGCCGACCTCGGCTACGCGCTGGTCGACCCCGAGGTGCGCGCGCTCTGCGAGCGGGCCGCCCGGCGCTTCGAGGACCTCGGGTGCATCGTCGAGGAAGCGAGCCCCGGATTCGACAGCCCGACCGCCGACCGCACCTTCATCACGCTCGCCGCATCGGCCGATGCCGTCTGGCTGCAGGCGCTAACCGATGAGCAACGCACACAAGTCGGCGAGACGGCGCAGTTCTTCCTCGAGACGGGCACGAAGGCGAGCGCCGCCGAGTACGTGCGCGCGAACGAGCGCCGCATGGCGCTCTGGCAGACGATGCAGCGCTTCCACCAGACGTACGACCTGCTGCTGACGCCGACGCTCTCCGTCACGGCGTTCCCGGTCGGGGAGCCGCCGAAGACGATCGCCGGCTCGGACTACCCGCCGCTCGCCTGGTCGCCGTACACGGCGCCGTTCAACCTGACCGGACAGCCGGCGGCGTCGGTGCCATGCGGGTTCGACGCGCGGGGGATGCCGGTCGGCCTGCAGATCGTCGGCCGCGCGTACGAGGACGCGCTCGTGCTGCGGGCGGCGCGCGGGTTCGAGGCGCTGGAGCCGTGGGCACAGCGCCGGCCCTCGCTGGCGGCGGCGGTCGCGCAGGTGGCGCCACGAGAGGGTGCGTCGTTGTGACGCCGCCGCTACGGCCCGGGTCGCGATCCGAGGGTGACGGTGGCGGTTTGCCGGCTGTTGCCGCGGTAGTACTGCACGCTGACGCGGTCGCCGGCCTTGCGCCGGGCGAGCACCGCCAGCAGGTCGCCGTTGTTCGCGACGTTCTGGCCATCGATGCTGACGATCACGTCGTTCCCCTGGAGGCCGGCCGCTTCGGCGGGACTGCCGGCGGCGACCTGCGTCACGGCGATCCCCTGGTCGACCGGCAGGCCGAAGTTCTGGGCGATGCTGCTCGTCACGTCGACGGTACCCACGCCCAGGTAGGCGCGGTTGATCTGACCGTCCTTGATCAGCGCCTGCACCGTCGGCTGCACCAGCGCCGACGAGATCGAGAAGCCGATCGTATTGGCGCCCTGGATGATCGCCGTGTTGATGCCGACGACGTTGCCGTTGGCATCGACGAGCGGGCCGCCGGAGTTGCCGGGGTTGATGCCGGCGTCGGTCTGGATGGCGTCGTTGATCGTGTACTGCTGCTCATCGATCGTGCGGCCCTTGGCGCTGACCACGCCGCGCGTCACCGTCGGCGCGCCCTTGAGGTCGAGCGCGAAGCCGATGGCGACGACATCCTGGCCGACCTGCAGGTCGTCGGAGTTGCCGAAGCTTGCGGGCGCCAGGTTGGCGCCATCGATCTTGAGCACGGCGAGGTCGGTCGGCGCGTCGCGGCCGACCACCGTCGCGCGGATGGTGCGCTGGTCCGATAGTGTGACCGTGATCCGGTCGGCGACCTGGTTCCCCACCATGATCACGTGGTTGTTGGTGACGATGTGGCCGGCGGCGTCGTAGATCACGCCGGTGCCGACGCCGCCCGCCGGCGTCGAACGGCCGAAGATATCGAGCGTCGCGCCTTCGGTCTGCACGCGGACGATCGACGGGCCGAGCTTCTGGGCGATCTGCACGGTGGTGAGTCCGGCCTGCGTCTGCAGGACGGGCACGGTGACGCGCGCGGTCGCCGTCGCCGTTGCGGCGGGCGTGTGCGTCGCGGCGGCCGACGAAGCGTTCGACGCCGTCTTGTTCGACGACCTGCAGGCGGCGCCGGCACTGAGCAGCAGCACGGCGAGCGCGACGACGACGATGCGTGGAACCCTCATGGCCGTTGATCGTAGGGTCGGCGCCGGGCGCCCGCCAGCGGGAATACCCCGAGACTGTGACGAAACGGATACGAAATCATCAAGCGCCCGCTGATCGTCGCCGCCGTGATCAGCGCGGGGCGGCGAAGCCGCTCACCTGCAGCACCGAAGGCTGCGACGCGTCGTCGCAGCGCGGCGTCGCGCCGGCGGCGGCATCGCTGCCGGAGATCGGCGCCGTCGCCTTCGCGCCACGTGCCAGCGTGACGGCGACGGCGATGGGAGCGGCGGGCGGTGGGCTGCACCAGTTGGACCAGACGAACGTGATCGACGTGCTCTGGTTCGCACCGAGGACGACGTTCGGCAGGCTGAGGCCCGGCAACGCGCTGAGCTGCAGCTTGAGGGACGCGCCGCTCGCGTCGACGAGCGAGACCTCCGGCGTGCCGCTCGCCCCGGCCTGGCCGATCGAGCAGGCGCGCGACGACACGTTCTGTAGCGTCAGGCTGCCGCCGATCGAGCCGGGGACGCCCTGCTCGTTGGCGCGCGCCTGCAGGTCGGCGCTGACGCAGGCGACGGTACCGGCCGTCGATGGAGCGGGCGTCGGCGCTGAGCCGCCTGGAACCGTCGCCGATGCGACGGGCGTAGCCGCGGCCGTCGTACCGGTCGCGGCCGCGGTCGGCGCCACTGTCGCCGGCGCGCTCGTCGGCGTCTTCTTGCCGCTGCCGCCGCGGCAGCCGCTGAGGGCGAGGCCGAGCAGCAGGAGGCCCCCGGCAAGCGTGTAGATCCTGGGCGTCATCAGGTCCCTCCCGGCCGCATCCATCCCGCGACGTAGCATACGCCGCCGCCCGCCCGGGGCGAAACCGGCCGGCGCCGCCCGCGCGCGGGCTTGGTGGTCCGCGGCGGCGTGACTGAGGACTCGCATCGCCTCGCCTTCGGCGGCCGAATGTGGTTTACTGTCGGGGCTGAAATACCAGAGGTGCCATCGTGCAGTTCAAGGATTACGTCAACATCGCCCAGATCCTCGTCGGCATCGCGCTGACGCTGGTGATCTTGCTCCAGGCGAAGGGCTCGGGTGTCGGCGCGGCCTTCGGCGGCGGCACGAACAGCTCGTTCCGCACCCGCCGCGGCGTCGAGAAGACGCTCTTCCAGCTGACGATCGTGCTGGCGATCGTCTTCCTGGCGGTCTCCGCCTGGGGCGTGCGCGCCTCCATCTCCTAGCCGGAATCCCGGGCAGGCATGACGCCGCACCGCACGCGGTGGCCCTTCTTCGTCGCGCTCGTACTCGGCGTCGCGAGCGTAGCCATCCTCTCGTACTTCATGTTGGTGCAGCCGAACGGCGAGGCCGTCCCGGCGAGCGGTGGCCAGTACACCGAGGGCGTCACCCAGGCGGCCGACCGCATCAACCCGCTCTTCACCGCCGGCAACCAGACCAACGCGGACATCGCGTCGCTCGTGTTCAGCGGTCTCGTCCGTCTCGGCCCGGACGGGACGCCGGAACCCGACCTCGCCTCGCGCTGGGAGATCACCGGCAACGGCCAGAGCTACGTCTTCCACCTGCGGCAAGGGGTCGCCTGGCAGGACGGCGAGCCGTTCACATCGGACGATGTCGTCTTCACCTTCCGGGCGATCGCCGATGCGAACTTCAAGGGCGACCCGGCGCTGGCGCAGCTGATGCAGGGCGTCGTCGTCACGGCGCGCGACCCGCTGACCGTCGAGTTCAAGCTCGAGCAGGCGTACGCGCCCTTCCTGGCGTACCTCACCGTCGGCATCCTGCCGCGCCACCTGCTGGACGGGATGGACGCGAACCAGCTGTTCAACGCTCCCTTCAACAGCAAGCCCGTCGGCACCGGCCCCTACGCCTTCAAGCGCAGTGACGACGGCGGCGTGACGCTCGAGAGCAACAGCACCTACTACCTCGGTCCGCCGAAGATCAGCACGATCGTCTTCAAGACGTTCGCCGATGAGCCGGCGCTCGTCGCCGCGCTTCGCCAGCGCAGCATCGATGGCGCGTTGCTCGCGTCGCCGGCGAAGTCCGAGCTCGACCTGCTCCGGAGCAGCGCCTACGCGCTCCGTCCCATGTCCGGCAGCGCCTACGATATCGTCTACCTCGATACCCGGTCACCGATCTTCAGCGACCAGCACGTGCGGGCGGCGCTGCAGCAGGCGCTCGACCTGCCGGCGCTGATCGCCGTTGCCGGCGGCGGCCAGCCGGCGCGCGTCGTCGCCGGCATCCCCACACGCTCGTGGGCCTTCACGAAGGGTGAGCTGCCGGCGTTCGATCCCGGCGGCGCCGCCGCTGCGCTGGAGCGCGCCGGCTGGTCGCGGCAGAGCAACGGCGTCCGCAGCAACGGCGGCCAGGCGTTGGCGTTCACGCTCTCGACGCCCAACGACCCGCGCTCCGTCGCGCTGGCCGAGGAGATCGCGCGCGAGTGGAGGTCGATCGGCGCCGACACGAAGGTGCAGGCGCTCGACGCGTCGACCTACGTCGCCGACCAACTGCTGCAGCGCACGTTCCAGGCGGCGCTGGCCGTCGTCGACCCCGGCCCGGATCCGGATCCGTACCCCTTCTGGCACAGCAGCCAGATCGCCGCGCCCGGGCGCAATCTCGCCGGCTACACCGACCCGCGCATTGATGACGTCCTCGAACGCGCGCGGCAGACGACTGACACGCAGCGCCGGAAGGATCTCTACGCCCAGTTCCAGAGCTACTTCGTCGCCGATCTGCCGGCGATCCCGCTCTTCGCGCCGGCATCGGTCTACGTGCAGAGCACGCGCGTGCAGGGATTCCGCGACGCGCTGCTCTTCACCCCCGCCTCGCGGTTCGGCGACGTGGCGGCCTGGTACATCGACACGCGCGCGCCGTGACGGCCGGAGGCGGCGCTATGATGGATGGGATGGAGCGCCGCATCTACCTCGACCACGCCGCGACGACGCCGACCGACCCGCGCGTCGTCAGCGCCATGCTCCCCTACCTGACGACCGCCTGGGGCAACGCTTCGAGCATCTACGCCGAGGCGCGCGCCGCCCGCAAGGGGCTCGACGACGCGCGGCGCACCGTCGCCGGCGTCTTCGGCAGCAAGCCGAACGAGGTCGTGTTCACGAGCGGCGGCACGGAAGCCGACAACCTCGCCATCCGCGGCGTCGCCCTGGCGCGACGCGGGCGCGGGGACCAGATCATCACCACGGCGATCGAGCATCACGCCGTGCTTCACAGCTGCGAGGCGCTGGCGAAGGAAGGGATGCGCGTCACCTACCTTCCCGTCGACGGCGAGGGATCCGTCGACCTCGACGCGCTGCGGGCGGCGCTCGACGACCGGACGCTGCTCGTCAGCGTGATGTACGCGAACAACGAGGTCGGCACCATCGAGCCGATCGCCGAGGTGGCGCGGATCGTGCACGGGCACGACCCGCGCATCCCCGTCCACACCGACGCCGTGCAGGCAGCCGGCGCGCTCGACCTCGACGTCGACGCGCTGGGCGTCGACCTGCTGTCCGTCGCGGCGCACAAGCTCTACGGCCCGAAGGGCGTGGGCGCGCTGTACGTACGCGGCCGCACGCCGTTCCTGCCGCAGACCGTCGGCGGCTCGCAGGAGCGCAACCGGCGCGCCGGTACGGAGAACGTAGCGGCGGCGGTCGGCCTCGCGACAGCGCTGCGGCTGGCGTACGAAGAGCGCGACGCGCGCCGTCCGCGCGTCGCCGCGATGCGCGACCGGCTGCTCGATGAGCTGCCGCGCCGCGTGCCGGGGACGATCGTCACCGGGCCGCGGGACCGCGGGCGCCGCCTGCCGAACAGCGCGAGCTTCGCGTTCGAGAACGTGGAAGGCGAAGCGGTGCTCCTGCAGCTCGATCTGCAGGGCGTCGCCGCAAGCAGTGGCTCCGCCTGCACGACGGCGTCGCTGGAGCCGTCGCACGTGCTCGTCGCGCTGGGCGTGCCGGAGCGCTATCTTCGCGGCAGCCTGCGCCTCACGCTCGGCCACGAGAACTCGATGGACGACGTCGACTCTCTGCTCGACGTGCTGCCCCGCGCCGTCGAGAAGATCCGCGCCCTGGCGCCGGCGTGATCCGCACGGCTCGACGAGCGGCGCCGAACCACCGCTTCGACGCCGCCTGTCCCCTGCCGCGCTCGCACGCCCGGCGGGACGTTCCGGGCACGGTGACCTGCCCGTGCGAACAGATCCGGCGGACACCCCCTCTCTCCGCCGCAGTGGGAGGGCCGGGAGGGCCGTCCAAAACCGCACCTCTGCCCGCGGCGCCCGCGGCATGGCTATCTGGTTTCGATGCTACAGGCCGAGGAGTGCGTAGCCGCCGTCCACGAGCAGCACCTGGCCGATGATCATCGACGCGGCGGGCGACGCGAGGAAGGCGACGGCATCGGCGACGTCCTCCGGGCGCACGTGGCGGCCGGCGGGGATCTTCGCTTCATAGCTGCCGACGATGTCCGCATCCATCATGCGCACGCCGTCCGTGCCTTCGACGAGGCCGGCGGAGACGGCGTTGACGCGGATGCCGCGCGGCGCCAGCTCGACGGCCAGGTACTTCGTCAGCGACTCAAGCGCGCCCTTGGAGACGCCGACAGGGGCGTACTTTGGCAGGTACCGGTCGGAGCCGGGTGAGAGCATGTTCACGATGGCGCCGCCGGCCGGCATGCGCTTCGCCGCCTCCTGCGCCGCGAACCACGGCCCGAAGACGTTGACATCCATCGTGTGGCGCAGGTGCTTCGGCAGCGAATCCATGGCGCCGCGCGGCCGCTCGAGGCCGCGGGCGGCGCTGTTCACCAGCACGTCGATGCGGCCGAACTCGTCGGCGACCGCCCGCACCATCGCATGGACCGCCTCGCGGTCGCCGACATCCGCCGGCACGGCGATGGCCCGCACGCCGAGTGCGCGCAACTCGTCGGCCACCGCGTCGGCGTGCTCGCGGCTGCGCGAGTAGTTGACCGCGACGTCGGCGCCGCCGCGTGCCAGCCGCAGGGCGATCGCCCGGCCGATGCCGCGCGTGCCGCCGGTGACGAGCGCCGCCTTCCCCTCGAACCCCTGCATGCCCACCTCGAAGTTCGCCGCGTTGCGGCCGTGGAGTCGTCCGCGCCGTGACTGTAGCGGTTCCGGGCTGTTTGCGCCTATGCTCCGCCGTGAGTCTCGAAGGCAGGGTGGCGCTGGTGACGGGGGCGACGGGCGGCGGTATCGGCCGCAGCATCGCCCTCACGCTCGCCCGCGAAGGCGCCGACATCGTCGTCAACTATCGGGAGAAGCACGAGCGCGCGGCGGCGGTCGTCGCGGCCGTCGAGTCGATGGGTCGCCGCGTGCTGCCGTTCGCCGCCGACGTCTCTGACCCGTTATCCGTCGAGTCGATGTTCGAGGCGGCAGCGGCGCGGCTCGCTGCGGTCGATATCGTGGTCAACAGCGCCGGCGGCGCCTGGAAGCCGCAGGATATCACCGAGATCGAGCCGTCGCACTTTCGCGCCGTGCTCGCCGACGAGGTCGAGGCCACCTTCCTGCTGATGCGCGCGGCGCTGCCGGGCATGCGCGCTCGCGGCTGGGGCCGGATCATCAGCATCGGCGGCTACATGGCGGATAGCTGGCGCTTTGGGTCGGAGGCGCCGCTGGACTACCCACTCGGCAAGGCGGGCCGGCACTGGCTGACGCGCACGCTGGCGCCCCGCGAGCTGCCGCACGGCATCACCATCAACGCCATCGCCCCCGGCCCGACGCCCTACGTCTCGCTCGAAGACGCGCTCGCGGCCGTGGGCGGCGGGCGCCTCCCCCGCGAGGGCAATACGCCGCAGGATGTGGCGGACGTCGCGGCGTTCCTCTGCTCCGACGCGGCGGCGCGCGTCAGCGGCGCCGTCATCCCGGTCCCCGGCGCGCGCCCGCTGTGAGCCGGGCGTTGTCACCGATGCTCGCCTCGCCGCCCCGGCCGGGCGCGGACCGGACGGTACACTGCGTCCGATGACGGCCTACACCACCCTGCGCCTCGAGCGCCGCGGCAACATCGCCGAACTCGCGCTGGCGCGTCCAGAGCGCGGCAACCCCGTCGATCCCCGCTTCTTCGATGAGCTCGCCGCCGCCGCCGCCGCCCTGCACGACGACGACAGCGTGCGCGCGGTGCTGCTGACCGCCGACGGCGACGTCTTCTCACACGGGTGGGACACGACGGGCGAGGCGCCTGAAGGCGCGCCGCCGAGCGCCCGCGAGCCGCTGCCGTTCCGCTGCCTCGAACTGCTCGGGCCGCCGGTGATCGCCTGCATCGAGGGCGACGCGATCGGCGCCGGCCTCGAACTCGCGCTCGCCTGCGACGTGCGCATCGCGGCGGAGGGGATTATCTTCGCGCTGCCCGATGTGGTCGCCGGCATGCCGCTGCGCGGCGGCGGGACGCAGCGCCTGCCCCGCCTCGTCGGGCCGGGCGTCGCCGCCGGGATGATCCTGCTCGGCGAGCCGCTTGATCCGGCGGCGGCGCTCGCCTGCGGGCTCGTCAACCGCGTGGTGCCGCGGGGCCAGGTGCGCGCGGCCGCCAGCCGGCTGGCAGAGCGCATCGCCACCCAGGGGCCGCTCGCCGTGCGGTATGCGAAAGAGGCGATGCTGCGCGGCGCCGCGATGCCGCTCGATCAGGCGCTGCGCTATGAGACGGATCTCACGGTGATCCTCCAGACGACGTCTGACCGCGCCGAGGGCGTACGGGCGTTCCTCGAGAAGCGCCGGCCGGAATTCCGCGGCGAGTAGCTCCGGGCCCGCAGCCGTGGCCCCATCCGCCGATGACCACCGGACGAAGGTGCAGCGCGCCGCGGCTAGCGCCAGGCGCCGGCGCCGGCGCGCCGGCGGCGTGCGCCGAAGCCGCGGCTGCCGCCGCCGATACCCGCCTTCGGTCGCGAGCCATTGGCCGGCGCCACGACCTTGATCTCCTGCCCGTCGGCGCCGATGCGCGGCAGCTTCTTGCCGATGCCGCGCTCGATCTCATGCCACTTCGGCAGGTCGCCGGGGCCGATGAGGGTGATGGCGCGGCCGGAGCGCCCCATGCGGCCCGTGCGGCCGACGCGGTGCGTGAAGAGCTCGTGCGTCTCCGGCAGCTCGAAGTTGATGACGCGGCTGATGTGCAGGACGTCGAGGCCGCGGGCGGCGACGTTGGTCGCCAGCAACACCGGCGTCTTGCCGGCGCGGAAGCGGCTGATCACGCGGTCACGCTGCCCCTGGCTGAGGTTGCCCTGCAGCACGTCGACTTCGTAGCCCATGCGCTCGAGCTTGATGCCAAGGTTGCGCACGCCGTGCTTCGTCCGGCCGAAGACCAGCGTCGTGCCCTCGGTCGGCTCGTCGAGCAGGCGGCGCAGCACGACGAACTTGTCCTCGCGGCCGATCTCATACACGAAGTGGTCGATGTCCGGCGCCGCCTCTTCGCCCGCCGGCGTCTCGATCACCACCGGGTCCTTGAGGTGCTTCTGCGACACCTTGTGCACCCAGCTCGGCGTCGTCGCCGAGAAGAGCGCCGTCTGCCGCTCCTTCGCCGCATAGCCGAGGATGCGCTCGACGTCCGGCGCGAAGCCGCGGTCGAGCATCTCGTCGGCCTCGTCGAGCACCAGGTAGGTGATGCCGTCGAGGCGCATCGAGCCGCGCGTCAGGTGGTCGAGGACGCGCCCGGGCGTGCCGACGACGACTTGGGCGCCGCCATAGATGGCGTCCTGCTGGGGACCGAAGGCCCGGCCACCGTAGATGACGGTGCTCTTGATGCCGGCGGCCTTCGCCAGCTCCTCGATGACGTCGCCGACCTGCTGCGCCAGCTCGCGCGTCGGCACGAGCACGAGCGCCTGCTGCCACTTGTTCTCCCCGACGATCTTCTCAATCAGCGGCAGGCCGAACGCCAGCGTCTTGCCGGAGCCGGTGAAGGCCTGGCCGATGACGTCGTGTCCGTCGAGGAGGTGGGGGATGGAGGCTGCCTGAATGGGGGTGGGCTCTTCGATATGCATCGAAGCCAGCACCTTGAGGCTGGATGGCCTCAAGGCAAATTCACTGAAGGATGACAAATGGGTACCTTTCGTCTGAAGATTTCTTCTCGACGACCAGTGCGAAAGGCGACACCGGCTCGATGGGGGGCAATCGCAGCGGACGTATCCTGAAGATGTGTATGCCCCAGTATACGGGTCTGTTATCGTCGACCGCAATGAGGGAGATCCCCACAGCCCACGGAGTTGTTCGGCCAGGGCGGCTCGGGTCGGGCCAGCCCCGTCGGCGGGCGGGCCTTCGGCATCGTCCGGCCGTACCGTGCGTGTCTGCAGACGGAGGTGCGGGAGGCGAAGGAGCATGAGCTTCGAGACGGTGGACTACGCCGCGGCCGAAGGCATCGCCCGCATCACGCTCAACCGGCCGCAACGGCTGAACGCGATCAACGCCGAGCTCGTCGCTGACCTGCGCGCGGCGCTGGCGGCGGCCGACGAGGACCGCGCGGTGAGGGTGATCGTGCTCAGCGGCGCCGGCCGCGCCTTCTGCGCCGGCTACGACCTCGCCTGGGGCACGCAGGCCGAGGACGCTGCGCAGCGGGCGATGTCCGGCCAGTGGGATCCGGTGCGCGACTACACGAGCATGTCCCGCAACGTCCGCGCCTACATGGCGATCTGGGAGAGCCCGAAGCCCGTGATCGCCCAGGTGCACGGCTGGTGCGTCGGCGGCGGCACGGATCTGGCGCTCTGCAGCGACCTCATCTACATCGCGGACGACGCGCAGATCGGGTATCCGCCGGCGCGCGTCTGGGGCGAGCCGACGACCGTGATGTGGGTGTACCGCCTCGGCCTCGAGCATGCGAAGCGGCTGATGCTCAGCGGCGAGGCGTTGAGCGGCGCCGACGCCGAGCGCCTCGGCCTCGCCTCGAAGGCCGTGCCCGCGGACGAGCTGGCGGAGGTCGTGACGACGATGGCGCGGCGGCTGGCGACGATCCCCCTCAACCAGCTGATCATGAGCAAGCTGCTGGTGAATCAGGCGTACGAGAATATGGGCCTGCGCACGTCGCAGCTCATCGGCACTGTCTTCGACGGCATCGCACGCCACACGCCGGAGGGTATCGCCTGGCGCGACGAGGCGATGCGCGACGGCTTCCGGGAGGCCGTGCGGCGTCGCGATGCGCCATTCGGCGACTACGGCGAGCGCGGCCGCTGAGTGGCTTCGAGCATCCGGGGGCTCGTGGAGCTGCGCGTTCTGCCGCCGTTCGTTGCTGGCTGTCGACACGGCGGCCTTGCGACCGCTCGTCGTCGCGCCGGAGGGGACGCTTCGCTGCCGCCTGGGAATGACGCTCGCAGGGCCGGTTCTTCGCGAAACCACAGGCCATGCGCAGGCTCCCATCTTCGCTTGGGAGGGGCGCGGGGCTGAGGGCCTTCGCTCGACGAGCCCAACATCATCGCGGAGGATCAGGAATGACAGCCAAGGTCCGGTTCTTGCCTCCGGCCTCCCGGCCTCCCGCTCTCGCCTCTCGCGTCTCGCCGTCCTTCCTCACCCGTGCCGCGCTTGCCGGGCGGAGGCGGCGCCCGCTACACTGTCGGCGTTAGCACTCTCTGGCATAGAGTGCTAATCGAAGGAATGCGATGCTGACAGAACGGCGCGCACAGCTCCTGAGCCTGATCGTCCGCGAGTACGTCGACTCGGCGCTGCCCGTCGGCTCCGACGCGATCGTCCGCAAACACGAACTCCCGTTCTCGTCGGCGACGATCCGCAACGAGATGGCGCACCTCGAGGAAGAGGGATACATCAGCCATCCGCACACCTCCGCCGGCCGTGTGCCCTCGGACCAGGGCTACCGCTACTACGTCGAGGCGCTGATGCAGGAGAGCGACCTGCCGCGCGAGGTGAAGCGCACCATCCGCCACCAGTTCCACCAGGCCGGCCGCGAGGAGGACGAGTGGATCCAGCTGGCGGCGGCGGTGCTGGCGCGCGCCGTCGAGAACGCGGCGGTGGTGACGGTGCCGCGCTCGGCGGAGTCGCGGCTGAAGCGGCTGGAGCTGGTCGGCATCCAGGACAACGCGGCGCTGCTCGTGCTGGTGCTGCACCAGGCGCGGGTGAAGCAGCAGGTGCTGCTCTTCCCGGAGCCCATCGAGCAAGACGACCTGACCCGCATCTCGAACCGCCTGAACGGGGCCTTCGCCGGCCACAATGCCGTCGAGATCGGCCGCTCGCAGGCGCAGATGACGCAGCTCGAGTGGCACGTCGCCAACGCCGTGCGCGCGATCATGAGCGCGTCGGACCGGGGTGGCTTCGACGAGGCGTACCTCGAGGGCGTCCGCAATGTGCTGCAGAAGCCGGAGTTCGCGACGAGCGACAAGATGCTCACCATGCTCGACGTGCTCGAGCACAAGAACCTGACGCGCCTGCTGCCGTTCGCCTCGCTGCCGCCCGAAGGCATCACCGTGCGCATCGGCGCCGAGAACGAAGAGGATGCGATGCGCGAGTACAGCGTCGTCATCAGCCCCTACGGCATGCCCGGCGGCATGATGGGCGCGATGGCTGTCGTCGGGCCGACCCGCATGCACTATCCGGAGACGATCTCCGCCGTGCGCTTCATTGCCGAGCTGATGAGCGAGATGCTGGCGACACACTACGACGAATGACGCACGCGCGCAGGGACGCGGCATCGCACCACGGCCGCACACTGCCGCGAACCTGAAAGCCGCCCGGCGGCCGCCGCTATGGCTCGACGACCGGGGCGGTCGGAACATGAGAGGATCACGGATTGGGAGAGTGCAGCGAGATGACGACCGACAGGGATCAGGATGGCGCGGACGTCGCTGGCGGACCGCCGGACAGCGCCGGGGGCGCCGACGGCGCGCAGTTGCGGGCGCAGCTGGAGGAAGAGCGCGAGAAGGCGAAGTCCTACTACCAGAGCTGGCAGCGGTCGGCGGCCGATTTCCAGAACTTCAAGCGGCGCGTCGAGGACGAGCGTAGCGAGACGGCGCGGCTGGCGAACGCGGCGCTGATCATCAACATGCTGCCGCTGCTCGATGACCTGGAACGCGCGCTGAAGAACGTCGACGGGCACCTCGCCGGCCTCACCTGGGTCGATGGCGTCCGGCTGATCTACCGCAAGTTCCAGGCGCTGATCGAGATGGCCGGCGCGGAGGAGATCGCGGCCGACGGCGAGACGTTCGACCCGGCGCGCCACGAGGCCGTCAGCCAGGCGCCGGGCGAGGAGAACAAGGTGGTCTCGGTCGTGCAGAAGGGCTACCGGCTCGGCGACCGCGTGATCCGGCCGGCGATGGTCGTGGTCGGCCGCGGCGGCGGAGGGGAGGAAGGATAGATGACAATCACACGGGACTACCGGTATCGCGCGGCACAGGCGGTGACCGCGCGTTCGAGGCTCGCGATGCAGGCGCTGCAGGCGCGCCGCCAACAACAGTCGCTGGTGACGCCGGGAGCAGGAGACCAGCAGGAAGCGGCGATCCTCGGCTTCGACGCGGCGCTGTATCAGGAGACGGAGCGCGCCCTCGCGATGGCGGAGGCGGCGCTCGATGACCTTGCCTCGGACGAGGCAGAGCGAGAGGAGTAGGAGACAACACTATGGCACGCGTCATCGGCATTGACCTCGGCACCACGAACAGCTGCGTCGCCGTCATGGAGGGCGGCGAGCCGGTCGTCGTGCCCAACAGCGAGGGCGGGCGGATCACGCCGTCCGTCGTGGCGATCGCCAAGAACGGCGAGCGCCTCGTCGGCACCGTCGCCAAGCGGCAGGCGGTGACCAACTCCGAGAACACGATCTACTCGGTGAAGCGGCTGATGGGCCGCAAGTTCGAGGACCCGGAGGTGCAGCGCGACCTCCAGCTCATGAGCTACAAGATCGAGCGCGCCGCGAACGGCGACGCCGTCGTCGCCATGGGCGGCCGCACGTACTCGCCGGCGGAGATCTCGGCGATGATCCTGCAGAAGCTGAAGGCCGACGCGGAGGCCTACCTCGGCGAGACCGTCACGGAGGCGGTGATCACCGTGCCGGCGTACTTCAACGACTCGCAGCGCCAGGCGACGAAGGACGCCGGCAAGATCG
>JADMII010000065.1 GCA_015478665.1 Dehalococcoidia bacterium
CGCGCCTGGCCGTTCACATCCGTACAGCTCGGCATGGCCGACGACCCCGGCGGCGCGTCCGCCCTGAAGGCGACGGCGCCGTTCGGCTTCCGCTACCAGTACCTCTCGGCCGGCGTCAACACCGGCGCCGGCTGGGCGACCTGGAACCCCGACGGCAGCTTCGTCACCAACTACATCCAGGACTCCGTCAGCAACGGCATCGTCCCCGTCTTCACCTACTACCAGATGCGCCAGTCGCTGCCCGGCGCCAACGAAAGCGAAGCCCAGGGCAACGCCGACAACCTGCAGAACACCCAGACGATGACCGCCTACTACAACGACCTCAAGCTCTTCTTCCAGCGCGCCGGCGCCTTCCCCAAGAACACCGTCGTCCTTCACGTCGAGCCGGACCTCTGGGGCTACATCGAACAGAAGTCCTCCGGCGATAACGCCGCCAGCGTGCATGCCCAGGTCAGCGCCACCGGCCTGAGCGAGCTGCGCGGCCTGCCCGATACCGCCGCCGGCTTCGCCCAGGCGATCAAGAGGCTGCGCGACGACTACGCCCCGAACGTCCTCCTCGGCTACCACATGAGCGGCTGGGGCACCGGCAACGACATCACCTACAGCGACCCCGGCGACGCCACGATCGACGGCCTCGCCGCGAAAGCCGCCCGCTTCTACGCCTCGCTCGGCACGCAGTTCGATGTCTCGTTTGCCGAGTTCAGCGACCGCGACGCCGGCTTCAAGCAGGACCAGTACGGCGACGGCGGCGCCAGCTGGTTCGACGCCGGCGACTTCGCCCGGCTCGCGCGCTTCCTGGGAGACTTCTCGCGGCAGTCGCACACGCGCATCGTCATGTGGCAGATCCCGCTCGGCAACACGAAGATGCGCGCCGAGAACAACACCTGGGACCACTACCAGGACAACCGCGTCGAATGGCTGCTCGACGACCCGAGCGGCCAACACCTGCAGGCCTACGTGCAGGCCGGCGTCATCGCCTTCCTCTTCGGCCGCGGCGCCGATGGCGCCACCTGCGCCTGCGACGCCGCCGGCGACGGTACGACGAACCCGCCGCCGATCAACGGCAACACCGGCGCCTCGCTGAGCGCCGACGACGA
>JADMII010000066.1 GCA_015478665.1 Dehalococcoidia bacterium
TGCGGAATCCGAGCCAAGGCGGACAGTCATTCCGACGCAAGGCGGACACTGATTCCGACGGAAGCCGGACAGTGATTCCGATCGATCCTGGACGGCCCTGAGGAGGGGCATCCGGGGTCGAAGTCGGCGATCCGATGACCGGTAGCGTGGTCCTCCGACCAAGGGGGACACGATGCCAGCCGAGAGATTGTCGATGCGGAGAGTACGAGAGGTTTTGCGGCTGAGGCACGCGGGCGGCGCGAGCGTTCGGACGATCGCGCGGTCGGTCGGGGTAGGTCACACGACGGTCGCCGAATACCTGCGACGGACGTCGGTGATCGGGATTACCTGGCCGGTGCCGGCGGAGATCGACGATGCCGAGCTGGAGCGGCGGCTGTTCACGCCCGCGGGCTTCTACAAGGCGCCGACGCGGGTCATGCCCGACTGGAACCACGTCCATGCGGAGCTGCGGCGCCGGGGCGTGACACTGGTTCTGCTGTGGGAGGAATACCGGGCCGAGCACGCGGACGGCTACGGCTACAGCCGGTTCTGTGACCTTTACATCGATTGGCGGCGGGGCGTCAGCGCGACGATGCGCCAGACCCACGTCGCCGGCGAGAAGCTGTTCGTCGACTACGCCGGCGACACGGTGCCGGTGTTTGACGGGGCGACCGGAGAGGAGCGGCGGGCGCACGTGTTCGTCGCCGTGCTGGGCGCGTCGAACTATACCTACGCGGAGGCCCGCTGGAGCGAGGGGCTGGCCGACTGGATCGGGGCGCACGTCAATGCGCTCGCGTTCCTCGGCGGCGTGCCGAAGCTGCTGGTCTGCGACAACCTGCGCGCCGGGGTGACGGCGGCGTGCCGCTACGAACCTGGCATCAACCGCACCTACCAGGAGATGGCGGGCCACTACAGCACGGCGGTGCTGCCGACCCGCGTCCGCCGTCCGCGCGACAAGGCCAAGGTCGAGGTCGCGGTGCTGATCGTGGAGCGGTTCATCCTGGCCCGGCTGCGCAATCGCCGATTCCTCTCGCTGGGTGAGCTGAACGAGGCGATCCGCGAGGTGCTGGGTGACCTGAATGCCC
>JADMII010000046.1 GCA_015478665.1 Dehalococcoidia bacterium
CCGCCGTCCCGACCGCGACGAACACACCGGTGCCGCCGACGGCCACCAGCACGGCAACGGCGACCAACACGCCGACGGCAACGGCGACCAACACCGCCGTCCCGACCGCGACGAACACACCGGTGCCGCCAACGGCCACCAGCACGGCCACCGCGACCAACACGCCGACGGCAACGGCGACCAACACGCCGACGGCGACGGCGACCAACACGCCGACAGCCACGGCGACCAACACGCCGCAGCCCACCGCGACCGGGACGTCGACGCCCACGCCGACGGCGACGACGGGCGCGGGCAACGCCACACCGACCGGCACGCCGACGGCCACGTCGACGCCGGGCGCCGCCACGGTGCAGTGGCTGAAGGCGCCAACGGCGGGTCAGATCTTCGTCACCGATGGCACGCAGACTTTCTCGTTCGATGAGGTGCTGATCAACCAGGGCGACCCGAACGGCCTCGGCGGCTTCTCCTTCGATGTCCGCTACGACCCGACGATCTGGCAGCAGCCGAGCATCGACCTGACGCCGGCCGTCGTCCTCTTCGCGGGTAGCGGCCGCCTGCTGAACTGCAGCATCACCATCCCGGCCAACGGCATCATCCACGTCGCCTGCGCCAGCACCGGCGCCATCGGCACCGGGCCGATCTTCTCCGGCTCGCAGGTCATCGCGCACGTCACACTGACGCCGCAGGACGCGGTCGTCGAGGCGCTGCGGCCGAACAAGGAGAACGGCGTCGTCTCCGTCGTCAAGGACGACCAGGTGACGGTCACCAATTCGTGCGGGCAGCCGCTCAACGACGGCACGATCCAGCCGGTGCCGGGGCAGCCGGAGTGCCAGGGCCTGCCGCTGCCGGGCGTCGGCCCCGGCGGCGTCCTGCTCGGCAACCCGAACGGCGGGCAGTCGGTGGTGACGACGCGCCGGCTCGAGGCGGACGTGACGAAGGACTGCGAGGTGAACATCGCCGACATGCAGTTCGAGGCGGGCAAGTTCGGCCTCAGCGCCGGCAGCCTGCTCTACAACGTCTTCTACGACATCAGCTCACCGCTGCAG
Organism: Dehalococcoidia bacterium; assembly: GCA_015478665.1. Classification (GTDB taxonomy): domain Bacteria; phylum Chloroflexota; class Dehalococcoidia; order DSTF01; family JACRBR01; genus JADMII01. Next base: position 1,050 of record JADMII010000046.1, read on the forward strand.
CGGGGCGACGGCGAGATCGACATCAACGATGTGCAGTTCGCCTACGGTCGCTTCGGCAGCACCTGCGCGAACCCGATCCCGGCGCAGCCGCCGCAGCCGGCGCCGTAGCGGACAGGCTCGCGGCGCACTCGGGTTCAGCTCGACCATCGTCTTCATCGCCTCGGCCGCGGCCCTTGACCGCTCTCCGCGCTCATCGGCAAAGGCACCGAAAGACGTGTCCGCGCGTTCCCGGCATTCTCTCACCCACGCTCCCCTCGTCGCGCGACGCACGCCGTCGCCGCATGCTCGGCGATCGGCGCCGTGCCGCAGCGGCGCCGCGCGCGCTGAATCGCAGCGATCGAGCGCAAACCGGGCGTACTGCCAGCGGCACAGGCGGCCGGTCACGCTCGCCGAGCGACGGCTCACGCCGCAGCGACAGCCTCGCCGCTCGATCGACAGGCGACGGACGGCGGCGAGCGCTGCATCGGTTCGGGGCCGCGCGATGCCGTGCTCCGGCTGCCGGCTCGTTCGAACGGTATGCGCAGGAGCGGAGCCGGTTCCTGAGAGCAGTCGGCATCAGGCGGATCGCCTGGCGGACGGAGGGCGTCGCTCGCGGGCGTGCGGCGGCTACGCCACCAGGCCGGTCCCGCCGTCGAGCGCGACGCAGATGCGCCCGATCGCCTCGCTCACGCGCGGGCGCGCGCGGAGGCGCCGGTAGAGGTCGGACCGCTTGTACCAGAGCACGCTCCAGCGGTGCAGCCCGCCGAGCGTCGACCGGGCGGCGGAGCGAGGCGTGAAGGCCAGGCTGAGCTTCGGCACGTCTTCGTAGAGCGGGCGCGGCGCCGACTCCAGGCGGCCGTGGACGAGCGCCCGCGCCAGCCCGAGGACGATCGCCTCCTCCTCGCGCTCGCGCGTCGAGCCGCCGTTCTGGGCGACGGCGTACTCCATCTTCGCATCGATCGGCGCATGGATGTCGGAGACCAGCAAGCGGGCGACGAGGCGCGCGTAGGCGACGTGGCGCTGCTCGACATCGAGCCGGGCAGCGACCAGCGCCTCGGTGCCATGCGAGGACGCGAGCAGCACGGCATCGAGGTCCTGGAGGTCGATCGACTCGTCGCAGTGGATGTCGAGCTCTTCGAGCAGTGCGCGCAGGCGCAAGGTCTGCAGCGCGGGCTCGCCTCCCGTCGGGAGGAAGCGGAGCCGGTCGCGCAGTTGCCGTCGCGTGTCGTCCGTCAGCGCCAGTCGCGTCATGCCGGCTGCTCCCGCCCGGCACGCGGCCGCAGTCCCAGCAGGTGCCAGAGCATGCGGCGCCGGAGGACGATCTGGTCGGGACGCGAGAGCGCGCGGTAGCGGCGCAGCAGGTCATCGAACTGCTTCATGTCGCCGCGCGTGAAGGGCAGCGCGTAGCCGGCGAGCTCGAGCAACTCGCGCAGGTGCGCGGAGCTCAACGAGTCGCAGCACATCGCCCAGCCGACGAGGCGCTCCAGGGTCAGCGGCACTTCGCCGAGCCCCTGCTCGTAGCGGGAGACCATGCTCTGGCTGATGTGGAAGCCGAGCTCGTCGAGCTCCCACGCGAGCTGCGCTTGGGAGCGCCCGCGCCCCCGCATGCTGCGCAAGCGGTCGGCCATCCTGCCGCGGATGGCGTCCCAGCGGTCGGCCTGGACTTCGTCGCGTTCTGGCATCGATCGCATGGTAGCACCGGCCGGCGCGCGGGCAATCTACGGGATGCATAGCTGGTGGGCAGGTGACCGCAGGATCGGGCTGGTGCGCTGGCGACTGGCGGTGGTCGGGCGGGGCGCGATTCGCGGCGGCTGGCGGTTCGCTACTTCGACGCTCTCTCGAACACGATCGTCGTGTCCTCGACGGTGATGATGCCGTCCTCGACCAGCGGCAGCACACGCGGGAGCACCGCATCCACGATCTCCGCGCGGTCGAGCCAGACGACGAGCACCGGCACTTCCGGGACGAAGTCGACGACACGGTTCGTGTGGACGGGCGACTGTCCAACGAACGACGCCACGCCCTGGAACGCCGTCGCCTCGGTCGCGCCGAGCCGCTGCAGCTCTTCGAGCAGGTGCAGGTAGCCACCGCGCTCCGCGTTCGGAGATCGCAGCACGATCGTCACGCGCTTCACACGCGCTGGCTCGGCCATCAGACGCTCCTGCCGATGAGCATACCGACGGTCACGGCCGCCATGCCAAGCGCGACGCTGCCGATGAGGTAGGCGGCCGCGCGCGCCCACAGCCCATCCTGCATCAGCGTCAGCGATTCGTAGGTGTAGGTGGAGAACGTCGTGTAGGCGCCGATGAAGCCCGTCGTGAAGATCAGGCGGTAGTTGGGGCTGAGGCTCAGGCGGGCGTTGAGGTAGGTGATGAGGAAGCCAATGACGAGGCTGCCGCTGACGTTGATGACGAGCGTGCCGTAGGGGAACGCCGTGCCGTAGCGGTCGGCGATCCAGCGCGCGAGCCAGTAGCGCGCGTTCGCCCCGGCGAAGCCGCCGCTGCCGACGAGTATCAGGTCGAACACCGCCTACTCCCCCTGTTCGCTCGTGGCCGCCGCGCCCGCCGCCGGCGCCACGCCCCTGCCATCGTCGCACGTCCGGCGTGACAGGCAAGCGATGCAGGCGGCGCGACGCCGCGTGCAGGCCTGCGGGCCGGCATCGAGCCGGGAGCGGCGCGACCCAGCGGGCCGATCGCGGAGCACGGCTCGCTACGGCCGCGAACGCCCGGCGCGCCGGCACCGGCGGAATTCATCGTCACGTAACACCGTTTGCGCAGATTCGGGCATCGTCATCCAGGTGTCCGTGGTACGATTCAATCGGTCTATACGACAGATTCAACTGCCGAATATCTCTACGGGCATGCGGTGCGGGACGGAGACCAGCGGCGGCAAGGAAGGAGCACGTAGTATGAGCAGTACAGGCACCGGATTGAAGGGCGTCGTCCTCGACGAGAGCCGCATCAGCCTCGTCGATGGTGACGCCGGGAAGCTGGTCTATCGCGGCTACAACATCCACGATCTGGCGCAGCACGCCACCTTCGAAGAGGTGGCGTATTTGCTGCTGTACGGCGACCTCCCGGATCGCGCGGCACTCGCCGCCTTCGACGCCCGGCTGAAGTCCGCGCGCCCCATCCCGGAGTCCGTCATCGAGATCATGGAGCGCGTGAAGGCCGCCCACCCGATGGACGTCCTGCGCACGGCCGTCTCCGCCGCCGTCGCGCTCGACGAGAACAGCCACGAGGCCTCGGTCGAAGTCGGCCTGCCGGCCGGCGTCAGGCTGCTCTCGCAGGCAGCGACGATCGTCGCGACGATGCACCGGCAGCGCAACGGGCTCGAGCCGGTGGCGCCGCGCGACGACCTCGACCACGCGGCGAACTTCCTCTACATGCTCTTCGGCGGCGAGCCCTCACGCGAGGAGGCCGCGATCATCGACCTCGACCTCATCCTCCACGCCGAGCACAGCTCGAACGCCTCGACCTTCGCCGCGCGCGTCGCCGCCGGCACCGGCGCCGATCTGGGGTCGGCGATCGTCGCCGCCATCGCGACGCTCAAGGGCCCGTTCCACGGCGGCGCCGCCGAGGCGGTGCAGAAGACCGTCGAAGAGATCGGCGACCCGCAGAAGGCGGTTGAGTACATCAAGGAAAAGATCGAGGCCGGCGAGAAGGTGATGGGCTTCGGCCATCGCGTGTACAAGACCGATGACCCGCGCGCGCTCGAGCTGCGCGGCGTCGCCCGCGATCTCGGCCACAGGCTCGGCAACGACCGCTGGTTCCAGGTGCTGGAGCAGATCGAGAAGGCGATGGAGCCGTATCGGGCGAAGGGCATCTACCCGAACGTCGACTTCTACGCCGGCGCCGTCTACTCGCTCCTCGGCATCCCCGACGAGC
>JADMII010000017.1 GCA_015478665.1 Dehalococcoidia bacterium
GGCTTCGCACGCCCCATCCGGCCTCCGAACGCCGTTTCTTCAACACCCTGCTAGTGTGGTTCCTGAACCCGCGAAACAATCCAGAACCAGAGAACCCGGTTTACTAGAGATCTCGATGGCTCGTTCGAGGAGCGACTGTGGCTTTTGGGTCGGGCAGTTGACTCTCTCGTGCGAGCGAGAAGCGAGAGTAAACTCCCAAACGTCATCGATCGTCTTTCCATCCGGGTCGATGTAATTGCGCTTGCCAAACTTGTTCTGCACGCGATAGATCTGGCCGTCTTCGGTCCCTTTGCCACTTCTTAAGCGTCGCCTCGGGCCAGGGCTCCTTGACCTTGTTGAACTTCCACCGTCCACTCTTGGAATAGTGGAAGATAGTCGCATGGTTCTTGATCAGCGAGTACTTTGGAGCCCCGCTCGATGTCTCGTAGTGCCACACGATCTCATCGACGAGGTTGTCATATCCAAAGACCTCATCGAGCACGAGCCTGACGTGAGAACTCGCTTGATATCCGACGTGAACGAAGATCGACCCTTCCTGCGCAAGGATCTGCTTCAGCAGCACGAGCCGATCAAGCATCATCTGGAGGTAAGACCCCATTCCGTCTTTCCACGTGTCCCGATAGGCGAGTTCTTCGATGATTGTCTGCTGCTTGTTGATCTCTGCGTCGCCGATTTCTATCTCAAAGGAAAAATCTGCACCGATCGCAAACGGTGGGTCGATGTAGATCAGGTCGACCTTGCCGGCGAGCGGTTCGAGGCCGATGGACAGGTCGCCCTCGATGAGGGACGCGAGGACGTACTTGTTGTCGCCCCAGATCAGCTTGTTGCGCCAGCCGTCGCCTTCGCCCGCGCCGTCAGCCGCGCCCGCCGCGAACAGCGGCGCCGCCTGCCGAGTCGCGCGTGACTCGTTGATGATCTCGACGCGCTGGAAGGGCAGCGCCACGCGCTCGACCTCGCGCCGCTTCCCTTCCCAGACCAGCTCGACGCCGTTGTCCGCCACGGTCATTCCCCCATGGGTGCAATATCGCGCCCATCTTAGCGGGCGGGCCGCTTCCGTCGATACCGGATGGCCGGCCGGCGGCCATCTCCCTTCCACGTCTCGCCCCACGCAGCGTCGCGGCGATCACGATGGCCAGCAAGTAGACGAGGCAGCGGAACATGGACCCGCCTCCGCCGTCGCGGCGGCGGCGCGCGGTGCGTCGTTGGGAGGGAGGTCGACGCCCGCCGCGCCATACGCCGGCACGGGCGTCCGGGTCGGCGTGGGCGGCGCGGGCGCCATGCCGAAGGTAAGCCCGGACGGCGTGACGCCCACGCGCACGTGCGCGACGGCGAGGGCGCCAGCGGCCCGGCGCCGCCGCGGGCATCGCGAATTGGTATTGAACTGACTCGATCGGCCCGGCCGTCCTCGTGCTCCGGTTCCGCCTCCCCTCTCCCATTCCGTCGAGAGGGGTCGGGATGGGTGTCACCGCCTCGACCGTCGTCGGACACAACCCGCCGCGGCTCTTGGGACAGGGGCGGGCGCTGCGGACGAACGCCCGCGTCAGTCCCAGAGGTCGGGACACGCCTCCTGGTGCGCGCGTCGCAGCCGCTCGAAGAGCTCCCGGTACGACGGCGAGCTGACATCGGGCGTCGTCATGATGACGGCGTCTTCGTTGTTGTCCGTGTAGTAGCGCACCCTCAGGCCGGCGCGCTGGAAGCCGTACTTCTCGTACAACCGCTGCGCTACGTCGTTCGACCTCCGCACCTCCAGCGTTACGAGCTCTTGCCCGTCTTCCTGCGCCTGCTCGATGACCGCGATCAGCAGCCGCTGGCCGATCCCCGAGCGGCGCCGGTCCTCGCGCACCGCGACCGTGACGATGTGCGCCTCGCCCGGCATCATCCAGACGCCGATGAAGCCGAGCAGCAGCTCGTGCGCCGGCGATGGCGGGTTGCCGACGATCCGTCGCAGCGTGCTCCAGACGGTGGCCGGCTGAGCCTCGTCCTGCTCCGGTCCGTCCGGCTCGCTGATCACGGTGTAGCGCGCGAGCTTGTTCTGCAGCTCGCGTCGGTACGCCGTCTGCGGCCAGATCGATGGAAACGACTCGCGTTCGATCTCGACGACCTGAGCGATGTCGTCGGCGGTCATCGGTCGGATCGACGTGTGGAGGGCGGTACGCATGATCCTGCCAACCGGTCTGGATACGAGCATAGTAGCATGCGCCTGCGGTCGCATCGTCGTTCGTCGATCGCCGATGGTGCGGGAGCGCGGCCTTGCGGTTTCCAGCGTCCGGCCTCAGCCGCCGACAAGCGCCGCCGCCGATACGGCGACTACTGCGGCAGCGACGGCGCGTCCAGGCGCTGGTAGATCTGGCGGTAGCGTGCGTAGTTCTCCATCACGCGCTTCACGTACGTCTGCGTCTGGTCGAACTCCAGGTCTTCGACGAAGAGGTCTTCGTCGCCGCCCGACATGGTGATCGCGTCCGATGCCACGCCGGGGCCGCCGTTGTAGGCCGCCAGCGCGCGGTACGGGTCTGACTTGAAGTCGGCGAGCTGCGACGCCAGGTAGTCGGCGCCGAAGAGCAGGTTGACGTTCGGGCGGAAGAGGTCCGTGGCCGTGAAGCTCGCCCGGCCGAGGCTCTTCGCGATCGATGCGCCCGTCGAAGGCACGACCTGCGTCAGGCCGAGCGCCCCGGCGGATGAGCCGGCGTCCGGGTTGTAGTAGCTCTCCTGGCGGACGAGCGCGAGGAGCAGCATCGGCGACACCTTCTCCTGCGCCGTCGCCTGGCTGACGAGGTCCTTGTAGACGACGGGGTAGGCGAGCCGCAGCAGGTCCGTCGGCGGCGCCGGCGTCTTCTTCAGGCCGGCGGCGATGAGGCGCGTGGCGGCGCGCGCGGCGAGGCTCGTGCGCCCGTCGTCGGAGAGCTGCTTGGTGACCTGATACAGCGCGACGGCGTCGCCGTCGTCGGCGACGATGATCTCCTCGAAGAGGCGGTCGGACTGCGCGCCGAGTCCGACGTCGGCGAGGGCTACGGCCTGGCCCCAGCGCAGGTCCTGCCCGAAGCGCGGTGTCGCCGGCAACTCGCCGGTCTGCTCCTGCACCCACGCGGCGATCTTCTTCCAGTCCGGGGCGCTGTCGTCGAGTTTCGGCGCGCTGTCGTTGGTGTCGTTTTGTTTCAGCAGCACCTGCGCGCGCAGGCCGTAGTAGTTGTCCGGCGCATCGGCCGCGAGCGTTGTCAGTACGCTGTTGTTGGCGCTGCCGTTCTGCTCGATGAGCGTGCGCCCCTGCCAGTAGCGCGCGCGCAGGTTGTCGTCGCCGCTCGTGCGCGCCGCGAGCGCCGCCCAGCCGCCGATCGCCGTCGCTTTGTCGCCCGAGCGGTAGGCGGCGAGCGACTTGCGGAACGCGGCATCGGCGGCGCGGCTCGACGACGGGTACTGCGACGCGAGCTGGCTGTAGTCCGCGGCGGCGCCGGCGTAATCGCCCTTGCCGTCGAGCAGCCGGCCGCGCCACCAGAGCGCGTCGGCCGCCAGCGGCGACGCCGCGTCCGTCTGCGGGACGAGCGCGTAGTCGGCGATCGCCGCCTCTGTGTCGCCAGCGCGCTCCTCGATCGCCGCGAGGTAGTAGCGCGCCTCCGCCGGATGCGCGCCCGCCGCGATCGCCCGCTGGAGCGCGGGCGTGGCATCGGCGTCGCGCCGGGCGCGATAGTCCACGAGGCCGCGTACGTAGTCGTCGACCGGGACGGCGGCTGCGTCGAGCGCGGTGAGCAGATCCGGCGCGCTGCCGCTGCCCGGATATTCGGTGATCGCTCGCAGGTAGTCAGCGGTCCAGCTGGCGTCGCCCAGCCGCTTCTTGATGCCACCGATGCGTGCGAGCGCCGAGCCGACGTCGCCGCCGGGCGTGATGGCGACGCGGTTGTACCAGTTCAGCGCGTTGGCATCGACGCCGCCCTGCTCGAAGGCGGCGGCGATGCTGAAGGTGAAGGAGGCCTTGAACGAGGCGCCGATGTTGCTGGCGATGACGGCTTCGGCGGCGGCCTCCGCGTCGACCGTGCGGCCGAGCCGCGCCAGCATCTTCGCGCGCTCGATGCCGGCGAAGTCCGCAGCTGCGCCGCCGGCGGCGATGTACGTGTCGTAGGCGGCGAGGGCCGACGCGGGGTCGCCGAGATCATCGAACGTGGAGGCGAGCATGTACTGCGCCGCGCTGCCTGCGCCCGCGGCACCGGCGATCGCGAGCCACGACTGCAGCGCGTCCCGCGCCTCCGCGAACCGGCCCGTGCGACTCAGGAGCTGCGCCTGGGCGAACAGCGCATCCTGCCGCGGCTGCCCCGCGTCGGCCGTCGCGACGGCGGCGTAGACGTCGATCGCCTTCTCGTACTCACCCGCGTACCGCAGCGACGCGGCGAGCTTCGGGTCGGCCGGCGCCCGCGTCGGCGTCGCGGCCGGCCGGGGCGTGCCGGCGGCGGCCGCCTGAGTGGCGCTCGTCGTCGGCTTCGGCGCTCGCGTCGAATTCGCGCCTGCGCAGGCGACGCCGACCACGGCGACCGCCGCGGCGAATCCGAGAATCAGTGCATGGCGCGGCGGGCCGCTTGGTCGCATACTCCGCGTGGCATCCTCGTTTTGACAGGGATCAGGGCGAATGGTACCGTTGCGGCACAACCCGTCGCAATTCAACAGTTCCCATGAACCTGATGAGAATGACCGTCATCGACCGCGCAGGCGGCGTAAGTTTCGTCGCCCACGGCGAAGCGCTGCCGGCGCTGCTGAAGGCGTGCGCCAGCGACCCGGAAGGGCTCGATGAGCTGCTCGAACGCAGCGAGCCCTACTACCACGGGCTGCGGGAGCGCATCGCCAACGGCCTGGTAATGTTCGACGAGCGCAACACCGCCGCCAACCCCGAGGCGATTCACGGCGCGCTCGAGCACGCCCGGCCCGAGGAGACGCCGCTCTTCCGCGTCGTCGACGACGTCACGCGCGAGGCGAGCCTGCGGCCGGTCAAGGCCGGCGCCGTCGTCATCAACCTCATCGACCGCCGCATCATCCAGCTGCAGAACGGCTACCGCGAGATCGGCCGCAGCGGCCGCGGCCAGATCTTCGACGGCGAGCGCCTGACCGGGCGCACGTTCACGTACCGTCTGCCGAAGGCGTGGGCGCTGGTACCGTAGGCTCGACGGCTCGACGGCTGGAGACCTGGCTGGACGGCTGGATCGCGGGAGGGCCAATTCGCAGCGCTGCGCTGATCACCCGCGCAGCTCGGCGCCGAATTCGCGGCGCAGGCGGTCGACGAGCTTGCGCTGCGCCCGCGCCACCTCGTCGTCCGTCAGCGTGTGGTCCTCCGCCTGCCAAACGACGGAGAACGCCAGCGACTTCTTGCCGCGCGGCACCTGGTCGCCGGTGTAGACATCGAATACCTGCGCCTCGCGCACCAGCGCCGCCGCGTCGATCGCGCGCAGCAGGTCGCCGGCCGGCGTCGACGCATCGACGATCAGCGCGAGGTCCTGCTCGACCGCCGGGAAGCGCGAGACGTCGCGCAGGAGACGCCGGCCGAAGGCATGCGGCAGCACGGCGTCGAGCGCCAAATCGAAGAGATACACGTCCTGCTCGATGCCGAAGGAGGCGGCGACATCGGGGTGCACCTGACCGATGACGCCGACCGGCGCGTCGTCGACCGCGACGAGAGCCGTCCGTCCCGGCGCCAGGCCGTGCTCGGACGCCGAGAAACAGGTCGCCTGCACGCCGATGCCGTGGAGCAGGTCTTCCAGGTACGCCTTGGCGTCGAAGAAGTCGACGGGCTGGTCTGACGGGCGGCCCCAGCGGTCGGGCCGCCGCCCGCTGATGACGGCGCAGACCTGCTCGCGCTCGACGGGCAGCAGCGCCTCGCCGGCGGGCCGGCCTTCGCGCGCCGGCGCCTCGTCCGGCCGCAGGTAGACGCGCGCCGCCTCGAACAGCCCGACGCTGCCCTCCTGGTAGCGCAGGTTGGAGGCCAACGTCTGCAGCAGGCTCGCGCGCAACGTCGGACGCAGGTACTCGTGCTCGATGCTGATCGGGTTGACGACGCGGTACGGCGGCTCGATCGCCAGATCCTCCTTCGGCAGCACCCGGCCGAGCGCCTCCAGGGTCGTGAGCGAGTACGTGATCACTTCCTGCATGCCAGCCTGCGCCAGCACGTCGCGCGCCCGCTCGCGCAGCTCTCGCAGCGGCTGCACGATCGGCGCCGGCACGCTGCCGGCGAGCGGCGTCGCGGGGATGGCGTCGTAGCCGAGGATGCGCGCGATCTCCTCGCACACGTCGTCGGGGATGTGGACGTCGGTCCGCCAGTAGGGGACGCGGACGGCGTAGCGGTCCGGCGGCACCCAGCGCGCGCCGAAGCCCAGGCCACCGAGCAGCTCACGCACCTTCGCCGGCGGCGGGTCGATGCCGAGCACCTGGGCGACTCTCGAGCGCGTCAGTTCGATGCGCGTCTCCTTCGTCTTGCCGGGATAGACGTCGAGCGTGCCGGCGAGCGCAGTGCCGCCGCAGACTTCGACGAGCAGCTTGGTCGCCCGCTGTGACGCGACGGCGGCCAGCTCCGCCGGCAGCCCCTTCTCGAACCGCGCCGAGGCTTCGCTACGCGCCCTCAGTTGCGTGCTGGTGCGGCGGATGCTGGCGCCGGAGAAGTTCGCCGCCTCCAGCAGGACGTTCACCGTGCGCTCCGTCACTTCACTCTCGATGCCGCCGATGACACCGGCGAGCGCGACGGCGCCGTCCTCGTCGGCGATGACGAGCATCTCCGGCGTCAGCGTGCGGTCCTCGCCGTCGAGCGTCGTGAACCGCTCGTCCGCTTCGCCGCGGCGGACGATGATGTGATGGCCGGCGATGCGGTCGTAGTCGAAGGCGTGCAGCGGCTGTCCGAGCTCGAGCATGACGTAGTTCGTAACGTCGACGACGTTGTTGATCGGCCGCTGACCAAGCGCAACGAGGCGCTCCTGCATCCATGCCGGCGACGGCGCGAGCTTCACGCCCTCGATGACCGTCGCCAGGTAGCGCCGGCACAGCGTCGGCGCGGCGATGTCGACCTTCGCGCGGCCCTTGATCGGCGCGCCGGCCGCAACGTACTCCAGCGACGGCTCGCGGACCTCGGCGCCGGTGAGCGCCGCCACCTCGCGCGCGACGCCGAGTACGGAGAGCCAGTCGGGGCGGTTCGGCGTCACGTAGAGGTCGAAGATGACATCGCCGATGACGTCTCCGAGCGGCGCGCCGACCGGGGCGTCGGCCGGCAGTACGAGGATGCCTTCATGCTCGTCCGAGAGGCCCAGCTCGCGCTCGCTGAGCACCATCCCGGCGGATTCGACGCCGCGGATCTTCGCCGCCTTCAGGACCGCCGGCTCGCCGCTGCGGCCGTCGCGGACGCGGGCGCCGACGGTGGCGAAGGCCACCTTCTGGCCGACGGCGATGTTCGGCGCCCCGCAGACGACCGTGTGCCGGGCGGCGGCCGCGAGCTCGAGGGTGGCGAGGCGCAGGCGGTCGGCATTCGGGTGCGGCTCGACCGCTGCGACGCGGGCGACGCGGATCTCCGGCCCCCAGTCGCCGGTGCGTTCGACCGACTCGACGGCGAGGCCGGCGACGGTCAGGCGTTCGGCAAGCTCCTCCGGGGGCAGGCGCAGGTCGACGTACGCACGCAGCCAGTTGAGGGAGATTCGCATGGGCTCGTTCTAGAACTGGCGCAGCATGCGCAGGTCGTTCTGGTAGAAGAACCGCATATCCGGCACGCCGTAGAGCTGCATCGCCAGCCGCTCGATGCCCATGCCGGCGGCGAAGCCGGTGTAGCGGTTGCTGTCGATCCCCATGTTCTCGAGGATCTCCGGGTGCACCATGCCGGCGCCGCCCATCTCGATCCAGCCGGTCTGGTGGCACGTCGCGCAGCCGGCGCCGGCGCAGTTGAAGCAGTCCATCTGGACCTCGGCGCCGGGCTCGACGAACGGGAAGTACGAGCATTGCAACCGGATCCGGCGCCCGGAGCCGAAGAGCCGCTGCATCACGCCGAGCAGCGTGCCCTTGAGGTGCGCCAGCGTCAGCCCTTCGTCGACGGCCAGCACTTCGACCTGCGTCATCATCCACTCGTGCGTCGTGTCCGTCGCCTCGAAGCGATAGGCGCGCCCCGGAACGACGATGCGGATCGGCGGCGCCTGCTGCTCCATCGTCCGGATCTGCGCCGGCGATGTGTGCGTGCGCATCAGCAGCGCCCGCTGGCCGTCGAGAGGCGCATCGACCCAGAGCGTATCCCACATGTCGCGCGCCGGATGGTCCGCCGGGATGCGTAGCGCCTCGAAGTTGTAGTAGTCGAGCTCGACCTCCGGCCCCTCGACGACCGAGAAGCCCATCGACGTGAAGGCCGCCAGGATGCGGCGCAGCGTCTGCGTCACCGGGTGCAGTCCGCCGCGCGTGTGCGGCCGCGGCGGCAGCGTAACGTCGATGGCACCGCCCTCGAGCGCGCGGCGCACGGCGGCGGCGCGCAGCTCGTCGCGGCGCGCGTCGTACGCGGCCTCGAGCTCGGTCTTGAGCGCGTTCGCTGCGGCGCCGATGCTCTTGCGCTCGTCGATCGACCGGGCGGCGAGACCGCGCAGGATCGCCGTGAGGCGCCCGTCCTTGCGGCCGAAGTAGGTGACGTGCCAAGCGTCGAGCGCGCCGTCATCACCCGCCGCCGTGAGTGCGTCGAGCGCTTCGCCGCGCAGCTGGAGGACGTCGTCGGGCATCAGATCCATCCCGGGCTCTGCGAGGGCTGCCGTGCCCCAGTATAGGGCGTGCTGCCGTGAAGGCGGCAGGCCGAGGGCGAGCGCGCGCTCGACAGGCAAGCGGGGGCGGTGGTGGTGAGGGAGGCGTGACGGAGGCCCGATATCTGCGGAGTGAGCGCCGCGGGCACCGTGGCGGATCGTCGGGCAAGCGTCGGGTGGGCGTGCGCCAGGCGTCGGGCGGCCTCCGGCGCGGCTGCCCGATGCTGTACCCGAGACACGACGGAAGGTGTGTATGCGGACTGCGTTCTTTGTGATGGTCCTGTTCGTGCTGGCGGTGGCTGCCGGCGGTTCATTCGTCGTGCGCGGGCAGGAGGCCGTCGCGACGGCGACGCTGGAGCGGCGCTGCGACCCGCCGACTCTGCCCTCCGGCGTCGATACGCTCGTCCAGTGCAAGATCACCGCCCGCAACACGGGCACGACGATGCTCCCGAACGCGCTCCTGTCGATCGCGGCGATGCCGAACCTGGCCATCCCGGACGCCTACTACTTCTTCCGCGTGACCCGCGACGGCGTCGACCAGCCCCTGAACGAGGGCACGCTGGGGTACGCCTACGGCGACCTCGCGCCCGGCGCCAGCAGCACGCTGGCGCTCGATGTCATCGTGCGCGCGACGCAAGCGTACGGCGCGCAGGCGCAGCTGCAGGCGGGCGGCAGCGGCGACCTGCTGGCGAGCGTCCCCCTCGGCGCCGACGTCACGGCGGCGCCGCCACCACCCCTCGCCGTGACGCTGGCGCTGCGCGGAGGCCCGTTGGGGCCGGCGCCGCCGGTGTTCGACCTGCGTGTGCGCAACGACAGCGGCGCCGCGATGACGGGCGTCCGCATCGACCTCGCGGTCGACAAGACGGCGGCGCTCGCGCCGGCCGCGGGCTGGACGGCGGGCGCGGCGCCCGGGCACATGACGTTCTCCCTGGGCGATCTGGCGCCCGGGAAGTCCATCGAGCAGACGTTGACCTTCGTCTCCAACGGCGAGCCGTGCCCGTTCATCCACCCGGCCGTCGTCGTGACCGGCGAAGGCGGGGCGCGTCTGCTCACCGCGGCGGCGATCGCCAACGGCAGTGGCACGGTAGGCTCCTGTACCGGCCAGGGCGGCGGCCAGGCCGGCGGCGGCGACGCGACGAACGGCGGGTCCCAGTTCCTGCTGCCGTCGACGGGGAGCGGGCGCATGCACGGCGACAGCCGTGGTCGGACGGCGCTGGTCGGGCTCGCCGTCGGTTTGCTGCTGGTCGCGGCGGGGCTTTCCGTGCGGCGGACGCATCGGCGGTAGCGCTGGCCGCGGTCGAGCGCCAGGATCGCGGCGAACGGATCACGCCCCGAGTTCGTCGAATCCGAACCGAGCTTCCATACCGTCCGCGCGGGCGAGCGTCCGCGCGCGGAACCGGACGCTGCCGCTCCTCGCGGCCGGTACACTCAGGTCATGAAGGTGAGCGACGAGCGTCGACACGCCTACCTGAAGGCGTACGACGACTGGCAGACGCAGCTCGCTGCGCTGCACGAAGTCTTCCTCGAAGGGAAGCCACGTGCCGGGGACCAGATGAAGGGCCTGCTGAACCGCGAGGCCCGCGCCAAGCAGCGCTACGACGAGGCGCGGCTGCAGTTGCTCGGCATCGCGCAGCCGGCCGACTCGCCGTTCGACTGAAAGCGGCGTGCGGCTCGTCTCCGCTCTGCGTTGGCGCGGGCGCGCAGACGGGCGGGCGGGGCGGTGGCGGCGTCGACGGAGTCCGCGCCGCTCGCCACCGTGGCCGTGGCCCGTTCGTCCCGTCCCTCGCCCGGGCTCGCGCCGCTACACTGAGACATGCCTCGCGCAGCACGCTCGTCGCCGCGGCCGCGCACGGCGCCCGTGACCGGCGGCGCGCCTGATGCCGCCGCCCCGCTCGCCGCCCGCATGCGACCGCGCGGCTTCGACGAATACGTCGGGCAGGAGCAGCTCGTCGGCGAAGGAAGGATCCTGCGCCGGCTCGTCGAAGCCGACACGCTGCCTTCGATGATCCTCTGGGGGCCGCCCGGCACCGGCAAGACGACGCTCGCCCGCATCATCGCCGCCGGCACCAGGTCCTCGTACGTGCCGCTGTCGGCGGTCGCTGCCGGCGTCGCGGATCTGCGTGCGGCCGTCGCCGAGGCGCGTGAGCGGCTGGCCGAGGGCGGCGGCCGCACCGTCCTCTTCATCGACGAGATCCATCGCTTCAACAAGGCGCAGCAGGACGCCATCCTGCCGTTCGTCGAAGACGGCACGGTGACGCTGATCGGAGCGACGACCGAGAACCCCTCGTTCGAGGTGATCGGCCCCCTGCTGTCGCGCTCACGCGTCTTCGCGCTCAGGCAGCTCGAGCCGGAGAGCATCGAGCGCATCCTGCAGGCCGCGCTCGCCGACGATGAGCGTGGCCTCGCCGGCAGCGGCGTCACCGTCGATGACGACGCGGTCGCCGCGCTGGCGGCCTCGGTCGGCGGCGATGCGCGCATCGCCCTCAACGCGCTCGAGGCGGCCGTGCTCGCGGCGACGGCGCGCGAGGGCGACGCCGCGCGCGTGGCCGTCGCCGACATCGAAGAGGCGCTGCAGCATCGCACCTACCTCTACGACCGGCAGGGCGACGCGCACTACGACACGATCTCGGCGTTCATCAAGTCGCTGCGCGGCTCCGACGCCGACGCCGCTCTCTACTGGCTGGCGCGGATGATCGAGTCGGGCGAAGACCCGCTCTTCATCGTCCGGCGCATGGTGATCCTCGCTTCGGAAGATGTCGGGCTCGCCGACCCGCAGGCGCTCGTCGTCGCGACGGCCTGCCAGCAGGCGGTGCACTTCATCGGCCTGCCGGAGGCGTTCTATGCGATGGCGGAGACGGCGCTCTACCTGGCGCTGGCGCCGAAGAGCAACAGCGTCGGCTCCGCCTACGCCGCTGCACGCAGCGACGTCGAGGCCACCCGCAACGAACCGGTGCCGCTGCACCTGCGGAACGCCGTTACCGGGTTGATGCGCCAGATGGGATACGGCAAGGGCTACAGGTACGCGCACGACTTCCCGGGCCACGTCGTCGAGCAGGAGCATCGCCCCGAGCGCGCCGAGGGCCACCGCTACTATCGCGCCGGCGACCTGGGCTGGGAGGGCCGACGGAAGCGCGAGCGCGAGGAGCAGGCACCGGATCCCTCGCGCCGGCCGCGGGCCGACGGCGGCGACCGCGGCTGAGCGCGCCGATGCCCGACATCCGCGTCGGCACCGCTTCGTGGACGGACAAGAGCCTGCTCGACGCGAAGCTGTGGTATCCGCCGGATGCGCGCACGCCGCAGGATCGCCTGCGGTTCTACGCCAGTCGCTTCCGCTTCGTCGAGGTCGACGGCACCTACTACTCGCTGGAGTGGCGTCAGCAGGCCGAGGCGTGGGTAGCGCAGACGCCCGATGATTTCGTCTTCGACGTGAAGGCATTCCGGTTGTTCACCGGCCACCAGACGCCGCCTCCGATGCTGCCGCGGGACATCCGCGACATGCTCGGCCCGCTGCCGGAGAAGAAGCGCAACTGGTACCTGAAAGACATACCGGCGGACGCGCTCGACGAGCTATGGGCGTACCTGCGCGCGGCGCTGCAGCCGCTGCGCGATGCCGCCAAGCTCGGCGCCGTGATCTTCCAGCTGCCGCCGTGGGCGATGCCCTCGCCGGCGACCCGCGCCCAGCTCGTCGACGCCGCCGATCGGCTCGATGGCGATCGCCTGGCCGTCGAGTTCCGCAACACGTACTGGCTCAGCGACCGGCGCTGCCGTGCGACGCTGGCGTTCCTGCGCGAGCATGGCCTGGCGCTCGTGATCGTCGATGAGCCGCAGGGATTCCGGTCGAGCGTGCCGGCCGTCTGGGAGGTGACCGACCCGGCGTTGGCCGTCGTCCGGCTGCATGGCCGCAACGCGGCGACGTGGGAGAAGAAGGGACTTCGCGCCGCGTCCGAGCGCTTCCGCTACGAGTACAGCCCGGCGGAGCTCGCGGAGCTGGCGGGGCCCATCCGGGAGCTTGCGCGCGACGCGCAGACGACGCACGTCACCTTCAACAACAACTATCAGGACATGGCGCAGCGCAACGCCGAGGAGTTCCAGCGCATGCTCGCCGCCGGCTGATCGATGCCCGCGCGCGGCGCCGCGGCCCGTCCGGTGGATGTTCGATGCCCGGTGTCTGGCGGCACGGCGCTTCGTTACGCGGGCGTTACCATCCCGCGCGTACAGTGAGTGGGCGCCAGATGCGGCGCCGGGAGGTGTGTGATGCTGCAGCGCCGGCAGGTCGGGAAGAACGCGCGTGCGGGACGGCGTCATCGGCAGGAGCAGGAGGCGGAGGCGCGCGCGCAGCGGCGGGCGGCGGCTGGCGGCGCTCCGGAGGCGGCATCGGACGCCGGTACCTACGTCAACGAGGAGCCGGCGGGCGTCGCGGACAAGGGATACGAGCCGCTCGAAGCCGACGCCGGCGACGCCGACGTGATCCGCGCCGAAGCGGACGAGTACGCGATGGTGAACGCCGACGAGCCGCTGGACGAGGACGTCGAGGACGCCTTCCCGACGCAGATCCTCGTGCCGACCGCGACGGGCGACGTCATCGAGGAGGAGATCGCCATCGCGCCGGAGAACGAGCGCGCGCCGGCGAGCAACGAGGATCAGCCGCTGGCGCGTGCGCCCGACGAGTTGCAGCCGGAGACGGCCGGGCACGACGTTGGCGACGAGGACATCGAAGGCAACTGGCCCGACGAAGGCTACTACGACCAGGACGACACGCCGCGGCGCGAGGGATAAGCCGGACTCCGTCGGCCCGCAGAACCGCCGAGCCGACGGCTTTGACGCCGATGACGCGGCGACGCCGGCGAGTCACGTCCCGGCGAAATGCGCAGGATCGGCGGGCGGCGCCGTGCTACCTTGACCGAAGCTGAACGCAGGCTGGCGGCGCAGGGGCGCTGCCACTACCGGAGCCGTCGATGGCCCTCGACCTGTTCAACCGCCGCGCCAGGGAGGACCGCGAGCGCTTCGGCGAGCGCCTGCCGCCCGGGCAGAAGCTCACCGACGGCTGGCCGGTGCTCCACTACGGCGGCGTGCCCAGCATCGACATGGCGGCGTGGAAGTTCTCCATCGTCGGCCTCGTCGAAAAGGATGTGAGCTTTGGTTGGGACGAGTTCTTGGCGCTGCCGCAGACGACGCTGCGCTCCGACATCCACTGCGTCACGCACTGGAGCAAGTTCGACAACGACTGGACCGGCGTCACCTTCCGTGAGTTGATGCAGCACGTGCGCCCGAAGCCCGAGGCGAAGCACGTGATGGTACACAGCTTCGGCGGCTACACGACGAACGTCTCGCTCGCCGAACTGATGGACGATGACGTGATCGTCGCCCATCGGCACAACGGAGAGCCGCTGGCGAAGGAGCACGGCGGCCCGATGCGCCTGGTCGTGCCGAAGCTCTACTTCTGGAAGAGCGCGAAGTGGGTGCGCGGCCTCGTCTTCATGGACGACGTCAAGGCCGGCTTCTGGGAGATGTACGGCTACCACATCCACGGCGACCCGTGGACCGAAGAGCGCTACTCGTAGGAGAGCCGCCGGCGATGCCCGACCTCGACCTCACCGACCGCCGCCTGCTCAACGCGCTCCAGGGCTCGGTTCAGCTCATCGAGCGGCCGTTCGCCGCGATCGCCGGCGAGATCGGCATCAGCGAGGACGACGTGCTGGCGCGGACGCAGGCGCTGCGCGCCGCCGGCGTGCTGCGGCACCTGAGCCCGATCTTCGACGTCTTCCGCCTCGGCTACAAGAGTGCGCTCGTTGCCGCCGCCGTCGCACCGGAGCGACTCGAAGAGGCCGCAGCGGTGATCAGCGGCCACCCCGGCGTCAGCCATAACTACGCGCGCGAGCACCGGTTCAACATCTGGTTCGTGATGGCCATCCCGCGCCAGCGCGACTTCGATGCGGAGGTCGCCGCACTCGCCGCAGCGGCGGGGGCGCGGCGGCACATCGTGCTGCCGGCGATCAAGCTGTTCAAGATCGCCGTCGCCTACGACATGATCGGCCGCACGACGGACGCGAGGCCGCGGCGGGCGACGCCGCGCGCGCCGCGCCGCGAGCTGACGGCCGACGAGCGGGCGATCATCCGCGTCTGCCAGGACGACCTGCCGATCGTCAGCCGGCCGTGGGCCGAAGAAGCGCGCGCGCTCGGGATCGACGAGGCGTCGCTGCTCGGCGCGCTGCGGGCGATGCACGACGAGGGCATCCTGCGGCGCTTCGCGGCGGTGCTGCGCCACAACGAGGCCGGCTTCACGTCGAACGGGATGGCGTGCTGGCGCGTGCCGGACGACCGCATCGAGGCCGTCGGCGCGCGGCTCGCGGCCGACAGCCGCGTCAGCCACTGCTACTGGCGGCCAACGTTCGAGGACTGGCCGTACCCGCTCTTCTCGATGGTGCACTGCGAGTCGCGCGACGAGGTGCGCGCGATCGTCGACGAGCTCTCGCGGACGGTCGCGGTCGCGGACTTCGAGATCCTCTGGAGTGCGAGAGAATTCAAGAAGGAGCGCGTGCGCTACTTCGTCGGGGACGAGGCGGCTGACGCCCCGGCCGTCGCGACGCCGCGTTAGCTGCCGCCCTGCGCGCCTTCCGTCGACGTCGCGACGATGGCTTCTTCGTGAGCGTGGCCGCAGGCATGAACCCACTCGTTCGCCCCTTCCGTCGCGGTCGCGACTATGGCTTCTCCCCACGCGCTCGCAGGCATGAACCCACGCGTTCGCCCCTTCCGTCGCGGTCGCGACTATGGCTTCTCCCCACGCGCTTGCGCGTAGCCGCCCTCCGGTGTCTGTTGTCTGTCGTCGTCTGTCGTCCGCCGCCTGAAGTCGCGCGGCGGCCCGCCCGCGACAGGCCCCAAGCCAGGAGTCCGGACATGCCCACGGCCCGCCTTCGCCGCTCGGAACTCGCGACGCCGGCATCGCAGGAGAAGATGGTTCTCCGCGCCGCGGAGTCCGATGCCGACCTCGTCTTCCTCGACCTCGAAGATGCCGTCGTGCCCGCGGAGAAGGAGCGGGCACGCGACGCCGCCGTCGACGCGCTCAACGCGCTCGACTGGCGTCGCAGCACGCGCGCCGTCCGCATCAACTCCGTTGATACCGTGTGGGCGCACGACGACATCATCGATCTCGTCACGCGCGCCGGCCGGAACCTCGACGTGATCATCATCCCCAAGGTCAAAGCGCCGCGCGACATCTGGTTCGTCGAGACGCTGCTCCTGCAGCTCGAAGCGAAGCTCCGGCTCGGACGGCCGATCGGCCTCGAGGCGCTGATCGAGGAGACGGAAGCGCTCGCCCGCGTCGAAGAGATCGCCGCCGCGTCGCCGCGCCTCGAAGCGCTGATCCTCGGCGTCGGCGACCTCTCGGCGAGCCAGGGCATCCGGAGCGGTCACGTCGCCGACCCGGCGCTGCGCTACCCCGGCGACATCTGGCACTACGCACGCAACCGGATGATCGTCGCCGCCCGCGCGCGCGGCATCGATGCCATCGATGGCCCGTACGCGAACTATCGCGACGCCGACGGCTACCGGCGCGAGGCGACGTGGGGCAGCACGCTCGGCTGCGCCGGCAAGTGGTGCATCCACCCCAGCCAGATCGCCATCGCCAACGACGTCTTCGCGCCGACCGAGAACGAGATCGCGCTCGCGCAGCGCATGTGCGATGCCTACGAGGCGGCGCAGCGGGCGGGCGCCGGCGCCGCCGGCGAGTCCGGCGTCCTCGTCGATGCCGCGTCTGTGCGCATCTTCCAGGGCGTGCTCGACCGCGCGCGACTCACCGGGCGATTGCCGCCGGAAACGTGATCGCGCTCGGCGCTGCTACGGCCCGGGCCTTCAACCCGAGCCTGAACGCCGGTCAGACGACGTTGCCCGCAGCGTCCGTCCGAAGCGGCCCTCTGCTCATATCGAGCAGCACGAGCACGTTCCCGAAGGGGTCGCGCACGACGGCGCAACGGCCGATCTCGATATCGAACGGCGGCTGAACGACGCTTCCACCGGCATCGACGACCGCGCCCGCGGCGGCGTCGGCGGAGTCGACGAGCAGGTCCGTCTCCGGCGGCTGGCCCTCGGTGTGGAGCACCAGCTCCGCCTCGTCGTCCGGCAGGCGCAGGCCTGCGCTCGTCGGCGTGCGCCATTTCAGCTCGTGCCCGAGCGCGTCGCGATAGAACGCGAGCGCCGCATCGAGGTCCTTCACGGGCAATCGCAGGCAGTCGATCGCGCGGAGCAGCGGCGGCATCCCTGGCGCGCCTACCGCGCCAGCAGCGCGTCGAGTTCTTCGATCAGGCGCTGGCCATCGGGGCCGGCGAATGCCGCGCGCGCTGGCTCGAGCGCCTCGACGAGCCACTCCGCGACGCCGTGTTTCAGGTCCGCCGGGTGCAGCGCACCGCCCAGAAACGCCTCGTCGAGCTCCGCCGCGTCGGCGAAGCGCAGGTCGCCGCCGTGGTCGGCCGTGCGGGCGATGCGAAACTCTCCGTCGCGCGGGAAGATCAGCTTCCGCGTCCAGTCCAGCATCGGGTTGAAGGCGACGGAGTCCGGCGGGCAGAAGGCCTTGCGCACCTTCGCGCGGATCTCGTCCGGCGGGTCGTGCACGAAGATCGCCGCATTGCGCTCCGACTTGCTCATCTTCATCGACGCCACGTAGTCGGCGACGTCCGAGCCCTCCGGCGGCGGCCACGTCGCCGGCTTCTTCAGCCCGAGCAGCAGCGGATGGTGCACCGTCACCGGCTTCACCTGCGCGCCCGTCGCGTCGTGCAGCGGCGACACGCGCATCTTCGATGCAACATCGCGGGCGATGACGTGCGCCTTGCGCTGGTCCATGCCCGCCTGCGCCAGGTTGATCTGCATCGAGAAGATGTCGGCGACCTGCATCGGCGGGTAGATCAGCTTGGCGAAGTCGACGGACTCGCCTTCCTTGCGCCCCATGATCGTGATGCTGCGCTGCATGCGCGCCAGCGTCGTGCTCTTGCTGACGTCGATGAGCGTCGCCCAGTAGTCGTCGTTGTGGTGATAGAGCTCACTCGCCAGCACGAATTCGAGCTGCGACGGGTCGCCGCCGCACGCCCGGAACGCGGCGCTGAGGCCGGTCTGGAAGTAGCCGACGGCGACGCGCCGGATCGTCTCGCGGTCGCCGCCCAGCTTGTCGTTGATCCAGGTGTGCCAGTCGGCGAGGAAGATCGTGCTGTGGGCGCCGGCGTCGACGAAGTCCTTGACCTTCGACATGCAGAGCATGCCGCCGAGATGGATCTTGCCGGAGATCTCGAAGCCGATGTAGTGGCGGAGCGGCGTCCCCGTCGCGAGCAGATGCGCGAGATCCTCGCGCGTCAGCACCTCTTCCAGGTTCCGCGTGATGAGGTCGATTCGCGGGTCCACGGCGGTCAGTGTACCGTCTGCGGTGTGCGGCGGCATGGCTGTCCGCGGCCGACAGCAGCGATGACGATGCCCGGGCGCCGGCGCCCTCGCGTCTGCGCCGCGGCGGACGTGATTGATTCGCTGGCACGGCCAGCGTACGGTAGCCCCGGCGCCGGCCCGGCCGCGCGCTCCTAATTCAGCACGCCAAACCCCGAGGTCTTCTGGCGCTGATACGCTTCGAGGCGCGTCCGCATGTCCGGCAGCTCACCGGCGATGATCTCCAGCGCATGCGCCAGTCGCGCCTCCGGCGACAGCTGCTCGAGCAGCTGCTGCTTCTGCGGCGCCGGCACATCGAGCCGCGTCGCGATGTAGTCCGCCGCCTCCGCGAGCTCCGGCGGCAGGTCCACCCCGCGCGTCCACTGGCCGCCGAGCGCCATGTGCGTGCGCAGGTATTCGTCGAAGAGCTGGCGTGAGCGCGCGATGAGCTGCGGCGGCGGCGCGGCCGCGACCGGCGACTGGTCGAGCAGCTCGACTTCGCCGCGCAGGTAGGGGCTCGTGGTGTTGACGGCGATGATGCGGAAGCGCTGCTCGCCGATGCTGAAGAGGTTCATGCGGCCTCGTCGAGGTACTCCACCTGGATGATGCGCGCGGTGGTGCCGACATCGTGCGGGATGGCGCCGCCGCCCACCTCGGCGCCGGAGCGGATGAGCACGACGCCGAACGGCGCATCTTCATCGATGCACTCGCGCACCATGATCTTGTAGCGCTCTTCGAAGATGTGGAGGGGCAGGCGCATGCCCGGAAAGAGGACGGTCTGGAGAGGGAAGAGGCGGAGGTCCATCGCTCGCTGCCGGGAACCGGGAAGGGCAGAGACTGCCCGTTGTTGTGCCATCGTACATCACGATACGGCCGGCGTTTCACCAGCGCCTGAGGCGACGCTATACTCCCGTCCGTGATTGAGCGCGCAGCGGCAGGCACAGGAGCGTGACCGGCGAGCGGCGGGACGACTACGACCTGATCGTCGTCGGCGCCGGCGCCGGCGGCGCAGTGGTGGCGGCGCGCGTCAGCGAGGATCCGCGCATCCGCGTGCTGCTCGTTGAATCCGGGCCGGACTACCCGAACCTCGAATCGCTGCCCGAGGATCTGCGCAACGGCAATCGCGGCTCACTGACGGCCCACGACTGGCGGCTGCGCTACGTCCCCAGCGAGACGAGCCGCCCCGGCCAGGCCTTTCCGCGCGGGCGTGTTACCGGCGGCTCCTCGGCGGTAAATACGGCGATCGCGCTGCGGGGACAACCATCGGACTACGACGAGTGGGCGTCGCTGGGTAACCCCGAGTGGGCGTGGGAGAAGGTGCTGCCCGCGTTCTGCCGACTCGAGACGGACCTTGACTTCGACGCGCCATACCACGGGAAGACGGGCCCGGTCCCGATCCGCCGCCACCCGCGCGAGGAGCTGGTGCCCTACCAGGCGGCCTACCTCGATGCCTGCAAGCGGCTCGGCTATCCGGACGCCGTCGACCACAACGACCCGCAGAGCACCGGCTATGCGCCGCATCCCATGAACAAGCGCGACGGCCTGCGCGTCAGCACCGCCATCGCCTACCTCTCGCCGGCCCGCGAGCGCCCCAACCTGACGCTGCTCGCCGACACGGACGTCGTCCGCGTGACGTTCGCCCGCGGCGCGGCGAGCGGCATCGAAGTGCGACGGCGCGACGGCGCGACGCAGGCGATCAGCGCGCCGCACGTCGTGCTGGCCGCGGGCGCGATCCACACGCCGCCGATCCTCGTGCGGTCGGGCATCGGCTCGAAGCGGGTGCTGGAGCGGCTCGGCATCGCCGAGACGCGGCTGCTCGAAGGCGTCGGTGAGCACATGCAGGACCACCCGGCGATCGGCCCGACACTCGTGCCGAAGGAGGGCGTCGCGGCGTACGACCAGCCGGTGATCCAGACGACGCTGCGCTACACGGCGACGGGCAGCAACGACGTCAACGATATGCAGCTCGAGCCGATCTCCTTCATGTACCGTCCGGACCGCCTGCTGATGGGCCTCGCGGCCTGCGTCTTCAAGTCATACTCGTACGGCCGTCTCGCCTTCGAGAGCGCGGACGTCGGCGCCGCGCCGCGCATCGAGATGGACTATCTGTCCGACGAACGCGACTACACCAAGATCATCGATGGCCTGCAGCGCGCCATGGAGCTCGTCCACACGCCGGAGATCGAGGCGCTGATCGAGGGCGTGCGACGGCCGACGGACGGCGAGCTCGCCGACGCGCCGGCGCTCGAGGCGTGGGTGCGCGCGCACGCGGCGAGCGGCGCGCATCCGTCGTGCACGGCGCGCATGGGCCCCGCCGATGACCCGACGGCCGTCGTCGACGAGCGCGGCTGCGTGCACGGCCTGCGCGGCCTGCGCATCGCCGACGCATCGATCATGCCGCGCGTGCCGAGCGCGAACACGAACATCCCGACGATCATGATCGGGGAGCGCATCGGCGCCTGGGTGCGGGAGGAGCTGGCGCCCGCGTAGGGTCGCGCCGGCGAGGCCGTACATCGGCCCATGGCCATGGCGGCGCGCGGCCGGCATACTGCCGAAGGCAATGCCCTCATGCGGCTGGTCGCACTGCTTGCGCCCGTCCCGGGGCGGTCGAATTTCGCACGCCGCATGCCTCCCATCACCCGGCCCCGCTATGCCGCCGAAATGCTGGCGGCGGTATGATCGCGGTTCGAAGGAGGAGCCATGCACGATATCTTGCTTCCCTCCCGGCGCCGTACGCGCCTGCGCAACGCTCGCCGCTACCCGGACGAAGCCGCATTCCTCGCGCGCCTGCCGCTCCTCGGCGACCGCGTGCCGCTCCGCCCATACTGGCGGCGGCGGCCCGTCCGGCCGGCGCGGCTCTGGCGCCAGATGCTGCGCTCGTCGCCGATCTTCGGCGGCCTCGCGCAGCGATTCCTTCGCGACACGAGCGGCGGTGATGCCTTCGGCGACCTCGGCAACTCCGCGATGAGCGCGGCTCGCGACGGCGCGACGACGGCGCGATGCGCGGCGGACGACGCCATCACCCGAGGCAAGAAGTGGCAAGCGAACCTGCGTGACTCGCCGAGCGTGCGCGCGGGCGCCCAACGAACGCGGCAGGCGGCGATCGCGGCGACGTTGGCCGGGCAGCGGATGCGAGGCATGATGGATGCCGCGCGCGCCCGCCGCGCGGCGAAGCGGACGGCAGCCGCCGCTGGCGAGCGCGCGCCGAAGGGCAACGTCGAGCGGCAGAAGCTCGGACGTGACGTCGGGAAGCGCGGCCGCAAGCGGTCGCGCGGCTCGCGCCGGTCGGCGATGTTCATCGGCGTCGCCATCGGCGCCATGCTGATGTACTGGTTCGACAGCATGTCCGGACGCCGGCGGCGTGCGCTCGTGCGCGACCGCTTCGCCCACATCGCGCACATCTTCAGCCGTCAGATACCGGACCGGCTCGAGCGTCGCGGCCGCTTCCTGCGCGGCGTCGCGCGCGGCCTTCGGCACGATGCCACGTCGCTCCTCCCGAACGGCGACCGGCCGGCTGTCGATGATGAGACGCTCGTCGACCGCGTGCGGTCGGAGGTGCTGCGCGGCCACGGCATCAAGGCAGGCGAGATCCACCTCGACGCGTACGCAGGGGTGGTGACGCTGCGCGGACAACTGCAGTATCCCGACCAGATCCGGCGCCTGATCGAGGACACGAGCCGCACGGAGGGTGTGCGGCAGGTGCGCAGCTACCTGCATCTGCCGGGCACGCTGGCGCCGAACAAGGCGGAGATCTACGAGCTGCAGCGCGACCCGCGCGGCAGCACCGGGTGATGCTGCCGCTGTTGGAGCCTGCCGGATCAACGCTACGCCGGTCTGGCCGAAGGGCGGCGCGAGCGGCCGCCGGCTATCGCTAGCCCAACTTGAACTGGATCGCCTTCGTCTCCATGTACTCCTCGAGCCCTTCGTGCCCGAGCTCGCGCCCGATCCCGCTCTGCTTGTAGCCGCCGTACGGCATGTACGGCAGCCCGGCGCTGTGGTAGGCGTTCACCCACACCGTGCCCGCCTGCAGCCCCTTCGCCATGCCGAACGCCGTGTTGACGTCCTTCGTCCAGACCGCGGCTGCGAGCCCGTAGATCGTGTCGTTGGCGATGCGCAGCGCCTCGTCCGCGTCGCCGAAGCTGATCACCGACAGCACCGGCCCGAAGATCTCCTCGCGCGCGATGGTCATCGAATTGCGGACGCCGTCAAAGATCGTCGGCTGCACGAACAGCCCGCGGTCGTAGGCCTCGCCGGTGAGCCGCCCGCCGCCGCAGAGCATCGATGCGCCCTCGTCCTGGCCGGCGTGCACATAGCGCACCACCTTCTCGAGCTGCGCCTCATTGATCACCGGGCCCATCGTCGTCGACGGGTCCTCCGGGTCGCCGACCTTCACCGTCTTCGTGAACGCCGCCAGCTTCCCAAGAAACTCGTCCTTTACGGACTCCTGTACGAGCAGCCGCGAGCCCGCCTGGCAGACTTGGCCTGTGTTCAGGTAGATGCCGAAGAACGAGCCGGCCACGGCCTGGTCGATGTCGGCATCGGCGAAGACGATGTTCGGCGACTTGCCGCCCAGCTCGAGTGAGATCTTCTTCAGGTTTCCCGACGCCGCCTGCATGATCGTCTTGCCGACGGCCGTCGAGCCGGTGAAGGCCACCTTGTCGACGCGGGGACTCGCCGCCAGCTCCGCGCCGACGACGTTCCCCGGGCCGGTAACGACGTTGACCACACCCGCGGGCGCTCCCGCTTCCGCGATGATGCGCGCCAGCTCGAAC
This sequence comes from Dehalococcoidia bacterium, assembly GCA_015478665.1. Taxonomy (GTDB): domain Bacteria; phylum Chloroflexota; class Dehalococcoidia; order DSTF01; family JACRBR01; genus JADMII01. The sequence goes on from JADMII010000017.1 coordinate 22,895, forward strand.
GTCGTGCCGGCGGTGAACTCCGACGGCTTGGCCACGACCGTGCAGCCGGCGGCGAGCGCGGGCGCCAGCTTCCACGAGATCAGCAGCACCGGGAAGTTCCAGGGCGTGATGACGCCGACGACGCCCACCGGCTCGTGTACGGTGAGGCCGACGGCGTCGGGCGCGAAGTTCGTGATCGCGTCGCCCTTGATGTCGAGCGCCAGGCCGGCGTAGTAGTCGTAGACGTCGGCCGCCATCGCCACCTCGGCGGTCGCCATGTTCTGCGGCTTGCCGACCTCCTTCGAGAGCAGTTGCGCCAGCGGCACGAGCTGCTCGCGCAGCTTCGCGGCCACCGCGCGCAGCACCTGCGCCCGCTGCGTCGCCGGCGCCTTCGACCACGCACCGCTGTCGAACGCCACGCGCGCGGCGTCGACGGCCTTCCGCGCGTCTTCCGCGTCGCCCCACGGGATCGTCTCGACGACCGCGCCGTTCGCCGGATTCCTGCGCTCGTACGTCTCGCCGGTCGTGCCCGGCGTCCAGGCGCCGCCGATGAACTGCTCGAACGTGCGCGCGTTCGCCGTGTCTGCCTGCTTCGTCTCGATGACCATGCGCCAACCTCCGATCGTGCGCTGCGCAGCCGCGCCGGGCGCTCGCAGCTCGCCCGGCCCGCGATCGTCGTAAACTTAGCGATCGCCAAACTAATGTTACGCCCGGCCGGCGCATGCGGTCAATTGGCGTCCGGCGCACGATACAAGCCAAGACCGCAGTCCCCCGTGGCGCGCTGGCCGCGCGCATCGTTCGGCGTCGAGCCGGCCGCAGTCCTTCGCGGCTCACACGCCGGCCGCGTGCCGCCCCTCGCCGGACGCGAAGCGCGCGGCGCCGCTCTGCGCCAGGCCGATCACGCTGCGCCCGATGTCCGCCTCCATCTTCAGGCCATCGCTCAGCGGCGTGCCGAGGCCGTCGTACACGCAGTGGCGGTCGGCGAGCAGGCACTCCTGCGGAAACGCGGCGATCTGCTCGGCGACGACGAGCGCCGCATCGAGCGCTGTGCCGCGCGGCACGAGCCGGCTGATGAGCCCGGTGTGCAGCGCCTCGTCGTGCTCGACGATGCGGCCGGTGAGGATCATGTCGAGCGCGCGGCCGAGGCCGACGATGCGCGGCAGCCGCTGCGTGCCGCCGTCGATCAGCGGTACGCCCCAGCGCCGGTTCAGCACGCCGAACCGCGCGCCCTCGCCGGCGATGCGCACGTCGCACCAGCAGGCGATCTCGAGCCCGCCGGCGACGCACCAGCCTTCGATCGCGGCGATCGTCGGCTTGCTGGCGTGCAGGCGCGTGAAGCCCATCGGCCCCTCGGACGCGTTCGCCGGATTGTTCATCGCCTTCAGGTCGGCGCCGCCGCAGAACGCCTCGCCTCCGGCGCCTGTGACGACGAGCGCGCGGGCGCCGGCGTCCGCCTCGAAGGCGTGATAGCCGTCGCGCAGCGCCTCCGCTGCCTCGCGGTCGACGGCGTTTCGTGCGTGCGGCCGGTCGATCGTCAGCACGGCGGCCGCGCCGCGGCGTTCGTATCGTACGGCCATGCTCCGCCTCTCCTTCGATCCGGCGCAACCGTCGGCGCCAGTTCGTGACGCCGCGGGACATTGCCCGCCCGCCGTCCGATGGATCTCATTTCGCGCCTCGGATTGCGCGGACGCATCGTCGCTGATCGCGCCCTCGGCGTCCATCCCCTGTCCTGAAGGGCAGCCGCGTTCTACGCTTGCCGCATGGAGTACGTACGCTTCGACCGCGACCCGGCGCGCCCCGGCCTCGCCACGATCACGCTGGACCGGCCGGACAAACTCAACGGCCTCAACCTGCAGATGCACGATGAGCTGCAGCGAGTCTGCCGCGAGCTGCAGGACGATTTCCGCACGCGCGTCGTCATCCTCACCGGCGCCGGACGCGCCTTCTCGGCCGGCGCCGATCTCCGCGAGCGGCGCCCGGCGGCGCCCGCATCGGACCTCGACCGCCGGCTGCGGGTCGGCGTCGGCGAGCGCACGAGCGGGCTCATCGAGCGGCTCGACCAGGTGACGATCGCGGCGATCAACGGGCTGGCGATCGGCGGCGGCCTCGTGCTGACGGCCTGCTGCGATATCCGGCTGGCCGCGGCATCGGCGTGGTTTTCCATCCCCGAGGTGGATGTCGGGCTGCCGCTGACGTGGAACGCGCTGCCGCGGCTGATGCGGGAGCTCGGACCGGCGCGGACGAAAGAGCTGGTGATGACGTGCGACCGCTTCGAGGCGGCCGACGGCCTGCGCTGGGGCTTCATCAACCATGTCTACCCCGACGACGAGCTCATGCCGGCAGTGCTCGCGCTCGCCGAGAAGCTCCTCGCGAAGGACGAGATGATGCTGGCGATGACGAAGTCGGCGACGAACGCCCTCGCGCAGATGATGGTGCCGGAGCAGGTGACCTACGCCGATCGCGACCAGATGCTCCTCGGCTATCGTCTGCGATCCGGGCGATCCGCAATTGGAGGCAGATAGAGAGTGACGGACGTCGCAGTCGGGGCGGACGCGGGGTGAATCCGCAGATGTCGCAGGGCGGCGTCCCGGTACGGGGGCTGGCGAGGCCCGCGTGACGGCGGCGAGATCGCGAACATAACGGCCTCGGTCGCGGCGTGCTGCGGCACCACCTCGGTCCGGCGTACTGCGCCACCACCTCGATCGCGGCGTCGCTCTCCCGCGCGCCCCGGACGCCAGGACCGGGCGCCGCAACTGCACCACGATAGCCTGATCTTGCACTTGGTCTCCGTCCTGTCGCTGACGTTCTTTCGTCAGCGCCAAGCTACAGGAACAGCGCCACGCTACAGGAACCCCAAGTGCGTTCTTATCACTCTCCTTCCCTGTATCCGACCTCAAGAGCGTAGAACCCGCGCGCCGGCTTGCTTGACGGGGTTGAGTCTCCGTCCGTATACTGATGCCGCGAACCCGCCAGAGGCGGGGCGTATTTTTGTCCGGCGTATGGCGTATTTTGCGTGCCGGCGCTCGGTGCCGAGCGCGACCGCTCGCGACGGCGGGAGCCAGCCGGGGAGGGCAGCGTTCGGCCCGAGTGGCGCAACGGCAGCGCAACCGATTTGTAATCGGTAGGTTAGTGGGTTCGAATCCCCTCTCGGGCTCCAGCGATGGCCGCGCGGGGTTCGGGACGCACCGGACGTCTGATTCGCCCGAGCCGGCCCACGAAGGATCGGTCTGCCCACATAGCTCAGTTGGCAGAGCACACCCTTGGTAAGGGTGAGGTCATCGGTTCGAATCCGATTGTGGGCTCCACCAGGGTACGTGCCGGCCGCAGGCGGCGGACGGCGGCGACGATAACCATCACGGCGTCCCTTGCGCCAGGCGGGGGGCGGACATCGGGAAGCAGACCCGCCGGCGCGGGACCAGCGAGCGAGCCCTTCAGCCAGGGGGGCCCAGAAGGAGAAGCCGGAGATGGCCAAGCAGAAGTTCGAGCGTACGAAGCCCCACGTCAACATCGGCACCATCGGTCACGTCGACCACGGCAAGACGACGCTGACCGCGGCCATCACCAAGGTCCTGTCGCTGAAGAAGCTCGCGGACTACCGCGACTTCGGCAGCATCGACAACGCGCCGGAAGAGCGCGCGCGCGGCATCACCATTGCCATCACGCACGTCGAGTACGAGACGGAGAAACGCCACTACGCCCACGTCGACTGCCCCGGGCACGCCGACTACATCAAGAACATGATCACCGGCGCGGCGCAGATGGACGGCGCGATCCTCGTCGTCGCGGCGCCGGAAGGGCCGATGCCGCAGACGCGCGAGCACATCCTGCTGGCCCACCAGGTGCAGGTGCCGAGCATGGTCGTGTACATGAACAAGGTCGACCAGATGGACGACCCGGAGCTCCTCGACCTCGTCGAGCTCGAGCTCCGCGAGCTGCTGACGAAGCAGGGCTTCCCGGGCGATGACATCCCGATCATCCGCGGCAGCGCGCTGGCGGCGATGAACTCGACGAGCACCGACCCGAACGCGCCGGAGTACGCCAGCATCCTCGAGCTGATGCAGGCCGTCGACGACTACGTGCCGACGCCCGAGCGCCCTGTCGACCAGCCGTTCCTGATGCCGATCGAGGACGTCTTTGGCATCAAGGGCCGCGGCACCGTCGTCACCGGCCGCATCGAGCGCGGTGCGGTGAAGGTCGGCGAGGAGATCGAGATCGTCGGTATCGGCGAGACGCGCAAGACGACCGTGACGGGCGTCGAGATGTTCAAGAAGCTGCTGGACCAGGGCGAGGCGGGCGACAACGTCGGCTGCCTGCTCCGCGGCATCGAGCGCGAGGACATCGAGCGCGGGCAGGTGCTGGCGAAGATCGGCTCGATCACGCCGCACAAGAGGTTCGAGGCGGAGGTCTACGTCCTCTCGAAGGACGAGGGGGGGCGCCACACACCGTTCTTCACCGGCTACCGGCCCCAGTTCTACATCCGCACGACGGACGTCACGGGGTCGATCCAGCTGCCCGACGGGGTCGAGATGATCATGCCGGGTGACAACGTCAAGATGAAGGTCGAGCTCATCTCGCCGGTCGCCGTCGAGGACGGCCTCCGCTTCGCCATCCGCGAGGGTGGCCGGACGGTGGGCGCCGGCGCGGTGACGAAGATCGTCGAGTAGGGACGACCGCAGCGGCCCGCCCCGGTATACTGGATGCGGGCGGGCCGTCCCGTGTCGACGGCGCGGGCCAGGGGCACGGAGGTGCGTCCCCGCCCGGACCGCGAGAGGAAGCATGGCGAAGAAGGAAGACCGCAGCATCATCACGCTGGCGTGCACGGAGTGCAAAGAGCGCACGTACACGACGACGAAGAACCGGCGCAACGACCCGGATCGGCTCGAATTGAACAAGTTCTGCCCGCGCTGCCGGTGTCATCGCGCGCACCGCGAGGTCCGTTAGGGAAGGTTTCGTATGAGTCGCGCCCTGCGTCGCCAGCCCCTGGTCCAGAAGCCCCCGGCGAAGGCGGCCACGTTCCGTCCCGCCGCGCGCCCCGTCCGCAAGACGGCATCGGCCGCCGCGGCCGAGGCGGCGAAGAAGCGGTCGCTGTACGACCGGCTGATGCCGCGCTTCGTCCAGGACATCTTCAACGAGCTCAAGAAGGTCACCTGGCCGACGCGCGAGGAGACGGTGCGGCTGACCGTGGTCGTCATCGTCGTGTCGGTCGCCATCGGCATGGCGCTCGGCGTGATCGACATCGGCTTCAACTACTTCGTCGATCGCACGCTGCTCAGGTGATGTTGCATGGCACGTAAAGGCAAGGCCGCGGTCGCGCAGGTCGCGGATATCGACGCCGTCGAAGGCGCGCCCGGCACGCCGGAGGACGATGCGATCCAGGAGGGGCGCTCCTGGTACGTCATCCACACCTACTCCGGCTACGAGAACAAGGTCAAGACGAACCTCGAGCACCGCATCCAGACGATGGACGCAAAGGATCTCATCTTCCAGGTGGTGATCCCGACCGAGGACGAGATCGAGATCCGCGACGGCGCCCGGCGGACGGTCGCGCGAAAGATCTTCCCCGGCTACGTGCTCGTGCAGATGATCGACCTGCAGGAGGACGACATCAAGTCGAGCCAGGCGTGGTTCGTCGTGCGCAACACGCCGGGCGTGACCGGGTTCGTCGGCTCCGGGACGAAGCCGGTGCCGCTCGAGGCGCCAGAGGTGAAGCGGATCCTGCGGCAGATGCGCGTCGAGGCGCCGAAGGTCAAGGTCGGCTTCGCCGTCGGCCAGAGCGTGCGCATCGTCGATGGGCCGTTCCAGGACTTCGTCGGCCAGGTCGATGACATCAACCTCGAGAAGGGCAAAGTCAAGGTGCTCGTGTCGTTCTTCGGCCGCGAGACGCCGGTCGAGCTGGACTTCCTGCAGGTCGAGCGAATGTGAGCCGGCAGCGGGCTGCAGGCGGCCTGCCCGGTACGAACGTTGGACGCTGGCGGCTGGGAGGGCGCTCCGCCGCCTGGGGTGCGTTGACGCAGAGCCAGGTGCGCGCCTGGCATCCTGCTGAGAAGATGAGGGCGCCGGGCGACGGCGGGGCCGGCTCGCGGCGCGCCAGTGTACAGACAGGTGAGACGAGATGGCGAAGAAGATCCGGGCGGTGATCACCCTGCAGATCCAGGCGGGGAAGGCCAACCCGGCGCCGCCGGTCGGGCCCGCGCTCGGCCAGCACGGCATCAACATCATGGGCTTCTGCAAGGAGTACAACGAGAAGACGGCGAGCCAGGCGGGCAGTATCATCCCGGCCGAGATCACCGTGTTCGAGGACCGCTCCTTCACGTTCATTCTGAAGACCCCGCCCGCCAGCGACCTGCTCAAGAAGGCCGCCGGCATCGAGAAGGGCAGCCCGGCGCAGAACCGGCAGAAGGTAGCGCAGCTCTCGCGCGAGGACCTCAAGCGCATCGCCGAGATGAAGATGAAGGATCTGAACGCGAACGACATCGACGCCGCGGTCCGCATGGTCGAGGGCACCGCGCGCTCGATGGGGATCGAGGTGTCGTAGGCGCTCTGGTCCGACCGGACACTGGAAGGTGGACGCTCGACGTCGGAGGTTCCGCGAAACCAACTGGGACCGCAGCTCCGGACGGAGAACCAGGCACCTGTATGAGACGATGACGGAGGCTGGACCTGGAGACGGGGACGGCCGGGCTCGACCCCGCGGGGGTACACGTCATCGATGAGGAGGGCGAGCAGATGCAGCACGGGAAGAAGTACACGAACAGCGCCCGGATGGTCGACCCCGAGAGGCTCTACACGCCGCAGGAGGCGATCCAGCTGGCGAAAGAGGTGTCGTACGCGAAGTTCGACGAGACGGTCGAGCTCCACCTGCGCACCGGACTCGACCCGCGGCACGCCGACCAGCAGATCCGCGGCACGTCACTGCTGCCGCACGGACTCGGCAAGACCGTGCGCGTGCTCGTCTTCGCCGAGGGCGAGGGCGCGCGGCTCGCCGAAGAGGCGGGGGCCGACGAAGTGGGCGGCGACGACCTGATCAAGAAGGTCGAAGGCGGCCACACGGACTTCGACGTGGCGCTGGCCCAGCGCGACCTGATGGGCAAGGTCGGCCGGCTCGGCCGCGTCCTCGGCCCGAAGGGGCTGATGCCCAACCCGCGCTCCGGCACCGTCGTCGATGCCGCCGACATGGCGAAGGCCGTGCGCGACGCACGCCAGGGCCGTGTCGAGTTCCGGCTCGACCGCACGGCGATCGTCCACGTGCCGATCGGCAAGCTGAGCTTCGCTGTCGAGGCGCTCGAAGAGAACATGGCGACGCTGGTCTCGGAGATCGTGAAGGCGAAGCCGAGCGGCCAGAAGGGCGTGTACATCAAGTCGATCACGCTGACGACCACGATGGGCCCGGGGATCCACCTCGATCCGATGCCGACGCTGGCGATGAAGGCGGGATAGGCGACAGGCGACTGGGCACCGGCGACTGGTGAACCGGTGACTGGCGACTGGTGAAGTCGCCGGGACGGCTTCGCCTCCCGGTATGGTCTGCTGCGACGCGTGCCGCTCGGCGCGCGTCGTTTCGTTTCCCCGCATCTGCTGAGGCGACAGTGCCCGACGTCATCCTCTGCGAGCGTGCTGGCCTCCGGGCGACGCTCGTCGGCGGGCGTCGCCGGGCAGCAGTTCCAGGAATGGCAGATGCGCGAGATGTCCGACGCCGCGCGCGCCGGACGGTCGAGGTCGCCCGTCGCCGTCGTCGGCGCGGTACGCCGCTCGCTGCAGCGTGCTCAGTTGCCGCTCGATCTCGGCGCGCGATCGTTCCCGTCCGGAGTGCCAGCGGCAGTCGCAGCGCGCGCGGGTGGGCTCGATCTGCCGCATGCCGACGGTTCGCGCGCGTTCGCGTGATCGCGCAGGTTGACGCGCCAGGCGTCAGACCGGGAGCGCTGTCAGGTCTCGGGACGGCGATCACGAGCAGCTTCGCACCGGCGGTTCGCTAAGTAAGCGCTCGCCAAGTTGTGCGAATGTTGCGCAAAATGTTTCCCCGAAGTGCCCGATTACATGTGACGTACGACGTATTGTAGTTGTAGAATCGCGGCGTACAGAGAGCGCGCAGTTGCGAGGGAGGATCAGCAGATGGGCCAGTCGACCTCATACTGGGACCGCTTGGTGGCGCAACGCATCAGCCGGCGTCGCGCGCTGCAGATGTCCGCACTCGGCGGCGCCACCGCCGCGGCGATCGCCGTCGTCGGCTGCGGCGGCAGCAGCAAGAACGCCAGCACGCCGGGAGCCGGTGGCACGGCGGCGAGCACGCCCGGCGGCGGCGCAGGCGGCGGCAAGCCGCTCATGGGCGGCACCCTGCGCTCGGCGCTAAACGACCCGCAGAGCAAGTTCGATGCGCAGAAGTTCCCCACCTTCACCGTGCAGACCATCAACTCGTTCTCGTACAGCCGGCTGCTGAAGTCGACCTCCGGCCCGGACGACCCGAAGACCGAAGGGCTCGACTTGGCGGAGAAGGACTGGTACCGGCCGGTGGCCGACCTGGCGAGCAGCTTCGAGAATCCGGACGCGACGACGTTCGTCTTCACCCTGCAGCCGGGCGCGAAATGGCAGAACGTGGCGCCGCTGAACGGTCGCGCCGTCGCGCCCGATGACGTCGTGAAGTCGTTCGACTACTACCGCGCGCGTCCGGACCAGGGCCGCAACCTGGCGCAGGTGGATGCCGTGACGGCCGTCGGCTCGAACCAGGTGCAGTTCAAGTTGAAGAAGGCGTTCGGTCCGTTCACGATCGTCATCTCGTCCCCCAGCGACCTCTGGATCTACGCGCCGGAGATGATCGCGACGCCGGACAAGCTGAACAGCACGATGGTCGGCACCGGGCCGTTCATCCTGCGCAGCTACCAGCAGGGGGTGGGCGCCCAGTGGGACAAGAACCCTGATTACTTCGGGAAGGACGCGCAGGGCAACCAGCTGCCATACATCGACAAGCTGAACTTCCCTGTGGTGCCGGACAAGAACAACGAGTTCAGCCAGTTCACCTCCGGCAAGCTGGAGACGATCACGCTGCCCGCGGAGCTGGCGACGACGCTGAAGAACCAGAAGCCGGACGCGCGCATCGTCAAGACGATCGCGAACCTGCTGAACTTCCTCTTCTTCCCACCGGCGGCCTTCGACCCGGCGGTCAACCAGAAGCCGTTCAACGACGAGCGCGTGCGACAGGCCGTGTCGCTCGCACTCGACCGCGAGGGACTGATCTCGCTCGCTTCGGGCGACACGGGCGGCAAGAAGCACAACCTGATCAACGCCGGCTTCCTCTGGTACCTCGACCCGGAGAGCAGCGAGATGGGCGCGTCGGCGGCGTTCTTCAAGCGCGACGTGCAGAAGGCGAAGCAGTTGCTTTCGGCGGCCAGCGCTTCCAACATCAACGTCGACTTCGTCTACCCGAGCAACGCCTACGTGACCGCCGTCCCGTACTTCAACCCCGTGTCGGAGGCGATCCCGCCGATGCTGCGCGAGGCGGGCATCAACGCGACGATCGTCACGAAGGACTACCAGTCCGAGTGGATCAACCCCAGCGCGGGCATCTTCTACGGCAACCTGAAGAGCGGCATCGCCTGCGCGCTCGAGACGCCGGTGAACCACCCGTGGGTGCAGTTCACGAACCAGTTCGCGCAGGGCAGCCAACGCAACCACTCGAAGATCAATGACTCGGAGATCCTCGGCCTGATCGACCAGCTGGGCGCCGAGACGAACTTCGACAAGGGCCGCGCGCTGGCGTACCAGATCCAGATCGCGAACGCCAAGAAGATGTACTACGTGCCGCTGGTCGGGCCGTTCGGCTTCGGTGCCTACCAGTCGTACGTGAAGGAGTGGGCGGCGCCGACGAGCTACGGCATCGGCTCCGAGTCGGTGCCGTACTACCAGATCGACACGTCGAAGCAGTCGCTGTAAGCGGGAAGATGCGCGGCAGGGGAGGACGGCGTTCGTCCTCCCCGCGCCGTCCGGGCGGCGGTCATGACCACCTACATCATCCGGCGCATCATGCTGATGATCCCCACGATCCTGATGGTGACCGTACTCGTGTTCCTCATCGTCCGCCTGCTGCCGGGCGACGCCGTCGAGACGATCATCGGGCAGTACACGCCGCTGACGCAGGGCGACCGGGCGGCCGTGAAGCGCGAGCTCGGCCTCGACCGGCCGTGGTACCAGCAGTACGGGACCTTCGTCTCTGGCGCCGTGCGCGGCGACTTCGGGCGCTCGCTGCAGTCGCAGCGACCGATCAGCGATGACCTGAGGGACCGCCTGCCGGTGAGCTTCGAGCTGGGAGCGCTGGCGCTGCTGATCGGCGTTGCCATCGCGTTGCCGATCGGCGTGCTGGCGGCGATCCGTCAGGACAGCCTGATCGACCAGGTGGCGCGCAGCTCGGCGATCACGCTGCTCGCCATCCCGAGCTTCTGGCTGGGGACGCTGATCGTCGTCTACCCGAACGTCTGGTGGAACTGGGCGGTGCCGCAGTACACGACGTTCCGCTCCGACCCCGTCGGCAACCTCTACTTCTTCCTGATCCCGGCGGTCGTGCTCGGCGTCGGCTTGGCCGGCGCGATCATGCGCCTCACGCGCGCGCAGATGCTGGAGGTGCTGCGGCAGGACTACATCCGGACCGCATGGTCGAAGGGGCTGAAGGAGCGGAGCATCGTCTTCAGGCATGCGCTGAAGAACGCCATGATCCCGGTGCTGACGCTGATCGCGCTGCAGATCCCGATCGTCATCGGCGGCGCGGTCGTCGTCGAGACGATCTTCGGTGTGCCGGGCATGGGGTTCTACCTGGTGAGTGCGGCGAACGCGAAGGACTTCCCGGTGCTGCAGGCGGTGACGCTCTTGCTCGCCGTCGTGGTGATGTTCAGCAACCTGCTCGTGGATATCGCCTATGCGTACCTGGATCCGCGGATCCGGTACAGCTAGGAGGCAGAGATGGCCGATGTCCTGGTCCTGAGACCACCGGCGCCAGAGATCGCATTCAGGCGCGGTCACGGTTGGCTGCGGGCGATCGCGCGCTTCGCGCGCAAGAAGCCGGCTGGCGCGCTGGGGGCGTTCTTTATCATCGTGATGCTGGTGTGTGCGGTGGCGGCCGACCGCACCTTCATCACCGGCTTCCAGTCCAACGGGCAACTGCTGGCGCCGCAATACTACGACGACCAGAACCTCTCGCACCGCCTCGAACGGCCGTCGTTGGCGCACCCCTTCGGCACGGACCGGCTGGGGCGCGACCAGTTCAGCCAGGTGATCTACGGCGCGCGCAGCTCGCTGATCGTCGCGCTGGCCGCGGTGCTGATGGCGTCGGTGATCGCCACCCTCATCGGCATCGTCTCGGGCTATGTAGGCGGCACGATGGACCTCATCACGCAGCGCTTCGTCGATGGCTGGATCGCGTTCCCGGCGATCGTGATCCTGATCAGCGGCGTGCAGGTGGCGAAGGCGTACGTCGGCTCCGGGGCGACGGCGCAGACGCTGGCCGTGATCCTCGTGCTCGGCGTTTTGTTCGCCGCCGCGGAGTCGCGCGTGATCCGCGGCGCGGCGATCTCCGTGAAGAACGAGCAGTACATCGAAGCGGCGCGCGCGATCGGCGCGACGGACAGCTGGATCCTGCTGCGCTACGTGCTGCCGAACGTGATGGCGGTGATCATCGTGCTGGCGACAGTGAACCTCGGCGTCGCGATCCTGGCGGAGGCGACGATCAGCTACCTCGGCTTCGGCATCCCGGTGCCGTTCCCGGACTGGGGACGCATGCTGAGCGCCGATGGCCTGCTGTACATGCGGAAAGACCCGTGGCTGGCGTTCTGGCCGGGCTTCGCCATCTTCCTCGCCGTCTACGGCTTCAACATGTTCGGCGATGCCCTCCGCGACGTGCTCGACCCGCGCCTGCGCGGCAGCCGCTGACGAGCCCGGCGCTGACGCATCGTGTGTCGCGTCTTTCACCGGGAAGCATCACGACGCAGCTGCCGACCGCCGGCGGGTTCCGCAGCATCCGCGATCGGCGTCGCGAGCGACGTGGCGGCGTCGCGGCGGGACGCCGGTCACCCCCGCCCGACGCGGGTTCACTCGCCGCTGTTCGTCGCACGTGCACCTTCAACGCGCTCGCCGGCATCCGCACGTCGCGACGCGCTGCCTGGCGCGGCGAGCTTCAGCATCCCGCCGATCGCAGCGGCGCCTTGACCTAACACCACACGCCGATCACCCTGCATTCCGGATGCAGCCCGAGCAGATCGCCGCCTACCTCCGCACGCGGATGCCCGATGCGCGCGACATCGCCGTGAGCAGCCTCGCGCGAATCCCCGGCGGCGCCTCGCGCGAGACATGGACCTTCGACGCGCGCTGGTCCGCCGACGGCCGCGAGGTCGAGCGGGCCTTCATCCTCCGCCGCGACCCGCCGGCCAGCCTGCTCGAAAGCAACAACGACCTCGAGTTCGAGCTCTACACCGCGCTCGCCGAGAGCGGCATCCCCGTCCCCCACGTCCACTGGATCGAACGCGACGGCTCAGCGCTCGAGCGTCCCTTCTACATCATGGAGCGCCTCGCCGGCGCCAGCGACGCCCGCACCCTCGTCGCCTCCCCGGAATGGGCCGGCGTGCGGCCGACGATCATCCGCCAGAAGGCGGCGATCCTGGCGCAGATCCACGCCTTCGACATCGCCCCGCTGCGCTCGCTCGACCGACCGCCGGCGCCCGAGGCGGCGGCGCTGCACGAGGTCGAGCGCTGGCAGGGCACGATGCGCGCGGACACGCTCGAACCGCAGCCGGTGCTGGAGATGGCACTCAGCTGGCTGAAGCGGCACCTGCCGCCGCCGCCGCAACGCCTCGCGCTCGTGCATGCCGATTACCGCACCGGCAACTTCCTGTACGATACGAGCGGCATCACCGGCGTCCTCGACTGGGAGATGGCGCACGCCGGCGACCCGGTCGAAGATCTCGGCTGGGTCTGCATCAAGTCGTGGCGCTGGGCCGGCGACGAGCGGGTCGGCGGCCTCTGCTCGCGCGATGAGTTCATCCGCCTCTACGAGGACGCTGGCGGCGTGAAGGTCGACCGCGACGCGCTGAAGTTCTGGGAAGTGCTGGGCAACCTGAAACTCGCCGTCATCTTCATCAGCGGCACGCAGTCGATCGTCGCCGGCAAGACGCCCGACCTGCTGCTCGCCGTCACGGCCTTCGTGAACCCCGGCATCGAGGCCGAGATCATGGGTCTGATCGCATGATCACCGGACGACGTCCCTCCGCCAGCCGGCACTCCGCCACCAGCGCCACGATCGCAAGGCGCCGCGCATGAGGCCCTATCCCGACGAGCTGCTGCGGGCGCTGCAGGCCGGCATCATGGCGCACTTCGCGCCCGAGGTGCAGTCGACCTACGGCAAGGCGCAGATCGCCTTCGCCATGCTCCTCTTCGGCGTCGTGCAGCGCGACTACGACCGCGCCGTCCCGGATCTCATCGACGAGAACCGCCGCCTGCGCGGCCTGCTGGATGCCGCCGCCGTCGCCCTCGCCGCGCTCGACGGCGACGCGGTGCGCGCCGCCCGCGGTCGCATCGCCGCGCTGCCTCCGGCGACGCCGTCGCTGCGTCTCTCTGACCTGCGCGCCGAGCACGCGCTGCTGCGGTCGGAGATCGCCGGCCTCGCGCCGCTCATCGAGTCCGCGGCCGACGACCCATCACGGGCGCCGCTCCGCGACGTCCGTGCGTCGATCTACGCCTACCTCATCGAGGATGCGAAGAAGCGCGCGGTGCCGGTCCTCGGGGCATAGCCGCACGCTGCCAGTCGCGGGTCGTTCGGTGCGTGCTTCACGTGGCAAACCCGCGATCCAGTGCGTCGGTCGTGAACTGCGACCAAGGTCTGCGGTCGCCGCGAGCCTGAGGCCCGCGGCGTAGTCGCGGCCTATACTCCCACATGAGGACGGCCGGGCAGGATCGCCCACACATGCTCGACGCATGCCAGGAGCTCCGATGCGCATCGCACTGATCGGTCAGGCGGCGTTCGGCGAGGCGGTGTACCGCGCGCTTCGCGACGCCGGCGAGCAGATCGTCGCCGTCTCCTCGATCACCGGCACCCGGGAGCGGCCCGACGCGCTCTGGGCCGCCGCCGCCGCCGATGCCATCCCGCTCTTCCCAACGGTCGACCTGAAACGGCGCGACGTGCTCGACGCCTACGCCTCCACGCAGCCCGAACTCGGCGTGATGGCTTTCGTCACGCACATCCTCCCGCAGCGCGTGCTCGTCGTGCCCGCCGGCGGCACGATCCAGTACCATCCATCGCTGCTGCCGAGGCACCGCGGCATCAGCGCCATGCACTGGGCGATCCGTCAGGGCGAACCATCGACCGGCCTCAGCGTCTTCTGGGTCGACGCCGGCATCGACACCGGCCCGGTGCTCCTGCAGCGGCAGGCGCCGATCGCCCCCGACGACACCGTCGGCTCCCTCTACTTCGACAAGCTCTTCGGGGCCGGCGTCGATGCGCTCGCGGAGTCCGTCCGCCTGGTCCGCGAAGGGCGCGCGCCGCGGATCGCGCAGGACGAGTCGCACGCAACGTATGAGCCTGCCGCGGACGACAGCAACAGCGGCATCGATTGGAGCGCCCCGGCGCAGCAGGTCTACGACCTGATCCGCGGCTCGAACCCGTCGCCCGGCGCCCATGCCGTGCTCGCCGGCGCGCGCGTGCGCATCTTCGACTCGCGGCTGACGCTGCGGGACGGTGCGCCGGCGCCGCCGGGCACCATCCTCGGCTCGCAGGACGACCGGATCGATGTCGCGCTGGCGGGCGGCGTGCTGCACGTGCTGCGGCTGCAGCGCGTCGGCGGCAAGAAGCTCGCCGCGCCGGAGTTCGCCGCGGAGCCGGGCGTTGTCGTCGCCGGCGCGCGGTTCGAGGATGGCGCGGCGCCGTGAGCGCGCTGTGCTCCGCGGGCGGCGGACGCGACCGATCCGAATCTGAACCTGCGCCGGGCGGTTGCCAATTTTGGCCACCCCGGTGTTCAGCACCCTGCTGCTAGCTAGCTACCCGGCGTCGGCGTCGGTGGCGGCGCCGAGGGGGTCACCGGCGGCGGCGTCAGCACGATGCTGTTGAGCACGTACAACGGGATCGCCGCGAGGTCGCCGTAAATGCCTCGGAGGACATCCGGGTCGACCAGCAGCACGCTGCCGTCCGGCTGCTTGACCCGCATGTCGGTCTCCTGGAACTGCCCGTCGACGACCTGGTACCACCACATGTCGCCGTTCATCGCGTTCAGGATGATCAGCGACGTGCTGTCGGCGTTCGACAGATGGATCAGTGTCGGCGAGGGCGAGGCGTAGTCGCCGCCGGCGATCCGCCAGCCGTCCTTCTCGGACGGGATCAGCGCGCTCAGGTTCCGCACTGACAGCCGGATCCAGAGGACGCCGAGGTCCGAGGTCACCGGCGTGCTGACGCTGATCGGCGGCGCCGCTGCCGGCGGCACGGGCGTCGGCGGTCTCTCCGCCGGCGGCGTCGGCGTCGGCGAGGCGCCGGGCGTCGCCGAGCCGCTGTCCGCGGCCGGCGTCGCGGGAGTCTCGGAAGGCGCCGGCGATGCCGTCGGTGTGATCCGGATCGTCGGGTTCAGCACACCGGCGCGCGGCTGCTTCGTGATCGCGACGGTCGCCGTCAGCAGCGCGTTCTTCGAGGTGCTGACGGCGTGCGCAAGAGCCGGCGCGGCGCTGGCTGCGACGTGTGGCGCCGCCTGATCCAGCGCGATGCTCGATTGCTCCGACACATCCTGCAGCTTTGCCAGTGCATCCGGGCTCCATGACCCGTTCTGCGCGTCCCTGGTGAGCGAAGCGGTCTGGCTGGCGAGCCGCTCCAGCTCGCCGCTCTGGATCGTCTCGCCGTTCTTCACGAGCTCCGTGATCTCCGTTGCGCGCTCACCGGCGATCTCGAGCTGAATGCGCCGCTTGTCGTCCGTGTTGAAGGCGAGCGCCAGCCGCACGCGCTCCGTCTCGAGCTTCACCGGGTACCGCCAGTCCCCCGGGAGCGCGCTGCTCGCCGAGGCGACGGTGTACGTCGAGAAGGAGAAGAAGATCAGCAGCGCCCCGGCGAGCCCGGCGAGCGCCCGCGCGCCCGGCACGTACCAGGGACGCCGTCGTGCAGGCTTCGCCGCCAGCGTGCCTTCACGCCGCATGCGGTGCGCTGCCATCAGGAAGCGCACGCGCGCCGCGGCGAAGAACGAGGCGGACGGCTCGACGCCGTATGCCTCTTCAATCCGCTTGCCGCTGGCAACGAGGAAGCGCTCGCGGGCACCGGACGCGAACTCCTGGCTTGCCACGGCGGCGCCGGCCGTCTGCTGCACGGCGAGCACGGTCTGCAGTTGCGGACGGAGTGCGTCGGCGTGCTGCGGATACCGGCGCAGGCAGTCGGCGAGCGTCCACCGGCCCTCGCGCAGGGCTTCCAGGCAGCTGTCCAGCGCGCGATCGAAGTCGCTCATCCGCCTGTCTCCGCA
Organism: Dehalococcoidia bacterium; assembly: GCA_015478665.1. GTDB lineage: Bacteria > Chloroflexota > Dehalococcoidia > DSTF01 > JACRBR01 > JADMII01. The sequence continues at coordinate 39,334 of JADMII010000017.1, forward strand.
TCGATCGCCGGCGCGGCGCGCCCGTCCGGGATCAGGATCTTCTGAAGCTTCGCGACGGCCTTGTGCTGGAGCGCCTTGATGTTGCCTTCCCGCTTGCCGAGCACCTTCGCCGTGTCGGCGATGGAGAGCCCGACGGCGAACCGCAGCGCGATCACCTCACGCTGCGCGTCCGGCAGCAGCTCCGTCGCCCGCTGCACCTCTTCGAGCGTGATCCGCTCTTCGACCGCGCTGGCGAGGTCGAACCGCAGGTCCACCATCTCGTCGGGGAGCTCGCTGGTCGGACGGCCGCGCTGGGCGGCGCGGCGGAAGTACGTCGCGATGTGGTTGTGGGCGATGCGGAAGATCCACGACGAGAACGGCACGTCCTTCCAGCGGAACTCTCCGATCGCCCCCAGCATCTTCAAGAACACCTCTTCCGTCAGGTCCTCGGCCTCTGCCACGTTGCCGATGCGCGCGAGCGCGTAGCGGTAGATGCGCGGCATGTACCAGTCGTAGAGGTCTGCGAGCGCCTGCTGGTCGCCGGTCCGCGCGCGGTCCACCGCGTCGCGTTCGACTTCCACCGGGACGGCCGGTATCGATGGTGAGTCCACCCTGGACACTTCGTTATCGAACGAAGGCATCAGGGACATGCGCCCGCCATTCGAAAGGCCACTCCCGGCCGCCGCCCCACAGCACCACTGGTAGAACGTCTCATCCTGGCGAAAGGTTAACCCTTCTCCCCGTTTCTCTCCGACGCTTGACCGTCTCAGGCCCGGCATCCCGCCGACATCTCGTGTCGAGATGGGATGCCAGCGGCTCAGCCCCGAATCGGCCGCGCATCGGGCTGCCAGCGCGCCAGCGCCTCGCGGATGCGCGTGTACAGCCGCGGCTCCGCCTGCTGCCACTCCCCGGGGATCATCGGCACGACGGGCGAGATGCGCCCGTACTTCATCCGGAAGTACAGGATCGAGATCAGATCGGCTTGCTGCCGGGCGCCGCCCGCCTGCACGAGCGCCCGCAGGCGGCCGGCGACGTCGGCGGGCACCTGGCCGTCGCCGTAGGATTCGCCGAGCAGGAGGAGCGACTCCGGCTCCTGCAGTTGGCCGCCGAGCACCCACTGGCGGCGGGCGGCGGCGATATCACCCTTCAGCGCATACCACTGACCCAGCGCGGTGCGCGCCGGCCCGAAGTCCGGCTGCCGGCGTACGGCGGCGTCGAGCTGCCCGAAGGCGTCCTCGAGCTTCCCCTGCTGCATCTGCATGCGCGCCAGCGCGACGCGCGCCGTGAGGTCGTTCGGCGTGCTGAAGACGAGCAGGCTGCAGCCCTTCGCGTCGGCGTCCAGCCCGTCGAGCGACGACGCCGCGTCGTAGCGGCGCGCCTCCACCAAGTACGCGCCGTGCGTGCACGGGTTCAGCCCGACGATCGACTGCTTTATGATCGCCGGGAAGTTCGTGCGGCGAAATGGCGTCTGCTGCCAGTACGTCGCACCGGCGAGCGAGGCGTTCATCGAGATCGCCTGCGCGTACGTCTCGATCGCCGTGTCGCCGCGGCCGGTGTCCTCATACACATCGCCCACCATCAGCACCGGCTGCCAGTTTGTCCGGGCGATAACGCGCGTCTTCGCGGCCTCTGCCGCAGCGTCGTCGTCACGTCCGGCGAGCGCGTATGCCCGCGCGAGGTTGGCATGCGCGAGGTCGCTCCGCGGGTCCAGCGCCACCGCCCGCTGCAGGTGCACAACCGCGTTGGCGATCAGCGAGCGATCCTGCCGCCCCGTCTCCTGGAACGCCGTCGCCTGCATGTCGCCCAGCTCGAGCTGGTACACCGCCAGGCTCGAATCCTCGTTCACCGCCGCCTGCATCTCGCGCAGGGCATCGAACCGGGCCGTCGGCTGCGCCGGGTCGAAGCGCTGGTTGAAGTCGTTGACCGCCAGATACGCGTGGTAATGGGCGCGATCGATCCGGTACCAGGCGAGGAACGGCAGCGCGAGCAGCAGCAGCAGGAGCGCCCGCGGCAGCATCGGGGCGATGCGCCGCCGTGCGCGCCCGGCGCGCCGCGAGTCCGCCGGCGCGGCCGCATCGCCCCGCTCTGCGCTCGCCCGTGCAGCGGCGCGCCGTTCCAGATCGTTCCGCGCGATGATCGCCCCGACCACCGCGAGCGCGATCCCCGGCGCCTTCCAGATGTTCCCCGCGTCGACGATGTTGTGGACGCCGAAGCCGACGAGTGCGGCGGCGCAGGCGACCGCGAGCAGGCGCTGTTCGAGCGATCCTGCGCGCCACGTCCGGTAGAGCATGAAGGCCGCGGCGCCGACGACCGCCGCGAGCGCCAGAAGTCCGAGCACGCCCGTGTCGTCGGCGAGCTGCAGGAAGCCGTTATGCGCGTGCTGGGTGAAGACGGGGAACTTGCCGCTGTACTGGTCGTAGAGCAACGCGAAGCTGTTCGGCCCCGCGCCTGTCAGGACATGGTCCTGGAAGATTCGCCAGCCGACGCGCCAGGCGTCCTCGCGCGGGGAGAGCGAGCTGCGGAACAGCCAGCCCGGCCGCGTCGACGAGCGTGCCAGGAACGCGAGAGCGCCGAACACCATCAGCGCGAGGGCACCGCCGATGGCGGCGATCGCCGTCGGGCTGATGCCGGCCGGCAGCACGTCTGCCCAGCGCAGCCGCTCGCCCGCGCGCTCCCGGGCGTCGATGGTGAGCGTCAGCCAGACGCCGGCGAGCGTCAGCACCATGCCGGTCACCGCGCCGGCCCAGGCGCCGCGCGACAGCGTCAGGAAGAGCGCCATCGCCGCCACGACGAGCGCGGCGCCGGCGAGCGGGCGCTCGCCCCGCAGACCGCCACGCACCGCCGCCAGCAGAAAGAACGGCATCACCAGCACGAGCAGCATCGCCAGCACGTTCGTGTGGTCGCTGACGTCGTGGACGCGAGGCACCGTCGGCGGGAAGATGTTCGCCGCACGCAGCCCTTCGACACTCCGCGTCAGCGAGAGATAGTCCGCGTAGTCGCGACCGACGACCCACAGCGCGTAGAGCGCCAGCGCCGCCCCGACCAGCATCAGTGCCCGCGTCAGCTGCTGCGCGCTCAACCACGGCAACTCGCTCAGCGCGTAGAAGACGATGATCGCCGTCCCCACCTGCAGCGTCGCTTCCAGGCTCACCCGCCAGTTGATCGACGTGTACGTCGCGATGGCATAGGCGGCGATGAACCCGAGCAGCGGCAAATCGAGCGGCGTGCCGCCCGGCAGCCGGCGCCGGGCGACGAGCGCCAGCACGTACGTGGCCGCCAGGACGCCGACGAGGATGTGCAGTGTGATCGTGCGAGGGAAGACGTCGAGCGTCAGCTGCGGCATCCCGGTGAAGAGGAAGTAGCCGACCCACGAACCGGCGGCGGCGAGCGCCACGCCGCGCGCTACCTGCTGGCCGCTCAGCGTCCTGCGGGCTGGGGTGGCCACCGTCCTCGCCGAGGCGAGGTCGCTCATACGCGCCACCGCGCGGCGGCTCGGCGCCTCTCACCCAGGATTGTGGCGGCTCTGCGGCTCATGCGGGGCTCCTCGAAAGCCGCCGAAGTGTAGCATGCCGGCTGGAGGCTGGAGGCTCGAAGCTGGAGGCGGGAGGGTGATGGCCGGAGCTCGGAATACGAACCTCGCCATTCCACGTCGGCGAGAGGCGCCGGGGTGAGGCGCACCGGCCCGGATCCCATCCACGATCCTCAGGACCCCCGGCCTCCACTGGAGGCTGGAGGTGAAGGCTCGAAGCTGGAGGCTGGAAATGCGAACCGTGCCTCTCCCTTGGGAGAGCGGCCGGGGTAAGGCCCACAGGCCCCGCACCCGATCCGCCCAACCCGGAACGCGCCCCAGTCGCAACTCCCCGCTCCAGACCGGCGAAAAGGTCACTGATGACGGTGCGCCGCCCTACGATCCGGCCCGCGCCGCTCGCCGCCGCCGGGCGCCCGTCGTCGCCCGGCCGTTGGCGCCGTGGCCGTTGGCGCCGTGGCCGTTGGCGCCGTGGCCGTTGGCGCCGTGGTGGTTCGCCGGCGCCACGCCGACGTCCGGCAGGTCGCTCGGCTCGACGCCTGCGGCCCGGCGCAGAGCGTCGAACTCGCGCGCGAAGCCCTCCGCGATCACGTCGACATCGCTCAGGATCGCCGGATCCGACATGACGCCGACGTAGAGCGCCTTGTCGAAGCTCGTGATGCCAACGCCGATGCCGAGGTCGCCGGCCAGTGGCACCAGCGGGTAGTGCGCGAGCATCCGCCGGCCGACGCTGTACAGCGGGATCAGCGGCCCCGGCACGTTCGTGCAGACGAAGTTGAAGGCGCCGCGCGGGACGCCGCCCATGCCGGCCAGCGCATGCCACGCCGCCGGCACGTTCTCCGCCAGCGACATCAGCGACTCGAAGGCCTTCGCCTGGTCCTCCTGCTTGAGCCGCTCCATCTCATCACGCACGGCGGTCAGGCGTCGCACCGGATCTTCGATGCCGACGGGGATCTCCGGCAGCATCATCGACACGCGATTCCCGAGCGCGCCCCTCTCGTCCTCGCTCCGCACGTTCACGGGGATCTGCAGGCGCACCGTCTGACCCTCCGTCGGGACCTCGTGCGCGCGCAGATAACGGCCGAGGGCGCCGCCGAGCAGCGTCAGCATCACATCATTCACGGTGCCGCCGAGCACGCTGCGGATGCCGCGCACGTCCCCGAACGACATCGACGTCCAGGCGACGCGGCGGCGGCCGCCGACGGGCTTGTTCCACGGCGCCGGCCGCGCCTGCCGGAAGGCGAGCGGCATCGCCACCTGCCAGGCGCGCGTCAGCTCCGTCATCCGCCGGAACTGCGTCCGCGGGTCGAACGCCGCCTCCTGCCAGTCACGCCAGGCGCGGATGCCCGACTGCCACTGGTCGAACATCGCCTCCGACCACGAGCGGAGCGGGTCGAGGAGGCGGCCGGGTTGCCACGGCTCGGCAGGCGGTGGCACCACCTGCGGCTGCGGCGTCAGGTCGAGCACGGCGAGCAGCAGATCGATCCCGCTTACACCATCGACGAGGCAGTGGTGCACGCGACTGAGGTACGCCGTCCGGCCGCCGGCGATGCCGCGGATGACGGTGATATCCCACAACGGCCGGTCGCGACGGAGCATCGGCGCGAAGAGGTCGCTCGCCAGCTCCATCAGTTGCGCTTCGCTGCCCGGCGCCGGGAGCGTCGCTTCCCGTATGTGGCGGTCGATGCTGAACTGCGGGTCGTCCTCCCACGTCGGATGTGCGGCGTAGAGCGGTGGGATCAGCGCCCGCTGGCGATAGCGCGGGATCGTATGCATGCGTGCGTCGACGCTGGCGCGGATCTCCTCGACCGGGATGTCGCCGTCGAAGATGGCGACCGACGCGATGTGCAACGGCGCATCCGGCTTCTCGAAGTAGAGGAACCAGGCGTCCTGCGGACTCATGCGCCTTGACAGCGAGGTTGACGGCATGACGGGCGCCTCCTGCCGGAGCGTGCCTTGCGTCGCGTATTCGAAGTATACTCTTCCCAACCTGGCGCTGATCATCGAAATCTGCGGATTTTGTGAGATTGGCGGCGCGGAACCCCGCCGACGTGATACGCGAAGCCGCCGCTGCGCCTTCTATAGTGCAGCGACGCGACGCGAGGTCGCCGGAGGCGACGATCAGGGGGAAGCGTGAGCACAGCGACTGCCGCACCGGCAGATCTTTCCGGCTACGAGCCGACCGGCAGCCCCATCTGGCTCGAAGCCCTCTTCCCGCTCGACTGGATCGCACTGCACGCCTCGCCCGTCTACTACGGCTTCGGGGTGCCGCGCGGACACGGCGAACCCGTCGTCCTCGTCCCCGGCTTCCTCGGCACAGACCGCTACCTCATCGAGATGCACGAGTGGCTGAAGCGCATCGGCTACACACCGTACTACTCGGGCATCGGACGCAACGTCGACTGTCCCGAGCTTCTGACGCAGCGCCTGCTGCGCACCATCCGCCGCGCACACGAGGAGACGGGCGAGAAGGTGACGATCGTCGGCCACAGCCTGGGCGGCATGCTGGCGCGCGCCGCCGCGCACCGCGACCCGGCGATCGTCGGGCAGGTCGTGACGATGGGCTCGCCCTTCCGCTCGCTGCGCGCGCATCCGCTTGTGCTGAGCGCCGCCAACTTCGTGCGATCGAACATCGTCCGGGACCGGAAGCGCCGGCACGACGTGAAGCAGGACTGCTACACGCCGGAGTGCAGTTGCGGCTTCGTGCGCGCGCTGCTCGATCTCGACGCCGTCGAGCCGTACGGCACGGCGGCCATCTACTCGAAGTGCGACGGCATCGTCGACTGGCACGCCTGCGTGGAAGACGACGAGACCCTGAACAACGAAGTGACGGCGACGCACATCGGCATGGCCTTCAACCCGGACGTCTACCGCACCCTCGGCCGCCTCCTCGCCGGCGGGCGCGGCGTGGAAGTTGGAGGGCGGAAGCGGGCGGCTCGGGGCTGACGGCGGAAACGCCGATCACGAACCCCAGGATCGCACCGTCGCTAAGGTTGGTGGCTGCGGCGCTGGAGGCTATACACCCTACCCGCTTCCCTTGTGGGAGGGGGCCGGGGGTGAGGGCCATCGGCACACTCGCCGGTCCCCGGTCCCCCGTCGCCAGTCCTCAGCCACGAGTAACCAGACGCCAATCCCTACTTCGTGCCGTTGCTGTTGGCCGTCGCTTTCCGCGCCTTCGTCGCCGTCCGCTTCGCCGCGCCGGCGACGTCCTCCGCCTCGGTCGCCGCCCGGTTCGTGACGCGCTCGACGCGCGTGCGCACGCGGTCGGCCGTCGCGCCGGCGACGTCGCGTGCCGCCGCCACCGCGGCTTCGCCGGCCGCACGCTGCGCCTTCACGACCTTCTCGATCGTGTCGCGCGTCTCGCTGCCGGACTCGGACAGCTCGTCGAACATCTGGCGCGTCAGCTCAAGCGCCCGGCCCTGCGCCTTTGTCGTCGACTCCATCATCGCACGGTAGAAGCCGCGGACGTCCGTCGGGTCGCCGGCGAACTTGCGGCCGAGCTGCACCGCCTCGCGCTGGCCGCGCTGGGCCTCGCTGAGCAGGCTGCTCGATACCCGCAGGCCGCGCTCGTTGCCGGCCTTGATCGCGTCGATGATTGCGTCGTAGCTGTCTGTAAGCGCCTCGAAGTACTTGTCGATCGCCTCGTTCTGGGCCATGTTCGCTTCCTCCTCGGTCCGAAGACCTGTGCTGCAGGGACTTGCGTCACCTCGTTGATAGGTGTAATCTACACCTAGTGGCGAACTGCTGTCAAGTGGTAGATTAGGATACAGGACGAAGAATTTCCGCCGCCCCCGGCTGGCGCCGGACGGCGACGAGGAGACCGACCGATGCCCAACCGCAAGCCCCGGCCCGAGGAAGCGGCCGACCAGTCCGAGCCCCAGGCCGCCTTCCGCATGCACGGCGACCTCCTCACGACGACGCTCCTCGCCTTCCTGCGCAACTGGAACGCCTACGGCTATCAGCTGGCGCAGCAGCTCGCCGATGCCGGCCTGCCCGCCTTCGACTCCGGCACGGTGTACCGCACGCTGCGGCAGCTCGAGAAGACCGGGCTGGTGTCGTCGTTCTGGGACACGTCGGAGTCCGGCCCCGCCCGGCGCATGTACTCGCTGACGAAGGCCGGCGACCTCTTCCTCTCGAGCTGGATCAGCGTCCTCGGCCGCTACCAGGCCGTCCTCCAGAGGACGCTCGATGGCATGGCGCCCGCCGCAGCCCCGGACGAAGACGAGCCGGCGCCGAAGCGCCGCGCCGCGCGCCGCTGACCCGATTGGTGCTATCGTAGTTGCGACGGGCGCGTCGCCGCGTGACGCCGCCCCGGCTTGCGATCGGCGCGTCCATGCGTTCGCGCACCGACCCGGCGCCGCGTACGAGTCTCCGGTCAACGCGGGCGCGCGGCCGTGACGCCGCGCCGGCGGCGACGCGAAGGAGCACGAACATGAACATGGCGGATGCGCAGCAGGATAACCCGCTCGACCTCTGGCGCCAGTTCATCACCGACTCGGAACGACAGTGGAACGGCTTCTTCCGGGACGTCCTCGGCACGGAGACGTTCTCGAACGCGATGAATGCCTGGGTGGAAGCGTCGCTGACCGTCCAGCGGATGGTCGCCGATAACCTCGAACGCTACTACACCGCCTTCAACGTGCCGACACACGGCGACCTCGTCGCCCTGGGCGAGCGGATGAACGCGATCGAAGAGACGCTCGCGCGGCTCGAAGCCGCGGTCGTCGCCAGCGCGCCGGAGATCGCCGCGCGCACCGCCGTCGCCCGCCCGAAGCCCCGCCGCACGAAGCGCCCGCCGGCCGCGGCGCCGCATGCCAACGGCGCCGCCGGCTGACCGGCGCACCATCGCCGCTGGATGCAGCCGGCGGGAGATCTGGTGCGCCGCGCCTTCGCGCGCGGCCATGTCGGTACATGCAACCGCGCGACGCGCCACGGAGGAAGCGAGCGTCTCATCGTCGTCGGCGCGGAGCGCCGGACGGCGCGGCCACGACGCGCGACGGCCGCCGTCGCTCGTGCGGGGCGCTCGTGCCGGGGGCGCGTCAACTCCGTCGTTAGTCGTCGATGTTCGCCTTCCAGCCCAGCCAGACCATCGCCATGACGGCGGCGACGATCAGCAGGCCCGGAAACAACAGTGACGCGCCGAAGTCACCCCAGGCTGACGCTCCCGCCCGGTTCACGGCATGCCATATCGCGTATCCGAGCGCGGACGCTACCCCGAGCGCGAGCCCGACGACCAGGAGCGCGACATCGGGACTGCTGCGCGGCCGCCTGCGTGCCGATTTTCCCTGCATGGCGATCCACTGTAGCATCGCGGCTGGCCTGCGGCCCGTCCGCCGGCTCGCCAGGACCGTGCCGCTGCCCCTACACCGTCTGCCGACCCCCTGCTTGACAGGCCGGCAGGCGATGGCCGACAGTATCGCCGAAACCGGCGACTGGGAATGCGCACATGATGACCGCCGCGGAACCCTGGCCCGCACCCCATCCCGTCGCCTTTGATGTCGCGTATCCCGAACGTCTCTCGCGCGGGCTGATCTTCGTCAAGTGGCTGCTGGCGATCCCGCAGCTGATCGTCATCTACCTGCTCCTGATCGTCGCCGAGCTGCTGGCGGTGATCTCCTGGTTTGCCATCCTCTTCACCGGCCGCTACCCGAAGTCGTTCTTCGAGTTCTCCAGCGGCGTCCTGCGCTGGCAGGCGAACGTCATGGCGTACGTCTTCCTGCTCCGCGACGAGTATCCGCCGTTCTCGTGGGAACCGGGCGGGTATCCGCTGCTTCTGACGATCCCGCCGGCCGAGCGCCAGTCGCGGTTCCGTCTCTTCGTCCGCATCCTCGCCTTCGTGCCCAACCAGATCGCGCTGCAGTTCGTCATCCTCGGCGCACTCTTCACGACGTTCATCGCCTGGTGGGCGATCCTCCTCACCGGCCGCTACCCGCGCGGGCTCTTCCGCTTCGCCGTCGGCGTCATGCGCTGGCAGGACCGCCTCTGGTGCTACCTGTTCCTGCTCCGCGATGAGTTCCCGCCCTACAGCATCAACGCTGCCGCCCGCCCGGGGAACGAGGTGCTGTCGGCGATCGTCGCCACGCCGCTGGTCGCCGCCTACATCGCCTTCAGCGCGGTGCCGTTCTTCGGCGCGCTTGGCGGCGGCGGTTCGACGGTGCACGTCAGCCGGCAGGCGCTGGCGGCGCAGGGCACGTTCGCGCCGGCGCCGCCCAGCGCGGACAGCGGCAACGTCAGGCTGACGCTGCTCGGCTACGGCGACGCGGCGACGGCGCCCGTCGACGGCGGCGCGGCCTTCGATGCGGCCGACCGCTTCGTCCGCTTCGAGGTGAGCGTCGGGAAGACCGGTTTCTGGCCGACGTTCTACTCCGCACAGTCCTTCACGCTCTACGACTGTGCCGCGAACCTCTACGGCGTCGATGCCATCGATGGCACGCGCTTCCGCATCGTGTTCCGCGGCGGCAGCAGCACGTCGGAGATCTACTTTCGCCTGCCGCGCAGCGAACGGCCGTGCGAGCTCCGCTACGGCTTCGGCCCCTCGCAGGTGCGCTTCGTGTTCGACGGCCCGTAGGCGTCGACGCTAGCGGCGGCCGCAGCTCGCAGTCCGATCGCACCTGCAGCGTTTGCCGGCGTCCGCGGGTGGCTGATAGCATGGGATGCGCCGCCACGTGGGGCCGTAGCTCAATTGGGAGAGCGCGACACTGGCAGTGTCGAGGTCAGGGGTTCGAGCCCCCTCGGCTCCACCATCGTTCCCTCGGTTCTCCTGTTCCTGGCGCGTCGCCGGGCGTCGTTCGCGATCGGAATCGTGGCCGGCGACTGTTCGCCCCGTGGCTGTGGCCACGGGCCGTCGCGCCAGGCGGCACGGATGCGTGCCGTGCGACGAGTCGGCTCACGACGGCGACCGAGCCGAACAGCCCCTCTGGTGGCAGAACATCGTGTCCCGGGCATCTCCACAGCATCGCACGGCAAGCGTGGCCGGGGACCGCCGGCGCCCGCTCCGAAGAATGGCCGTCCCCTTGCTCTCCTGCATAACGGCTGGTCGTCGAGCGCCGCGCGCGCGGGCGACGTTGCGCGGAAGTTCGCATCTGAATCTCCTTGACGTATCCCAACGTATCCGGCCATAATCGCCGACGTTCCGGGCACATTCATGCTGCCCGGCTGGCGCATCGTGGGGCGCCGGGAGCACGGCGATCCACAATCTCCTGCGTTCCAAGGCACACTGGTGCTGCGGCAAACCGGACGCCGTGGCGGGAAATAGAATCGGGGAGGACACCATGAAGCGAATCTGCACTGGACTCACGATGCTGGCGCTCGCCGCGGCGCTGGTGCTCAGCGGCTCGGCGCTGTTCGGCGGCCCGCCTGCCCGCGCCCAGGCGCCAGGGCCGACGAGCGGAACTCTGCTCGTGGGCAATCTGACCAATCCGCGGGGGATGAAGGTGGGGCCGGACGGCATGATCTACGTCGCCGAAGCCGGCACTGCGGGTGACATCGCCGTTGGCACCGGAGACAACGCGTCGAAGAGCGGCTTCACGGGACGGATCTCGAAGATCGACCCAGCGACGGGCGCGCGGACGACGGTCGCCGACAAGTTGCCGTCGAACGGCTTCGCCGAGGGCACGGTCGGTCCGGCCGACGTCGCGTTCCTCAACGGTCAGCTGTACTACATCCAGACGCACGGGGGCGTGGCGTACGGCTTCCCGAACAACCCGACCGGCGTCTACAAGGTGAACAGCAACGGCACGGTGACGCTCGTCGGCGACATCGGCGCGTTCAACATCGCGAACCCGGTGGCGAGCATCAGGAACGGCACGCAGCGGGACATCGAGCCCGGCGGCAACCCGTACGCGATGACCGTGCGTGACGGCGCCTTCTACGTCGTCGATGGCAACCAGAACCAGATCGAGAAGGTGACGACGGCGGGCACGGTGACCCGCTTCGCGGAGTTCGACGGGCACCCGGTGACGACGGGCATCACGTACAAGACCGGCGGACCGTTCTTCGTCGGTACGTTCGGTCAGTTCCCGTTCCTGCCGAGCGCGGGCACGGTGCGGCAGGTCGGCTACCCGACCGGCTCTTCGACGCAGGTGGCGGGCGGCGTCAGCTCGATCACCGACGTCGAATTCGGCCCTGGCGGCCAGCTCTACGCGCTGAACTTCGCGGATAACGCGACCAACGCGAGCGCGCCGCCGCCGTGGATCCCGTTCACCGGAAAGCTGATGAAAGTGAACGCCAATGGCACGTTCACGCCGCTGATCACGGGCTTCACCGCCGCCTCAAGCGTGATCTTCGATGGTGACACGGCGTACATCGTGAACAACAGCGTGAGCTTCCTCGGGCCGGGCGAGATCTGGAAGGTGACGGGCGTGTCGTCGCTGCAGCCGCTCGCAGTCTCGCCGACTCCGGCCCCGGTCCCGAGTACGACACCATCGGCGCCAGCACCGACGCCGCGGGCGCCTTCCGGCGTCGTGGCGCCGAACACGGGTAGCGGCCCGGCCGGCGGCGATGGCTTCCAGAGCTGGTATCTCGCGGGCATCGTCATCGGCATCGCCGGAGCGGTGCTGGTGGTGAGCGGACGGATGGCAGCGCGGCGCTAGAGGGCGCCGGCGGCGGACGCACTGTTGCGGGGAGGACGCTGCTCGTCCTCCCCGCCTTCTGTGCCCTTCGTGGAGACGCTCGGCCGCGGCCTAGCAGGGTGTTGAAAAAAGTAGCTGAAACGGGATCGACTCGCGATCTGCGAGG
>JADMII010000047.1 GCA_015478665.1 Dehalococcoidia bacterium
CGATCCGCGCGTCACCAACATCTTCAACGACTGCATGCTGCTCATCTTCAACGCCGACGGCTCGCCCGCGGTCTGGCCGCCGAACGATCCGTCGCGCTGTTCCGGCGTGCCGGCGCCGCCGCCGCCGCTCGGCACATGGAGCGAGCCATTCACGCCAACAACAAGGGACCAAGGGCAGCAGGTGATCGAGGCACATTTCCAGCGCATAAGCTCGCTGTTCGCCGAGTTCTAGCGGACGCGCGGAGGATGGCTACGATGGGTTTCACGCTCAACGGCAACACGTCCCTCGTGATCGTCGCGGCGCTCGCGTTCGCACTGATCATCGCCATCACGGCGATCATCCTCAGTGGACACCAGGCGCCCGAGATCTTCACCGTGGTCCTCGCGGCGCTCTCGGCCGCGGCCGGCGGCGGCGCCGCGGTGAACCACGTCAACCAGCACGACACCGGGACCATCGCGACGAACGCGGCGCAGCAGGTGATCGACACAGCACCGCCGGCGACGAAGACGCCATGAAGTTCACCGTCGTCTCACACAGCAACGTCCCGTCGCCGGACATCATGCGCGCCGGCAAGCTCGACACGATGCTCGTCTACACGACGGACACCGGCGCCACGGATGCCGTGATCCTTCCAGGCCTGGCGCCGAGCGAGGGCGAGGTGGCCGCGGCGGTGAAAGCGAATGAGCTGAAGAAGGGCGCGCTGCTCGGCCGCCAGTTCGAGGTGTGAGATGGCTACGTTCCACATCGTAGAGACGCGTCAGATCCACTCAACGCACCCTGCAAGCGTCAGCGGCTTCGCGACACTCGTCACGTACGCGGACGCGGCTGGCCGTCTCGCCTCGATCATCGTCGAGGCAGACGCGCCTACTATCGAACAGATCCAGCAGACAGTCAAAGACGCGATCGCGCAGCGCACGCAACACACCGGAAAGACGTTCGAAGCGTGACCGCGCGGCGCCTGACGTCCGTCGTGTTCGCGTGGCTGTTCGCGTTTGCCGGCGCGGTGCATCGCGACGAGCACGGATGGAGTCCACTCCCCGACTTCAAGGGCATTGCCAACGCCATAGGCAAGCTCATCGAGGACATTAAAAACGGCTGGGACACAGCGACCGGCTGGATCCCGAATTTCTGGGCAGCGATCGCCAACGGGTTTCGGGACATCATCAACCCAATCACTGGTTTCGCGCAGTGGGTTGGGGCGGTGGCCACAAACACGCTCAACGCGATTGCTAGTAGTATCGGCGGCTTCGCGCAGTGGGTCGGTGCCGTCGCGACGAACACACTAAACTCGATCGCCAGCAACATCGGCGGCTTCGCGCAGTGGGTTGGCGGGGTCCTCACGAACATCCTCGTCGGCATCGGTGGAAGTATCAGCGGCTTCGCGCAGTGGGTCGGTGCCGTCTTCACCAACATCCTGCTCGGCATCGCGAACAACGTGTCCGGTTTCGCGCAGTGGGTGGGCTCGGCGTTCACAAACATCCTCCTGGGAATCGCGAAGAGCATCAGTGATTTCTTCCAGGCCGTAGGGTCGCAAATCGGCAACGGGATCTCCGCGTTCGCTGGCGCGGTCGGTGATCACCTGGGCCGCATCGGCGATAGCGTTGTCGGGTTGAGCGGAACCATCGAAACCGCGACCACGAACATCGCTGGCGATATAGGTTCCGCGGTCGAGACGGGCTTCGAGGACGTGCTGCGATTCCTGGTATCGCACCCGGAGCTCGTGAGCCCGCTGCTCGTGCTCGTGGCCAACGACGATCTGTCGCTCGCAGTCCGCGACGGCCTTCGCTTCGGCGGAAAGAAGGCCGACCAATTTGCCGCGGACGCGTTCCAGCAAATGCTCGACCTCTTCATCGGCACTGGTCATCTCGAACCAGCACAGGCCCGCGAGCAAATCGCCCAGGCACTCGGCGTCGCAACAGCGTTCGGCCTCGCAGCTCAGGTGCCTGGGATCATTCAGGGCGCGATACCGTTCGAGAACGCGACGGCGACCAAGGAGCTCGCCGGCTTCCTCGCCAAGTTCGCCGGATGGGAGAAGCTCATCGAAGCAGGGCTGGGTGTCGGCGTTGGGGTGGCACTGGCGCGCCCGATGGAGCAGCTGCTCAACCAACAGACGACGACGCAGATCCCTCAGGAGCGCGAGCTCGACGAACTGCTGTCGCGTCGGAAAATCAACCCCGCTGACTACACCGAATTCCACAGCCGTCATGGGTACACCGACACCTGGACTGCAGCGATGCTAGCCGCCGCCTATCACCCAGCGCGCGTCTTCGAAATCGCGAGGGTGATGCAGTTCAGCGATATCGCCGAACCCGCCCTGCAGTCGATGCTTGAGGACGCCGGCTACCGGCCCGAAGTTACCGACGTTCTCCGGCCAGCGATGAAGACGCTTGCCATGAACGCGTCGATCACCAAGCTCGTGGATAACGCATGGACCGCCTATCGGGACGGGTTCATCGACGACGCCGCGTTCGAGCAGCACCTCAGCGACGCGGGGAAGCGCGATGCCGAGATCACAGTGCTCAAGACGGCCGCGAAGCTCGCTTACACGAACGCGCAGACGACGGAGATCGTCGCGGCAATACGCTCGGCGGCTGGCCGCGGTGCGATGTCCGACGAAGAGCAACAGGCTGCGCTCGCGCAGTGGAACGTGACTGGCGGCAAGGCGCTCGTCGAAGTCGCGCGCGCACACTACGCGCAGCTGAAGAAGCCGGTGAACAACACCGCCGCCGCGCAGACGAAGGCGGTCAACGCGACGCGCACGACGCTGACGACCGCCTATAAGAAACAGTTCGCTAAGGGCCTGATCGACGCGGAGCAATTGCACACGCAGCTGGTAGCGATCGGTGTCGCTGACACCCAGGCAGCGGCGATCGTGACGCTCGCGCAGGCGGAAGTCGCGCCGGCCGCGGCGACGGATAAAGCCGCGTCGCCCGCGGCCGTCGCGGCGCGCGTGCAGAAGGAATTGAAGGCCGCGTACGTGACGCAGTTTCAGCACGGCGCGATCGATGCGCAGACGCTCGGCGCGCAGCTGCTCGCCGTCGGCTTCACCACCGCGGAGACGGAATCGATCGTCGCGCTCGAGGAGGCGAAGGCGATCCCGAAACCGACGGTGGTGAAGACGATCACACCGGATGTCGTCAACAAGCAGGTGAGCGACACGCTGGCGAAGGCCTACGAAGAGCAGTACGCGAAAGGACTGATCGACGCGGACACACTGGAAGCGGATCTCATCGCCGTTGGCATGGACCCGCAGGTTGCACACGCGACGCGGTTACTCGACGAGGCGAAGGCCACGAAGAAATCAGCACAGCCTCAACAGTGAGCCGCAGTAGCGACGCGTTGCGCGGAGCGCGTAACATCGCCGGAGATCGTGGTTCCTACGCTCGCGTGTATCGGGGCCTCGGCGGTAGCGTCTTCAGGCGCTAACCCCAGCGCCGGTGTCTTCTCGCTGTCGAGGTATTGAGCCTGCCGCGTCGAAGCCCCGGCGAGCTCTAATGGTCCCTGAGTCTTGTCGTCGCTACAGACGATCTGCAGCACGTGGTCGTCTACGTGCTTTGCGGCCGCGCCCACACCGGCGAGTGCAACGACCAGCAAGACGACGGCGACAACCATGATGATGGCTGCACCGAGCGCGACGCCGCAACCTATCTTCCAAACATCTTTCATCGCATACCCCCCTCTTACATAACAACCGATTTTCCCCCCAGGATGCCCGTGGCGTCAACAGGCCATGTCAACCCCCACCCGCGCGCCGTCCGCCCGCGCCGCTGGCAGCCGGTGTGTCGCATCGGGCGATCCGCGGGGTAGCAAACGGCCGGCTCCTCTTCCCCGAGTCGCCGGCCGTCGCTGTCACCGAGACCGCTCCCTGGGCAGGGCGGATCTCCCCTTCTGCCTATCGCACCACCTCCCTTCCCGCCGCGGGCTAGAGCGCACCGAAGCGCCCGCCGCGCACGTCGAGGCCTCCCGCCTCACACGTCGAACGGAGCGTCTCCGTCCACTCCGTCAGCTCGGCGGTCGCAGCTTCCTGCTGCTCGCCGTTGCCGTCCCAGAATTTGTCCGTCACCGCCACGAGCTCGACGACGACGCCGCGCGCGACGTAGCCGGCGATCAGCTCGTAGTGACGTTCGAGATATCCCTGTGTCTCCGGAACGATGCGCTCCCACAACCGCACGATCGCCTGTTCAATCAGCGGCGCGTCGTGGATCAATTCGCCGGCCCATTCGTCGAGCTCGGTGTGCGTCACGCGCACCATGTGCGACGACGGCGGCGGCGCCTGTCCCTTCGGCGTCCGCGGCTTCTTCTCCTTCGCCGGCCGCGCGATCTCGTCTTCCGTCATCACACCGCTCGGCATCGTCTCCGTCGCTGTCTCCGTCACTCGTCGTCACCTTCCTGCAGTGCGGCGCCGGCCGCGGTCTTCGGGAACGCCGCGCGCTGTCGGTCCCGTCGCTCTTCGATCTGGCGATACAGATGATTGACGCGCGCCTCGCGCA
>JADMII010000018.1 GCA_015478665.1 Dehalococcoidia bacterium
GGCCTTCAGAGCGAGGATGATGTCAGCCATTTACACCACTTGACGGGACATGACCTCGCCGGCTTCGGCATGCAGCTCTCGGTGCCGGATGTTGACGAGGTGCTGCTCGCGGCAGACTACAAGCAGTTAGTCCTGCCTCAAAGCCTCAGGTAGGCGAAGAGGAAGGCTACCTGACCCGCCCTCCTATTCACAACCCCAGCTCGGCCCGGCGCTGCCTCCGAAGGCTTCGCTCTAGTTCGACCCACGTCTCGCCATCGTCGCACGGACGCGGCGAGTCAGCGTAAACGCGCCGCAAGTATGAGGCGTAGTCTCATGGTCGCGAAGCGGCAGCGCGCCGCGCCTACGGGGCGTTTCTTGCCGAATCAGATTCAAAACGGAGAAGTGGAGCGGGGGACGGGGCTCGAACCCGCAACATCCAGCTTGGAAGGCTAGCGCTCTGCCAATTGAGCTACCCCCGCACGGATCGCGCGCGTGCACCAGTATAGCCACACCACCCACATGCGAGTTCGCGCGCCGGACAGAGAGCCGCGTTCCACGGTGACGTTCCACGGTGACATTCCACGGTGACGTCCCACCGTGATGGTGTACATCGGCTATCTACCACCCACATGCGAGTTCGGATCCAGAAGAGCGAGCCCCGTGTCCACGCTGATGGTGTGGATGGGCGATGTACATCGAGATGCACGTTCGCACGCAGCGGAGCCCGGAGCGCACGCGGATCACCCTGCGCGCGAGGCGCGACGCGGCTCCGGTTGCCGGATCCTCCGCTGGAACCTGGCTCCTGGAGCGAGCCGTCTACGACGCACCTGCTACACGCCACGCATCTGGTCACGCGAGCACGCCGAAGCACGCTCTGCGAGCGCGCGACCGGCGCAGGCACCCCTGTGGACGCGGGGCACAGCATCGACAGCAGCCAGGCGCGCGCCGTGGCACCGGTTGTGGGAGGCGCCGGGCGCTGAGTCGTCCTGGACGCGCCCCGCCGTAGGCGCGCCAGCCGGCTTCACCCGGCGCCGGCGGCTAGATGTGGCAGGTCGAGAGTCCGCGCTTTTCGAGATACTGCTGGTGGTACTCCTCCGCCCTGTAGAATGGGCCGGCCGGCACGATCTCCGTGACGATCGGACGCCGGAAGCGGCCGCTGCGCTCCAGCGCTGCCTTCGACGACGCGGCCGCCGCCGCCTGCCCGGCGCCGCGAACGAAGATGGCGCTGCGGTACTGCTCGCCGATGTCCGGGCCCTGGCGGTTCAACGTCGTCGGGTCATGGTTCGCCCAGAACACCTCCAGCAGCTGCTCGTACGACACCACGTCGGGGTCGAACGTCACTTCGACGACCTCGGCGTGGCCGGTATCGCGATAGCAGACGTCTTCATACGTCGGATGGTCGAGCGAGCCCCCCATGAAGCCGACTGCGCTGGTCCTGACGCCCTGCACCTGGCGGAACGCCGCCTCGACGCCCCAGAAGCAGCCGGCGCCGAACGTCGCGGTCTCGACGCCAGCGCCGGATGCGTGCACCGCAGCCTGCGTTTCGCTGTGACCCTGAATGGTAGATTCATCGCTCATGCTTCATTGTACCGCGGTCGCAGAGCCGAAGAGCGCGCTGGGAGTGGACGGGGGCGGGCGACGTGGCGGCTTCTCCGACCGGGCAGACGAACGACGACAGACGACGTGCGACGGACACCAGACGACGGACACGAGAACACGGCCCGGGGGTGGACTTCCTGCCTTTCGGCGGCGACGCAAACTGCGCGCGCAGCCGTGGTTCCGGGCCCTCAATTCGCACTGCCCACTTCCGCCTCCGGCCCCACGCTCTCCTGTCCGCTACGCTGGGCCGATGCCGGCCTTCGACCAGCCGCCGCCTGACGACGATGACCGCGACCTGGAACTGCAGATCGAGGCCGTCGCGGCGCATCCGGAGGCCGACGGCACCGTGCGTGTGATGCTGCGGACGTCGCGCGGCGAGATCCGCGCCGTGCTGCATCCGTGCCCGACAGCGGCGGGCGCCGCAGTCTACGTCGGCGGCGCGATGGGTGGGTTCGAAGGCCCCGCCGGCGGACTCTACGGCCGGCTGGCCGGCCGCCTGTCCGGGTCGATCTCCGGCCTGCGCCTGCACTATCGTCGGCCGGGCGACCTGCAGGAGTGCGTGCTCGATACGCTTGCCGGCGTGTCGTTCCTGCGCGGCGTCGGCGCCGGCGGCGTCGCGCTGGTCGGGCATTCGTTCGGCGGCGCGGTGGTGATCAAGGCCGGCGAGCTCACACCGCACGTCGCCGGCGTCGCCGCGCTGTCGCCGCAACTCTACGGCACGCGGACGGTCGAGCGGCTCGGGAAGCCGCTCCTGCTCGTGCATGGCATGCGCGACGCCCTCCTCGCCCACGCCGCCAGCGAGGACATCTACCTGCGCGCCCGCGAGCCCAAGCGGCTCGTCCTCTACCCGCAAGCGGACCATTCGCTCAGCCGGGCCGCGGACGAGCTGGAGACGCTGCTCGCGACGTGGCTGCCGGAAGTCGTCGGCGGCGTCCCGGGCGTCGGGCGGAACTGAGCGCCGGCGGCGCCGGCGGTCGACGACCGCGTCGCCGGAGACGGCAGCACCGGGCAGGAAACGGAAGCGGCGAACGGCACACCACGGACGACGAACAGTACACGGCATACAGCAAACGGCGGACAGCGGACGACGCGCCCCGATCGTGGCCAGTGGCCCCGTCCCGATCCCGCAGTCGCCACTGCTCCCTCTCACGTCTCATCGCCGATCACCGCCCACGGTCACGATTCCGCGGTCCCCCCCGCTCACCTCTCACGTCTCATCGCCGCATCACGGCCCAGGGCCCACGATTCCGCCGTCCCTCTGCGCACCGCGCACGGCTCATCGGCCAGCCCGGCCGCCATGCACCAGCGTTCACGTCACACGGCGCCCGGTCCGCTAGGCTGTGGCAGTGGAGCTTCCTCTCTCGGCGAGCGGGACGACGACGGTCGAGCTCGCGCGGACGTGCACGCGGGCCGGCGCCGCGCTGGCGCTCGAACGCTTCCGCGGCGCCCATACGATCGGGAGCAAGGGGCGCGGCAACGTCGTCACCGAGACGGATCTCGAGGTCGAGCTGCGAATCAAGGCGCTGCTCGCCGACGAGTTCCCCCAACACGCCGTGCTCTCCGAAGAGACGGCCGCGGCGACCGACCCATCGTCCGGCTGGGTGTGGGTGATCGACCCTATCGATGGCACGAAGAACTACTCGCTCGGCATCCCGTTCTGGTGCACGACGGTGGCGCTCTGCCGCGACGGCCAGCCCGTCGCCGGCTGCACGTACGATGCCCTCCACGACGAGGAGTTCTGGGCCGTCGCGGCCGGCGGCGCCTGGCGCAACGGCGCCCGCATCCGCGCATCGGACGGGCCCGACGTCGCATCCTCGGTGATCGGCGTCGACCTCGGCTACGACGACGCGCTGGGCGCGGCGCAGATCGCGCTGATGCGGCGGATCTTCCCCCGCGTGCAAACGATGCGCATCCTCGGCAGCGCCGCACTCGGCATCGCCTACGCCGCGAGTGGTAGGCTCGACCTCTTCACGCATACGAATGTGTACCCGTGGGACATCGCCGCTGGTATTCTGCTGGTACGCGAAGCGGGCGGCGTCGCCACGGATCGGCGGACGGGCGAGCCGATGCACCTCGGCAGCAGGGCGTTCGTCGCGGGCGGGCGGCGCGTGCATGACGACTTCGTCCGGCGCTATTCATCGGAGCAGGGTGGGGAGCCGGGCGCGACGCCCGGATGACAGGAGGAGTGGTTCCGATGAGGACACGCTTGCTCGCATTCGTCGCCGTCTGCGGCGCCACCGTCGCGGTGGCAGCCTGCTCACGCGCGTCGAGCGCGCCGAAAGCATCGCCGACGCCCAACGTGCCGACGCCGGAGACGGTAATCGGCCAGTGGGTGCGCGACAACCGGAACGTCGACTACCTCGGCAACTGCCAGGTGGCGAAGCAGGGCGTGGACATCGGCAAGCTCTGCGTCTCGGTCGCCGGCACGCGCGGCAAGCTGCGGGCGTACAACCTCGGCCCGACCTTCTCCGACCCGACGGCGCTGGCCATGGTCGAGCAGCAGAAGGACGGCACCTGGAAGCTGCTCTCGGTGACGAACAACGACCCGAGCGCCGGCAACGTCCCGGGCATCGCCTGGCCGCTCGAAGTCGGCGACCAGGTCGTGGTGGTGGGGCTCGCGGAGAACGACTGCCTGCGCATCCACGAGACGCCTTCCCAGACCGGCAAGCAGTCCGCCTGCGAGCCGCAGGGGGCGACGGGCATCGTGCAGGAGGGCCCGACGCAGGCGGAGTCGTTCACGTGGTGGCGGATCGCCGGCAACGGGCCGGGTGGCGCCTTCAATGGCTGGGCGGTCGACAAGTGGCTGCGCCTGCCCTCGGCGCTCCAGCAGGTGCTGCAACCGAATGGTCCGCCGAAGCCGACGGCGACGGCTACCGCGAAACGGTAGCGTCCGCGGTCGCCTGGTGACGGCGACTGGCCGTTGGTCCCCGGTGACCGGTGCAGCGTCGCGAAGCGATCGCGT
The DNA here is from genome assembly GCA_015478665.1 of Dehalococcoidia bacterium. Classification (GTDB taxonomy): domain Bacteria; phylum Chloroflexota; class Dehalococcoidia; order DSTF01; family JACRBR01; genus JADMII01. The sequence continues at coordinate 4,541 of JADMII010000018.1, forward strand.
CCCCGGTGCAGCTCGCACGGCGCAGCTCGAACGACGACTGGTCATGGCAACCGGTTGCCGGGGCCAGTCGAACATTCACTTCCGGGCCGCCGCCCGCAGCCGTCACCTTTCGGCGGCGGGCGTCGTTATGCACGATGACAGTTCGGGCAGCGGGCCACCCCCATCGACCAACGTCCGACGCTGTTTCCTTCTTGCGAGCCGATGCCGGCCTCCGGACCACCCCCATCGACCGGAGGCCGGCGCAGCTCACTGTACGCCCACGGCGCGGCCTGCCCCGCGTGCTTGGCCGCTACGCTCCAGCCGAAGGCCGCGCGGTTCGCCAGAGGCCGAACTGGTGCGGCAGAGGGAAGAGCGCCGTTCCGCCGCCTCACGTCCCACTGGCTCCTGCCGACTACCGCGCCGCGGCGATCATCGCGCCGATATCCGCCCCCTGGCCCGTCCAGAGGCGGAAGGACTCCGCCGCCTGGTACACCAGCATCCCCAGCCCGCCGCTCGCCTTGATGCCACGGTCGCGGGCGCCGGCGACGAGCGCCGTCTCTTCGGGGTTGTAGACGAGGTCGAAGACGGTCGCCGTCTCGCCGATGAGGCTGACGTCGACCGGCGACTGGCCTTCCGTCCCGGAGCCGGCGAGGCCGATCGGCGTGCAGTGCACGATCAGGTCCGACTCGCGCAGGCTGCGCTCGTACGAGCCGTCGCCCCAGTACGCCCAGGAGATCGTCGTGCCGGTGGGCGTCGAGAGCTTGAGCTGCAGCACCAGCGACTCGACCCGCTTCGGCTGGCGGCCGACGACGTAGATCACGCTGGCCTTCGCCTCGACGAGCGCCAACGCGACTGCACGCGCCGCGCCGCCGCTGCCGAGGATCATCGTGCGCCGGCCGTGCGCTTCGAACCCCACGTCGTCGTGCAGGGCGCGCCGGAAGCCGGCGACGTCGGTGTTGTGGCCGACGAGCTTGCCGCCGTCATGCACGATCGTGTTCACGGCCGCGATCTTCGACGCATCGCCGACCGCGCCGTCGATCAGTGGCAGGACGGCCTGCTTGTGCGGGATGGTGATGTTCGCGCCAAGGAAGTCGCTTCCGCGCAGCGCCTCGATGCGCCCTTCGAGCACGTCGGGCGCGGCGTCCCACGCCTCGTACGTAGCATCGATGCCGGCGGCGCGGAACGCCGCATCGAAGATCGCCGGGCTCTTTGTGTGCGTGAGCGGATGTCCGATGACGCCGGCACGCTTGGTCATGCTGCTGTTGCTCCCCTGCACTGATCGGTCGCCGCCGGCCCGCGCGTCGTCGAGCGCGTGTGCACACTCCCGCGGCCGGGGCAGGGCTGCTACGGTGCGGCGCCCGGCTGGTACTTCCGCACGTTCTGCAGGTGCTCTGCCAGCGTCTCCGCGAAGGCGTCGCTTCCGTCCGGCTTGGCGACGAAGAACAGATAGTTCGTGCGCGCCGGGCGGATCACCGCTTCGATCGAGGCCAGCCCGGGATTGGCGATCGGTCCCGGCGGCAGGCCCTGGTTGATGTACGTATTGTACGGCGAAGCGACCTTGAGATCGTCCAGCGTGAGCGCGCTCTTCCACCAGCCGTACTGCTTGACGCTGGCGGCGGCGTTGGCGAGGGCGAACTGCACCGTCGGATCCGCCTGCAGAGGGATGCCGGCGCGCAGGCGGTTCAGGTAGACGCTGGCGATCAGCGGCCGGTCCGCAGGCACCGCCGCCTCGCGCTCGATGATCGAGGCGAGCGTCACAACCTGGGCGAGCGTGAGGTCCTGGCCCTCGAGCTGCACCGTGTCGGCGACGTTGTCCTGGAACGCCTGCAGCATCGTCTGCACGACCTGGGCGGCCGTCTCGTTGCGGGAGAACTGGTACGCCGCGGGGAAGATGAAGCCCTCGAGGTCTGTACCGGGCAGCTGCGAGAGGAACGGCTGGTTGTAGCGCGACTTCACCAGTGCCGCGAGGAAGTCTGCCTGGCTGACGACGTTCGCCTGCTGTAGCAACGCGCCGACCTGCTCGACGCGCAGCCCCTCCGGTATCGTCACCTCGCGCGAGGCCGTCTTGCCCGCGGCGATGCGCCGGACCACCTCGATCGCCGGCAGCCCGGGGTCGAAGTCGTACTCGCCGGCCTCGAGCGAATCCTGCACGCCGGTGATGCCCACCAGCACCTCGAACAGCCGCGCGCTGCGGACGACGCCCGCCGCCGCCAGCGCGTCGCCGATGTCCGTCGCGCTTTCGCCCTTGTCGACCGTGATCCGCACGCTCTTGTCCTGCGCCGCCTTCGGCGCCACGACGCTGCCGGCGCCGGTGAGCGCGCTGCCCGGCGTGCGGTAGACGAACCAGCCGGCAGCCGCCGCGCAGGCCAGCACGATGATCGCCGAGAGTACGGCCGTCGCTCGGCGCGCTTCGCTCACCTGCCCGCCTCGTCGGCACCGGTCTCCGACGCCGGGCGGGCGTCGAGGTAGCGCTGCAGGATGACGGCGGCGGCGAGGTCGTCGACGCGCCGGACGCCCCGCCTGCCGGCGGGGTGCACGGTGCGTGCGTTGCGCGCGCGGCTGCGACGGCCCGCCGCCGACGGCACCTCGGCCGTCGACAGCCGCTCATCCTCGTACACGACGGGGATCTCCGCGCGGCCGGCGCGCCGCAGCGCTTCGACGACGGCGTCGCCGAAGGCGCGGATGCGCCGCGCCTGCGCGCCTTCCTCATCGTTGACGCCGAGCGGCAATCCCACGATGATCGCTTCCACCTCCTGCTCGACGGCGATCGCGATGACGCGGGCGACGGCATCGCTGCGCCGCTCGTGCTCGATGATGGTGAGGGGTACGGCGACGCCGCCATGGCTTACCGCCACCCCCGTCCGTCGCGTGCCGGCGTCGACGCCGAGCAGTCGCATGGCGCCCGATCTCCACCGAATGAGCGGCGCGTCGTGCGTGAGCGCCGCGAATCGGGACGATTGTACCGGGTGATGGGATCGCTGCGACGGCCGGGCGACGCCAGCACGGGGACGGCGATCACGGCAGCGGTCTCGCGGCGCTGGACGGGCGTGCGGCTCGACGGTGATCAGGGCAATTCCCTCACCGCTCGACGGTCGGTCGGCACCTGCCAATCCCCGGCGGCGGCCGTATGCGCCGACGAACACCGAGCTTGTTCCTGGAACTACGGCTCGTACCCGGACGGCACCAGCGAACCGGGATCGCACAGCCGCTGCTGGGAAGATTCCGTCGGTCGCAATCGGGAGGGAGCTACTGACGCGGCCGTCGCTAGCCGTGCCGCGGCCGCGGCATAGCCGGCGCGGGCAGCGTCACGCGCCGTGGCACTTCTTGAACTTCTTGCCGCTGCCGCAGAAGCACGGCTCGTTGCGCCCCGGCTTCTTCGTCGCGACGGCCGTCGTGCCGCGGCCGCCGTCGATCGGCTGGTTGGTGCGCAGGTTCTGCGGCGGCGCCTTCGCGCCCGTCGCCGCCGCGACGGCCCGCCCCGCGCGCGCCGCATCGAACTGCACGCCGGTCGCGCCGCCGGCGCCATCGCCGTCGCCATCGAGGCTCGGGCCGCTGGTGACCATCACCGGTGGCGGCTCCGGCTGCTGGACCGCGATCTCGACGTGGTAGATCGATCGGGAGATCTGGTTCTGGATGTTCAGCAGCAGTTGGTCCCACATGTCGTGCGCTTCGTGCTTGTAGGCGACGAGCGGGTCCGTCTGGCCGTACGCCTGCAGACCGATGCCCTGCCGCATCTCGTCCATCGCGGTCAGATGCTCGACCCAGAGCGAGTCGATGGAGCGCAGCATCACCAGCCGTTCGAGCTGGCGCGTGATCTCGGGCGTCAACTCCTCTTCCTTGTCCTCGTAGGCGTCCTCGGCGAAGGCAATGACCGCTTCGAGGATGGCGTCGGGCGTCATGTCGATCAGCGCCTCCGGCGTGAATTCTTCGGAGAGCTTGACGACGGAGTTGACCTCAGCGAGCATCGCCTCGAGGTCCCACTCGTCGGCGTTGTCGCCGGGCAGCTGCGCGCCGACGATCGCCGTCATCTCACGCCGCACCATGTCGAGGATGTTGGACTTCAGGTCCGTGCCTTCGAGCACCTTGCGGCGCTCCTTGTAGATCACGTCGCGCTGCGTGTTCATGACGTCGTCGTAGTCGACGACGTTCTTGCGGATGTCGAAGTTGTGGCCCTCGACCTTCGTCTGCGCCGTCTCGATCGCCTTGCTCACCCAGCCGCTCTCGATCGGCATGTCTTCTTCCATGCCGAGCCGCGCCATCATGCCGGGGAGCCAGTCCGGGGCGAAGCGGCGCATGATGTCGTCTTCGAACGAGACGAAGAAGCGGGAGCTGCCCGGGTCGCCCTGGCGGCCCGAACGCCCACGTAGCTGGTTGTCGATGCGCCGCGACTCGTGCCGCTCCGTGCCGATGATCTCGAGCCCGCCGGCCTCGACGACCCGGTCGTGCTCGTCCTGCCACTCGCTCTCGGGCCGGCCGTCCGGCTTGCCGCCGAGCACGATGTCCGTGCCGCGGCCGGCCATGTTCGTGGCGATCGTCACCGTGCCGTAGTGGCCGGCCTGCGCGACGATGCCCGCTTCCTTCTCGTGCTGCTTCGCGTTCAGTATCTGGTGGGCGATGCCCTTGCGCTCGAGCAGCGCCGCCAGGTACTCGGACTTCTCGATCGAGACGGTGCCGACGAGCACCGGTCGGCCCTGCTGCTGCAGCTCGGAGATCTCCTCGGCGACGGCGTCGAACTTCGCCTTCTCCGTGCGATAGACGAGGTCGTTGAAGTCCTCGCGGACCATCGGCTGGTTCGTCGGGATGATGACGACTTCGAGCTTGTAGATCTTGTAGAACTCCTCACCCTCCGTCGCCGCCGTACCAGTCATGCCGGCGAGCTTGTCGTAGAGGCGGAAGTAGTTCTGCAGGGTGATCGTCGCGTACGTGATCGATTCGTTCTGGACGCGCACGCCTTCCTTCGCCTCGATGGCCTGGTGCAGGCCATCGGACCAGCGGCGGCCGAACATCAACCGGCCGGTGAAGTCGTCGACGATCACCACCTCGCCGTCCTTGACGACGTAGTCGACGTCGCGCCTGTAGATGATCTGCGCCTTCAGCGCCGCCTCCATGTAGCGGGTGAGGCGGTAGTTCTCGGGCGCGTAGATGTTGTCGATGTTGAGGAGTTTCTCGATCTTCTCGACGCCCGCCTCGGTGAGCAGGACGGCGCGCGCCTTCTCCTCGACGGTGTAGTCCGTCTCCGCTTCGAGCCGCGGCGCCATGCGCGCGAACAGTTGGTAGCGCGCCGTGCTGTCTTCGGCCGGGCCGCTGATGATCAGCGGTGTGCGCGCCTCGTCGATGAGGATATTGTCGACCTCGTCGACGATCGCGTAGTGCAACTCGCGCTGGACGCAGCCTTCGAGCGTCACCGCCATGTTGTCGCGCAGGTAGTCGAATCCAAACTCGTGGTTCGTCCCGTAGGTGATGTCAGCCTCGTAGGCATCGCGGCGGCCGCAGGGAGTGAGGTGCTCCATGTTCTCGGTGTCGCTGACCTTCGCCTCCGAGTAGAGGAAGGCCGACTCGTGCTGCAGCACGCCGATGCTCAGGCCGAGCGCGGCGTACACCGGGCCGTACCACTGCGCGTCGCGTTTCGCCAGGTAGTCGTTGACGGTGACGAGGTGCGTGCCCTGACCTTCGAGCGCGTTGAGGTAGAGCGGCAGCGTCGCCGTCAGCGTCTTGCCTTCGCCCGTCTTCAGCTCGGCGATCTTGCCCTGATGGAGGACGATGCCGCCGATGAGCTGGACGTCATAGTGGCGCTGGCCGACGTGGCGCTTGGCGGCCTCGCGGACGGCGGCGAAGGCCTCCGGCAGCAGGTCATCGAGCTGCTCGCCGTCCGCGAGGCGCTGGCGGAACTCGGCGGCCTTGGCGCGGAGCTCGTCGTCGGAGAGGGCTTCGAACTCGGGTTCGAGCGCGTTGATGTGGTCGACGACGGGCCGGTACTTGCGCACCTCCCGCTCGTTGTCGCCGAACACCCGGGAAAGAAGCTTCATGCAGTGTCCTGAACGCAGATTCGCAGATTCATTGTATCGAAAACGCAAGGCGCTCCGGCGCCGCCCGGGAAGTGCCTCGGTAGCCACGGGTCGGGAGGCCGGGACCGGGAGTCCGGAACCGCTCCCACGCTGCAGCGGACTGCGGCGTCCCGTCGCAGGCGCTGGCGTCACCGGACGACGGACAACGAGCGATCAGAGAGCCGGGGTCGCCCCCAACGCGATCCGCGGCCAGCTGCCCTGGCCCCGGATGCCGTCCTCATCGAACCGAGCGCGGAGCAGGTGGGTCCGCCCCCTCGTCGCGTAGCGGCGACCCGAGCGCCGCTCAGCCCTCGCCGTCCGCGCCCTCGACGCCGACGATCTCCCTCGCGCGGCGCAGGTCGCGGCGCAGCACCCACAACTCGTACTTCCACGGCGCGCCCCAGCCACCGCCATCGACCGCGACCGCGTCGCGATTCTTCACCATGGAGCGGATGTCGTTGTCCGCGAGGATGCCGCGGAAGAGCTCGGCCTCGGGCTCACCCTGCGGCCGGCAGAGCAGGACGAGCGCATCGGGTGAGGGCAGGCGCGGCGGCCTCCCGGAGTCGCCGTGTGTGCGTCCGCGTCCGATCCAGCGTCGCAGACGCTCGAAGGCGCCGCGCGCCGGGGGCGGCGGTGCAACCGACGGCTCGGGTTCGCCTGGCTGCTGCATCATCGACATGATAGCGAGGGCGGTCCGCAGATGGGCGCGGACCAGGGTGATGGAGGTCGCCGGTCCGGCTGCCCCGGAGGCGGGGCCAAACCGCGGATGGCGCAGATGGCCGCAGACGGGCTGACTGCGTCCTGTCGGGCGCGGTGCTGCGGTTCCCTCAGATCCGTCGCTGCGGGACAATAGCGCCGTGTTCCTGATCATCGACGGCAACAACGTCGCCTGGGCTGGGTACTACGCGCTCGAGCGGGCGATGAAGCCGGATACGCCGGAGCGTCGCGAGCGGGTGGCGCTGCTCGGGCTCGCCGGCATGGCGCTCGGGGCGATCGCGCGCGGCGGCACCGCGCCGGGCGCCACGCCGGAGCCGCTGACGCGCGTCGCGTTGTGCTTCGACGACGGCCGGCCGCTGCGCCGGCGGGCGATCTTCCCCGGCTACCAGATGGGGCGCGAGGCCGACGCGAAGTTCACCGCCAACGAGCCGACGGTCCTCACGGCGATCGCCGAGCTCTCGCGCGTCGCTGCGGCGATGCTGCCCATCGAGGTGCTGCGGATGCGGAACACCGAAGCCGACGATCTGATCGCGGGCCTCGTCGCCACGCACCCAGACGTCGACAAGCGCCTCGTCTCCGGCGACCGCGACTTCCTGCAACTGATCTCGGCGCGAACAACGATCTACTCGCCGGTGAAGAAGGTGGAGATCGACGAGCGGAACTTCGACGAGCAGGCGGCGCCGAAGACCGCCGCCGGCGAGCGCGTCGCGATCCCGCGCGAGCGCTTCCTCGACTATCGGACGGTCGTCGGTGACCCGTCGGACTCGCTGCCGGGAGTGCCGGGGGCGGGTGCGCTCTCGGCTGCCCGGCTGGTCACGGCGGCGCCGCTCGATGCGTACTTCGGTCACCCGCCAGCGGTGCGGGCGGCGCTCGGGCGGCGCAACGAAGCGCTCGAACAGGCCTTCGCCGACGGCAGCGCGTCGGCGATTATCGAGCGCAATCGGGTGCTGATGGACCTGCGCGCGCCGTCGCCGGTATGGGAGCAGATCGCCATGGCGACGACGCGCGGCCGCTGGAACCGCGCGGCGTTCGAGCGCTGGCTGGACGAAGAGAAGGTGAACGCCGTCGACCGCGTGCTCGCCGTCGCGCAGATGGAGCGGCTCGCCGCGGCGTGATCCGCGGGCTGGGGCCTCCCGCACCCGTCCGCTAATCGCCGAACTCTGACGTGAGCTCGATCGCCAGCGGCTGCTCTTCGGAACGTTCGAGGAGGATGTCGGCGAACGCATCATCCTGGCGTGCGTCGATCACGCGCGACTTGATCAGCTCCAGCACGGCCATGAAGGACACCACCACTTCCATGCGCGTGGCGCAAGCCTCGATGAGCGCGCGGAAGCTGGCGCGGCCTTCCGCCGCGATCAGGTCGCGGATGAACGCCACCCGCTCGCGTACCGTGAGGCGGTGCGGGTGGATCACCTGCACCGGCTCTTCTTCCTGCTTGCGCTCAAGTGCCTGCTCGACGATGCGCTGCAGCAGCTCGACCGTCACGCCATCGAGGCCGGTCGCCGGCGGGAACTCGGGGATCGGCGCGATGCGGGGGTAGGAGTGCCGGCCGGCGGTCTCGATCGCCCGCAGCTGGCCGGCCGCTTCCTTGAACAGCTTGTATTCGATGAGCTGGCGCGCCAAGTCGTCGCCGTCGTCCTCGTCATCGTCTCCGCCATCGCTGGCGGACGGCGGACGCGGCAGCAGCGCGCGCGACTTCAGGAAGAGCAGGCGGGCGCCGATGGCGATGAAGTCGGCGAGCGCATCGATGTTCACGTGCTCGCTGTCGTGAAGATACCGCATGTACTGGTCGGTGACGGCGACGAGCGCGATATCGGTGATGTCGAGCTCGTCACGCTCGATCAGGTGCAGCAGAAGATCCAGCGGGCCCTCGAAGGCGGGCAGCGTCAGCTGGTAGCCCTCGGTCGTCGGCGCGATGCTCATCGCGCGCATCATATCAGGCGCGTGCGGCGGCGTTTGGCAGCCGCGGCGCGCGTCAGTCCTGGACGATCGATGGTCGCAGCGCGCGGGTGCCGGGCGGCAACACGCCGCAGGCGACCAGCCGCGCGACGATCATGTGCATGTTGTCGGCCAGGGCGGCTGCGGCGAGCTCGCGGAGCACATCGCGGCGGCCGATCGCGTGCTTCAACTCGTTGTAGTCGCTTCTCTCCATGCGGCGCTACTCCGGTCAAGGGTCTCAGCGCGCAGTCTATCCCGCTTGCCCGTCACACTGCGGTGCGCCTATCGCCGATTCTCTTGCAAGTTGCATGCGAATCGCACTGGACGGCCAGGCGCCCGATGTTCTGTCCCGTTGCGCCCGCCGACGGCGCCGTCACCTATGATGGGCCATGACCGCCGAAGCGTCGCTCGATATCGTCCGCGCGTATTGGACGGCGCAGCTCGGGTTCGACCCGGATCTCGCGAACGGCGTGCTCGTCGCCCGGCCCGAGGGCACGCTGCGTCAGTACGCCGGCGTCTACGCCTTCCGCCACGGCTACAGCTGCATCGTCTCCCCGCCCGCCGCGTATCGCGCGCCGCTCGCCGAGGCGCTGCGCGGCCGCTCGCCCGATGAGGCGTTCGACGTCGCTGTGCTCACGGCGCCGCTCGGCGACGCAGCGGGCGCGGCGATCGGCCCGGCATGGATCGGCGTCGCCGATGCCCAGGACGCCACGCTCCACGTGCCGGCGCACGTCCGCCTGCTCGACGCGCGCGACCGGCCGGCGCTGGAAGCGCTGGCGGCGGCGGTCGGACCGCTCGACTGGGAGCACGGCGCCATCGAGCTGGACCGGGCGCCGATCTTCGGCGTGTTCGAAGAGGGTGCGCTCGTGGCGGCGGCGTCGTACGAAGCGTGGGGAGACGGCGTGCGCGCGGTCGGCTTCGTGACGGACCCACGCTGGCGGCGGCGCGGGCGCGGCGCGGCGGCGGCCACAGCGGCGACGGCGCAGGGGCTGGCCGACGGCGCCGTCATGCTCTGGCAGACGCTCGAGACCAACGCGGCCTCGCTGGCCGTCGCCCGGCGCCTCGGTTTCCAGCCGTACGCGCGGACGATCGCCGTGCGCCTGCGCACCTGAGCTTCCTTGCGGCCGTGGACGCGGCGGATGTCATCCCGGGCCAGGCGCGATGCGGCCGCCGTCCGCAACGCTTGACGGGCGCCCGTGCCGAGTATTACTGTGGGAAGGTCGAAGGAGGCTGCCGCCTTGGACACGTTCTTCGTCAGGTTCCTGCAACATCGGTCGTAACACCGTGCAACCCGCGCACGGTGTTTTGTTCACTGCCTCCAAGCGAGGGAAAGGGACGCCGGCATGAACTCAGGACTCATCGGCAAGGTCGACAAGGCCAAGCGCTACGCGCAGGAGCGGACCCGCATGCGCGTCAGCAGCCTCCAGGTCGATTTTCATGGTGAGAACGACTCGCACGCGGTCGCGCTCGAAGACGGGCGCTGGCGCTGCAGCTGCGACTTCTTCGCCGGCTGGGGCTCCTGCGCGCACACGATGGCGCTTGAGCGCGTGCTCGACGGCATGATCCCGGCATCGGCGATCACGCCGACGCTTGCCCACGCGGTGTAGCGGCCGGCGACGACGGACAACCGAACAGCAGACGAGGCCGGGTGCGGCATCCGCACCCGGCCTCGTGCGTGTTCCGACCGGCCGCACGACCGCCGGTTCCGCGGCGCAGCATCGCTGTCAACGTCGGAACGCTTCGCGCCGATGATCCGGTATCGCTCAGCGAAACCGGACGTACGTGCGATCGTCATCGGCTCGGCCAGGTACTGCCCGCATGAGCGTGCCGAGCCCGATCGCCCGTACGAGGGCTGCGGGGGTGCGGGCCGTCACTTCGTCCTCGTCGTCGCCGCGCTGCTCACCCGGAGCTGCCTGCCGGCTGCCGTGATCGTCGGTCTCGCCATCCGGAAGCCGCGGAAGCCTGGCCGACGATCTGACCGTCTGGCTCATCCCACCGCTGATCCGCCTGCGAGCTTCGGGCTGGAGTCTGACGGCTCGAACAGCTCGCCAGTCAAACGGAGGTGTCACGCGCTCCCATTGACGAACGGACGTTCGTAATCTATACTCGGCTCTCGAACGTGTGTGCGGATGGAGGCATGATGCCGCTGGCCGGCGTGCTCGATTCCCTGCGGAACGACCCGGAGCTCGCCGCCGGCTTCGTCGAATGGCGCGAGCTGCCCGCCGCGCCCGCGCGCTACGCCCCCTGGCCGATCGGCGCCGACCCGCGGCTGATCGATGCGCTCGCCCGTCGCGGCATCGGCGAGCTGTACACGCACCAGGCGGCCGCGTTCGGCGCCGTCACGCAGCGCCGCAGCATCGTCGTCGTCACGCCGACGGCCTCTGGCAAGACGCTCTGCTACAACCTGCCCGTCCTCCAGACGCTGCTCGCGCAGCCGGATGCACGCGCGCTCTACATCTTCCCGACGAAGGCGCTGGCACAGGACCAGATGGAGGAGCTGCGTGGGCTGATCGGCGAGCTCAGCGCGGACATCCGCACCTTCACCTACCACGGCGACACCGCCGCCGACGCGCGACGCAAGGTGCGCGAGGCCGGCCACGTCGTCGTCACCAACCCGGACATGCTGCACACCGGCATTCTCCCGCATCACACCAAGTGGGTGAAGCTGTTCGAGAATCTCCGTTATGTCGTGATCGACGAGCTCCACCAGTATCGCGGCGTTTTCGGCAGCCACGTCGCCAACGTCATCCGGCGTCTGCACCGCATCTGCCGCTTCTACGGCTCCGACCCCGTCTTCATCTGCTGCTCGGCGACGATCGCCAATCCGCGCGAGCTCGCGGAGAACATCGTCCGCACGCCGGTGGTGCTCATCGACGACAACGGCGCGCCGCGCGGGCCGAAGGTGATCGCCGTCTACAACCCGCCCCTCGTCAACCGCGAGCTGGGCATCCGCCAGGCGGCGATCGATGCCGCGCGGTCGATCGGCACGCGGCTGCTGCAAGGCGGCGTGCAGACGATCGTCTTCGCGCCGTCGCGGGTGCGGGTCGAGCTGCTGCTGCGCTACCTGCGGGAGTCGCTGACGCAGCGGCCGGGCGAGGCGCCGGCCGTCGAGGGCTATCGCGGCGGCTACCTGCCGAGCGAGCGGCGCGCCGTCGAGCGGGCGCTGCGCGAGGGCCGCCTGCGCGGCGTCGTCGCCACGAACGCGCTCGAGCTCGGCGTCGACATCGGCGGCCTCGATGCGGCGGTGCTCACCGGCTATCCGGGCAGCCTGGCGAGCGCCTGGCAGCAGATCGGCCGCGCCGGACGCCGGCAGGAGCTGGCGCTGGCGGTGCTCGTGGCGTCGTCGTCGCCGCTCAACCAGTACGTCGCCAGTCATCCCGAGTACCTCTTCGAGACGTCGCCGGAGGCAGGCCTCGTCGACCCCGACAACCTGCTCGTGCGCGTCAGCCACATGAAGTGCGCGGCCTTCGAAGTGCCGGTCGAGGAGGCGGAGCCGCCGGACGGCCCCTGCGGCTTCGGCGCCGATGCACGGGCGCTGCTCGAGACGCTGGCATCGGAAGACGTCCTCGTGCGGGCGGGCGGCCGCTACCACTGGATGGCGGAGGCCTTTCCGGCCGAAGGCGTCAGCCTGCGCACGGCGGCGATCGACAACTTCGTCGTCATCGAGCAGGGGCCGAAGCCGCGCGTGATCGGCGAGGTCGACCGGCCGGCGGCGCCGCTGCTGGTTCACGAAGAGGCGATCTACATGCACGGCGGCGCGCAGTACCACGTCGACCGCCTGGACTGGCACGAGAAGAAGGCGTACGTCAGGCGCGTTGACGTCGACTACTACACGGATGCCAACCTGGCCGTCGACCTGGAGGTGCTCGAGCCGTTCGAAGACGCGCCGGCGAAGGGCTGCCACGTCGAGCACGGCGAGGTGGCGGTGCGTGACGTGGCGACGGTCTTCAAGAAGATCACACTCGATACGCACGAGAACGTCGGCTGGGGCAGGATCAGCATCCCTGAAGAGAGCCGCCACACGACCTCGTACTGGCTCGCGCTCGACGATGAGGCGCGCGACGGCATGACGCGCGCGGAGCTGCAGGACGCGCTCTGGGGCGTCGCCCATCTGCTGCGGCACCTGGCGCCGATCTTCCTCATGTGCGACCCGCGCGACCTGCAGGCGGTCGCCCAGATCCGCTCGCCGTTCACCGGCCGTCCGACGCTCTTCCTCTACGAGAACCAGCCCGGCGGCGTCGGCATGGCGCGGCGCCTGTTCGAGATCCACCCGCAGCTGATGGCCGCCGCGCGGGAGCTCGTCGTGCAGTGCGGCTGCAGCGCAGGCTGCCCGGGCTGCGTCGGACCGTCGGTCAGCGAGCACGCGGCGAACAAGCGGGCGGCGGTGGCGCTGCTGCGGCGGCTGGCGGAGTGATCGGTGCGTGGGCGGAGGCCGGGTTCGGTGCGACAGCGATCTCGCGCCATGAGGCGGCAGCGGCCGGGCGGAGGCTGGAGGCTGGGCGGCGATCTGACATCGGGCGAGAGCGGTGACTGCGGGCGCGCCGGCGCGTGACGTGACGCCCGAGCGGCTGTCGCGGGCGCGCGCGGTGATCGCTGCGCACGCGGCCGCGCTGCGCGATGGCAGAGCTGTCCGCGGCAGCCGAAGCCGAAGGCCGGACGACGCCGGACGCGGCGCAGGCGCACCCATCCCCGATTGGTGCAGCGATGCCTCCGACGACGCCGAAGCTGTGTCGCCAATCGACGTCATCGACGGCGCACCGGAGGCGAGCGGAGAGCGGTGCGCCGGCCAGGTCGGCTCTCCCGTCGCTCCGCCGGCGACCGTCACTGGTCCACGGTCGTCCGCCACCGCACCGGCGATCTACCGAGAGCAGCGCGGCGCAGCGCGTCCTCGCCGGGCGGATTCACGTCCGGGGATCAGCGCATCGGCGGTACACGGCCCGCCGCCGCTCGAACGCATCCTCGGCGGCGCGTGGGTGGAAACGGCGCACGGGCCGGCATTCGTGCGCGACCGCTGGTTCGCACTCGAGCATCGGCACGGCAATCTGCCGCTCGCTGCCGCGCTCGAGCTGGATCCCGGCGCGCTCTCGTGCCTGCTCTCCGGCCCATCGGCGCAAGGGGACGGGAGAGAGCACGGGGCCGGAGGTCGGAGGGCAGAGGGCGGCGGCTGCGAACCGACCGGAGAACCGCGCTCCAGCCTCCGCCGTCAAGCAGCCGGCGTCTGCGCCGTTGCAGAGACAGCCGCCGCACCCGAACCCGACCTCCGCCCTCCGGCCTGCGGTAGCCGGCGCCGCCTCGGCTTCTTCGACATCGAGACGACGGGCCTCGGCGGCGGCACCGGCACCTATGTCTTCCTCGCCGGCCTGGGCACCTTCGAGGACGACGGCTTCCGCCTGCGCCAGTACTTCTTGGCCGACGTCGCCGGTGAGCGGGCGATGCTTGCGCTGCTCGCCGACGATCTCTCCCGCTGCGATGCGCTCGTCACCTACAATGGTCGCGCCTTCGACGTGCCGATCGTCGAGACGCGGCTGACGCTTTCGCGCTTGCGAAGCCCGTGCGCCAGCCTCGCGCACTTCGATCTGCTCCAGCCGATGCGGCGGCTGTACCGGCACCGCCTGCCGTCCTGCCGGCTCGTGGACGCGGAGCGGCGGCTGCTCGGCATCGAGCGCTTCGACGATACGCCGGGCTCGCTGATGCCGGCGATCTACTTCGCCTACGTGCGCGCGGGGCAGACGGCGCCGCTGCGAGGCGTCTTCCAGCACAACGCCGATGACGTGCTCTCGCTCGTCGGGCTGCTGGCGCGGCTGACGGCGCTGTTTTCGTCCACTGAGCCGCCGCCGGACGACGCCGCCGCGCTCGCGCGCTGGTGGGAGCGCGAAGGGGCGCCGGAGCGGGCGCGCGCGCTGTACCGGCGAGCGCTGCCGTGGCTCGAGGGTGGCGACGACTGGACGTGGGCGGCGCACCGGCAGGCCCGCCTGAGCCGGCGCGCCGGCGACCACGACGAGGCGGCCGCGCTCTGGCGCGCGCTCTGGGCGCGGGGCGACGCCGCCGCCGGCCTGGCGCTGGCGAAGCACCTCGAACATCGGGCGCGAGAGTACGCCGGCGCAGCGGAGATCACGCGTGCGCTGCTGGCCGGTGGCGCGCACGACGCCGGCGGTCTGCGATCGCGACTCGCCCGCATTGAGCGCAAGATCGTGCGCGAGCCGACGATCTACGGCGCTGGCCAGAACCGGCGCACCGCGTAGGTATCGGGCGCGCGCATCTTCTCCCAGTGCGCCGTCATCGCCCGCTCGATATCGAGCTCGAAGATCCAGTCCTCCGGATGCACGGTGTGCCCGGCCGCCGCCGTCACCGCCGCCCGCGTCCGTTCGTCGGCGACACGCCGGGCGCGGCCGCTCAGGTAGCACTCGTCGTCGCGCTTGCCCGGCAAGGCGTGCAGGGCGTACCGGCCATCGCGCTGCAGGTCGAACCGTTTCGGCGAGGGCGCCGACCGGCCGCCGCCGGCCACGGCGACGTACATCCGCCCGTCGCTGAAGATCGGGCACACCGGATGCACGCGCGGCGAGCCGTCCGAACGGACGGTCGCGAGGTACATGATCGGGATCCAGTCGAGGAGCTCCCGGGCGAGCGCTGCCATCTCCGGTTCAGCGTCGGCGAGTTGCTGCCATGTCGCCATGGGACACCTTCCTTTCGGCAGGGCGACGACTCACGTGCCGAGTATATGGAGGTGCTCCTGACAGCGTGGTGTCACCGGTGCTGGCGAAGGTGACGTGCTCAGGCGGCCTTGCGTTGCCCATCGTCGGGCGCGGGATCGCCGGCGGCGCCGGTCTCCTGCAGGTAGAGCAGCACCGCCTTCACCCTCGGGTGCGCCGCCTGGTCGCGGCTCAGGTTCAACTGCCCGAAGATCGCGTTGATGTGATTCTCGACGCTCTTCTCTTCGAGCACGAGCGCCCGCGCCACGGCGCCGTTGTTGTAGCCGCGCGCCATCAGCGACAACACCTCGAGCTGCCGCTTCGTCAGCGCCGACAGCCGCGTCTCCCGCCGCCCCAGCACGTCGAGCACGACCGGGTCGAGCACCACCAGGCCCGAGGCGGCGCCGTCGATCGCCCGCACAAGGGTGGCGATGTCGGCTACGGACTGCCGCAGCAGGTACGACCAGCCGGCGGCGCGGAACGCCGGCAACGCCGCCAGCATGCGCGTATCCGGCCGCTCGCCGAGGAACATGACGCGCGTCCGCAGACGGGCGCGTCCGAGCTCCTGCGCGACGGCCAGCGCCATCTCCTCGTTGGCCGCATCGATGCCGATCAGCGTGACCTCGGGCCGGGTGCGGACGGCGACATCGAGCGCCGAGCCGGCGTCTCCGGCAGCGCCGGTCACCTCGAGCTGCGGCTCGCCGGCGAGGACGGAGCTGAGCATGTCGCGCAGGAGCCCGTCGCGCTCCACGACGAGGACGCGGATCGGCATCTTCTTCGGCGTCTGCATCGCCTCGATTATCGGACGCGCTTCCCGCGCACGCATGCGGGAGAGCGCTGATTCCCGGCCTCGGCGAGGCATCGGACGGCCCGCGCCGCAGGCGGTGTCCGGCGGCCCCCGCGACGGCTGTGCGGCGCCGCGGGCCTCGCGAGGCTTCTCCACGAGGTCTGGCTGCACCGGCGGCGGACACGTCGCTCTGACCTTGCTGCGGCCTCCGTTCCGGCGGCCCGCGCTCACGGCGATGGCACCGAGCGCGGCGCCAGATTCAGCATAGGTGAAGGCACCCGCGGAAGTCGGGTGCAATCACCATGCGCCGCGCCGCCTACCGGCACGAACCTTCAACGGTACACGGACGTGCCGGCAGGCCAGCGCAGGGAAGGGCGCATCTGGTCCCCGGGCGTCTGAGCCCACGGGGTGACAGACGGCCGGGTAGCAAAGGAGTGCGCGACCAAGCCTGCGATCTCTCTCACACACACACAGGCTCGCGCTCATCGAAGGAGGTGGCCCGAGGAGCAACGAACGGTTCCGAACGATGGCCAGCGCTGGGGCGCGGCACAGCTGAATCTGGAGGAAGCAATGAAGCGGATTATGCAACTCGTCCGCCGAATGCGGGACGAGCGCGGCATCACCGGCCTGGAGACGGCGATCATCCTGATCGCCTTCGTCGTGGTCGCCGCCGTGTTCGCATTCGTCGTACTGAGCACGGGCCTCTTCAGCTCCGAGCGGGGCAAGGAGGCAGTGTACGCGGGCCTCGCGAAGACACGGGGCACGATGGAGCTCTCGAGCGGCGTCATCGCGACGTCGAACACGACGACCGGCCTGACGAAGATCACCTTCGACGTCGCGCTGGCCGCCGGTGGTGACTCGGTCAACCTGGACCCGGCCGCGACGACCAACCGAACCGTGATCAGCTACATCGACAGCTCGACGACCGTGAGCAACGTGACGTACACGGTTTCGCCGCTGGTCGGCAACGGCGACAATCTGCTGCAGCCGGGCGAGCTCTTCGAAGTGAGCATCGACACGACGCAGGCCGGCTTCCCGACCATCGGCACGAACGCCACGTTCACGCTCGAGATCAAGCCGCCGAGCGGCTCGTTCATGGTGATCCAGCGGACGACGCCAGCGTCGATCTCGGACACGACGATCGACCTCAACTAAGGGCGCTCAGGACGAGGGCTCGGGAGGGGCGGCCGCCCATCGGGACGGCCGCCCTGCCCCCTACCGGCCGCAGAGGCCGCGAAAGGCAGGATGGCCGTGGACGCGCAACCGCTCAGCTCGAAGGTCGCCGCGCTCGAAGCGAAGGTGGCGGTCCTCGAGGACGAGGGCAAGATCATCAAGGGTGAGGTGAAGCAGATCCTCACCGAGATCCGCACGGCTATCCTCTCCCGCGTCGACAACCCGTTCGATGAGGTCGCGGGCGGCGGCCACGCCCAGGCGGCGACCGTGCAGGTCGTCTCGGCGGCGGCGCCGGACCTCGCGCGCGTCCAGATCATCGCGCCGGAGCCGCCGCCCGTCGGCGAGCGCGAGCCGGAGCCCGCACCCGAGCCGGCGCCCGAGCGGGTGCCCGCGCGGCCTTCCCGCCCGGCCGAAGACGAACGCAGCATCGATGCGAAGGAGCCGATCATGCTGAGGCCCGCAAGCGCCGCCGCACCCATGCCCGAGCCGCTGGCGCCGGCGTCGTCGCCGCAGTGGAGCCTGCTGACGATTGCCAGCCTGACGGCCTGGGCGGAAGAGGCGATGGGGCGCCTGGGCGCGCTGCGCTTCGAGATCCTGCTCGACCTCTGCGAGGCGGCGGGGCACGTCTCGCCCGAAGCGCGCGCCGCTCTCTCGCGGGTACGCGAGTTGGACGTGACGGCGCCGGAGCACGCGCCCTCGACGAACGAGACGATCGTCGTGCTGCGCCAGCTCGATGCGCTGCTGAACGACGACGCCGGCGACCAGCCGGGGCTGCACGCGCTGCGACGGTAAGAAGGGACGTCTTCGCCCTCCACGGGGCGGACGCTGAAGGAGTGGCGTCATCGATAAGGCAATCACGACCATCATGCTCACCATCGCCGCCATCGTCGCGGTCGTCGCCGTGACGAACGCCGTGCTGCCCTCCGTCGGCCGCACGACGGGCGCGCTCGTCTCGACGTCGAGCGTCGTGCAGGACCGCATCGCCAGCCAGATCGAGATCGTCAACGCGACGGCACAGGACGCCGACCCGGACGCGCGCGTCTGGGTGAAGAACATCGGCGCGGTGAAGGTGCAGCCGGTCGAACGGATGGACGTCTTCTTCGGGCCGTCGGGCAACTTCCAGCGGGTGCCATACGGCGGCGCCGGCTGCGCGGCGCCGTGCTGGGAGTACACGATCGCGAACGCGACGGACTTCGAGCCGACGGCGACGCTGTCGATCGTGATCCACAACAGCGGCAACCTGAGCGCGGGGCAGACGTATTACGTGAAGGTCGTGACGCCGAACGGCATCGACGACTCGAAGTACTTCACGATCTGAGGCGAGGCGATGGAGAGTGGAATCCCGGCCCTGCTGATCGCCGCCGTCCTCATGCTGTCGACGGTCTTCCTCGCGCGCGGCGGCTTCGTCGGCATGGATGCGGTGGGCCAGCAGCTCAAGCAGTCGGAAGTGAACATCGGCGCGCAGAACCGCAGCGGCATCACGGCGACATCGGCGAGCATCGACCCGACGGGCGCGAACATCACCATCGACGTGCTGAACAGCGGCCAGACCGACATCTCGCAGTACAGCCAGATGGATGTGCTGCTGCAGTACTTCGATGAGAACGGCACGCGCTACGACACGTGGATCCCGTACACGTCTGGCGCGCTCGCCGCCGATACCTGGACCACGGGGACGTTCACCAACGATGCCTTCGAGCCACGGATCCTCAACCCGGGCGAGAGTATGCAGGTCCTGATCCGGGTCAACCCGCCGGTCGGCGCCGGCACGACGAACCGCGCGATTATCGGCACGGAGAAGGGCGTCACGCTGCAGACGTACTTCTCCGGGCCGCCCTAGGAGGGCGGGCCAGGGATGGCGTTCTACACGAGGTTCCTGCCGGGCGCGGCGACGAAGGCCGCCCGCAGCGAGGCGGTCGAGGACGCGGCGAACTGGCAGCGGCCGACGTCGTTCTTCAGGCCTGCGCCCGCGGACTACGACCTCGTCGCGCAGCTGACCTACATGTCGGCGCTGGCGACGGCGAACGTCGGGCGCGAGGAGCTGTTCCACAAGACGGCGCAGCTCGGCTACACGACGTCGGGGTATTTCCACCGCGTGCACCTCGTCGCGCAGCGGCTGAACTACGACTACGCCCGCGCCTGCCAGATCGTCGCCGATGCGACCGAGAGCGAGGTCGTGAAGAGCCTGCTGCTCCGCTTCTCGAGCTCGCTCGCCTCCGGCGAAGCCGAATCCGTCTTCCTCGCGCGCGAGACCGAAATCCAGATCGAGCACTACTCGCGCAAGTACGAGCGCGACCTCGAGTCGCTGCGCAAGTGGACCGATGCCTACGTCGCGCTGATGGTCTCCGTGACGCTCGTCGTCGTCGTCTCGCTCGTCTCGATGATGATCTACAGCGTCGGCACGATCTTCATCTTCGGCCTGGCAGCGGTGATGATCGGCATCGCCGCCATCGGCGACTGGATCATCTACCGGACGGCGCCCGTCGAGCCGAAGACGCACCGGCGCGCCGAACGCTCGCGGACGCAATCGCAGATGCTCCGCGTCGCGCGCGTGCTGATCCCGGCGGCCGCCGTCGCCGGCGCGCTCGCCGGACTGCTCTCCGGCATCGGCGCCGGACTCGTCGCGGCGGGCGTCTTCGTCGCGCCGGTCGGCTTCCTGGCGTTCCTCGATGACCGGCGCGTCGACCAGCAGGACCGCGACGTCTCGACGTTCCTGCGGGCGCTCGGCTCCGTCGTCGGCGCCATCGGCACGACGGTGACGGAGGGCATGGAGCGCCTGAACCTGCGCTCACTGGCGTCGCTCGAGCAGGGGGTACGGCGGCTTCATGTGCGGCTGCGCTCGGGCATCCGGCCGGACATGTGCTGGGACCGCTTCATCTCGGAGACCGGCAGCGAGCTGGTCGACCGCTCCGTCGGCACCTTTTGGGACACGATCAAGCTCGGCGGCGACCCCGACCAGATCGGCTACCTCTCGTCGCTCTTCGCGATGAAGATCTCGCTGATGCGCGAGAACCGCAAGCTGATCTCGCAGACCTTCATGTACCTGATCATCCCGCTGCACGCCGTCCTCGTGACGATCCTGCTCTTCATCACGGAGGTGATGGCGATCTTCGCGACGCAGCTCGCCGGCATCCAGACATCGGCGCTGACCAACACGCAGTCGAGCCAGCAGGCCGGCGTCGACGTCACGAACGTGCTGGCGTTCGCCGCGCCCAACGTCGCCTTCATCCGCGGCTTCGCGCTCGTCGTGACGCTCGTGCTCACGGTCGTCGACGCCTGGGCGCCGCACGCGACCTCGGGCGGGCATCACCACAAGTTCTGGATCCACCTGTCGCTGATGATGGTGCTCTCCGGGCTGGGGTTGCTGTTCATCCCGCAGGCCGTGCAGGCGCTGTTCCACAACATCGCCGGCGACCTGGCGAGCGCGCCGGTCACGCCAGGCCCGTCGCAGTGACCGATCGCGGCCGGATGGGTCGACGTTTGGGTTCGAAGGGCCGTCTCGCCCGCGCGCGGCGGCCTGCAAGCGGAAGCGAGGTGACAGATGAGTTGGCTGCGCAGGGGACGCGATCCGGAGGAGTTCGACGACGCGCCGAAGCCGCCGCCGCCCTACGTGCCCGCCTCAATGCGGCCACGGGCGATGCCGGAATTCGCCGCCGATCCGGCGGACGACGACGAGGCCGACGGGCAGTTGCAATTCCTCGCCTCGCTGGCGGACGAGGTAGAGCGGGAACAGCACCAGGCACGCCGGCAGCCGGCGAGCACGCGCTTCCAGCGTCGCGACATCGAGCTCGACGCCGACGATGCGCTGTGGGCGTTCCGGGAGCCGGCCGAGCGCACCGACCCCTACGAGGGCCTGCGTCGCTTCACCGGAGGTGACGTCGAGATCGACGAGCTCATCGACGACCTGGCGATCACGGCCGCCGCCCTCCGCCGGCGGCGCGCGGCGTAGCGGCAGATCGGCATGTCGCGCTGGGCCTCGATGCTGCTCCTGCTTTCGATGGCGCTCTGGACGGCGCTCACCGCCGCCTTCGGCTGGTCGCTCGTCCGGCCACGGAACGCCGCAGCGCAACCCGTCGTCGTGTACGACGTCACGTCGCCGGGCAGCGCGCGCCGCGTGTACGCGCTCACGCTCGAGCAGGCGCGGGCGACGTTGCCTCCGCCGGTCCGCGCGCCGGTGAAGGCGCCGACGCTTGCCGCCCGCGCCTATCCCATCCCGGAGTACGCGCTCGATGCCGGCGTCTCCGCGCGCGTGCAGGCCGCCGACGCCGTCGCCGCGCGCCCGGCTCCGAAGCCGCCGGTGCCGCCATCGAAGGGAGTGATCGTCCTCGACCCGGGGCACGGGCGCGGCGACCCGGGCGCCGTCCACTACGTGCCCGACGGATCGGGCGGCTACGACCTCATCGAGGCCGATTCCAATCTCGAAAACGCGCAGCGCGTACGCGACGACCTCGAGGCGATGGGGTACACGGTCTACCTGACGCGCACCGGCGCTGGCAACGGGCCGGGCGCGCCGCTGCCGCTGCAGTTCATCACGTCCGACCTCTACGCGCGGGTCGCGCTGGCGAAGGCGGTGAACGCGCAGCTGTACGTCGCCTTCCACGGCAACGGCTCGACGGACCGCCGCCTGAGCGGCGTCGAGACGTGGTACTGCGGCAAGCGCGCCGCCGGCGACGCGAACGCCGACCTGGCGTCGCGGCTGCAGCGCGCGATGATGGATGCGCTGCACGCATACGGCTACTTCCCGCCGGACCGCGGCGTCATGGAGGACGCGGCGCGGCACGATGCCAGCTTCTGCCAGTTCGTCGTCACCCGCGAGGCGCCGGTGCCCGCCGCGCTCGTCGAGTTCCTCTTCCTCACGAACGATGCCGACGCCAAGGTGCTGCTCGACCCGCGCGCACACGAGCTGATGGCGCAGTACGTCGCCGCGGCGATCGACGGCTTCATGCGCGATCGGGGAGGTGGGCGCTAGGGGAGCGGGAGGCGCGAAGTGGGCGCCGCTTGTCCTGTCAATTTCTGAGCGCCGGCGAAAGGTCTCTCCGAAGACCGCGCCCGAGGCCACCAGATCGCCCTCGCGCGCAGGCAGCGATTCGAACGCGCATTGTCCATCGAACCCTGATCGGCGAACATGCGTCGGACGCGGGCGGCGGCCGCAGGGGTGAGTCCAGCCGCCGCGGGCAGGAAGAACCGCCGACGGGGACGAGCGCGACGATGACGACAGCGGCACTGAACGGCATCACCATCCATTACGAGGAGCACGGCAACCCGCGCGGGCTGCCGCTGCTCCTCACCCACGCCTACGCGGCGACCCTGCAGATGTGGCGGCCGCAGTTCGAGGCGCTGCCGGAGTACCGGGTCATCGCCTGGGACATGCGCGGCCACGGCGGCACCGACAGCCCGCCGGCGCAGCCGCAGTACACCGAGAAGCTGACGGTCGAGGACATGGCGGCGCTGCTCCGGCACCTCCGGATCGAACGCGCGGTGATCGGCGGCCTCTCGCTGGGCGGCTACATCTCGCTCGAGTTCCAGCGCGCGCACCCGGCGATGACGCGAGCGCTGATCCTCTGCAACACCGGCCCCGGCTACCGGAAGGACGAGGCGCGCGCCGAGTGGAACGACTTCTCCATCGGCTATGCGAAGCGCTTCGAGGAGCGCGGGCTCGACGGCCTCGGGCGCGGCATCGAGATCGACGCGACGAAGCAGTACCAGCGGTCGGCGCAAGGTCTCGCCTTCGCCGGCCGCGGCATCCTCACGCAGCGTGACGCCAACGTCCTCGAGCACCTCGCTGACATCGACGTGCCGACCCTGATCGTGCTCGGCGCCGACGACGCGCGCTACAAGGCCGGGGGCGAGTACATGGCCGCGAAGATCCCGCGGGCGCGGAAGGTCGTGATCGAAGGCGCCGGCCACGCCGTCAACCTC
This sequence comes from Dehalococcoidia bacterium, assembly GCA_015478665.1. Taxonomy (GTDB): domain Bacteria; phylum Chloroflexota; class Dehalococcoidia; order DSTF01; family JACRBR01; genus JADMII01. The sequence goes on from JADMII010000018.1 coordinate 27,787, forward strand.
TACCAGCCCGCCGCCTTCAACGCCGCGGTTCGAGACTTCCTCGCCTCCCTCGGCGGGTAGCGGACGACCTCGCACCGAGCCCGGCGCGCCGTGCAGGGAACGGCACACGCCACGTATGCACTGATCGCGCTCCACCCGCAAGTCGCGCGAGCGAGAACATCCAGCATCCAACACCCAGCATCCAGATCGGGTACCCTGCTTCGGATCACGGGACGAAGCAGGAGGCGAGTGCCACCGCATGCCGCGCGCGCTGATCACCGGCATCACCGGCCAGGACGGGTTCTACCTCTCGGAGCACCTGCTCAAGCAGGGCTACGACGTCTACGGCCTCATCCGCGGTCAGGCGAACCCGAAGCGGCCGCTGCTGGAGCGCACGCTGCCCGACGTGCGCATCGTCGACGGCGACCTGCTCGACCAGGCGTCGCTGATGAACATCATCCAGAAGGTGAAGCCGGACGAGGTCTATAATCTCGCGGCGATCAGCTTCGTGATGCTGTCGTGGAACCAGCCGGAGCTGACCGGCGAGATTACCGGCCTCGGCGCGCTCCGCGTGCTCGAGGCGATCCGGCTGAACGCCGCGGCGTCGCCGTCGCGCTCGAAGAGCGGGATCGGCATCAAATTCTACCAGGCGTCGAGCAGCGAGATGTTCGGCAAGGTGCGGGAGACGCCGCAGAACGAGCAGACGCCGTTCCATCCACGCAGCCCCTACGGCGTGGCCAAGGCGTATGCGCACTACATCACGGTGAATTACCGGGAGAGCTACAACATCTTCGCCTGCAGCGGCATCCTCTTCAACCACGAGTCGCCGCGCCGCGGGCCGGAGTTCGTCACCCGCAAGCTGACGATCGGCGCCGCCCGCATCAAGGCCGGCCTCCAGAACGAGCTGGTGATGGGGAACCTCGAGTCGCGCCGCGACTGGGGGTACGCCGGCGACTACGTGCGGGCGATGCACCTGATGCTGCAGCAGGCCGAGCCGGACGACTACGTCATCGGCAGCGGCGAGACGCACCAGATCAAGGAGTTCGCCGAGCTCGCCTTCGCGCGCCTGGGGCTCGATTATCGCGAGTTCGTCCGCTCCGACCCGCAGTTCATGCGGCCGGCCGAGGTCGACCTGCTGATCGCCGACCCTTCGAAGGCGCGGAGGAAGCTCCGCTGGAAGCCGGAAGTCTCGTTTCGGCGGCTGGTGGACATGATGGTCGACGCCGACGTCGAGGCGGAGTCCCGGGTGCAGGCGGCGACGGCGTAACTCGCGTCCCGCGCGGGATCGCCGCTTCGGCGCGGCTCGACGATCTTCGTTCGCACGATCGGACAGCGAGCATGCACATCCTCCTCATCTGTGCCCTCGACGTCTGGTCGCTCGACCGGGACAAGGGCGCGCCGACGCTCGAGCGGACGCTGCGCGCGTACGGCGACCACGGACACACGGTGGACGCCGTGATGCCGGACATCGGCGCCAATCACTTCTACGACCCGTCGGCGCCGACGCCGGCGCCCGAGTCGCGACCACAGCTCCCCAACGTCCGATTCCACAGCTTTCATCTGCCGAGCCTGCGCGACCTCGAGCGCCGTGCGCCGGCGCTCCGCGGCCTGCCCGCGCCCGTCGAGACGCTCGACCAGAAGCTGCGCTTCGCCGTCGCCTTCCCGTGGCTTGCGGCGAAGCATGCGGAACGCCTTCTGCGGACGGCGCCGGCGGGCTTCGACGTGCTGTACGCATACGAGGCCCACGCCGTGCTCTCCGCGCGCCTGCTGCGCCGCCGCGGCCACCGGCTGCCGCTCGTCGCGCGCTTCCAGGGCACCGTCATGCATCCGGCGCTGAGCGACCGCCTGCTGTATTACCGTCGCTACGAAGAGGCGCTGGCGCTGAAGACGCGCGCCGACCTCTACATCATGACCGACGACGGGACGCAGGGTGACGAGGTGCTGGCGCGGCTGAACCCCGCATCGAAGGGGCGCGTGCAGTTCTGGCGCAACGGCCTCGACCTCGATCGCCTGCACGCGCCGACGCCCGAAGAGCGCGCGGCGGCACGCGCCGCGCTCGGCGTGCCGGCGGACGCCTTCGTCATGCTGACGGCGTCGCGGTTGGCGACGTGGAAGCGCATCGACCGCGCGCTGCGAGCGCTGGCGCGGGTGCGTGTCTGGCTGCCCCGCGCGCTGCTGCTCGTCGTCGGCGATGGCGAAGAACGCGGACGGCTGCAGTCGCTCGCCCGCGCGCTGGACGTCAGCGATGCCGTCCGCTTCACCGGCGCCGTCCCGCAGCCCGAGGTGATGCGGGCGATGCACGCCGCCGACCTCTTCCTCGCCGTCGCCGACCTGTCGAACGTCGGCAACCCGCTGCTCGAGGCGATGACGTGTGGCATGTGCATCGTCGCCGTCGACGCCGGCGATACGCGCGACGTCATCGCCGATGGCGTCACGGGCCGGCTCGTCGACAGCTCACAGCGCTCGGGCGTCGTGAAGCCGCTCGAGGAGCGGCTGGCGGAGCTGATCGTCGCCCTCGCCGGCGACGCGGAGCAGCGCCAGCGCCTCGCGGCGCGCGCGACGGCCTACGCCCGCGAGCAGTTCTGGACGTGGGACCAGCGCATGGCGGCGGAGGTGGACGCCGTGAGGAAGATCGTGCGTCGGAGGTCCGAGGTCTGAGGCAGCGAACAATCTCTCCGCGACGACGCGATGGTGGGTCCGGCGAGCGACGGCTCTCACCACCGGCCCCTCTCACACAGAGAGGGGAGCCTGGGTACGGACGTGTGGCGATGGCCGGGCTGAAGCCGATGGTCGAGTTGTGTTGAGGGAAGAACCTCCGCCGTCGCCGCCGGGCGACCGGCGCGCGATCACGACACCTTGCGTCCGGATACGCCGCGGATCGTGTCGAGCATCCCCGACGATGCGGCGTCCCGGGCCGCCCGCAAGGCGTTGCGGATCGTGCGCGGGTCGGCGTTTCCGTGCGCGATCGTGACGACGCCGTTGACGCCGAGCAGCGGCACGCCGCCGTACGTGCCCGGGTCCATCCGCTCGCGCATCGCGATCAGCGCCGGGCGCAGCACTGCGGCGGCGATCTTGTAGCGCAGGCGGGAGTAGATCGTCGCGCGCAGCTCGCGGAAGATGAAGTCCGCGACGCCCTCGGTGACCTTCACCGCGACGTTGCCGGTGAAGCCGTCGGTGACGACGACGTCGGCGCGGCCGCGGTGCACGTCGCCGCCTTCGATGTTGCCGACGAAGTTCACGCCCGAGCGCGAGATGCGCGCGAACGCCTCCTGCGCCAGCTCGCTCCCCTTCGTGTCCTCGGCGCCGATGTTCAGGAGCGCCACCCGCGGGTTGGCGATGCCCAGCACGCGCTCGGCGTAGACCGAGCCCATCTGCGCGAACTGGACGAGGTAGCCCGGCTTCACGTCGGCGTTGGCGCCGACGTCGAGCACGAGGATGCCTCGCTCCGTGAACGGGGCCAGCGTGCCGATCGCCGGCCGCTCGATGCCGGGGACGCGGCCGAGCGTCATCAGCGCCGAGGCCATGACGCCGCCGGTGTTGCCGGCGGAGACGCAGGCGTCGGCGAGACCGCGCTTGACGAGGCCCATGGCGACGTTGATCGACGCGTCCCGCTTCGCGCGCACGGCCTGCGCCGGACGCTCGTCCATCGCGACGGCCTCGCTGGCGTGGACGACCTCGATGCCCGCCGGCGTCGGGCCGTCGCGTCGCAGCTCTGCTTCCACGAGCTCGCGCGGGCCGACGAGCGCCACCTCGATGCCCAGCTCCCGGCGGGCAAGCAGCGCGCCGGCGACGACGGCCGCCGGCGCGTGGTCTCCGCCCATGGCGTCGAGCGCGATCAGCATCAGGCTCCCTCCAGCTCGGACACGACGATGATCGTATCGCTCTCGTCGCTGTAGGGGGAGAGCTGGGCGTCGCCGTAGACCGCCGTCACGCGCATGCCGGCGCCTTCGATGAGCAGCGTCAGCTCGGAGAGCGGCGCGTAGCGCAGCGTGTAGGCGACGATGCGCCGCGACACGCCGCCATCCGCGGACACGCGGTCGAAGAGGTGCGTCGTCGTCGCCGTCTGCCTCGCCGCGGAGACGACCGTCGAATCGAAGCGCTGCAGCAGGTCGTGGCCGTCGGGCAGCGCGCGAGTCCAGCGCAGCTCCAGCGGCGTCCGTTCGATGCCCCAGTCGATCGCGCGCGGCGCCCGCAGTTGCATGACATACAGGCCGCCGGGCGCGAGATGCGCCGCGACGCAACGCAGGCAGGCGATCTGGTCGTCGGTGGTCAGCAGATGCTGGAAGGTATTCGCGGCGCAGTACACGAGGTCGAAGCGCTCGCCGAGGCTGAAGTCGCGCATGTCGGCTTCGACGAGCCGCAGGCGCCGGCGCAACGACGCATCGAGCGCCGCCTCCAGCCGCCTCAGCATCGGCCGCGATGCATCGAGGCCGACGACGTCGAGCTTCGCGCGCGCCAGTGACAGCGCGATGCGGCCGCTGCCGACCCCGAGCTCGAGCGACGGCGTCTCGCCGCGCCGCGCGAACTGCTCGTACAGCCGGGCATCGTCGTCCGGCTCGCCCCAGACGAAGTCGTAGAGCTCGGCGAGGTCGTCGCTCTCGTACGGTCCGCTCGTCATCACGGAATCGCGCAGGAGCGCTCGAAGTCCTCGCGCATCTGACTCCGCAGCGCCGCATCCGTGAGCACGTCGACCGCCGTCATCGCCAGCGCCTTCGCCGCGTCGGTGACGGCGCGCTGCCCGCTGGGCGATGCCGCGTAGTCGGCGAACTGCGGGGAGTGGCTGTTGACGTGCGGCGGCGCGATGGCGATCGCCGGGTGGATGCCCGGCATGATCTTGCTCACGTTGCCCATGTCGGTGCTGCCGAGGGGACGCGGCGTCTCCGGCGCCGGCACGCTGCGTCCCACGCGGGCGAAATTGCGACGGAACGCTTCGGCGATCGCCGGGTTCGTATTCATCGCGGCGTACTGGTTCGGGTTCCAGGTGAGCTCGACGCGGGCGCCTGTCGCCTGTCCGCCCGCCTCGAAGCAGGCAGCGACGCGCGGCTTCAGGTCCTGCAGGTACGCGTCGTCCTCGGCGCGCACCAGGAAGCTCGCGGCGGAGTGGCCCGGCACGATGTTCGGCGCCTCGCCGCCGTCCGTGATCACGCCGTGCACGCGCGCGCTGCGGCGGATGTGCTGCCGCAGTGCGTTGATGGCGTTGTAGGCGATGATCATCGCTTCGAGCGCGTTGATGCCGTTCTCGGGCTGCGCCGCCGCGTGCGCCTCGCGTCCGAAGTATTCGATGTGCAGCTCGGCGCAGGCGAGCGCCTTCGCGACCACCGCGTCGCGCGTGCCGGGGTGCACCATCATCGCCGCATCGATGCCGTCGAAGACGCCGGCCCGGATCAGCTGCACCTTGCCGCCGTACACCTCTTCGGCCGGCGTGCCGATCACCTGCACGCTGCCGCCGGTATCGTCGATCAGCGTCCGCAGGCCGATGCCGGCGCCCGCCGCGGACGTGGCGATGATGTTGTGCCCGCAGCCGTGGCCGATGCCCGGCAGCGCGTCGTACTCGGCGAGGATGGCGACGACCGGCGCACCACTGCCGGCGGTCGCGCGGAAGGCGGTCGGCATCTCCGCGAGGCCGCGCGTCACCTCGAAGCCGTCGCCCGCCAGCAGCTCGGCGAGCCAGGCGCTCGCGCGATGCTCCTCGTACGCGACCTCCGGATGCGCGTGGATGCGCAGGCTCAGCGCCACCAGCTCCGCCGCCCGCGCGTCGATCGCGGCGCAGGCGCGCGCCTTCAGTGCATCACGCGTCGCATCATCCATCGCCCGCCAGCGTACCGCGCGGGCGGCGCACAGCGCAGGCGGCGCGGTGCGTGCGGCGGCCGGAGGGCGAAGGACGAAGGCCGGGGACGGACAGCGCATGCGCCGCGGCGCGGCCGCCGACGAGGACCGGGAGAGGGGCCTTCGCTCGACCACACACCAAAGGAAGCCCCCCTGTCGGAGAGGGGCCGGGGAGTGCGGGCGTTCGCTCGACGAACGCAACATCCCGGCATCCCGGAGCGATCCTTCGCTTCGGTCAGGAAGACACGCGCTCCCCTACAGCCTCCAGGCCACCATCCGCCTGCGTCTGCGGATTGGACAACAGCTCAGCCGCCTCCGCACGCAACGCCGCATCGAACACGGTCGCGCGCTCGATGCCGGGGCGGGCGAAGAGGAACACCACCTCCCGCACCGGCAGGCCCGTCGCGCGCTCCGCCGCCCAGCCGTACACCAGCATCTGGTTCCGGTACTGCGCCGCCCGCTCATCGACCTCGCGCGCGGTGACGGCGTCCGTCTTGAAGTCGACGATCACGATGCCCGCGTCGCCGTCGTCATCACGCTCGCTGAACAGCAGGTCGATGCGTCCCTCCGCGAGGCCGCCGCCACCGCCATCGTTGCGGTCGTGCGGCGGCAGCGGCGCGGTGAACGCCAGCTCGCGGAGCACGCGACCGCCGCTCGCCAGCGCCCGCGCGACGACCGGCGAGCGCAGTGCACGCCCGGCGACCTGCGCGACCTCCTGCTCGCGGCCGAGCAGCCCGAACTCCGCCGCGATCGCCGGCGCCATCACGCCGGCGTCGTCCGGACGCGCGAGGTCGATGCGCTCGAGGAGCGCGTGCACGGCGATGCCAAAGTCCGTCGCCCGGCCGCGGCGCACCTCGTCGTCGCCGCCGGCGTGCTCCCACGCCGGCTTCAGCGCCGTCGCCGTCCGCACGTCGAGTGGCGCCGATGCTTCGGCGATGAGCGCAGCGTGCTCGTGGCGCCAGCGCTCGCGCGCCTCGCGCACGCCGGCGACGGCCGCCTCGCCGCGGCCGCTCGCGCCAGCGGCACGCCGCCAGAGCGGCAGCTCGGCCGCCGGCGCCTCGATCGCCGCGCCGTCGACCAGCGTCGCGCGGTCGTCGAGCGGCGCCTGGCGCAGGAGGTCGTTCGAAGACTTCACCTGGTGCCGCGCGGGCGGCTTCGCCGAGGCGACGAACACCGGCACCACGAGGCGGTCCTGCGCGCGGGTCGCCGCCACGTACAGCATGCGGCACTGCTCGGCGTCGTCGTGCGGCTGTTCGGCTCCCAGCGCCTCGTCCCAGCCCGGCGTGGCGAAGCGCGCATCGGACTTCCCGAAGCGCGCGTGCAGGCGGCCGCTCGCGCGCTCGGCGATGACGCGGGTGCGGTTCGACCGCTCCGTGCCCATGTTGGCGAACACGACGACCGGAAACTCGAGCCCCTTCGATGCGTGCACCGTCAGCACGCGCACGACGTCGTCCGTCTCCTCGCTGATCAACGCGTCCGTCTCGTCCGACGTGCGCGCCATGTTCTCCTTCAGCCAGCGCACGAAGCCACGCAGGCCGCCTCCCGCGGCGCCGCTGAAGGCGCGCGCCTCGTCGATCAGCTTCAGCAGGTTCGCCGCCACCTGCTCGCCCTGCGGCCGCAGCATCGCCGCCTCGACGAGCTGCGTGCGGTCGAGCACCGTCCGCACGACGTCCGGGAGGATGTGGACGTGGCGCAGCGCGCGCATCTCTTCGAGCAGGCGCCAGGCCTCGCGCACGCGCGCCGCGGCCGCATCGCCCTCCCCATCTGGCTGCGCGCCCGAAGCGGCGGTACGCAGGCGGCGCTGGTCGAAGCGCCCGCCGGCCGCCGCGTAGAGCAGCAGGTCCTCGTCCGAGAGCCCGAACGCCGACGAACGCAACGCCGCGACGGCCGCGACCTCGTCCGCCGGGTCGTCGATGGCGCGCAGGATCGCCACGAGTTCGCGCACCTCCTGACGGAGGAAGAACGTGCGCCCGCCCTCGTGGCGATACGGCACGCCGGCGCGCGCGAAGGCGTCCTCGTACGTGTCCAGCTCGGCGCGGCTCGGGATCAGCACGACGATGTCGCGATACCGCGCCGGGCGTCCGCTGCGCAGCGGCCAGGCGCCGTCCGCCACGGCAACGGCGATCATCGATGCCACGGCGTTCGCTTCGGCGACGCGCAGCTGGCGCGCCTGCTGACGGCCCGCGACCGGGACGACCCGGCGCACGAGGTCGACCGCGCCGCGGCCCGCGTACGCCGGGTGCGGCGTCAGAGCGACGTAGGCCGGCTGCACGCCGGGCTGTCCGGCGATCAGCTCGCCGAAGACACGGTTCACCCAATCGATGATCGGCGCGCCGGAGCGGAAGTTCTGCACGATCCGCCGCACCTCGCCGCCGAAGACGTGCTGCTTCACGTCGTCGTACATCGCAATGTCGGCGCGACGGAAGCGGTAGATCGACTGCTTCGGGTCGCCGACGACGAAGAGGCTGCCGGGTCGCAGCCGCGCGCGGCGCCAGTCGCTGGTCGCCGTGCCGTCGGAGCAGATGCGGAGGATCAGCTCCGCCTGCAACGGGTCCGTGTCCTGGAACTCGTCGACGAGGATGCAGCGGTACTGTGCGGCGAAGTAGGCGCGCGCCTCCGCGTTGTCGCGGACGAGGTCACGGGCCCAGATCAGCACGTCGTCGAAGTCCGCCTGGCCGGCTGCCTTGCGCCGTTCGTCGTAGGCACGCACGAAGCCCTGGAGCCACACCAGCAGCCGCGCCGCCGCCGTCTGCTTCAGCGCGTCGGCGCAGGCCTGCAGATCGTCCGCGGTGCGCTTCAGCGCCGCCTTCACATCGCGGCAGTCCTGGCCGTGGCGCCAGTGCTGCTGGTTGCCGCGGCTGCCCAGCTCACGCGGCGCCGTCGCGATCGCCCGCCGCAGCGACTGCGGCCGCCCGCGCAGCGCCTCGAACGTCCGCCGCATCTCGAGCACGCGGCGCAGCGCCGCCAGCGCCTCGTCCGTCTCGACGATCGCGCGCGGCTCGAGGCGCGCCAGCGTCTCGCACTCCTGCGCCAGATGCGCGAGGAGGCCCTCGATGGCCGCCTCCCGTTCGGCGAACCGCCGCAGCGGCAGTAGGTCGCGGTGCCGCTGCAGCGACTCCGCCGCCTCGCGTACCGAGGCGTATTCCAGCCCGAGGTTCAACGCATCGATGAGCGCCGGCGGCGGCTCGGCGGCCATCTCGGCCGCCATCCACTCGTCGTACGCGGTCTCGAACGCGAGCTGCGCCGGCAGGTCGGACAGCACCTGGAACCCCGGGTCGACGCCGGCCTCTACCGGCAGCTCGCGCAGGAGGCCGGCGGCGAAGGCGTGGATGGTCTCCGTATGGGCGCGGCTGAGGTCGCGCAGGGCCGCCGCGAAGCGCGCGCGCTCGACGTCCGGCGTCGCTTCGGCGCCGCGCGCGCGTTCAAGCTGCTCACGCACGCGCGCCGCCAGCTCCGCCGCCGCCTTCTCCGTGAAGGTGATGACGGCGATCTCCTGCACGCGCGCATGGCCGCTCCGCACGATCTCGACGATGCGGTCGACCAGTACCGTCGTTTTGCCCGTGCCGGCGCCCGCCTCGACACACATGTTGTCGTCGATGCCGTCGCGGATCGCCAGCCGCTCGAGCGCGTCGCCCGGTGTGAAATCCGGCGCCGTCATCGTCACGAGATCTCCCCCATGGCGATGAACGCCGCAGCGCGCGCGTCCGCCGCCTTCCGCTGCATCAGCGGCCCGACGCGCGCGTCGCAGACGTCCTTGTAGTCGCAGTACGTGCAGTGCCGCGCCGCGTCGCCGGGGTTCGGCGCGAAGTAGCCGTCGTCGACCCCGGCGGCGATCGTCCCCAGCACCTGCGCGAGCGCGGTGTCTGCCGCGGCGGAGGCATCGCCGTGGATGCCGGGGCGGGTGAAGCCGCCGGCGCTGCTGACGAAGAAGTACTGCGCCTCGCCGCGCTCCGCCGGCAGCCCGAGCAGCTGCGCGGCGGCGCGCAGGTAGATCGGCAGTTGCAGCGCCTTGCCGCCGTCGAGCGACATCTTTGGCTTCGTCTTGCCCGTCTTGTAGTCGATGACGCGGAAGCGCGTGCGCGCGTCGTCCCAGTCGACCCGGTCGATGCGCCCCTGCACCAGCACCTCGCGCGGGCCGGCGTCCGTTGCGGCGCTGAGCACGAGCGGCTGCTCGTCGGACAGCGGATCTTCGGGGCCGTTGCGCGCGTACCACTGCGGCCCGAAGCCGGCTTCGAACGCCCGCGGCACCAGGCCGCTTGCGTCGCGCGCCTCGCGGTCGTACCAGCGCACGAGATCCTCGTGGATCAGGCGGCGGTCCATCTTCCAGATCAGCGGCTTTCCGGTGACGCCGCGCTGCTCGCGCGCGGCGCCCTCCTCCTCGACGATCGCCAGCAGCCGCGCGATGTGCCGCGCGCGCGCATCGGTGCGCGGCGGGTCGTCGGGGCAGACCTCGCGCATGAACCGCTCGAGGATCGCGTGGACGAGGCTGCCGCGCTCGAGGGCGTTGATCCGGTCGACCGCCTCCGGCTCGTCGAGCGGCTCGACGCCGAGGGTGTAGCGCAGGAAGTAGCGGTAGGGGCACTCGGCGTACATCTCGAGCCGGCTCGGCGATACGGGCCTGCCCTGGGCGAACGGCGAGCGGTGGCGCGCTGCCCGCTGCGCCGCGGCGCCGGTCATGCAGCCGTCGAACGCCGTCAGCCGGGCGCTCCCACGCGCCTGCCGCGCCGCCATCGCGCGCCCGAACGCCGGCCGCTCGTCCGCCAACGCGCGCACGTTCTCGAACCCGGCGCCATGCTGCACGTAGGCGTGCACGAGCGTGCGGTCGTACTCCGCGAGCGTCACCGCCTCGGCCGCGTCTTCGGCAGCGAGCCGACCGGCGGCAAGCCGCTGCACGAAGGCGCTCCCGTCGAGCGCGTCGAAGGCCAGCCGGCGGCCTTCGAGCGCGTCGACGACGGCGCGGAAGAAGAAGGACGGGACGCGCGACCCGCTCTTGCCCGCGTCGGCGCGCGCGTATGACACTTGGAGCCGCTCGGTCGCCGCCTGCGCGGCCAGCCAGAACTGCAACGGCTCGTCGTCGGGCTCCATCTTCAGCGGCAGCACGCCGCTCCCGGCGGCGTTCAACTCGCGACGCTCGCGCTCAAGCAGCAGCGGGTCGGGACGCGGCGGCGGCGGCCACGCGCGCTCGGCGACGCCCAGCAGGCAGACGGCGCGGAAGCGAAGGTGGCGCAGCGACGTCACGTCGAGCACGGCGACGCCGCGGCGGCCGAACTCCCGCACCGGCTCGTTGAGCACGCGTGACGCGTCGCGCGCCTCCAGGTCGTCGCGCACGGCCCGGCAGAACACCTCGAACGGCACGACCGCATGCACGCGTTCGAGCACCTGCAGGTCGTCGAGCGCATCGATGATCGGCTCCACACCCGCTGCGTAGTCCGCGGCGAGCGCCCGCAGGTACGCCAGGTGCCCGCACCACGTCGCCTCGACCGGGCGCGCCGCCAGCCGCGCCGCGAACTCCGCCGCGAACACGCGAAAGCGCTCGATCCGCTCGGCGTGGCTGGCGAGCCACTCGAAGCCGTCGCGCCGGGACTCGATGCGCTTCTCCTCGGCCAGCCGCCGCAGTCGCGCGTCCCACTGCTCCGCGCCGTCGATGATGCCGGCGTCGCGCGTGAACGCCTCCCACTCCGAGGCGCTGGCGTACTGCTGCGCGCGCAACGTCTCACCCGGCAGCTGCGTCTCCGTCAGGAACTCCATGACGCGGGCGCGCGGGAAGCTGCCGTCGGCGGCGAGCGCGAGCAGCGCCAGCACGCGACGCCCGAGCGGATGCTCGGCGAGCAGGCGGCCGGCGTGCAGGTACGTCGCGATGCCCGCCTCCGAGAAGATCTCGTCGATCAGCGGCCGGTAGGTGTCGGCCGCGCGATACGCCAGCGCCATCTCGTGGAAGCGGATGCCCTCGCGCGCCCAGCGCAGGCAGGCACGCGCCGCCTCCCACACCTCGCGCACGGTGTCGGGCGCGCTCAGCATCCCGACGCCGTCCGCGCCCGACGCCGATGGCTCCTCGTCGAGCAGCGAGCGCGCGAGCAGCGGCGGGCCGGCGCTGGCGGCGGCCGTCGTCGTCGCTTCGGCGGCAGCGCCGAAGCGGAGGCGCAGAGACGCGTGCGCGCCGTCGGCGTCCAGTCCGGACGCGGGGAGGAAGACGGTGATGGCGTGGCGCTCGGCGATCCGCTCGACCAGTCGCGCCTGCAGCTCCGGCAGCGACCAGACGCCGTAGACCAGCAGCGGCCCCTCGAACTTCGACGCGTCGGCGGCGCGATAGAGGTCCGCCGGCGCGACGAACGCCGCACGGCGCTGCTCGTAGAGGCGATACAGCCGCGTCAGCTCGCCGAGCTTGCGCGCGCTGGCCGGCAGCCGCGCCTCGACGGCCTGCGCCGCCGTCCGGAAGCCGTCGGGCGTGAACCCGCCGCCCTCGAGCTCCCGGAAGAGCCGCCCGAGCGCACGTACGAAGCCCTCGCGGCCGGCGATGGCGGCGAAATAGCCGCCCGCGCTCTCGGCGGTCTCGCGCACGAGCAGGCGCTCGGCCTCGCGGGTCAGCCGCGCGCGGTCGCGTGGCAGGGCATCACGCGCGAGTTCCGCCGCCAGGTCGAGCGGCAGCACGTAGCGCACGTTCATCTGCGCCAGCCCGCGTCGAGCGAGCGCCCGCGCCAGGTACGGGCGCAGCAGGACGTGGCCGACGAGCACCGTCACCGGCGCCAGACCGTCGCCTGCCGGGCGCGCCGCCGCGATGGCCTCCGCGAGCGCCGCTTCGATAGAGGCAAGGTCGCCGGTGATCAGACGTGGTTCGGGCATATCGGGCGCAAGTATAGCGCCGGCCGGCGACAATCCCTGTCGCACTGCGCGTCGGTCGATGGTCAGCGACCGGGAGCAGGAGATGCGCGGATCGCGCCCGATTGACTCCGGCCGCCAGAAGCCAACACCCGATTGCCTCAGCGCGAGCGCCCTGTTAGCCTCGCCGGCATGGAGACGCCCGGCCCGGAGTCCGTCACGCTGATCCGCGACCTGCCGGCGAGCGACCGGCCGCGCGAGCGACTGCGCGACTACGGCGCCCCCGCGCTCGCCAACAGCGAGCTGATCGCCATCCTCCTCCGCACCGGCACGGCGAAGGAGAGCGCACTGACCATCGCGCAGCGGCTGCTGCGGGACTACGGCGTCAGCGGCCTCGCGACGGCGCCGTTCGAGCAGCTCTGCCAGGAGCACGGCCTCGGCGAGGCCAAGGCGGCGCAGATCAAGGCGGCGCTCGAGCTGGGCATGCGCGTGGCCAGCGCCTCGTCGCCGGAGCGGCGCCGCTTCACCTCGCCGGCGGACATCGCCGACGCGCGGCTGATCGCCGAGATGTCGGCCTTCGAGCAGGAGCATGTGCGCGTCCTGCTGCTCGATACGCGCGGGCACATGCTCGGCTTTCCGGAAGTCTACGTCGGCAACATCAACAGCGCGCAGGTGCGGATGGGCGAGCTGCTGCGCGATGCGGTGCGCGTCAACGCCTGCTCCGTCGTCCTCGTCCACAATCATCCCTCCGGCGACGCGACACCGTCCGAGCAGGACGTGCTGATCACGGAGGGCCTGCGCGAGGCCGGCGCGCTGATGGGCATCGCCGTGCACGACCACATCATCATCGGCGGCGGCCGTTACCTGAGCATGAAGAGCATTCCCTTGGGCTTCGGCCGTGGCCGCTGAGCCCCGCGCGGCCGCCGCGGCGTACCTCGACGGCCGTCGCACCGCCCGGCTCGTCGCGCTCGACCTCGATGGCACGCTGCTCGAGCGAGGCAACGTGGTCAGCGAGGCGAACAGCGCCGCTGTGCGCGACGCCAGCGCGGCCGGCGTCCAGATCGTCATCGCCACATCGCGCTGGTACGCGCTGGCGAAGCGCACCGCCGACCTGTTGGGCATCACCTCGCCCATCATCTGCCACAACGGCGCCAGCGTCCGGACGCCGGTCGATGGCGCGCGGTTGCTGGACCTGACGCTGCCCGCCGAGGCCGCGCGCGCCATCGCTGCGGTCGCCGACGAGGCGCGTTACGAGTCGATGGTGACGGTGGACGACGTGACGCACCTCATGTCGCGACGGCAGATCGACCCCGCGCGCCTGCCGGCCGGCATGGTGACGACGGATCGCCTGTCGCCGCACGTCATCGCCGGCGCGCAGGCGTTCCTCTTCTTCGGGCAAGACGCCTTCGACGGCCTGCCGAAGCAACTCGGCCACGCGTACGATGAGGTCCTGAACGTCGCCACGGGGTACAGCGAGACGTTCCCGCCGTACGTGAACATCGTCCGCGCCGCCGCCGACAAGGGCCGCGCGCTGCTGCTCGTCTGCGACCACCTGGGCGTCGCGCCCGATGATGTCGTGGCCATCGGCGATGCGGCGCCGGACCTTGAGATGATGCGGGTGGCGGGCCTCAGCATCGCCATGGGCAACGCGCCGGCCGATGTGCAGGCGCAGGTCGACGTCGTCGGCCCCGGCAACCGCGAGGACGGCGTCGCCTGGGCGCTGCGCCGGTTCGCCGCCCTGACGCCGCGCGACTGACGCCGCCGTCGGCCCGCAGCTACTGACGGCGCGCCGCGGCCGCTTCGCCGCCCTGGCGCCACCGTCGCCCGCGGCCGCCGGACCGCGCGCTGCCGCATCGGTAGTGGCCGCCACCGCCGCCGGGCACAGCAGCGGCTCAAACCGCACACGCACGCGCACGGCGATGCAGGTACGCCCCGCATGGTTCCGTCGCACGACCTCGGCCGAGCTCGTGCTGCCAGCCCCCCTCGAAGATCGACCGGCGGCCCCGACGCTCGACCCTCGATCGCGGAGAGAGATCCTTCGCCTCGCTTCCGGGCGGGCGCAACTCCCGACCCCAGCCTCCGATATCCGGGCCCGATCACCCTCCATCCGGCCGCGCCGCCGCCGACGATCCTCGTATGGGCAAGCTCGCCGTCCTCATCGGCTTCTTCCTCCTCGTCGGGGGAGGACTGGCCGGCGCCTGGCTGGCGCTCAACGAGTGGTCGCCGGCCAGCATCGGCACCCCCGCGCACGCCGGCGCCATCTCGAACGGCCGTCCGCAGGACTGCACGAACGTCAACATCACCGTCAAGCCGCAGGCGGAACAGACCGTCACCGTGCCGCTCGCCGAGGGCGACGACGTGCGCGCCACCTTCGAGGCCGACGGCGGCTTCGGGCGCGTCGACGTGCTGCTGAGGCTCGTGACGCCGCTCGGCCAGCAGATCCTCGAATCGCCGCGCGCCGAGAACTACGACTTCAGCTTCTCCGCGCAGGTCCGCGGCACCTACACGCTCGTGCTCGACAACCGCTACTCGCTGTACACGGCCAAGAACGTCGCCCTGTACTACTGCATCGACCGCCAGAGAGCGCCCGGGTAGGAAGCGGGTCGCGGGTGAGGGACCGACGAGCCGGCGCTGCCCGCCGCGATCCGCTACCATACTCGCGTGAGCGCGAACCCGACCACCAACCGCCGCAGCAGCGTATCCGTACGACAGGCCCGGTAAGCGGCTGCCGGCGCGCGCAGTCGCAGGAACGGGCCCCGAAGCAGTTCGGGGCTTCTTCGTGCCCCGGTCAGCCATCGCCGGTACGCTGTCGCGTCGAAGCGGCGCGCAGTGCTGAGAGAGACGCAGAGATGACGGACGCCGACACCAGACCAGATCTAGCCGCCCCGTATGAGAACGGCAGCGACCGCGCCGACGCCGCTCCCGGCGGAGCGATGGCGAAGGCCTACGACCCGCGCGCGACCGAAGACCGCGTCTACCGCTTCTGGGAGCGGCGCGGCTACTTCAAGCCGCGCCGGCCCGAGGGCGCCGGCCCGCCGTTCTCGATCGTCATGCCGCCGCCGAACGTCACCGGCGAGCTGCACGTCGGCCACGCCCTCACCGACGCCGTCGAGGACATCCTCGTGCGCTGGCACCGCATGCTCGGCGACCCGACGCTCTGGCTGCCCGGCGTCGACCACGCCGGCATCGCCACGCAGAACGTCGTCGAGAAGGAGCTGGCGAAGGAAGGCCTCAGCCGCCATGCCCTCGGTCGCGAGGCCTTCGAGGAGCGGGTGTGGAGCTGGGTCGGCCGCTATCGCAGCATCATCAGCGAACAGCACCGGCGCCTCGGCGCCTCGGCCGACTGGTCGCGCGAGACCTTCACGCTCGATGAAGGGCCGCAGCTCGCCGTCCGCACCACCTTCAAGAAGCTGTTCGACGACGGCCTGATCTATCGCGGCGAGCGGCTGATCAACTGGTGCCCGCGCTGCCGCACCGCCCTCAGCGACCTGGAGGTCGAGCACGAAGACCAGAACTCCAGCCTCTGGTACATCCGCTACCCGCTCGTCGACGGGCACGACAGCGCCGGCGTCCCGCACGTCTCCGACGACGCGATGACCGTCGCGACGACCCGCCCGGAGACGTTTGTCGGCGATGTCGCCGTCGCGGTCAATCCCAACGACCCACGCTACGCCGACAAGATCGGCCGCACGGTGCTGTTGCCGGTGATCCAGCGGGAGATCCCCGTCATCGCCGACGTCGCGATCGAGATGGAGTTCGGCACCGGCGCGTTGAAGGTGACCCCCGGCCACGACCCCGTCGACTTCGAGATCGGCCAGCGGCACGATCTGCCGCGGATCAACGTCATGAACCTCGATGCCACGCTGAACGAGCAGGCGGGCCCGTATGCCGGCATCGACCGTTACGAGGCGCGCGCCGTCATCGTCCGCGACCTGGAAGAGCTCGGCTACCTGGAGAAAACGGAGCCGCACCTGCTCACCGTCGGCGTCTGCGCCCGCTGCCACACGGTCGTCGAGCCGCTGATGAGCTGGCAGTGGTTCGTGAAGATGGAGCAACTGGCGCGGCCGGCGATCGACGCCGTGCGCGAGGGCGCGATCGCCTTCGTCCCGGAGCGGTTCGAGCGCATGTATCTGAACTGGATGGAGAACATCCGCGACTGGTGCATCTCCCGTCAGCTCTGGTGGGGGCACCGCATCCCCGTCTGGTACAGCGCCGACGACGACGGCGACCGCATCATCGTCACGCTCCGCCAAGCCGGCGCCGGCCCCGACGCGCCGGCGCGCGTCGCTCCCTACAACGAGCTGCGGGCGGCGGGCGTCTCCCACGAAGAGATCGTGCGCAGCGGCACGTGGTCCGCCGTGGCAGCGACCCCCGTCGTCGCAATCGAGACGCCGGAGCGCGCGCCGACGGGCGGCGGCCATCTGCTGCAGGAAACCGACGTGCTCGATACGTGGTTCTCGTCCGGCCTCTGGCCGTTCTCCACGCTCGGCTGGCCGCGGGAGCGCACGGAGCTGGACTTCTGGTACCCGACCTCCGTCATGGAGACGGGCTACGACATCATCTTCCTCTGGGTCGCACGGATGATCATGCTCGGCCTCTACAACATGGGCGAGATCCCGTTCAGCACGGTCTACCTCCACGGCACGGTGCGCAACGAGCACGGCCAGCGCATGAGCAAGTCGCTCGGCACCGGCGTCGACCCGCTGCAGATCGTCGAGCGCTTCGGCTCCGACGCGCTGCGCTACGCGCTGATCACGGCGAGCGGTCCCGGCAACGACCTGCGCCTCTCCGACCAGCGCGTCGAGATGGGGCGCAACTTCGCCAACAAGCTCTGGAACGCCGCCCGCTTCGTCATCTCGATGATCGGTGACGACACGGTGCGCCTCCCCGACGGGCCGCCGGCCGCCGATGCGCCCGTCGAGGACCGCTGGATCGTCTCGCGCGCCGAGCGCCTCGCCCGGAGCGTCGACGAGCAGATGCGCAAGTTCGAGCTCGGCGAGGCGGCGCGGCAGGTGTACGACTTCGTCTGGGGCGAGCTCGCCGACTGGTACATCGAAATCGCCAAGGTGCGCGCGCGCGATGAGACGACGGCTGCGCCTTCGCCGCTGCCGGTGCTCGCGTCTGTCCTCGAGCGCTGCCTGCGCCTGCTGCATCCCTTCATGCCGTTCGTCACCGAAGAGGTCTGGCAGGCGCTCGTCCGGAAGATCGAGGGCGCCGACGGGGACGCCCTGATCGTCGCCGCCTACCCCCGCGGCGATGGCGGCTACAGCGACGCGACCGCCGAGCAGGAGATGGCGCAGCTGATCGACGTCGTCCGCGCCGTTCGCAACATCCGCGCGGAGAAGAAGGTCGAGCCGGCACGCTTCATCGCCGCGTTCGTCCTCTGTGAGGGCGAGCGTGCCGCGCTCGATGCCGGCGCGCGCTACATCGAGGCGCTGGCGCGCGTCCGGCCGCTGCGCGTCGTCGGCGCGGCGGACGAAGCGCCGCGGGAGCAGGTCGCCACCGCCGTGCTCGAAGGCGTCACCGTCGTCGTGCCGCTCGCCGGCCTCTTCGACCTCGACGCCGAGCGCGGGCGCCTGCAGAAGCAGCTCGCCGACGCCGAGGCGGAGGCCGCGCGCATCGAGGCGAAGCTGGCGAACGAGCAGTTCCGCGCCCGGGCGCCGGAGAAGATCATCGCCACCGAGCAGGAGCGCCTCGATGCCGTCCGCGCGCGCCGCGCCGGCCTGCGCGCGAGCATCGCGGAGCTCGGCTGAACGACGGCCGACCGTCCGCCACGAGCGCGCGCTCCGCAGCGATCGTGCATCGGGAAGCTACGTCCCGGCGGCCAGCCACTCGGATGGGAACTCGTCGAGCGACGCGATCACGCGTTCCACGCCGGGCATGACGTCGGCCGCCGTGCCGGTCGCCCGCAGCTGCACGACGCAGGCGCCCGACGCGAGCGCCGACGTCAGTCCGGAGACGCTGTCCTCGATGACGACGCACTCGTCCGCCCTCAAGCCGAGGGCCGCGGCCGCGCGTTCGTACGGCTGCGGGTCCGGCTTCGTCCGCTCGACGTCATCGGCCGCGACGATCACGTCGAACTCCGGCGCGATCCCGGCTGAGGCGAGGATCGCATCGACCCAGCGTCGATATGACGCCGTGCACAGGCCGAGCGGCACGCGCATCGTGCGCAGCCGCGCCAGCAGCTCGCGCGCGCCCGGCAGCGGCGGTCGCGGCTCGCGCAGGCGCGCGAGCAGCGGAGCTTCGTAGGCATCGAGGATCTCCGGCAGCGTCGCCGGCAGGCGCTTGAGCGCGATCATCCGCTGCCACATCACCGGCGTCGCCGTACCGATGAAGCGCTCGTAGTCGCGGAGGCTGATCGACGTGCCGAAGCGGTCGAGGATGTCGTTGACGGCGGCGTGGAAGGCCGGCTCGCTGTCCGTCAGCACGCCGTCCATATCGAAGATCACAGCGCGCGCCGGCGGCACTATGCCGACGCTCCCGCTGGCGCCGTCGCGTCGTCGTGCATCGCAACCGCCAGCGTGCCGGTGTCGAGCGGGCGACGCCGCGTCTTGCGCTTCGCCCCCGTCACTCGCCCGCGCCTTCGCGTCGTGCGTGGCCCGGCCGATCGTACTCCGTGTGGGCGCGGCTTGGCGTCGGGCCCATCTGGCCCTGGTACTTGCTGCGCAGCTCAGGGCTGCCGTACGGGCGCTCGACCGGCGTCGACATCCGCACGAAGCTCAGCTGGCCGATCTTCATCCCGAAGTACAGCGCGATCGGCATCTTCGCGACGTTAGACAGCTCGAGCGTCAGCTTGCCGTGCCAGCCCGGGTCGACGAAGCCCGCCGTCGCGTGGATCAGCAGGCCGATGCGCCCGAGCGAGCTCTTGCCCTCGACCTGCGCCAGGATGTCGTCCGGCAGCGTCAGCACCTCGCGCGTGCTCGCCAGCACGAACTCGCCGGGGTGGATGAAGAACGGCCGCTCTTCGCCGATCACCACCTCCTCGGTCAGGTCGTCCTGCCGCTCGCGCACATCGATGTACGGGCGGCTGCTCGCCCTGAAGATGCGGAAGGTGCGGTCGAGGTGGACGTCGACGCTGGCCGGCTGGATGTCCTCGGGGTCGAGCGGGTCGATGATGATGCGCCGCCGCGCCAGCTCGTCCTTGATCGTGCGGTCACTCAGCATCGGCGTATTGTATCGGCGCGGGCGGCGTCCGACACGTCGACGGGGCTGACGGCGTGACCCCTCAGTGCTCCTCGTCCACCACATCGTCGAGCAGGGCGCGGACGCGGGCGTTCAGCGCCGCGTGCTCGGGCTGCACGAGGCCCTGGTCCGCATCGAGCAGGCGCTCCGCTTCCTTGCGCGTCAGTTCGATGATCTTCACGTCGGACAGGCGCGCAACCTTGAGGCCGGGCACGCCGGACTGCTTCGTGCCGAAGAATTGCCCGGGGCCGCGCATCTCCATGTCCGCCTCCGCCAGGCGGAAGCCGTCCGCGGTCTCCTCCATCAACTCCAGCCGCTTGCGCGCCTCGTCGCGCGGGTCCTCCGCCAGCAGCAGGCAGGAGCTCTGCGCCGCACCGCGGCCGACGCGTCCGCGGAACTGGTGCAGCTGCGCCAGCCCGAAGCGGTCCGCCCCTTCGATCAGCATCACCGACGCGTTCGGCACGTCGATCCCCACTTCGATCACCGACGTCGACACGAGGATGTCCGCCTCGCCGTTGCGGAACCGGCGCATGATCGCGTCCTTCGACTTCTGCGACATGCGCCCGTGGATGAGCTCGACCCGCAGATCCGGGTACACCTGCCGCCGCAGCCGCTCGTACTCCGCCGTCGCCGACTTCACATCGAGCGTTTCCGACTCCTCGACGAGCGGGCAGATGACGAACGCCTGCCGTCCCTGTTCCACCTGATCACGCAGGAAGCGCTCGGCCGAAGGGCGGTCATCGGCGGCCACCCAGGTCGTCTTCACCGGCTGGCGTCCCGGCGGCAGCTCATCGATGACGGACACGTCGAGGTCGCCGTACAGCGTCAGCGCCAGCGTGCGCGGGATCGGCGTCGCCGTCATCACCAGCATGTGCGGCGTGTGCGCCGCCTGCGAGCCTTTCTCGCGCAGCGCCGCCCGCTGCATGACGCCGAAGCGGTGCTGCTCATCGACGACGGCGACGCCCAGGTCGTGGAAGCGCACGCCGCCCTGGATCAGCGCGTGCGTGCCGCAGGCGATGTCGATCGTGCCGCGCTCGAGCGCCTCGTGCACCTCGCGGCGCTCCTTCGCCTTCGCGCTGCCGGTGAGCAGGGCGATCCTCAGCGGCCGCGGCAGAAACGCCGGGTAGGCGCTGGCGACGTTGCCGGCGGCGCCGTCCGCGCCGAAGAGCTGCTTCAGCGTGTCGAAGTGCTGCTCCGCGAGGATCTCCGTCGGCGCCATCATCACCGCCTGGCGGTCGTTCTCGATCGCCGCCACCAGCGCCGCGGCGGCGATCACCGTCTTCCCGCTGCCGACGTCCCCCTGCACGAGGCGGCTCATCGGCACCGGCCGCCGGCAGTCGTTCAGCACGTCGAACAGCACGCGCTGCTGGGCGCCGGTCAGCGTGAACGGCAGCGAGGCGAGGAAGCGGCCTTCGGCGGCGGCGGAGAGCGGCATCGGCTCGGCCGGCGCCGACTTCTGGAACAGGCGACGGCGCAGCAGCATCGTCAGCTGGATCGGCAGCAGCTCTTCGAACGCGAGCC
>JADMII010000048.1 GCA_015478665.1 Dehalococcoidia bacterium
CGGCGGTGTTCGTCGCCGTCGGCAGCGTCGTCGGCGTGTCGGTCGGCAGCGGCGTGTTCGTCGCGGTCGGTGCGGCGGTGTTCGTCGCCGTCGGGACGGCTGTGTTCGTCGCCGTCGGGACGGCTGTGTTCGTCGCCGTCGGCAGCGTCGTCGGCGTGTCGGTCGGCAGCGACGTGTTTGTCGCCGTCGGGACGGCGGTGTTCGTCGCCGTCGGCAGCGTCGTCGGCGTGTCGGTCGGCAGCGGCGTGTTCGTCGCCGTCGGCGCGGCGGTGTTCGTCGCCGTCGGGACGGCGGTGTTCGTCGCCGTCGGCGGGGGCGGCGTGTTCGTGGCGGCGGCGGTGTTCGTGGCGGTCGGCGTCGTGACCGAGAGCGTCGCGGTCGCCTGGACCGGCGTCGTCGGCGCCTCGCCTTCGATGCCATCCACCCAGATGACGACGCGGCTCACCGCGGCGGCGCTATCGGGCACGGAGACGCTGAAGCTGAAGCTCGTCTGCGCGCCGGCGGCGAGCGACGCGAGCGATTGCCGCTGCGTCAACACGACCTGGCCGCTGCTGTTGAAGACGACGACGCAGACGTTCGGGTTCGCCAGCGTCACGGCGTCGTTGTTCTTCAGCGTGCCGGCCACGGTCATCGAGGCCACGCCACCGGAATTGGCGGCGGCGAGCGGCGGCGTGGCGGCGGTGACGGCGCTCAGGCTGGCGGCGGTGGGCACGGTGGTGCCTACGACGAGTGGCGACGTGAGGTCGAGCGAGCCGATGGCGGCCGTGGTCGCACCGGCGGCCAGCGAGCTGCGGACGGAGAAGAAGTCCGACGCGCCGTTCTGCCATGAACGCAGGCAGCCCGGGACGCCGCTCCTGGTCTCGACGACCGTGCCGCTCGCATCGACGAAGGCGACCTTGAAGCTATGGGCGAGGAAGTTGGCGCCGGTGTTGTTCTGGAGCTCGGCGCCGTAGACGTTGTTGCCACCGACGCGCGTCAGGGACGGGTTGAGGAGATTGCACGCACCGGCAAAGCCGAACAATCCCAGTCCGGCGAGCGCACAGACGAAGAGCAGACGCTTCATCCCGAACTCCCTTTCACATCCCCTGCCGCACAGGATCGCGCCGAGGAGGCGACCCTGCCATGCGGGAAACCCCGTAACCGCGGCCGCTGCGTCGCCCAACTCTCGTGGTGCGTTCGGGTCGCTCCACGATAGGCGTCGCATGGATGATCGGCCGACGAGCGGTCGATCTGCAGGCCTGCGCCGGGATCCTGCGACGAGAGAGGGCGTTCCGGTCGATCAGCAGCCGCGAGAGCTGCGCAACCACGAGGCTTTCGTGCCGGGTCATCTGGCTCGAGCCTCGCTCCGGCGGTGCGTCGTTCGTGCGAGATGAGCGCTCGGGTCGGTGGCAGATCGTCGATCCGACGCTGCAGCGCCGTCGCTGAGGTCTGGTCAGCGGCCGCGGTAGACGGGCTTGCGCTTCTGCGCGAAGGCGAGCGGACCCTCGCGCGCGTCCTCCGAGGCGAGGACCTTGCGCGACTGCTGGACCTCGAACCGGAGGCCGTCCTCGAACGGCAGGCTGAGGCCGGCGTAGACGGCTTCCTTCACCAGCCGCACGGCGAGGGGGCCGTTCTGGCAGATTGCGGCGGCGATCTCGAGCGCCTTCGGCACGACGTCGCCGGCGGGGACGACGTGGTTGACGAGGCCGTTCTTCAGCGCCCACTGGGCATCGAACTTGCCGCCGGTGAGCATCAGCTCGAGCGCGGGGCCAAGCGGGATCATGCGCGGCAGCCGCTGCGTGCCGCCGGCACCGGGGATGATCGCGCGGGTGACCTCCGGGAGCCCGAACTGCGCGTGGTCGGCGGCGACGCGGATGTCGCACGCAAGGGCGATCTCGAGTCCGCCGGCGAGGCAGTAGCCGTTGATCGCGGCGATGATCGGCTTGCTGCAGGTGAAGTTGCGTGTGATGCCGCCGAAGGGCGCGCGCAGGTATGCAGCCGAGGTCGACGCGCTGCCCTCCTGCTGCGCCTGCGACATGGCGACGAGGTCGTTGCCGGCGGAGAAGGCGCGTTCGCCGGCGCCGGTGAGCACGGCGACGCCGAGCGCGTCGTCGTCACGGAAGGCGGTGAAAGCCTCGTTCATCTCCGCCGACGTGCGGGGGTCGATGGCGTTCATGCGCTCCGGACGGTTGATGGTGATGATGGCGATGCGGCCGCGCGTCTCGTACGTGATCATGTCGTAATCTGGCATGCGGCTCCTCAGGAGACTGTTCCGCCTGGCGGTGCGGCAGCGTATCATCGAACCATCGCTTCGATCCAGCGCGTGAGGTTGCGATGGGCGAAGATAATCTTGCGAGTGTGTCGCCGCGACGACCTGTGTCGCTGCCCGGCGAACCGCTGCGAAATTCGATACGGAAGGTGCGATCGGATGTCGAAATACCAGACTACCAAGTAGGATGTCGTCAACCGACGCAATCTCGCCCGTTGCTCGCATGAATGAGCAGTGATAGACTCGGCGGCAATTGAGGCGTGGGGGACGGAACGAGGGCGAGAAAAGGGGCAGGCGACCTATGGCCACGGCGACCAAGTCAGGGACTGACACCAGCGCACCGATTCACCAGCGGATGATGCCCTGGGTGCTGATCACCGAGATCTACTGGATGTCCTACAAGCTGCTGGAGCGCCGTTTCTACCATCTCGGCGTCTCGGCGTCTCAGGCGCGCGTGCTGGCGGTGCTGCACTTCGCCACGAATCCGATCAAACCGAGTCTGGTGGCGACGCTGCTCTTCCAGGAGACGCAGAGCATCACCGGCATCCTGCACCGGATCGAGACGCGCGGCTGGGTGCGGCGGCTGCCGGACCCGAACGACCGCCGCGCCGTCGGGCTCGAGCTGACGGACAAGGGCCGCGAGATCACGCAGGAGATCGTCGACATCGCCGAGGCGCTCTACGACGACATGTTCGGGCAGGTGCTGACGGCCGCCGAGCGCCGGCAGATCGAAGGCGCGCTGAAGAAGGTGCGCGCGCTCGGCTTCAAGCTGCCAGAGACGGACTTCAAGCTGCGGCGCGCGCAGCAGTACGGCATCTGGAAGGACTGACGGCGCGACACGCAGCGGAACGACGCGTGGCACCGCCCGTCCGCGCGCTTGTGACGACGAAACAAGACGGGGCACCTGCGCGTGCCCCTTCTTGGCGTCAGGCGCACGCGCGGTGCGGCCACGGTCCACGGGGCCCGCTGTCAGGTAGCGGTGACGCGCGCGGCGATGCGCTCGGCGCGCGCGATCAGCCGGCGGGCGCGCGCGGCGGCCGGCGCATCGACCATGCGACCGTCGACGCTGACGGCGCCGGCCCCCGCGGCGACGCCGTCGTCGTAGGCGGCGACGAGCGCGCGCGCCGCGGCGACCTCGCGATCCGATGGCGTGAAGACGTCGTTGACCGGCCGGACCTGGTCCGGATGCAGCACGTACTTCCCGCGAAAGCCGACCGCGCGCGCGAACCGCGTCTCGGCGACGAGGCCCGCGGCGTCCCGCACGTCGGCGTACGGCGTATCGATCGCCGCCAGCGCGTGGGCCGCGGCGAGCTCGACGATGCGATAGCGCAGCGAGGCGAGCGCCGTCCCCTCGACCGTGCGCTCGACGCCGAGCTCGGCGCAGTAGTCCTCGCCGCCGATCGAGAGGGCGATGATGCGGTCGGAGGCGCGGGCGATGTCTTCGGCGCGGAGCAGGCCGCGAGGGCTCTCGATCAGCGGGATGGTGGCGACGTCGCCGGGGCGGACGCCGTTCGCCATTTCGGCCTCGCGCAGCAGCACGTCGAGGTCGCGGACATCCTGCGGCGACTCCGCCTTGGGCAGGACGACGCCGGCGAGGCCGGGGCGGACCACCGTCAGTAGATCGTCGCGCGCGAAGCCGCTGCGCACCGGATTCACGCGCACGAGCAGCGTCGTGGCGGGCGACGACGCGGCGAGCGCGCGCGCGGCGGCCGCGCGAGCGTGGGCCTTCCCGGCCGGCGGCACCGCGTCCTCGAGGTCGAAGACGACGGCATCGGCGCCGGCGGCGAGCGCCTTCGGCAGCATCGGCTCTCGGTGCGCGGGCACGAAGAGGAGCGTGCGGAGCAGGAGGTCGTCGTGCGTCATCGGCGGTCGTCCTTCATGCGCGAGGAGGTAGCGGCGGGCCGATTGTACCAGCCGCCGGTGCGTCGTTGCGGCCACGCGAGATCGGTGGATCTCCCGATGCCGCGGCGGCGGGCGTGCCGCCGATATGTCCGTGGGAGCGAACGGCCGGCAGAGGCATCGAAGGTCAGGCGCGACGCATGCATCGCCGACGCTGTTGAAGTTCTGAGACTTTGACCGCTAAGTGTTCCGAGACTTTGTCCGCTGCA
>JADMII010000019.1 GCA_015478665.1 Dehalococcoidia bacterium
GCCGCTTGCTAGCCAGTTGACCGATTACTTACACCACGTCCTGGGACTCTACTGCCGGCGAGAAGGATCAGCGCGTCCCGGCTCGGACTGGTTCGTTCGCCGGAGAAGAGTCTGGACACGTAGCTCTCGTCGAGCCAGCTGTCCCGCGCGATGTCGGCCTGCGACTTTGTCAGTTGCGCCCGATGGCGCTGCAACGTCTCGGTGAGGGGGAGCTTCACCAACGCTGCCTGACGAGCTTGGTTCATCATGGTCACCTCCACGAACAATCTGGCGAAGGCTGACCTGGACCGAAGCTCGGACTACACCCGCCCTCCTTTCGTCGCCTATCGTGGATCGACGGGCGACTTGCCGTCAATGCCCGCTGATACGTCAGCGAGGTCGTGAGGCCCGGCGAATCGTACGCGCGAGACGTCTCGGATGATCCGCTACCGCGCTGCCCCGGCGGGTCAACCGCCGCGCATGGACGTTACCAAGAGAGACATCCGGAGTCGCCGGCGGTCGTTGCCGGCTGCCGGCGGATGGTCGCGCTTCAGGCGGCGATCGTGTCGTCGGCGGCGCGACGGCGGGCACGGTGCAGGTGCAGCGGCTCCGGCGCCTGCGCGTCGGACGCGTCGGCGCCGTTCGATGCCCACAGCCAGGCGATCGGTCCGGCGGCGGCGAGCGTCAGGAGGCCGGCGACGCGCGCGGCCGCGGTCGCGGCGATCGCCGGTGTGGCGCCCGACGGGACGAAGGGAGCGAGCCAGCCGGCCCAGCGCTGCTCGAAGTAGCGCGCCCAGATCTCGGCGTTTTGCGCTGTCGTCTCACCAGATTCTTCCATGCGCCTCCTGAGAACCGCCGGCTGGCCGGCGAACACGGATTCAATCCCGTGGCCGGCGCTCGCCCTCGGCTCGAATCGGCACGAGCGGCGGGCGACCACTGCCGATGGGATCATCGGCCGAGACGGCGGATTCCGTATTGGCGGCTGGCGCCAGCGGAGGCGAGCGTGAGCGTGAGGCGTGCCCGCGAATTCCGGTGCGGTCGTCCACGGCGCTGCGCGGGCCAATCGTTAGGGAAGCGTGAGCGTGCCTAGGCTGCCGCCGGTCATCGATGAGCCGCCGATAGGAGCGTCCTCGACGACCCCACCGACCGGAAGCGAGGCGCCTTCACCAGGCCGCCGGTGGTAAATGAGCGGCTCGGCTTGATGTGCTGCCTGTCACCAATCCTGACCGCTGTTGACCCGCGCGAAGTAGTCCTCGATCGTGCGGCCGGGCTCGTCGGCGAAGCGCTCCGCGACGACGGACATCGACCGCATGCGGTCGAGCCGGAAGCTGCGGAAGTCCTGCCGCAGCTCGCACCAAGCGGTGAGCGACCACGTCGTGCCCCAGAAGAAGAGCCCCAGCGGCCGCACGATGCGGTCGGTTTCGTCGCCGGGCTCGCTCGTGTAGGCGAGGCGCACCTTGCGCCGCGCGTCCAACGCTCCCCGCAGCGGCGCCAGCTTCGCCAGCACGAGCTCCGGCACATGGAAGCCGGGCGCGAAGAGCGGCGTCGACGTGAGGCGCGCGCGCAGGCGGTCCGGCAGCACTGCCTCGACCCGCGCCAAGGCATCGGCGGCAGCCTTCGCCATCGCCGGGTCGGCCCAGCTGGTGACAACGCGGGCGCCGAGCACCATCGCCTCGATCTCCGCCTCGGTGAACATCAGCGGCGGCAGGTCGAAGCCGGGGCGCAGGATGTAGCCGACGCCCGCCTCGCCCTCGATCGGCACGCCGGACAGCGTCAGATCGCGGATGTCGCGGTAGACCGTGCGCTCCGACACCTCCAGCTCGCCGGCGAGCCATGCCGCGGTGGCGACGTTGCGCCGGCGCAGGAGTTGGATGATGCGGAAGAGGCGGTCGGCGCGGCGCATCCGCGACCCTCGCTGTCTGGCGTCGCGGCGTCAGCCGTTCGCGGGCTGCTGAAACTCGATGAACTGCACGAGGTTGCTGTCGGGGTCGGCGAACGTCGAGATGACGCCGCCCCAGTACTCCCGGCCCGCCGTGTGGAGGAAACGCACGCCCTGATCTTCGAGCCGCTTCTGCTCCGAGGCCAGGTCATCGACGAAGAGGCTGAGGATGACGCGCGGCGCGTCCTTCGCGGCGCCATGCACCTCGCTGTGGCCATCGATGGCGAGCATGTGGCCGCCGCCGATGTCGAACAGAGGGCCCTCCATGCCCGGGAGGCGCGGCAACTGCACGACGTCGCTGTAGAACGCGGCGAGGCGCTCCGGCTGCTCGCTGTTGATGTTGATGACGGAACTGTTGACCTTCATGGCTGCTCCTCTCGCTGTCGTCATTCGATGCTGGCGCGCCATCCGCCCGGCGCCTGGCGTCTGGCGCCCGGAGATCATACGCGATCGCTCCTGACATCGTGCTGGCAGGAGGAGGGCCGATCAGCGGCAGGCATACTGACAGCGGAATGTCAGGACGGCTTCGGTCGTCGTGCCGCCGCCCCGGTGCGCGCGGGCGCCGATGATGCACTGCGACCGGCCGTGGCCAACGGCGGCCAGCGCGCCCGGTCCGGCCCTCGTCACGCGGCTCAGCCCCAGGCCGTGCCGCTCACCCCACTCCGGCCGTCACCGAGAGGATCGGTGGCAGCGTGCCGGGCAGCCGCTGCCAGTGGTCGCCGCCGTCGGCGCTCGCATGCACCTCGCCGTTCGTCGTGCCGACGTACACGCCCTCGCGCTCGACGCCGTCCGTATCGAGCGCCTCGCGGTACGCGCTCTGATAGTCGTGCGGACCGGGCAGGCCCGTCGTGAGGCGCTCCCACGTTTTGCCGAGGTCCGCCGTGCGGTACACGGCGAACTGCCCCGGACAGACCCGAAAGTTGTTCTCTTGGAACTCAAGCGGCACGACGTACGTCGCGTCCGGGCCGCGCTTCGTCACCGCCAGCGGGAAGCCGTGGAACGAAGGCAACCCCTCGGTCACGTCCTCGAATGTCACGCCCTGGTCGTCGGAGCGGAAGACGCCAACGTGCGTCTGCGCCCAGATCCGATCCGGATTCTTCTGGTCGAGCCGCATGTTATGCATCTCGTCGATCGCCATGGGGTCGATTCCGGGGCGGATCTCCTGCTCCGGGAACATCTCCATCAGCTCCTTCACGAACTGCCGCGCTGACATCGTCTGCGGGATCGCCGCGTGCGAGAAGATCTCCCACGTCGTGCCGCCGTCGCGTGTCGTGTAGCCGCCGCCGGCGCTCACCGCGACATAGATGCGCCGTGCGTCGCGCGGGTCGACCTCGATCGAGTGCAGCGCTGAATCGCCGCCGCCGCTTCCCAACCAGTACTTCCGCTCCTCGCTGCGGTTCAGCTCGTCGACGGGCTTCCATGAGGCGCCCCAGTCATCGCTGCGGAAGAGCCCCGCCGGCTGCGTGCCGGCGTAGACGACGCCGGGCTCGCTCGCCAGCCCGGGCGTGACGTGCCAGACGTTGCCGACCGTGACGCCCATATCCTGGGGGAAGCCGAGCCCTTCGCTGCGCACATCCCAGTCCTTCGCCCCGGCGTCGCTCTTGGCGACGGAACGCCCCCACGCCCAGTGATTCGCCGCCGCGTAGAAGCGCGGCGCATCACCGCGCCCGTCGATTGCCATCTGGTACACGGCCCAGCCCGGCAGGATCGGCTCGGAGATGTCCCACGACTCGCGGCTGCGGTCCGAGGTGTAGATGAACGCGCCCTTGCGCGTGCCGACGAGCACCTTCACCTGATCTGGCATCCTGCTTTCGCCTCCCGCTCGCTGATCGCCCGGCGAGTCTACGCCCGTCGCCGCCTCCGGGCAAGGTGACGCGAAGATGCGCTACAACCCGCCGGTTTCGCTGCGGCGCCAGTTGCCTCCGCTCGAGTGGAGCGGATGTCGTACGAGCCCTCGCCGCCCTCCGTCCCCCGGACTCACTGCCTCCCCGCCCACGCGTCGTGCGATTGGTCGAGCCACGTGTCCGCCAGCCGCTCGAGCGCGCCATACCAGATCGGCATGGTGGAGTTCCGCACGTAACCCCACGTCACGCGCCGCGATACCGGCGCCAGGTAATCCAGCCGCGCGTTCACGTTCGCCAGCAGGTAATCCTGGATCGCCAGCCCCTGCGACCGCCGCGCCGCCGCGTCGAACTCTTGTCGCTGCTTGTCCAGCATCGCGTCAAGCGTCGCGTCCTGCAGGCGATACGTGTTCTGCGGCTGACCGCTCCGGTACTGCGCGTACAGCCACTCGTCGAGGTCGATGCCGCCATCCTCGAACGCCAGCGTGAAGGGCACGACGCCGTCGCTCGCCGCGTCGAGGTTGCGGCGCAGCGCCGCGGCGATGAACGCGTATCCGCTCGGGTCCGTGCCGGCGACCAGCTTCACGCCGAGCGCCTGCTGCAGCCCCCGCTGCACCAGGTCCGGCGCCTTCGACCCGAGCACCGCCGGCACGCCGGCGACGCTCATGCGCAGATCGCCGACGCCGGCGCTGCCGCCCGCCGCTGCCCAGAGCTGCTTCGCGTCGCGCAGGTCCTGATCGCGCGCGGCGCCGCTACGGTAGCCCGGCCGCTTCCGCAGCTCGGCGCCCGTGAGCGCCCACGGCGACCCGGGCGCCACCGGGCCGCTCAGCTTCGCCGACGCCGCCCCGTCGAGCGCCGGATAGAGGGCCGAAGCCAGCGCGCGCCGGTCGACGGCGAGGTGCAGCGCGCGCCGCACGCGGTCGTCCTTGAAGGGCGCCCGATCGAGCAGCAGCCGGCTGGCCAGGATGCCTCCGGCGTCCGTCTGCTCCAGCAGGATGTCGGCCAGGTTCGTCTTCTGCTCGCGCGCCAGCGCCGCCACGTCGCTGAAGTCCGTCGTGTCGACGCGCTTGCGCTCGAACGCCATCTGCTCGAAGAGGTCCTGCTGCGGCGAGACGTACGCCTCGTAGGCTTCGAGGAAGGGGCGGCCACGACCCGCCGTCGCCACGAGGTCATCG
This sequence comes from Dehalococcoidia bacterium, assembly GCA_015478665.1. Classification (GTDB taxonomy): domain Bacteria; phylum Chloroflexota; class Dehalococcoidia; order DSTF01; family JACRBR01; genus JADMII01. The sequence continues at coordinate 4,935 of JADMII010000019.1, forward strand.
GCGGCGAACCACGAAGGATTGCGACGCAACCGCATCAGGCTGCCGGCCCCACCCGGCTGCCATGCGTCGAGCAGGAATGGGCCGCTGCCGATCATGTCGAGATCGCGGCGCAGCTCGTCGTTCGCGTCCGTCACGCCTTTCGGGATGACGAACGCGTGCCGGCCCGCGAGGAACTGCAGGAACGGCGCCGTCGGCCTCTTCAGCCTGACCACCAGCGTGCGTGCGTCGCGCGCGTCGATGCTGTCGATGACGCTCCATGTGTCGGCGCGGAAGAAGCGCCCGGCCTGCGGGCTCGTCGTGTTCAGTTGCCGCTCGATGCTGTACTTCACATCGGCGGCCTGCAGCGCGCGGCCGGCGGTGTCCGGATGCGTGAGGCGGAACGGCGGCGTGTCGTGGAAGGTGACGCCGCTGCGGAGCCTGATGACGTACGTCAGCTTGTCCGGCTGCTCCGGCATGCCGTCGCAGAGGTCGGGCGCGAGCGTGCCGGCGCGCTCGTCTTCGTACCGCAGCAGGCGGCTGAAGATGGCGGAGTGCATGTCGACCACCGGCCCCATCTGCGTCAGATGCGGGTCCAGCGCGTCCGGGATGATCGCATCGAAGTTGTACGCGCGCAGCACGCCGCCGCGCGACACCACAGGCGCCAGCGTCGATGCGCGCGTCGCGCCGGCGGCACGGTCGCCGCGGTTGCGGGCGTAGCCGACGGCCACGGCCGTAGCGCCGGCGCCTGCCGCCACGACCGAGCCCAAGAGAAAGCTGCGCCGCGTGATGCGCTGACCGTGGCGGCGCGTCTCGTCGTTCACGCGTCGAGCATACCGGAGGTGCGACGGCGCGCCGTCGTATCTGTTGACGTCGCGCCGGCAGCGGCGGCACGTCGCCGAGGCCGGGCACTGAAGAATTGATACCGGACGACGACGCCGCCGGGCCACACCGATGCCGCGCCTCGGACCGCGCGGCGGTCCCTCATGCCGACGCTTTCGCCAGCTCGCGCTCCACCGCGCTGTCCGGCTCTCCGGTCCAGTCGCACGCGGTGCACTTCGCCCTGCCCTTCGTCGCCGTCACGATGAGGCCGCCGCACGCGGGGCACGGCTGCTTCAGCGGCCGCGTCCACGACGTGAAGTCGCAGTTCGGGTAGTTCGCGCAGCCGTAGAACGTGCGGCCGCGCTTGCTGCGCTTCTCGACGATCTCGCCGGTGTCCTTCGGGCACACCACGCCCACCTTTTTCAGGATCGGACGCGAGCCCTTGCACTCCGGGTACCGGGAGCACGCCAGGAACTGGCCGAAGCGGCCGCGCTTGACGACCATCTCCGCGCCGCAGAGGTCGCACTTCTCGTCGGTCGCCTGCGGCTGCGCCGCCTCGTCACCGTACGGCTTCGTCGTCTTGCACTCCGGATAGCCGGTGCAGGCGTAGAACTGCCCGAAGCGCCCCCAGCGCAGGACCATCGGCTTGCCGCACTTCTCGCACGTCTCTTCCGTCGCCTGCTCGACGCGCGGCGCCTCGGCCGCGGCCGCCAGCGCCTCCTCGAGCGGGTCGTACAGCTCGCGGACAACGGGCGGCCACGACCGCTCGCCGTTCGCCACGTCGTCCAACTCGCCCTCCATGCGCGCCGTGAAGCCGACGTCGACGATGGCGGGGAAGCGCTCCGTCATCATGTCAGAGACGACGAGACCGAGCTCCTCCGGACGCAGCGCGCGCCCATCCTTCTTCACGTAGCCGCGGTCCAGCACGGTCGAGATCGTCGCCGCGTACGTCGACGGCCGGCCGATGCCATTCTCCTCGAGCGCCTTCACGAGGGTCGCCTCCGTGAAGCGCGGCGGCGGCTCGGTGAAGTGCTGGTCCGGCGTCACGCTGATGTTTCGCAGTGGGTCGCCCGCGGTCAGCTCCGGCAGCGTCTTCTCCGCATCGTCGTCCGCGGCGTCGCCGTCGCGGCCCTCGATGTACAGCTGCCGGAAGCCCGGGAAGCGCATGTGGCTGGCCGAGGCCCGCAGCAGGTACGGCTTCTCCTGCCCCGGCGCGGCAGCCTCGATCTCCGCGCTCACCTGGTCGAAGATCGCGTCCGCCATCTGGCTGGCGACCAGCCGCTGCCAGATCAGCGTGTAGAGCTTGGCCTGGTCGTTGTTCAGCGACCTGCGCATGCTGGCCGGGTCGCGCATCACCGATGTCGGGCGGATCGCCTCATGCGCCTCCTGCGCCCCCTTCGCCTTCGTCTTGTAGAAGCGCGGCTGAGCCGGCACGAAGTCGTGCCCGAACGTCCGCCCGATGTACACGCGCGCCTCCTCGCGCGCCACCTGCGCGATGTTCAGCGAGTCCGTCCGCATGTAGGTGATGAGGCCGACCTGGCCCTCGCCGGGGATCTGCAGACCCTCGTACAGCTGCTGCGCCAATGCCATCGTCCGCTTCGCCGAGTAGCCGAAGCGTCGCGATGCTTCCTGCTGCAGCGTGCTCGTCGTGAACGGCGGCGACGGACGCCGCGTCTGCTGCTTCTTCTTCACGTCGACGACGCGATACGTCGCCGCACGCAGGTCGGACGCGGTGCGCTGTGCCTGGTCACTGCTGCCGATCTCCGCCTTCTTCGTGCCCGGCAGCCCCGCCAGCCGCGCGCCGAACGCCTGGTCGTCGGCGTCCGCCTGCTTCGCCAGCTTGGCGTCGATCGTCCAGTACTCGTGCGGCACGAACGCGTCGATCTCCCGCTCGCGGTCGACGATCATCCGCAGGGCGACGGACTGCACGCGGCCGGCGCTCAGGCCGCCGCGGATCTTGCTCCAGAGGATGGGGCTGATCTTGTAGCCGACGAGGCGGTCCAGCACGCGGCGCGCCTGGTACGCGTCGACCAGCTTCTTGTCGATCTCGCGCGGGTGCTCGAACGCCGACTTCACGGCGTCCGTGGTGATCTCGTGGAACTCGACGCGCTGATAGGGGCGGCCGTCGAGCGACATCGCCTGCTGCAGGTGCCAGGAGATCGCCTCGCCCTCGCGGTCAGGGTCGGTCGCCAGGTAGACCACGCCGGCCTTCTTCGCCGCTTCCGTCAGGGACTTGACGATCTCTTTCTTGTCCTTGGGCACGATGTAACGCGGCTCGAAGTCGTTCTCGACGTCGACCCCCAGGCGCGACTTCGGCAGGTCCCGCACATGCCCGACGGAGGCGCGGACGTCGTACTCACTGCCGAGGATGTTCGAGAGGGTGCGCGCCTTCGCCGGCGATTCGACGATCACGAGGCGCTTCTTCGAGCTCTTGCTGGTCTTCCTGGTCATATGTTCTAATCCGGGCGCGCTCCGGCGCCCCGCGTCGTTATACACGAGGCCCGGGCCGCATAACAGGGTGTTCGGCCCCCGATGGGTGATGCGCGATCCGCCTGACATGCCAAATCCGGCGCTCGCTGGAATGCGTCGGCGTCCGTGCGATACCCGGAGAGCCATGGGCACCCTTAGCCTACCAACCCTGTCAACCCTGCCGCCAGCCGCCCCGGCACAGCCGCAGCCGCCTGCTTCCTGCCCTCCCCCTCACTTGCCCGCCGGCAGGTGCCTTGCCCCGATGGCCGGCAGCACCGCATCCCGCCCACCGCTCGCGACCAGCCGCCCCGCACTCACGTCACATTCGTTCGATGACAGCGAGCCAATCTTGCGCGAGGGAAAGTATCGTGCCAAGATCGGAGAACGATCACCCGCACGCCGAGTGTGATGGCGCGCGCGGGACACGGCGAGGGGACTGGCAGGGCGGTGGGAGGAAGCGATCGTCAGGGGAACACGCGTCCGACTTCGGGCTGAGAGCTTCGGCTACAGCCGGCCACACCTCCTGTGGCACGCACGGCAGCACGACATCGGCATCGTCTCGGGCCCGTCCCGGCAGTCGCCGGCGATGTCCCGCCTGTACACCATCGTCCACTTCGACCAGTGCGGTCACGACCACCGCCTCCAGCCCGAGGAGCTCGAGGTCGTCGACTGAGCACGTGCGAGCGATGCGGCGAGATTCCTCGCCCGGACGCCGGGCGCCGGCGATCGCGGCTGCACACCGCGCCGCCGCTAGACGAACAGCAGCACCAGCGGGATGACGAAGATCGCCCCCAGGAAGACGGCGAAGCCGCGCTTGCTGCTCGTCGCGCGGCTGGCGGCGCCGAGGATCCGGTCGCGGAACGGCGTGAAGACGAAGACGAGGATGAGCAGCGACACACTCAACACCGCCAGCATCTCGCTGAAGATGATCGTGAACGCCCGCGGCGAATCGAGCAGCAGCGAGACGAAGAGCTTGTCGACGAACGTGCCGATCTGCGCCCCCATCACGTAGGGGATGATGTTCCTCCGCCGCACGATCCCCTTCATCGACAGCGGCACGAGTATGGTCAGCGAGACCGCGACCGACACCGTCAGCACGGTGATCGCGATGCCGAGGATGAACATCGTGAACCGCTGATGGAAGAACTCGACGGCGCGCCGCACGCGCGGACTGGTCGACTCGAGCGACGGCAGCGCCGCATCGAACAGCTTCAGCGAGACGACGACGGCGACGACGCCGACGACGAACAGCCCGAGCAACGGCAAGAAGCCGGCGAAGAAGTCGACCGCCGGCTTGTACGCCTCGTTGACGCCCTTGATCACCCCCGGCGAGCCGAAGCGCACGCCGTCGAGCCAGCCGCTCCGCAGCAGCATGTAGCCGAGCGGGATGCCGGCGGAGTAGACCAGCGCCGTCGTCATCAGCGCGACGACGCCGATGTACAGCCCGTCGGGCTCGCGCCGCCCGCGCACGTAGTACAGGAAGCCGACGAACAGCACGATGAACGACGCGCCCAGGCGGCCGCCGCTGATCATGAAGAACGTCTCGCTGTCGCTCAGCACGCCGCGGCTGAACAGCGTCAGCGCGGTCGCCGCGACCGGCGAGCCGCTGCCGAGCAGATAGGCGCTGATCCAGCCGAAGCCGATGTAATTCGCCGAGCCGCTCACGTGCAGCGCGTCGATGACCGGCGTCAGGCCCGTCGCGCCACGCTTCATCAGCTGCAGCGAGAGGATGAAGAGCGCCAGCGCGAAGGCGATCGCCAGCGTGCGCCGCAGGACGCGATAGCTGACCGTCAGCCGCGGCACCGGCGCCGCGAGCGCATCGGCGGCAGGCGCGGCGGAGCCCGGCGCGGGCAGGGCTCGCTCGCGCAGCCCCTCGCCGGCCACGCTACACCTTCGCCCGCTCGGCGGCGATCAACACGCGCGCGACTTCCGGGCGCGAGAACTCGGCCGGCGGCTCGATGCCGTCGGCGAGGAACTGCCGTACCTGCGTGCCGGACAGCGTCACGTGGTCGTCGGCGCCGTGCGGGCAGGTCTTGCTCGATGCCATACTGCCGCACGTCCGGCAGAAGAACGAGTGCTCGAAGAACAACGGCGTGATGCCCAGCCGCTGCGCGTCGAACTCCCCGAAAATGAGTTGCGCGTCGTACGTCCCGTAGTAGTTGCCGACGCCCGCGTGGTCGCGGCCGACGATGAAGTGCGAGCAGCCGTAGTTCTTCCGCATGATCGCGTGGAAGATCGCCTCGCGCGGGCCGGCGTAGCGCATCGCCGCCGGCATGACGGAGAGCAGCACGCGGTCCTTCGGGTAGTAGTTGTCGAGCAGGACCTTGTAGCACTCCATCCGGACGTCCGCCGGGATGTCATCGGCCTTCGTGTCGCCGACGAGCGGATGCAGCAGCAGGCCATCGACCGTCTCCAGGGCGCACTTCTGCAGGTACTCGTGCGCGCGGTGCACCGGGTTGCGCGTCTGGAAGCCGACGACGCGCCTCCACCCGCGCTCGCTGAAGGCCGCCCGCGTCTGCGCCGGGTCGAGCCGGTACTCCGGGAACGTGGCGTCGCCCCGGCGCCGGAAGACCTGCACCGGGCCGCCGATCAGCACGTCGCCCTGCTGGTAGAGCGCCGCGACGCCCGGGTGCTTCTCCTCGGTCGTCCGATAGACGCGCTCCGCCTCGTGCTGCTTGTCGTACTCGAACTGCTCGGCGACGGTGATCACCGCCAGCGCCGTGCCGTCGGCATCGGTCAGCGCGACCTCGCCCTTCATGCGGTTGGCATCGTCGCGGGAGACGCTGAGCGTCACGGGGATGGTCCACGGGAGACCGCCCGGCAGGTGCATGCGGTCCACGACGCCCGTGTACTGCGCCTGCGTCATGAAGCCGTCGAGCGGCGAGAAGCCGCCGTTGGCGAGCAGCTCAAGGTCGGCCAGCTCCCGCGAGTTGAGCGCGAGCGTCGGCAGAGACTGCGCGCGCTCGTCGAGTGCCGCCGCCGACTCGCCGGTCAGCTCGCGCGCGTTCAGCGTGCCGCCGTGTGGGGCGATCAGTCCATCCATCTGGTGTCTCAGCTCCTCGCTGTTGCTGTTGGGCTCCCGGTTACGCCTTCACCGCCACCGGGAGGTAGCCGTACTCCTCGAGCTTCGCCAGGACCTTGGCGACGCTTTCGGCCAACTCCTCGGCCTCGGTGTCGACGGTGATGTCGGGCTGCAGCGGCTCCTCGTACGGGTCGCTGATGCCCGTGAAGTTCTTGATCTCGCCCTTGATCGCCTTCTCGTACAGCCCCTTCACGTCGCGCCGCGTCAGCTCCGGGATCGAGCACTTGACGTAGACCTCGACGAAAGCGCCGACGTTGCGCCGGACCTCGTCGCGAATGTCGCGGTACGGCGAGATCGCCGAGGCCAGCACGCAGACGCCGTTGCGCGTCAGCACTTCGGCCACCCAGCCGATGCGCAGGATGTTCGTGTCCCGGTCTTCCTTGCTGAAGCCGAGCCCCTTGCTCAGGTGCGTCCGCACGACGTCGCCGTCCAGCTTCTCGATCTTCGTGACGCCGCGCTCCCGCAGGAGCGGCTCGATGGCGTCCGAAAGCGTCGTCTTGCCGGCGCCCGAAAGGCCGGTGAACCAGATCGTGAACCCCTGCTGCTCCAAACTTCCTCCACTTCTTCCGTATCCGTCGAATCAAGAACCGGTCGTGTTCGAGAGCTAATCGCCGACGGCCGCGCGGGCGGGGTCGACCGTCTCGTAGCCTTCGGGGAGATGCAGGCCGCACTCCAGCTTGTCGAAGCCCTGCCAGCGGCCACTGCGCGGGTCGTCGCCCGCCGCGACCGGCCTGGTGCAGTGCGTGCAGCCGATGCTCGGGTAGCTCTGGTCGTGCAGCTCGTTGTACGGCACGCCGTGGTCGAGGATGTACGCCCACACCTGCGACTCGCTCCACGACGCCAGCGGGTTCACCTTCACCAGCCCGAACTTCGCGTCCCACTCGACGATCGGCGTATCCGCGCGCGTTGGCGACTGATCGCGGCGGATGCCGCTGACCCACGCGCGCTTGCCCGCCAGCGCCCGGCGGTTCGGCTCGACCTTGCGGATCGCGCAGCAGGCGTCGGGGTCGCGCGCCCAGAGCGCCTCGCCGTGCTGCGCCGCCTGCTGGGCCGGTGTCAGCAGCGACATGTAGCCCGCCGGCTCGAAGCCGTATTTCGCGGCCGCGACGTCGCGCAGCCGGTACGTCTCCGGGAAGAGGAAGTCCGTATCGATGTAGAACACTTCGACCGAGCGGTCGATGCCCATCATCATGTCGAGCAGCACCATGCCCGATGGCCCGCCGAAGCTGCAGGCGAGCGTGAGCCCCGGCTGGTACGTGCCGGCGGCCCAGCGCAGCACCGCCTGCGGCTCGGCCCCCTCGAGCGCCAGCGACGCCCGCCGCAGCGCTTCCGGCGTGATCTCGATCTCCTGCGTCTCCTGCGCCGATTCGAGTAGCTGGAGCTCCGGGCCGAGACCCGGTCGGTCTCTCATACGGCGCACTCGCCCTCGCCCATGTCGTCGAGGGTGAAGAGCTTGTTCTGCCCCCAGTCGACGTATGCCATCGGGTCCTTCGTGAACTCCGGCACCACCTTGTACTCCGCCAGGATCTCCTGCACCCGCGGCTTCCCGATGCGCTCCGCCCACTGCGGCAGCTTCTCGCCCTCGGTGCGGCCGTCGATGTAGGCGCCGACGAGCGTGTCGACGGCGTCCGGGATGTACTTCGCCGGGATCTTCATCGTCATCTGTCCGAGCCGGCCCTCGACCTGGCCGCTGCCGCCGATGAGCATCTGGAATGCCGGCAGCTGGCGCTCGCCGCTGCGGATCGCGACGCCGAAGAAGCCGATGTCGGCGATGTGGTGCTGGCCGCAGGAGTTCGGGCAGCCGCTGATCTTGATCTTCAGGTCATTCACCAGCGGGTCGCTGTACTTGCCGTTGCCGGCTGCGATCCGCGCCCGCAACTCCGTGCCCAGCCCCTTCGACGACGTGACGCCGATGCTGCAGGTGTCCGCGCCCGGGCACGTCATCACGTCGCGGATCGTCATCGCGTGGTCTTCGGCCAGGCCGATGTCGACGAGCCCGGCGTGGAGCGCCGGCAGGTCTTCTTCGTGGACCCAGCGCAGCACGAAATTCTGCGTCGCTGACGTGCGGATGTGACCGTTCGCGTAGGTGCGGGCGAGCTCGGCGAGCGCGTGCATCTGGGCCGCGCGGACGTCGCCGATCGGCAGCAGGACGTAGGCCGTGTACCAGCCTGCCTGCTTCTGGCGGACCGTGTTCGTACGCCGCCAGACGTCGAAGCCGTCGCGCGGCGACACCCGCTCGCCGCTGCGCGATGCGTGCGAGCCGCCGGCCGGCTCATCTTCGATGAGCGCGAAGTCCGGCTCGCGGTACTGCTCGTCGAACGATGGCGGCAGCGTCGCTTTCTCCGCCTCGTAGAGCCGGCGGAATTCGTCCATCCCCAGCTTCGCCAGCAGGAACTTCAGCCGCGCCTTGTTCTTGTTGCGGCGCTCGCCGAGCCGATCCCAGACGCGGATCACGGCCTCGATCGTCCGCAGCTGCTCTTCGACGGGGATGAACTCGTGCAGCAACTCGGCGATCCGCGGCGCCGCGCCCAACCCGCCGCCGATGACGACGCGGAAGCCCTGCGTGCCGTCGCGCTCGATCGCCGTCAGCCCGACGTCGTGGATCGGCGTCATGCCGCGGTCGGCGGCGCTGGCCGAATAGCTGATCTTGAACTTGCGCGGCATCTTCTGGTTGATCGGGTTGCGCAGGAAGTAGCGCAGCGCCGCCTCGGCGTACGGCGTCACGTCGAAGACACAGTCGTCGGCGATGCCGGAGAGTGGGTCGGCGGTGATGTTGCGGACGGTGTTGCCGCAGGCCTCGCGCGTCGTTATGCCGACCTCGGCGAGGCGGCGCATCACCTTCGGCGCGTCTTCGAGCATGACGAAGTGCAGCTGGATCGCCTGACGCGTCGTGACGTGGCCGAGCTTGCGCGGCGCGTACAGCTCCGCGCACTCGGCGACGGCGTGCAGCATCTCCGGCGTCATCGTGCCGTGCGGCACCTTGATGCGCACCATCTGCCGGTTCTGCTGGCGCTGGCCGTACGTGCCGTGCTGGAGCCGGAACGGGCGGAAATCGTCCCCCAGGCCGCCGCCGGCGCGCCAAGCGTGCACCTGCCGCTCGAAGTGATCGATCTCAGCCTTCCAGATTGGGTCGCTTGTCTTGTCCTGCGCGTACTCGGACTGCGTGACAGCCTTGACGACCATGCCGGAACCTCCCTTCGCGTCGCGTCGGCAGGAGTGCAGCCGACGTAGTGCGAAAGTGAATCGATTTAGTCAAGAATAGCGCGTGGCCGGGCGCCGGTCAAGGGTAGCACGGAGAAATCTGGAGGATCAGGGGGAGCGACGCAGAGCAGCTACACCTCGCGGCTGAGGGCGGCCGGTATGGCTGAGAGCCGTGAGGACCAGGGGAGCGACGCCGGACGCCCGGGCACCGGCGAGCACCACCACGGCGATGGCCAGTGCCGCCGCGGCGGGTCGCGGTGTGCGGGCGCCGCCGGGCGCCGGGAGCCTGCGCCGGTCTCCGTCGCGGGAAGCGACGGCGCCGGCTGGGTCGAGCGGCAGAGACAACGGTGCGGCCGCGCCCGAACGGCGTCGAGCTGATGCCGCCGAGCACGCAGAGCCGATCCGCCGACGGACAACCTCCCGGGCTCGTCGGCGCGAATGAGTTCCGCACGCACGGCTCGATGATGGCGAAAGATTAGCGAGGTGCCGGCAGCACTCCCGCCCGCTCGGGCGTGCGCGGCAGCCGCACGAAGCTCGACCGCACCTGCACCCGGCGCCGCGGCGCTGCGTCTGCCGGCGCCGGAGTCCGTGCCGTGCGCGACGGTCCGGGACGACTCACGGGCGATGATCCTTCTCGCATGCTGGATCTCCTGCTCCCCGCTGGCGAATGCCCTGCCATCGTCGCTCGATCATACACCGGCGCCGGCAGCCTGCGAAGAGGATCTTTGTGCTATTTCTGTGTCCGCTTTGATCCGGGCGCGGCCTGGCGGCGGCGGCCGCCGGACGCCAACTCGGGGTGGTACAACACGGCGCTGGGGCAGAGGTCACGCAGGACGCATTCGGGGCAGCGCGGCCGTTGCGCGATGCAGATGCGCCGGCCGTGCTTGATCAGGCCGATGTGGAACGCGTAGAAGTCGGACGCCGCCACCAGGGATTCCAGCAGTTCGTGCGCCTTCTCGGCGGTCATCCTCGCCCTGCCGGCGCGCTGCGGGATGAGCGCGAGCCGCGTCGCCACACGGAAGACGTGGGTATCGACGGGCATCGCCGGCCGGCCGAGCGCGAAGAGCAGGACGCACGCGACGGTCTTCGGCCCGACGCCGTGCAGGCTGCGCAGCCACTGGCGCGCCGCCTCGAGCGGCAGATCCGCGAGGAACTGCAGGTCGTAACCGCCCGTGCGCGCCTTGATGTCGCGCAAGGCGGCCTGAATGCGCGGCGCCTTCGTCGGCGCCAGGCCGCCGGGCTGGATCGCTGCGACGAGCTCGTCAAGCGGCGCCGAGGCGACGGCCTCCCACGACGGGAAGGCTTCGAGCAGCCGCACGAAGGCGCGGCCGCTGTTGGCGTCGGCCGTGTTCTGCGAGAGGATGGTCAGCACGAGCTCGGAGATCGCGTCGTGGTGAGGCCGCCACGCCGGTACGCCGTAGGCATCATCGAGCCGCGCGACGATCTCCGGTATGCGGGCGACGTTCGCCTGCGGCTTCGGTCGGACGCGACGGGATGCAGGCATGGTGCAGGATACGCGCGCCAACCGCCATGACGATCGCGTCGAACGCGCACGCCACGCTCGCCGGCGTGGGCAGGGGGACCTTCCCGGCGCCGCTCCCCTGCGGGCGGACGCGACGGCGTTAGTTCACGATGCGAATGTTCGTCGAGGTCGAGCCCAGCCGGCTCTGCCAGGCGAGCCCGTCCGCCGTGTTCTGGAAGAAGACATCGATCCATGTCGCCGACAGGTTGCCGCGGTCGAGGCACTCGTACGTCCTGCCGCTCGGGTCGCCGTCGATCGTCAGCTTCGTGCCGAAGGGCAGGTTCGAGCTGCACGCGGCCGCGCCCTCGAAGGGCGCGCCGCCGCTCGACATGCGGTTGCAGTAGCCGCCGCCCGGCCCGCTGCAGCCGTAGATCGTGATGCGCGCCCGCAGCACGGCGCCGGGAGCCAGGCCGGACGCCCGGTTGATGCTGTACGGCGCGGCCGACGCGACGGAAGCCCGCGATGCCGCGCTCCTGCTCGCCGCCTGCGCCGCGAGGTCGCGCTGCCTGGCGATCGACTGCAGCGCCGCGAACTCACGAAGGCGCTGCGTCTCCTGCGCGCCGGCGATGGCGGCGGCGCCGAGCTGCTCGGCCGGCGGCGCCGAATCGGTGTACGCGCGCGCCCAGTCGCCGGCGACGCCGGAGGCCGAGCGCAGCTCCATCGGCGGGCCGTACATCGGTGGCGCGCTGGCGGAGGACGAGCGGAAGCCGCTGATCAGCGCGCTCAGCGCCGGCACGGAGGCGGCGAGGGCGAGGACGGCGGCCGCGATGACCGCTGCGGAGAGCAGGCGGCGGTTGAGGGCCTGGCGTGCTTTCGGGAGCTGACCCACCCGCTCGCCGATGCCGCTGACGATCGTCGGTCGTGGGGAGGGCGAGAGGTGGGCGAAGGCCGGTTGGGGCTTGCGCTCGTTCGTGAGCGCCATGCCGACGGCGGCGGCGGTGCCGGCGACCATCATGGCCGCGCGGGCGCCCGCAACGAATCGTTGGTGTCTCAGGAGACGCCTCCTTGTGAAATGCGACCGGTGGTCGGATGTCCCGCGCGACCCACCGTAGGCGGGTGCCCTCGACCAGGAACGAGGGCGCAAAACAGAGCGGATTATAACCGTGAGGGAGGCTGAGTCAACCCCCAAACGGGTACGCAGCACCCGCCGGGGGCGGAGATCACGCCCCGGCGGCTCTCTCGCATACGCATCGAATCCGAATCTGAAAGCGCGCCGCGGGAGCTCGATCGCGCATGAACACTCGTATAAATGCGAAAGAGATTGGGGGGTGTCGCGAAGCGGCCGGATCCGCCGAAAAACGACGCTGCGAGCGACCGCGCCTCACTCGTTAGTGAGTGACGTTGCGCAGTGTTCGAACAACCGACAAGTATGGATAAGACGATCCACTGGCGCGAGCCAGTGATGCGAGCCGGCCATGCTGCGCCGGCCCCCCAAAGGCCCTACGACACCCGCTCGAAGATCGACGCGATCCCCTGACCGCCGCCGATGCACAGCGACACCAGCCCGAAGCGGGCGCCGCGCCGCTGCATCTCGTACATCAGCTTCACCGTCAGGATCGCGCCCGTGGCGCCGACCGGGTGTCCCAGCGCGATGGCGCCGCCGTTCACGTTGGTCTTTTCCGGGTCCAGACGCAGCACCGTGCTGCAGGCGGCAGCGACCGACGCGAACGCCTCGTTCAACTCGATCAGATCGATCTGCTCGATCGTCATACCGGCTTTGTCGAGCGCCTTCTGCACGGCGGGGATCGGCCCGCTGCCCATGATCGAAGGCTCGACGCCCGCCTCCGCCCGCGCCACGAGCCGCAGCCGCGGCTTCAGCCCGAGCTCGCGGGCGCGGGCAGCGCTGGCGACGACGACGGCGGCGGCGCCGTCATTGATGCCGCTGGCGTTGCCCGCGGTCACCATGCCGCCCTCCTTGAACGCCGGCCGCAGCTTCCCGAGCGCCTCCATTGTCGTCTGGCGTGGGTGCTCGTCGGTATCGATGGTCACGGTCTCGCGGCCCTGCTTCACCTCGACGGGGACGATCTCGTCCTGAAACTTGCCGGCGGCGATCGCGGCGTGGGCGCGCTCCTGCGAGCGCATCGCCACCTCGTCCTGCGCCTCGCGCGAGACTTCGTACTTCTCCGCCAGGTTCTCCGCGGTCATGCCCATGTGCTGCTTGCTGAATGGGTCCCCGAGCAGGTGGAGGATGCCGTCTTCGAGTACGCCGTTGCCCATCCGGTAGCCGTTACGGCCCTGCCGCACGTAGTACGGCATCATCGTCATGTTCTCGGCGCCGCCGGCGACGACCACCTGCGCATCGCCCGTCTGGATGTAGCGGGCGGCGGTGTTGATCGCCTCGAGGCCGCTGCCGCAGATGCGATTGACCGTCACCGCCGGCGTCTCGATCGGCATGCCGGCCTTGACGCTGGCATGGCGGGAGATGTACCCGTCCTCCATCACCTGGCCGACGCAGCCCAGCACGACGTGGTCGACCTGCTCCGGCCGCAGGCCGGCCCGCTCGACGGCGGCGCGGATGGCGATCGCGCCGAGGTCGGATGCCGGGAGGTTCGAGAACGCACCCTGGAACTTGCCGATGGGTGTCCGGGCGCCGCTCACGATGACGACATCTTCCATGACGACCTCCGCGATCGCGAATCGAAGTGGGCCCGCGAGCATTGCTCGCAGGGCCATACTATAGAGACAGCGTAGCAGCACGGTCAACGAACGGCGCTACCCCTGCGGCGTGACCTCGATGACCTGCTCGCGCATGTTGCCTCTGGAGTTCCGCCACGACGGGCTGACACCGCGGCTGCACTGCTACGACCACTGCAGCCGTGGCTGGGAGTCGGTGCTTTCCAGCCTGTACGACTACGTGGCCACCGGCTCCCGGCACCCGTTCAGCTGACCATCAGCCAACAGCCTCAAGAGATGGCGGTGGATCTGCCGTTGACCGGGAGACCCACATCAACGCTCCGGTCGACGTCGACTGGCGGCCCATGACAACGGCGACGAAGGCCGGCGCAACTCACCCCGGTTGCGGCGGCGGACGCTTCGTTTCGGGCCGCGACGCGTGGCGCCCCACGACGCGGGCGAACCCGGTCGCATCGGCGCGACCTGCTCGTTACCGAAGCCCATGTCGCGTCGGAGCAGCTCAATCCTTCGGCGGCGCCGCGCCGCTGTCCGCCCGGCGCTCGTACCCCGGGCAGCGCACGACCGGCAGGCGCGGGTACTTCGGATAGCCCTGGTCCGTCCGGGAGCGGCCGCAGAGGAGGAACACCGAGCGGCGCGCCGACGTCACGCGTCGCGCGAAGGCGCACGTCGCGCACAGTCCGATGCTGCTGCCAGGTCGCTCATCGTCTGCCATGGGAGGCGGCTGAAGTGTATCCCGCCAGGCACGGGACGCCGTGACGTCGGAGACGTACGGGACGGACGGTTGTCGCCGGCCTGGACTGGCGGTTGCCACTCGCATCGTAGCCGTTCCGGGTCGGCGTTGGCCCGGGGACCGTCATGCTGGAGAGGCGGTCGCGCGCGTCGTACGCACGCCGTCACAGCGGCAGGAGCGGGTCACGTGCGTGCGGTCTTCGCAACTATCACTCGACAGCAGCACGACGTCGCGCGCGCCGGCCGATCAGGCGCAGGGCGAGGTCGCCGGCGGCGTCGGGCGGGCGATGATCGGTGGTCATCGCGGCTCGATGATCGATCCCTCTGGCGGCATGGGCATGGCACGCCAGTCTGTTTCCGGGCCGATGGTTCTCCCGAAGTGGACATCCTGTAGCCGCGCGGCACGGCGATCTGCTAGGATAGCCGCGGCGCCGATAACGGGTGAGGCGCCTACGCCGACGATCAGAAGGCGTCTGCGATGCTCCTGACGGGCCTCATTCTCGGCGCACTTGCCGGCGGCGCGCTCGGCGCCTACGTCGCGGCAGCCGTCGCGCGCGGCCGTTCGCAGCGCGAGCTGGCCGAGCTCGCCGGCAAGTCGGCGGCGGACATCGCCTCGACGAGCGCCCGCCTCGATGAGTGGTCAAAGTGGATCGCGCGGCTCGAAGTCGATCTCGCGCAGCGCTCGCGCGAGCTCGAGCAGGCGGTCGCCGAGTCATCGGCGGTGCGCCTCGAACGCGCGCGCATCGCCGCCGAGCTCGAGGCGGAGCGCCGGGCGGGCGCGGAGAAGCTGGCGCTGCTGCAGCAGGCGGAGGCGAAGCTGCGCGAGGCGTTCGCGTCGCTGTCGTCGGACGCCCTGCGCGCGAACAGCGCTTCCTTCCTCGAACTGGCGCGGGCGTCGCTGGCGGAGTTCCAGCACGCCGCCACCGGCGACCTCGACCGGCGGCAGACGGCGATCGGCGAGCTCGTGAAGCCGATCCGCGAATCGCTCGAGAAGGTCGATACGAAGCTCCAGGACGTCGAGAAGGCGCGCGTCGAGGCATACAGCGAGCTGCGCGAGCAGGTGCGGACGCTCGGCGCGACGCAACAGCAGCTCGAGTCGGAGACGGCGAACCTGGTGAAGGCGCTGCGCACGCCGAACGTGCGCGGACGCTGGGGCGAGATCCAGCTGCGACGCGTCGTCGAGCTGGCCGGCATGCTTGACCACTGCGACTTCCGCGAGCAGCAGACCGTGACCACCGAGGACGGCCGCTTCCGGCCCGACGTCGTCGTGCAGCTGCCCGGCGGCAAGCAGGTCGTGGTCGACGCCAAGGCGCCGCTGATGTCCTACCTGCTGGCGCTCGAATCCACCGAAGACGGCGAGCGGGAGACGCTGTATCGCGACCACGCGCGCCAGGTTCGGGAGCACGTCACGCGCCTCAGCAGCAAGGCCTACTGGGCGCAATTCGCGGCGACGCCGGAGATGGTCGTCATGTTCCTCCCCGGCGAGACATTCTTCAGCGCCGCGCTCCAGCACGACCCGACGCTGATCGAGTTCGGCGTCGAGCATCGCGTGATCATCGCCAGCCCGACGACGCTGATCGCCCTCCTGCGTTCCGTCGCCTACGGCTGGCGCCAGGAGCAGGTGGCCGAGAACGCCCAGCAGATCAGCAAGCTCGGCCGCGAGCTCTACGAGCGGCTGCTGACGATGTCCACGCACTTCGACGACATCCGCAAGGGACTCGACCGCACGGTCGACGCCTACAACCGAAGCGTCGGCTCCTACGAGGGGCGCGTGCTGGTCGCCGGCCGTCGCTTCAGGGAGCTCGGGGCCACGTCGCTCGACGAGCTGCCCGAAGCGGCGCCCGTCGAACGCGCGACGCGCGCCCTGCAGGCGCCGGGCGCCCGCGGCGGCGTCGCCAGCCCGATCGACGACGCGCCGGCGTACCTGCTTGCGGAGTGAGCGCGGTCAGCGCACATCCGGTCGCGCCTCCCAACACCCGACATCGAATAGCCAGCGTCGCCGCGATCCGACGGCCGCCTGTCGTTCAACGTGATCCCATCCTTCGTCGACTGACAGGATCACTGCTCACTGAGCGCTTGACAGAATCACTGCCCACCTGGCGACTGACAACATCACTGTCCTCTCCGGCATCGCGCCTGGCAACTTCCGCCTTCAACATCCAACGTCTACCATCCAACGTCTACCATCCAACATCGTCCGACTCGAAGCTGAGGCGCCTGCGTCACGTCCCGAGGCCGAAAGGACCACCCCTTGCCGGAACCGACGATATGGTGGAAGCACGGCATCGTCTACCAGATCTACCCCCGCAGCTTCCAGGACTCCGACGGCGACGGCATCGGTGACCTGCGCGGCGTCATCGACCGGCTCGACTACCTGAACGACGGTACGGAGCGCTCGCTCGGCGTCGACGCGATCTGGTTCTCGCCGACCTACCCCTCGCCGATGGCCGATTTCGGGTATGACGTGTCCGACTACTGCGGCGTCCACCCGGACTTCGGCGACCTGGCGACGATGGACGAGCTGATCGAGAAGGCGCACGCGCGCGGCATCCGCGTCATCCTCGACTTCGTGCCGAACCACTCGTCGTCGCAGCACCCGTGGTTCCTCGAGTCGCGCTCGTCGGTCGCTGCGTCGAAGCGCGACTGGTACGTCTGGCGCGACGCGAAGCCGGACGGCAGCCCGCCGAACAACTGGATCGCCGTCTTCGGCGGGCCGGCGTGGGAGTGGGACCAGGCGACGCAGCAGTACTACCTGCACATGTTCCTGAAGGAGCAGCCGGACCTCAACTGGCGCAATCCGCACTTGGTCGCCGCCATGCACGACGTGCTGCGATTCTGGATGCGCCGCGGCGTCGACGGCTTCCGCATCGACGTGATGGACCGCATCCTCAAGGACCCCGATCTGCGCGACAATCCACCCGCCATCGACCGCAACGCCGCCCGCCGCTTCGGGCAGACGGCGCTCCAGCAGCACACGCAAGACCAGAACTGGCCAGAGATCATCGACGCCGTGCGCGCCATCCGCAAGGTCGCCGACGAGTTCCCCGAGCGGATGACCGTCGGCGAGGTGTTCGGACCGCCGGAGAACATCGTCCGCTACTACGGCGGCCCATCGCTCGATGGCCTGCACCTGGCGTTCAACTTCTCGCTCGTGCGCATCTGGGACCGGCGCTGGACGGCGGAGCACGTGCGCGCGAAGGTCGAGGCCTTCGCGGCGGCGCTGCCGTCCGGCTGCTGGCCGAACTACGTGCTCGGCAACCATGACGTCGACCGCTTCGCCAGCCGGGTCGGCGCCGACGGTCGCGGCGAGGAGCGGGCGCGCGTGGCGGCGCTGCTGCTGCTGACGCTGCGCGGCACGCCGTTCGTCTACTACGGCGAGGAGCTGGGGATGACGAATGCGCGCGTGCCGGAGGAGCGGCTAAGGGACCCAGCGCGCACGTACGGCCGCGGCCGCGACCCGGAGCGCACGCCGATGCAATGGACGCCGGCCGGCGGCTTCACGTCGGGCGAGCCGTGGCTGCCGTACGGCGACCTCTCGCGCAACGTCGAGCAGCAGTCGGCCGACGGGCGCTCCCTGCTGTCGTTGTATCGCCGCCTCTCGTGGTTTCGCCGCTCCTCGGACGTGCTGCGCTTCGGCGACTACGCCGCGGTCGATGGCACGCCCGCGGGCGTCTACGCCTACACGCGCACGTACGGCGACGAGCGGCTGCTGACGGCGCTGAGCTTCACCAACGAGCCGATCGCCTTCGAGCTGCCGGCGTCGCTCGCCGTGCGCGAGCAGATCATCAGCACGCACGAGCGCGCCGGGGCGGCGGCGTCACAGCTCATCGAGCTTGCGGCAAACGAGGGCCGGCTGCTGCGCCTCGGGTGACGCCGGGGGCGTGGAACGCCAGCGGTCGGGGGTGGTTCACGCTTCCGCGTAGTACGCCACGTGCGATGCCGCACTGCCCGCGCTGTTGCCGACGAACCGTCCGAAGGCGACCCAGACGGCGACGCCCAGCAGGAGCATCTCGATGTCCTGGAACCAGAGGACGAAGCGCAGCGTCTGCCAGTCGACGACGTGCTGTCCGTTCGGCGCCGCGACGCCCGACATCACGGCGAGCGCGACCGGCGCGACGACGTGGGCGACGGCGATGAGCGTCGCCCAGAATGCAGCCCAGCGCGTGCTCCCGTCGGGGCTGACGAACCAGTAGGCGGCGATCAGGTTGAGGAGATACGGCATCATCGCCGTCAGCAGCGTCGTGCGCTCCACCCAGTGGCGACCGTAGCCGAGCCCGATCTGCGTCCCGGGCTGCAACGCCATGCCGTTCTCGAGGTACATCGCGAGCGGCACCGCGACGAGCGATGACAGCGTCACCCAGGCAAACGGCATGTACCAACGTTGGAGTACTTCACGCATCATTGCAGCGACGATGGTACGCGTCGCAGGTCGCCGCGTGTATCGGGGGGAACCCTGATGTTCGGGCGCCGTCGCCGCCGCTCCAGCTGCTCCCACACGCCGGCCGATAGATCGACGGAGCCGCGGCCGTGCGATACACTGCGGTCAAACACTCCCCTTGACGGAAAGGTCAGAGAATGATCGGGCGGTTTCCGGCGCGCCTTCGGAGGCGGCTTCCCTGGAAGCAAGCCGACGCGGAGCTCGAGCGCCTGGCAACCCCCGCACACGGCGGCGTCGCCGCGCCCGCCCCCGCGGTCGCCGCCGTTGCCGGCGAGACGTTCCGGGCGCTGCGGAACCGGAACTACCGCCTGTACTTCATCGGCCAGTCCATCTCGCTCTGCGGCACATGGATGCAGACCATCGCCCAGGCGTGGTTGGTGCTGGAGCTGACGAATTCGAAGGTGGCGCTGGGGACGGTGACGCTCCTGCAGTTCCTGCCGATCACCATCTTCGTGCTCTTCGCGGGCGTCATCGCCGACCGCGTGCCGAAGCGGAACTTCATCGTCGGCACCCAGACGCTGGCGATGATCCAGGCGCTGATGCTGGCGGCGCTGGTGTGGTCGGGACACATCCAGCTCTGGCACATCTACGTGCTGGCGGTGATGCTGGGCGTCGCCAACGCCTTCGAGCAGCCGACGCGCCAGGCGTTTGTGGTCGAGATGGTGGGCCGCGACGACCTGATGAACGCCGTGACGCTCAACTCCGGGCTCTTCAACACCGCGCGCCTGCTGGGGCCGGCGATCGGCGGCTTCGTCATCGCGACGGTCGGCGTGAAGGTGGCGTTCCTTCTCAACGGCATCAGCTTCGTGCCGGTGATCATCGGCCTGCTGATGATGTCGATGGCGGACCTCTACGGCCAGGCGCGGCTGCGGGCGGTCGGGCGGGTGAACCCGCTGGCGGAGATCCGCGAGGGGCTGCAGTACGCCTTCCGCACGCCGGCGGCGCTGCTGATCGTGATCCTCGTCGCGATCGTCGGGACGTTCGGCTACAACTTCACCGTCGTCCTGCCGCTTGTCGACAAGTACGTGCTGAATCGCGGCGCAGCCGGCCTCGGCTTCCTGACCGCGGCCGTCGGCCTCGGCGCGCTCATCTCGGCGCTGTCGCTGGCGAGCCGGAAGTCGGCGACGAAGTACACGCTCTTCGCCGGCGGCGCCGCGTTCTCGGTGCTGCTTGGGTTCGTCGCGTTCAGCCAGTGGTACTTCGTGACGCTGGCGTTCCTGCTGCTGCTCGGCGTCGCCAACACCGCCTTCGCCGCCACCGCGAACACGTCGCTGCAGCTGGCGACGCCGGACCACCTGCGCGGCCGCGTCATGGCGCTGTACATGCTGCTCTTCGCTGGCTCGACGCCGATCGGCGGCTTTCTCACGGGCTGGATGGCCGACCGCCTCGGCGTGCGCACGGCGATCGGCATCGAGGCCGTGGTCTGCATGATCGGCGTCGCCGCCGGGCTGCTGTACTACGTCTCGCATCGCGAGAAGGTGCTCGCTACGTCCGACGTCATGCGCGTGGCCGGGTAGGCCCGGCTCCGCCTGTACGGCGGATCCGCCGGCATGCCGCGGCAACGTCGGCCGCCGCGCTCCGACGATCGCCGGCAGCCCCGTCCAACGCCGATCTCGCAGCGACCCCGATGCTACGGGATCGCGCCGGCGTCCTTGAGGGCGATGATCTTCTCCCAGTCGTAGCTCAGCTCCAGCAGCACCTCCTCCGTGTGCTGCCCGAGCTCCGGCGCCAGGCCGCGCGGGCCGCCCGGCGTGCCGCAGAAGTCCACCGGCGTGTTCACCATCGGCACCGGCCCGTCGGGGCCCTCGACCGTCGTGAAGGCGCCGGACTCGCGCGCCACCGGGTCGGCGAGCGCCTCGGTGATCGTGTTCACGGGCGCCCACCAGACGTTTTCGCGGTCGAAGATCGCCGCCCAATCGTCGAGCGGCCGCTTCGCGAACTCCGCATCGAGCTCGGCGACCAGCGATTCGGCATTGGTGCGCCGCTTGCTGATGTCATCCCAGCGCTCGTCCTCGCCCAAGTCCTCGCGGACGATGGCGCGCAGGAGGTCCGGCCAGTGGCGGTCCCCCTGTAGCAGAAGCAGCCAGAACCAGCGCCCGTCGCCGGCGGCGAAGCAATTGATGATCGGATTGGGGGCATGGAAGCGGTCGTACGGCGTCGTGTGGACGCCGAGCCGCATCTCGAGCGCGTAGTCCCAGCCCATCATGTAGACGCCGGTGCGCACGAGCGACGTCGCGACGCGCTGACCCTCGCCCGTCTTCTCGCGCCGGTACAGCGCCGCCGAGATGGCGGCGGCCGCGTTGCACCCCGTCATGTGGTCGCCCATGCCGCCGCGCTGCTGCGGGATCGGCTGGCCCGGCCCGGTGAGCGATGCGCCGACGCCCGCGCGCGACCAGAAGGCGCCGATGTCGTAGGCGGCGCGGTTCTGTTCCGGCACGTCGGCGCCGTGCCCGGTCACCTGGCAGTAGATGATCCGCGGGTTCGTCGCCCGCACGTCGTCGTACGAGAGCCCGTACTGCTCGACGACGCGCGGCCGCATGTTCGTCACGAAGACGTCGGCGGCATCGAGCAGCTGGCGCGCCACAGCCCGCCCGTCCTCGCGCGCGAGGTCGAGGCAGATACTGCGCTTGCCGCGATTGTCGATCTCGAACGGCGGGTTGACGGGGATGGCGGCGCCGAGGGCGTTGGCGAAGAGGCCGCGGAAGGGGTCGCCGTTCGGCGGCTCGATCTTGATCACATCGGCGCCCCAGTCGCAGAGGATCGCCGCCGCCGACGGTCCGGCGACCCACACGCCCATCTCGACGACCCTGATGCCTTCCAGTACGCCGCTCATCGGGTATCCTCCACCTTCGCATCGCCGTGCAGTGCGGCTGATTATAGGACGCGCCGCCGTTAGCCTGAACTTTCGGCATCTGGCAGGCCTTCCGGCGCGCCGCGACGAGGCGGCGGCCGCCGAAGAACACCACGCGAACGCCGGTCGGATTCCAACCTCCGACCTGCCACGTCCGTCCTCGGCCCACCCGCGCCATCGCCGCCCCGGTCGCGGCTGTAATCCGGGTCGCGTCGGCGCGTTGTCTTCTGTGAGCACTGCATCGTTCCGTGGGGGCGCGAAGGGAGCAGTACGATGGGGACGATCATCGCGCAAGGCGAAGGCGCCGAAGCGGCGCCGGCGGAGGTCCGCTGCCCGATCTGCGGCACCTGGAACCGGCCGCTCGCCTACTGCCGCCACGTCCGCTGGACCTTCGACCAGGGCGGCCCGCTCGACTTCACGCGCTTCGCCGTCGAGACGAGCGCGTACCGGAACCCCCAGGGCTACACGACCCGCGACATCCCCGAAGATTGGTGGCACGAGCACGAAGAGTGGATCATCGAGCGCGTGCTGCAGCGCTTCGCCGCCAGCGATGGCTACGTCTTCGGCGAGCTCGCGCACCTCGACCTGCTGACGCTCGATGTCTGGCGCGCCTTCGCGCCGGAGCCGGAGCGACGGCCGATCCCCCGCCAGTAGCGGCAGCGCGTCTTCCTCATCGGCGCCCAATGCACGACAATGGGAACGCGCTCATCCGCGGGCGCCGCCGGACGCCCCGTGCCCGTGCCGATGATGCGTTCGCTCGCGCGTGAGCAGACAGGGGGAAATGCAGGGATGCCAGAGTTCGTCACGATCCGGCGCTGGGCACTCAAGGAGGGCGCGTCCGAGCAGCAGCTCGTCGAACTCGTGCGCGACGCGATCATCCCGGCGTACAAGGAGCAGCCGGGTTGCCTCGACCTCGAGCTGCTGCGGACATCGGACGCCGGCTCGTATCTGGCGATCACACACTGGGCCGGACGGTCGTCATTCGACGCGTGGGCCGGACCGGAAGGGCAGACGTGGCGCGACCGCCACCGGACGACGCTCGAGCGCTGGCTGGAGTTGATGGCATTCCAGGCGGAATGGGACGCGGAAGAGCTGGCTTCGGGATGAGCGAGGGCCATGCCGCAGTCAGACATACGTTCGGCTCCGATTTCCGGAGTTGTCATGGTTCTTGTTACAGATTTCGCATGAGGAATTGACACGTTCCCGCGCCCGGCGTAATATGTACGCGAAATCACAAACAGCCCTGCGGACGCCGTGGGGCTGTTCTGCCGACGAGGCAGTCGCCGTGCCCCGGGCCGGCATCCGGGGACGGGAGACGGCAGGATCCGTGCGACGGACCGGGTGAATCGTGCGGCGACCATCGCGCGCCGACACGAAGGGACATGAGCGCCCGAACCCGCGCCGCCTCCCGCAGGCGAAATGAAGGCCACATCCGGCGGACTGGTGGCCCGGCGCGCCACCGGCGAAGCGGCCCCATCGGGGTCCTGGAGGGGTACCTCATGAACAGCACCTTGCCTCGAAGCTGCCCGCGCTGCCGCGGCTCGATGATCGTCGAGCGCGACTGGTACGGCGCCTACAGTACCTGCCTTTGCTGCGGCTACGTCCACGAAGCCGTCTCGACGCCGCCCATCGAGCTCCTGGAAGAAGACGAGGGTCATCCGCGCCAGCGCCGGCGCCAGCCCTCCCACGGCAAGCTCCGGCTGTAGGGCCTTGGGTCGTCGAACCACGCGCGCGCCCGGCGTCACCGCATTGGTGGTAGCGCCGGCCTCTTCTCTCGCCCGGCACACCCGCGGTACGATGCCTCGGATGCGTTCCTCGCCGATCAGCGCACGGAGGCACGATGCTCTACGTCCGCCTGTCCCTGATGACACCCAAGCCAGACGAAGCCGCCGTCGTCGCGGGCATCATCGATGACCTCCTCGCCGTCTACGCCGCGCAGCCCGGCTACATCACCGGCTACAGCCTGCGCTCGCCGGAGAGCGAGCAACTCGGACGCGTCACCGTCTGGCGGGACGCGGAGGCCGCAGACGCCGCCGCGCAGGTCCAGCACGTGCTCGCGCAGCGCGCCGAGCTGACACCGCTCGTCGAAGCGGACTCCCACCTCGAATGGTCGTTCGAGGCAGCGGCCGCGGATGAGTCGCTCGTGGCGCTCGTCGGGCGGTAACCGGCGGCCGGGCGATTCAGCCTCTGCTCGGATCCCGCGCCGCGCGGCTGCCGCCCCGTGTTGCCGGTCGTCCTGACATCTGGCCGTCGGCGCGACGCCCACTTCGTTCGCCCGGCGCGACGCGCGCGTCACAGCGACGGCGCTCTGGTGCGCCGCGATGGGGTTGTGCTGCGTCGCGCGGAGGCATCTCGAGCTTCGTCGGGGCGTGATGCGACGCACTCATCCGCGGCGGTGCGCGACCGCTGAGAGCGCGATCGGGGAGCGGCGCCCGCGCCTACGCGACCGCCGGCACCGCGTCCTGCTCCTCGAGTGCGGCGAGCTCCTCGTCGGTGTTCGCCATCGTCCAGCCGACCCAGAAGGCGAGCGCGCTGACGATGCCGACGGCCGTGACGACTGGCAGCGCGATCGCCAGGTAGCTGCGCCGCATCACGGCGATCACCATCACCAGCATCTCCACCGATGATGCAATCATCATGATCATGCCGAGCTGACGTGAGCGTCCCATCGGTATCCTCCGGCGTCTAGGCGCCGCTCGTCGCCTTCCGCAGGTCCGGCGGCAGCAGATTCGGGATGCTGTCTTCGATCGGGTAGCGCTCGTCGCAGGCCGCGCAGTACAGCGTGCCGCGCACCACCTCGTCGTCCTTCTCCTCGTCGATGCTGAGGGTCAGCTCCCCCTTGCACATCGGGCAGGCGAGGATCTCCATCAAGTCCTTGCGCATCGCGTCACTCCTGGCGTTCGCTGGTGCCGTCTCCGTGCGCAGTCTAGCAGCCATCCGCCGCCGGCGTCGAGATGCATGCGGAGGCAGGCAGCGATGCACGGCCGGTACAGCGCGCGGCTCACTGGCGGCTGGCGGGAGAGCGCCCGGCGGGGCCCGACTCCACGCCGGGCGACGGCGCGCGGCTCGTTCGGGACGGGCTCATCGCCATGCGAGAGGGCGCTCATACGATGCCTGGATCGATGCGTCGCGTCAACGCTGGACCAGGTCCAGGAAGCCGTGGATGATGCGTGCCGTCGCGCCCCAGATCAGGTGGTCGCCGAAGCGATACGAGTACGTCATCATCGTCCGGCCCTGGTAGGTGCGCTCTTCGGCGACGACGTTCGCGGCGTGCTGGAGATGACGCAGCGGCACCTCGAGGATCTGCGCCACCTCGACCTCGCTGTGCACGAACGGATACGGCCCCGGCTGCGTGATCAGGCCGACGAACGGCCGCACGAGGAAGTCCGAGATCGTGACCATCTCGTCGAGCTGGCCGAAGAGTTCGACGTGCTCGCGCGCGACGCCGATCTCCTCCCACGTCTCGCGCAGGGCGGTGACGCGCAGGTCGCCGTCGGCGGCATCGTAGCCGCCGCCGGGAAACGAGATCTGCCCCTTGTGGTGCTCGACGAGCTCCGAGCGCACGGTGAAGAGCACGGCGAGCTCGCCGGCGTGCTGGTACAGCGGCAGCAGCACCGCGGCGCGCGCCAGCGCCGGCTCGTCGATCGATGCCGGTCGGTAGGCGGCGACGCGGGCGCGGATGTCATCGAGCTGCGCCGGGCTGGGCATCTCTGCAGTGTCGCCGTTCGACGGTTCAGGTGCGAGCGGCCCATCCTGCCACCCCGGGGTGTCACTGCAGCAGGTCGCGCGCCGTGCGGTACCAGCCGGTCCTGCGCCGGGTCGTCGGCGTTGGCGCGGCAGGCGTGCCCACTCCCGAAGGTCGCGGCCAGCCACCGCTCGTCGCTGGCGTCGACGAGGTGGGACGCGGCGAAGCCCTGATGTTCGGCGCGTGGCGCTCCTGCAGTCCTGTAGGCATCAAGTCGGCGATCGCCTGCTTCTTGCCTTCCTTCGCGCAGAGGCGGCCGACCGAACCAATCTGGTGCGCCTCCTCTCGCCGCACGGTCGCGCATGTTGGATGCGGATCGTCGTCGGCGGCCGCCGGGCTTGCAACCGCTCGTCGTTCCAGGCAGTCGTGGCACGGGTCGAGTCCGCAGGTGCATTGCTGACGGGCGCCGATCGGGGGGAGGCCGCGTCGGCGGGGCGATGTGCGAGGAGCGGTTGACGCCTGTGCACCCTGGTGCTACGGTGGCGATCGTACTAGTGAGCGCTCACTAACAAGCTGGGATGGTGCGGCGATGGTGACGACGAGGGCGCGCCGGCTGCCGGCCGAGAAGCGCAAGCGCCAGATCATCGAGAGCGCGCGGTCGGTGTTCGCCGGGCAGACGTACGCCAAGGTGGGCACGGCGGACCTGGCGAAGGCGGCGGGCATCTCCGAGCCGGCGCTCTACCGCCACTTCGCCGGCAAGAAGGAGCTCTTCGTCGCGACGCTGCGGGCGACGGCGCCGCGCCTGCTCAGGGTGTGGGAGGAGATCTCCTGCGACTACGACGATCCCATCGAGACGCTCTGGGCGATCGGCGTCTACTACTACGACCACCTCGACAGCCACACCGCCAACATGAAGCTGCAGTTCCGGGCGCTCTCCGAAGCCGACGACCCCGAGATCCGGGCGGCGCTGCGCGAGAGCTTCGGCGCCTTCGTCGAGTTCGTCGCCGACACGCTGGAAGAGGGGAAGGCGCGCGGCATCGTGCGCGAGGACGTCGACGCGCGGATAGTCGCCTGGCAGTTCCTCGGCATTGGCATGACGCTCGACATGATGCATGTGCTGGGCTTCTCCGGCGAGATGGACCGCGCCCGCGCGGCGATCTGGGGACGGCTCTACCTCGATGCGGTGAAGCGCACGGCGGCCGGCGCGCCGACGTACCTCAGCGACCGGGCGCCGATGCGCGCGCCCGACGGCATCTGGTCGGCGCTCGGCGGCGAGACGCCGGCGTTCGTCGAGGGGGCGGTGGGATGATGACGGCTCGCGGGACGCCATCGGCTGTTGGTCAAGCGCGCGTTCTCCGCGCCCATCCGCCGCTGTCGCCTGCGCCATCCGCGGTTCCCCCCGCCCCGGCGCCGCCTCCGACCTCCGACCTCCGACGTCCGTCACCGTCGGCTCGTGGTCGTTGACGTAAACGTGAGGGTTTACGACAATGTGCGGGCTGTTCCCACGAGGCGGAAAGCAGGCTGAGCATGGACTTCCACGACAGCGCGCCCGAAGCGTCGTTCCGCAGCGAAGTGCGCGCGTTCATCGCCGGGCAGTGCCCGCCGGGCATCCGGCGCCGCGGCCTCGGTGCGATGTTCGGCGGCGGCGGCTGGGACGACATCCGCCTGGGCACGGAGGCCTATCGCCAGCTGAACGCCGACTGGGCGAAGAAGCTGGCGGATCGCGGCTGGATCGCGCCGGCCTGGCCGCAGGAGTACGGCGGCGCGGGCATGACGGTGATGCAGCAGTTCATCTTCAACCAGGAGATGGCGGCGGCGGGCGCGCCGAAGGGCGGCAACTACGGCATCGGCACCGGCTGGGCGGGTCCGACGATCATCCTCTACGGCACCGAAGATCAGAAACAGCGGTACCTGCCGCCGATCGTCCGCGGCGAGGCGATCTGGTGCCAGGGTTTCAGCGAGCCCGGCGCCGGCTCGGACTTGGCATCGTTGCAGACGCGGGCGACGAAGGACGGCGACGACTACGTCGTCAACGGCCAGAAGATCTGGACGTCGGGCGCGCACGTCTCCGACTACATGATCCTGCTCGCCCGGACGGATCCGGAGGCGCCGAAGCACAAGGGCATCAGCTACTTCATCGTCGACATGAAGTCAGCAGGCATCGAGGTGCGGCCGCTGGTGAACATGGCCGGCAACCACGACTTCAACGAGGTGTTCTTCGAGAACGTGCGCGTGCCGAAGGAGAACCTGCTCGGCGAAGAGAACCGCGGCTGGTACGTCGGCACGACGACGCTGGACTTCGAGCGCAGCGGTATCGCGACGAGCGTCTCGCACGGGCTGATGGTGCGCGACCTGGCGGCGTTCGTGCGGGAGCATCGCGACGACGACTACGTCTCGAAGAGCCGCGCGCTGCGCCACGAGATCGCCGATCGCGCCGTCGAGTCGGAGGTGGAGCAGATGCTCTGCACGCGCGTGGTATCGATGCAGAACCGCGGCCTCGTGCCGAACAAGGAGTCGTCGATCGCGAAGCTGTACTCATCGGAGCTGGACATCCGCATCGCGGTGACGGCGATGCGTGCGCTGGGCGCCTACAGCCAGTTACGACGCGGGAGCGTGCGGGCGCAGTTCAACGGCAGGGCAGAGAGCGCGTACCTCTACGCGACCACGAGCACCGTCGGAGGCGGCACGTCGGAGATCCAGCGGAACATCATCGCCGCGCGCGGACTGGGATTGCCGCGCGCGTGACGGCATACAGTCGCAGGTCGCACGTTGCAGGTCGGGTCGACGGTGAGTTCGAGTGACATCCGCACGACGGCAGCGATACGGGCAGCTGGAGGTGCATCAGCGCGCGGGGGCGCCGGTGCGGCCCGTGCACGACCTCGGCGCCGGCCCCATCGTCCGGGCGTCAGGGTTCGCCAGCCGGATCGGTCGCGCCTGCACGTCCATTGCGACGAACATCGCCGAGGGGCACCGGAAGCGACACTCGCCTCGCCACGTTGCAACTTCCTCACGATGGCGCCGGGGTCGACCGACGAAATGTCCGCGCAGTTGATATCGCCCGAGAGCCGGGCTGGATCACTGAGGAGGAGAAACATTCAGATTCGTCGCCGGGTATCGCGTGGTTGCGCGTCGACTCAGGCAACTCATTCGATACGGGCGTTCAGGTGGTGAACGGGCCGGAATACGCAGGACCTGAGACCTGCGACATGCCACATGCGACAGGAGTGAAACGACGTGGATTTCAAGGACAACACCGAAGAAGCGGCGTTCCGGACGGAAGTGCGGGACTTCATCAACAACGAGCTGCGCAAGGAGGTGCCGGAGGGCGGCGCCGAGGACCTGGAGCGCGGCATGTACCGTGGCGCCTTCGAGCGGCTGAAGGGCGTGCGACAGAAGCTCGCCGGCCGCGGCTGGATCGCGCCCGCTTGGCCGAAGGAGTACGGTGGCGCCGGCCTCAGCGTGAAGCAGCAGTTCATCATGAACGAGGAGTTCGCCGAGAACCGCGTGCCGCCCGTCGGCGGCATGGGCGTCTCGATGATCGGCCCGACGCTGATCGTGCATGGGAACGAGGCGCAGAAGCAGGAGCACCTCGGCCGCATCCTCTCGGGCGAGGTGCAGTGGTGCCAGGGCTTCAGCGAGCCCGGCTCCGGCTCGGACCTCGCGTCGCTGCAGACGCGCGCCGTGCGCGACGGCGATGACTTCGTGATCAACGGCCAGAAGATCTGGACCTCGGGCGCCCAGTACGCGCACTGGATGTTCATGATGGCCCGCACCGACCCCGATGCGCCGAAGCACAAGGGCATCAGCTACTTCATGCTCGATATGAAGTCGCCGGGCGTCACGGTGCGGCCGCTGACCAACCTGGCGAACCAGAACATGTTCAACGAGGTGTTCTTCGAGGACGTCCGCGTGCCCGCGAAGAACCTGGTCGGCGAGCTGAACCGCGGCTGGTACATCGGCACGACGACGCTCGACTTCGAGCGCTCGAGCATCGGCTCCGCCGTCGGCATTCGCCTGCAGCTCGATGGGCTCGTGAAGTACGCGAAGGAGCACGAGGGCGACGGCACGAGCCGCACCGGGCAGCTCGAGTCGCTGAAGGGCGAGCTGGTGGACCGCTACATCGAGGCGAACGTGGCGCGGCTGATGTCGTACCGTGTGGTGACGATGCAGGCCGCCGGGATGATCCCGAACCACGAGGCCTCGATGACGAAGCTGTTCGCGTCGGAGCTGAACCAGCGCATCGCGCGCACCGGCGTGAGGGTGCTGGGGCTCTACGGTCAGCTGTACGGCGACGATGCGCCGATGAAGGGCCGCTACGAGAGCTCGTACATGACGTCGCTGGCGTCGACGATCGCCGGCGGCACGTCGGAGATCCAGCGGAACATCATCGCCACGCGCGGCCTCGGCCTGCCACGGGACTAGAGGGCCGACGCGCGCTGCGTCGCGCGCATGGTGGACGATGGAAGCTGAAGCCCGGAGGCACGTCCTCCAACCACCGTACCAACACCACGGCCATCGTTCGATGGCGCAGACACGAACAGTCGAGAGGAGCGTACCAAGATGGATTTCACGGACAGCCCCGAGGAAGCAGCGTTTCGGAGCGAGGTGCGAGACTTCATCCTGAGGGAGGCGCCGCGGCCCAAGCCGGGCGAGTCCGGGCAGGAGGCGCTCGTCAGCGGCTGGGCAGCGAATCAGGAGTGGTTCAAGAAGCTCGGCGCGAAGGGCTGGATCGCGCCGGCGTGGCCGAAAGAGTATGGCGGCGCCAGCATGACGACGGTGCAGCAGTTCATCTTCAACGAGGAGATGGCGCTCCAGAAGGCGCCGCGTCCGCTGCACATGATCATCGGCCTCGGCATGGCCGGTCCGACGCTCATCGTCCACGGCACCGACGAGCAGAAGCAGAAGTTCCTGCCCGGCATGCTGAAGGGCGAGGACATCTGGTGCCAGGGCTACAGCGAGCCGGGCGCCGGCTCGGACCTCGCGTCGCTGCAGACGCGCGCCGTGCGCGACGGCGATGACTACGTGATCAACGGGCAGAAGATCTGGACGACGCTGGCGCACATGGCGAAGTACATGATCCTGCTCACGCGCACCGACCCGGACGCCCCGAAGCACCGTGGCATCACCTACTTCATCCTCGACATGAAGTCACCGGGCGTCGAGGTACGGCCGTTGTACAACCTGGGGAACTCGCACGAGTTCAACGAGGTGTTCTTCGACAACGTCCGTATCCCCAAGGAGAACGTGATCGGCGAGGAGAACCGCGGCTGGTACGCGGCCGTCACCACGCTCGACTTCGAGCGCTCGAGTATCGGCTCGGCGACGGGCATGAAGCAGCACGTCGAAGAGCTGGTGGAGTATGCCACGGCGCACGAGGCGGAACCGACGAGCACGCTGCGGACGAACCCGATGCTGCGCTACGAGCTCGCCGACCGGATGGTCGAGGTCGAGGTGGCGCGGATGCTCTCGTACCGGGTGGCGAGCATGCAGGCGCGCGGGCTGATCCCGAACTACGAGGCATCGTCGCTGAAGCTCTTCAGCACGGAGTTGAACCAGCGCATCGCGCGCACGGCGATCCATATCCTCGGCCAGTACGGCCAGCTGCGCGGCGACGACGCCCCGACGAAGGGCCGCTGGGCGGCGACGTACCTGCGCTCGCAGGCGTACACGATTGAGGGCGGCACGTCGGAGATCCAGCGGAACATCATCGCCCAGCGCGGCCTGGGGCTGCCGCGGGACTAGCGATGAGGCGGGAGAGACGCGACGTGAGAGGTGAGGGTCGGGATACCTCACCTCCCGCCTCTCGGCTCTCACAGGCCATACTCAGGAGCTTCCCCTGATGCGCTTCACCTTCACCGCCCAACAACAGTCGTTCCGCGCAGAAGTCAACGGCTTCCTCCGCGACGCGCTGCCGGCGGACTGGGACGGCGCCGACAACGCCATCGACGACGAGGGTTTCGAGTTCGGGCGGCAGTTCCTGAAGAAGCTCGCGCCGAAGCACTGGATCGCGCCGGCCTGGCCGAAGCAATACGGCGGCCTCGAGATGGACCTCTGGGACCAGGTGATCTTCAACGAGTGCATGGGCTACGCCCGCGCGCCGATCATCAACACCGCCGCCGTCGGCTACCTGGGTCCGACGATCATCCTCTACGGCAGCGACGAGCAGAAGCAGCAGCACCTCCCCGGCATCACATCGGGCGACGTCGTCTGGTGCCAGGGTTACAGCGAGCCGAACTCCGGTTCCGACCTGGCGTCGTTGCAGACGCGCGCGGTGCAGGACGGCGATGACTTCGTCATAAACGGCCAGAAGATCTGGACGTCGCAGGCGCACTACGCCGACTGGATGTTCGTGCTGGCGCGCACGGATCCGGCGGCGCCGAAGCATCGCGGCATCTCGTATTTCCTGCTCGACATGAAGACGCCGGGGATCACCGTGCGGCCGCTGATCAACATGGCCGGCGGCGAGAGCTTCAACGAGGTGTTCTTCGAGAGCGTGCGCGTGCCGCGCTCGGGGCTGCTCGGCGAGCTGAACCGCGGCTGGTACATCGCCACGACGACGCTCGACTTCGAGCGCTCGTCGATCGGCGGCACGTCGCAGGCGCTGCGCTCGCTCGAAGACCTGACGCGCTTCGCGAAGACGGAGACGCAGGGCGACGGGCGGCGCCTCTGGGAGAAGGCGAGCGTGCGGCATGCGGTCGCCGACCTGTGGATCGACCTGGAGATGGCGCAACTGCTGTCGTATCGCGTGGTGAGCATGCAGGCGCGCGGGCTCGTCCCGAACTACGAGGCGTCGATCGTCAAGGTGTTCAACTCGGAGTACGTGCAGCGGCAGGCGCGCATCGGCGCCGGCATCATGGGGCTGTACGGCCAGCTCTGGCCCGGCAGCCCGTGGGAGAAGCTGCGGTCGCGCTTCGCCAAATCGTACGTGACGTCCGTCGGCTCGGCGATCGCCGGCGGCACATCGGAGATCCAGCGCAACATCATCGCCCAGCGCGGGCTGGGCCTGCCGCGGGGATGAGGCCGATGGTGATGCGATGCAGTGCGAATGAAGCGGGACGCCGGAAGCTGGAGGTTGCGACGTGTATCCAGCTTCAGCCGCTTCGCCGGGCGTACGCCCGATGAAGCGCCTCGCCCGCGCCGCCGCGCTGGCCGTGCTCATCTACGCCGCCGCGCTCGCGCTCGGCACGACGCTCTATGCGACGGGCGTCATCGGCAACGGGGCGACGCACAATAACTGCATCGGCTTCCAGGAGAAGATCGCCGAGGCGCAGGGGATCCCGGTCGAGGATGTGCAGCAGCAGCAGGTGAAGGCGGCAACCGAGGACTGTCTCGACGCGCGCCGCCTGACAAAGTGGCAGGCCTTCCGCAGCGAGTACATCGTGTGGGCGGCGTGGCCGGCCGTCGTCGTCGCAGCGATCTTCCTGCTCTGGCCGGCCTGGTCGCAGGTGCTGCATAACCAGGAGCAGGCGGAGGCTCGGGCGCGGATGCTGGAGGCCGGAGGCGGCAGGTCGGAGCGCACATAGGGGTGGGGCTGGAGCCCACACAGGCTGGAGCCGGAGGCTGGACGGTGGAGGGGCGGAGGTCGTCGCGGCGCTCACGTGCATGCGATGCTCCCAGGTCGATCCTGACGGCGACGATGGTTGCAGAAACGGAGGCCAGAGCACACGACGCAACGGCTGGAGCGTACGCCGAAAACGGTGCAGAATATGGGGCATCCCAGCGACCCGCGCCCGCAGCACCTGCCCTCGGGTCGGGCGTGGTCGGCGCGGGCAGGCGGGAAGGGCGTGTCACGGCATCATGTGCCGATGAAGGTCGCTCGCGCCGCCGAGCACGCGGACGAAACGAAGACGAAGAAGAAGCAGAAAGGGTAGTGGCATGGACCTCGGATTGTCGGAAGAGCAAGAGCTGCTGCGGAACGCGTCGCGCGACTTCCTCGAGAAGGAGTGCCCGGAGACGCTCGTCCGCGAGATGGAGGAGGATGAGAAGGGCTACTCGCCCGACCTCTGGAAGAAGATGGCCGAGCAGGGCTGGCAGGGACTGCTGATCCCCGACCAGTACGGCGGCGCCGGCTTCGGCTACCTGGACCTGATCATCCTCATCGAGGAGTTCGGCCGGGCGCTCGTGCCAGGGCCGTTCATCTCGACGCAGGTCGGCGGCGTGCTGCCGCTGCTCGAAGCGGGAACCGACGAGCAGAAGAAGCAGTACCTGCCGCAGATTGCCGGCGGCAACGCGATCTGGACGCTGGCGTTCACCGAGCCGTCGGCCCGCTTCGACGCCGAGGGCGTGGCGCTGGAGGTGAAGGACGACGGCAACGACCTTGTGCTGAACGGCGCCAAGCTCTTCATCCGCGACGCCAACGTCGCCGACTACATGACCGTCGTCGGCCGGCGGCCGGGTACGAAGGGCGAGCAGGGCATCGAGCTGGTGATCGTCGATGCGAAGGCGTCCGGGATTACGCAGACGCAGCTCAAGACGATCGCCGCCGACAAGCAGGCGGAAGTGAAGTTCGAGGACGTCCGCGTGCCGAAGGCGAACGTCATCCCGGGCGGCTGGGCGTCGTTCCGGAAGGTGCAGCGCAAGGCGACGGTGATCGAGTGCGCGTACCTCGTCGGACTGGCGCAGATGGACTTCGAGATCAGCGT